>CAYPBB010000050.1:0-32853 GCA_964408855.1 uncultured Ectothiorhodospiraceae bacterium
ATATGATATCGATATTCCCGTAACGACCCGCGACGAACTCGGTATACTCACAAAGGAATTCAATGCGATGGCGGGGAAGCTCGCAGAATATCACGCGCTCAACGTCGGTCAACTAATTGCCGCGCAGCAACAAAACGAAGCCATTCTTGCGAACATCGATGATGGGATCATTGTGGTGGACACTTCGTTTAAAATTGCCGGACTCAATGCAAGAGTAGCCGAATTGCTCCACCTCGATGCAACGCAGGGATATAAATACAGGTTATTGCGCGAAATTCTTCCCGATGAAACCGTGCTTTCCCGGATTGGAAAAGCTCTTACAACCGCCACGCCTCCAAACCGGGCAAACGACAACGCAATACTGACCATTCAGCGGGGAAAGGATATCCGGCAGCTTGAATGCATCGTTACCCCGATGACGGTTGAAGAACATCGAATCATCGGCGCGGTTGTTTTGCTGCGGGACGTTACCCGGTACAAAGAACTGGATCAACTGAAAACCGACTTCGTGATGGCGGCATCCCATGAACTTAGGACGCCGCTGACCGGTATCGGGATGAGTATCGATCTTCTTCAGGAATCGGCGTGGGCAGCATTGGAACCGCGGGAACGCGAACTGCTGACCGCCGCCCATGAGGAAGTGGAGCGGTTGAAATCGCTTGTCAACGATTTGCTCGATCTCTCGAAAATCGAATCGGGAAGAATCGATCTTCAAATCGGGAAAGTGCCCGTGCAGCTTCTCGCCGACCGGATTGTGGGCGTGTTCGCAGAACAAATGACGCATAACGGATTGAACTTTACGTGCGATATTCCCACATTCCTGCCGAGTGTTCGCATCGACGCAAACAAGATCATCTGGGTGATGACCAACCTTGTTTCGAATGCAATGAGGTATGTCGAACGCGGCGGAACCGTCGCCGTTCAGGCGAGGCAACATGGTTCCAACATCTATATCTCGGTCAGCGATACGGGGAAAGGGATTCCGCAGCAATACCAGACAAAGATCTTTGAAAAATTCGTGCAGCTCGATGGGATGAGCAATCACGGCAGCGGGTTGGGATTGGCAATCTGCAAGGAAATGGTTCGCGCGCACGGCGGGACCATCTGGGTCGATTCCGAACCGGGCAAAGGAAGCACATTTACATTTACGATTCCCATTGCATAAAAGGCGAACCCGATGCAACAGAAAACGATTCTCATCGCAGACGATGAACACAACATCAGGTTGACCCTCTCCCGCGTTGTGGAAGATCTTGGCTATCATGTCCTTTTTGCGGCAACCGGAGACGAAGTAATGCAAACGCTCGCCAGCCGACCGGCGGATATCGTCTTCATGGATTTGAAGATGCCCGGCATTTCCGGCATGGAACTTCTCCGCCGGGTTCGCGACGCCGCCCCATCGAGTGTCGTGGTAGTGATTTCCGCATACGGAACGGTTTCCATCGCCGTGGAAGCAATTAAACTTGGCGCGATCGATTTTGTCGAGAAGCCGTTTTCGCCCGCCGAAATCAGATCCATCATTGATCAGATCGAGCGTCGCACCCGGTTGCAGGAAACGGAGTTCCACGACTACGATTATCATATTGCAATGGCGAAGAAGTGCATTACGAAGCGGGAATATGCCACCGCCGAAATTGAAGCAAAAGCAGCCGTCGGTCTCGATCCGCTCCTCCCGGAAGCGTTTAACATTCTCGGCGTTCTCTCCGAGTTGCGGGGCGAAGTACTGCAAGCGCAGAAATATTACCATGCAGCTATCGACGTTGATCCGACGTTTTCTCCCGCTCGAAAAAACCTGGATCGTGCGACACAATGGAATAAGGAAGGGACCTTCATCGTTTCCGAGGACATGTAACTCCGACCGCTAAACGCAACGTACTCACATGACCAATAATGCCTATATCGTTATCGCCGGTTGCGGACGTCTCGGCAGCCGGCTTGCCAATAGCCTGAGCGGCGCCGGGCACAGCGTCGTCGTGATCGATAATCGTCCCGCGTCGTTTGCCAATCTCTCAGCGCAGTTCAGCGGATTCACCATTCTCGGCGATGTGACCGACGTCGATACACTGAAACAGGCCAAGATCAATATCGCGGATATCTTCCTCGCTACAACGCGCGACGATAACACAAACCTTATGTGCGCCCAAATTGCGCGATCGCTCTATGAAATCCCGGTGGTACTTGCCCGCGTATTCGATCCGGGGCGCGAATCGATGTACAATCAACTCGGTATCGCGACGATCTGCCCGACAACGCTTGCGGCGAGCTCCTTCGCCGAAAAGTTGAGCGACCACCTCATTACACCAATCGTCGATCGACTTCTATGAACATCCTCATCGCCGGTTCCGGCAAAGCTCTCTTTTATTTGGGTAAAACATTTATATCCAAAGGAATACACGTCACCATCGTCAATCCAATAGAATCAGAATGCATCGATCTAAGCCGAAGACTGCGGGCGGTGGTGGTTCACGGCGACTGTAGCAATACCGCGGTGCTTGAGGATGCCGGATGTGCAGCAGCAGATATTGTTGTTGCTGCGATGCCTCACGATGATTTGAATCTGGCGATTTGCCAGACATCGCGGACAAGGTTCCGCGTACCTCGCACGCTGGCAATCGTCAATAATCCGGAAAACGAGGAGCTGTTCGAAAGGCTCAATGTTGTAGCGTTCAGCGCTACCCGGATGTTTGCCCAGCTAATCGAGGAACGGACGCTTGTCGATGAGGTCGTGAGTATGCTGCCTATTGCAGAAGGGAAGGTTACGGTATCGGAAATAAAACTCGAACCGGACTCTCCGGCAGCAGGAAAGAACCTGATTGAATTGAGACTACCGGCAAATTCGCTGCTTGCCTGCGTATTACGGCGCGGTACCGCGATAATTCCACGAGGCGACACAAGGCTCGATGCCGGAGATACCGTTCTTTTGCTCACTCTCCCGGGCAACCACTCCGATGCGCTCAATCATTTTATTTCGAGCGAGGCATAGCTGAGCGGCAATGACACGATCGAGAGAAGGAAGCGTTCTATCCGGGCGGTATTTGCTGATGCTGCATTATCTCGGCGTCATCTTCATCATAAGCGGTCTGATCGAGCTGACCCCGCTACTCGTATTGCCATTCAAACCGCAGGAAATGTGGACGGTATGGTCGTTTATTGTTCCTTCCGCGCTTCTGATATTGCCCGGACTAGCGTTCCGCTATCTTCTTAAACCCGATACCACGACGCCGCTGAATTACCAGGAAGGTGGAATCGTCGTCTTCATCAGTTGGTCGGTTGCATGTTTGATGTCCGCGCTCCCGTTCATGATTGCACTCGGCTACCCGCTTGCACAGGCGATGTTCGAATCGGTCAGCGGCTGGACGACGACAGGGCTATCGGTCATAGACTATACATCGATGCCGGATACGTTCTTTTTTTGGCGAAGTGTCATGCAGTTCGGCGGCGGCGCGGGATTGGCGATTATCATGCTATCGGCATTGACGGGTCCGGTCGGTACGGCAATTACGGGAGCGGAAGGCCGCGAACTTCTGGTTCCGCATGTAAAACGTACCGCCCGGCTCGTCATGACCATCTACAGCGGGTATGCGGTTGCCGGTATTATCGGCTACATGCTCGCGGGAATGACATTTTTCGAAGCTGTCAATCATTCCTTTGCTGCAATTTCAACAGGCGGATTTTCCACTGAGGCGGCGAGTATCGGTTATTGGGACAGCTTTCCCATAGAGGTAGTATCGTGGATTTTGATGATTCTCGGCAACCTAAATTTCGTCACAGCATGGACGATACTTAGGGGTAAATTCAAGGCGTTTTTTGGCAATGGTGAAATTAAAATTCAGCTTTTCCTGTACCCCATCGCAATTCTGCTGGTATTCTTTTTCACGACGGTACACTTGTTTCCTACAACCGGAAAGGCATTGCGCGTGGCGGTCTTCGAAGTGGTCACCGCATTTACAACGACAGGTTTTTCGACGGTCGGATACAATAATTGGAACGCAATGGGCGTGCATATTCTTATTCTTCTCATGCTCATCGGTGCGGGAATTTGTTCAACCGGTGGCGGTATAAAGCAGATCCGGGTTTATACGCTATACAAGGCGGTACTCTGGAAACTGAAATCGATGCTGCTGCCGCGGCGTGCGGTGCAGGTGCAACAGACCTGGAGCGCCGACCGCCTTACCGATGTTACGACCGATCAGATAGCTGATACAGGCGTTTTTGTCTTTTTCTACATGGTATTGTTTTTTGTCGGTGTTACGATTCTTTCGGCGTACGGAAGCTCAATCGCCGATTCGATGTTCGAATTCGCCTCGGCGCTTGGCACGGTGGGCATTTCCGTCGGCGTGACCAAGTATACATCGCCAGATGCAGTGCTATGGACGGAAACGATAGGAATGTTTCTCGGCAGGCTGGAAATATTCGTTGTGTTCGCCTCTTCGTATAAAATGCTGAGAGATAGCGGTGTGATGGCAACATCGTTGATTGGTATGCTGATGTAACAACGGAATAACGTTGTAGTCGATACCCCTTGCACGGTCGTTTGATCTTGAAGCAAGTATATTTGTATGTCGCTAATCCGATCAAATGTCAAAGGAGGGTATATTGAAGGGTGAAAATAATGATATTGGACCGCAATCCGGATCTGGGACTACATACGCAAGAAAGGCACGGCTTCATCAGTCGCTCTACCGCGCATTTGTTCTGAAGCAGCCATGTGGAAAAGGTCCCACAAAGAACAGCAATACCTTTTATGGCAATATGCTGGTGAACGGAGAATCAACCGGTGCAAATTTCCTGACCCCGGAGATATTCGAGTACGCCAAAAAACGGGTCGCCGAAAAACTTCTTGAAGAAACGATAGAAACGTACAGGCTATTCAACAATATGCTCTCCAGTCAGCCGATGTGCTTCAATCTGTTTGTGCCGCTCATGTTTGCGGCAGAGCGCGGGGAGGAATGGGTCACTAGTGTCATTGATTCACTGTTTCCCCAACGAAACATTGAATGGGTAGAATCGGTGCGGATCGAATTTATCCCATTGCCGGCATCGGTGTATACCGGAGATAAAAGCGCGTTCGATGCGTTCGTGGAATACCGGTCGCTCGATGGCTCAACCGGTATCATCGGTATCGAAACAAAGTACACAGACAGGCTGGGGAAAAACCCCGGTTCCAACCTCCCGCGGGCGCTCGAATCTGCCCGTAATTCAAAATGCTTTACGAGCGGCGGCATGGAAATGCTTGAGAAGGGCGCTTCTCAAATCGCGCGTAATTTTCTACTGACGGAAGCGTATCGCATGCGCCACGGCATGTCCGCATCGCTTTCGCTTGTCCTGTCGCCAGCCGAGGATGTATCGGGAGTCAAGGAAATCGAGCAGTTCAAGATGCATCTGAACGAGGAGGGACGATCCAGGATATCGCATCTCTCGTTGGAGCGCTTCGTTGAAGCGGTGCAACAGCATACCACTATCGCTCGCAGAGCATGGATCAATGAATTCGAGCGGCGGTACGTGAAGATTGGAGCAATATAAGTGTTGCCCAAGCGGGATGGACAACTCCGACATGCATGTCTTATGAATACATGTTATCGGGATTCTCCGTATCCAGGCTCCACTGCAAAGGATTATTGCGAATGTACTCCCGGATTTTGCACAACGATTGTTCATGACGAATGATATGTTCGTAGTAATTCCGCTGCCAACGGGCACCAGAGCGATGGCATCGACGGTTTATATGGAGCGTCGATATCGATTTAAAGGTACGAATAATATCGCCTAGCGTTGGGGCGGGGCTTGCCCCCCCACGGGCGCAGCGAGCTGCGCCCCTACGTTCTGTATGACAATTATACCGTGGAAATGATTTGGCATGATGACATAATAATCGATACCGATTGAATGGTATCTGACAGGTAATTCTTCCCATATACTTTTCACTATCTCCCCAGCCTCATTCAATTTCATTTCCCCGTCGGTAATCTCGCCGAGTATGCATTTCTTTGATTGTGTGCATACGGTCACGAAATACGCGCCCGATTGCGTATAATCGTACTCCTTCAATCGTACTGACCGTCTGCCGGGAAATATCATTATCCCTTCCCTGTGATGTAACGCCCCCCGGAATTGTGGGGGGCGTATAAATACGAAATTGGTTCTCTTACAACATCAGCTTTTCGCTGAGGTACGAGCCAACCTTGACAATCGCGATACGTTCCTGTTACTTGGGACGATATTGAAAAGCGGCATTATAAAAACATGGAGGCGATTTGCTTTCTTTCCGCTCCGACGGCCAACAATGCCCTGATCAGGAGATCGATAGAAACCGAGGGATCGCCTGCTTCCATTTTCGCGACACGTGATTGGCTTGAACGCAACATTTGCGCCAATTGCGCCTGAGTAAGATTACTCAAACGCCTGAACTCGCGTAATTCCCTGCTTAATGCAGCTTTCATTTCGATGTAGGCGGTTTCCTCTTGCGAGAGTTCGAGGAATTCGTTCAAAGTGCCTACTTTCCATCCTTTCTCTTCCAGCTTTCTGCGTTTGGACTCATTCATAATTAGCCTTCCTATCTGTCGTAATCAGCAATTCGGCGTAAACAATTATCGATATTCGCTTTTGGTGTTTGAGATGTTTTCTTCTCGAAGATATCCAGAATGATAACTGCGTCAATATCTGCTCTATATACGATACGCCATGTTTTGTTTTCGTCGTTAATCCTCAATTCATGGCACCTTGCTCCGATTGCCGGCATCGGACGTGAATGCGGCATCGAGAGCGCTTCACCCAATTGGAGGCGGTACAGCAGGAAACCAGCTTCTATTCGCGCCGGTTTCGAAAATGGCGGAGTGTGAATCTCGCCATGGAGCCAGACAATCGGTTTCAGCGATGCATTCATAAAGGAATATATGTCATAAATGACATATTGTCAATTAAAAAAGAACCCCGCAAGACGGGGTTCCTTTTAAAACCGTGCAGGAGATTTTTACAGCATCAGCTTTTCGCTGAGGTACGCGCCTACTTTGTCGATCGCGATGCGTTCCTGCTGCATGCTATCGCGTTCGCGGACGGTGACGGTTTGATCGGTCAGCGTATCGGAATCGATGGTGATACAGAACGGTGTGCCAACCTCGTCCATCCGGCGGTAGCGCCTGCCGATCGATCCGCTGTCGTCGTAGAATACCTTGAAATTCCGTTGCAGGTCTTTGAACAGTTTCATCCCGATCTCGTCCATACCGTCGCGGTTCACAAGCGGCAGCACGGCGGCTTTGAACGGCGCCAGCTTCGGGTGGAAGCGCATCACGACGCGGGTTTCCTTCTCCAGTTCTTCCTCTTCGTAGGCATTGACGAGGAATGCCATGAATGAACGGCTCGCGCCCGCCGACGTTTCGATTACATAGGGGATGAACTTTTCCTTGTCCTGGCTTTCGCTGTCGAAATACTCCATGCTCTTGCCGGAATACTCCGAGTGTCGGCGCAGGTCGAAATCCGTGCGGTTATGGATGCCTTCGATTTCGCCCCAGCCGAACGGGAATTCGTATTCGATATCGCAGGCGGCTTTGGCGTAATGCGCCAGCTTCTCCGGCGCGTGCGGTTTGGTGCGCAGCTTGGCATCCTTGATGCCGTATTCGGTGTACCATGCGCGCCGGTCGGCGAGCCAGCGCTCGTACCATTCATCGTCGGTGCCGGGCTTCACGAAGAATTGCATTTCCATCTGTTCAAACTCGCGCGTGCGGAACAGGAAGTTCTTTGTGTTGATTTCATTGCGGAATGCCTTTCCTATTTGCGCGATACCGAAAGGAATTTTCTGGCGCGTTGCCTGAAAGACATTATTGAAGTTCACGAAAATGCCCTGCGCCGTTTCCGGGCGCAGGTACACAACGGCGCTCGAATCCTCGACGGGTCCGATGAATGTCTTGAACATCAGATTGAACTTGCGCGGAATGGTGAATGTGCCGGCGTTGCCGCAGTTCGGACAGACAAGATGCTCTCCCGCGTTCAATGCCTCGAACGCATCCGCGTTATCGATCAGGGCGTCGCCCGTTTGTTCGATTTGTTGCTCGCGGGGAAGCGCGAGAAACGCTTCCTTTTCCGTGGGCTTCTCCGAGAGGTATTCGCTGTAGGCCTGCGCCAGTTTCTTCTGCCGTTTTTCGTTGTACGATTCGAACAAGACGTCGAGGCGGTAGCGGCTCTTGCACTGTTTGCAGTCCACCATCGGGTCGGTAAAGTTTTCGACATGTCCGGAAGCTTCCCACACGCGCGGGTGCATAAGGATGGACGCATCAAGCCCCTCGATATTATCGCGGTAGGTCATGAACCGCCACCAGGCATTCTTGACGTTCTGCAGAAGTTCGACGCCAAGCGGACCGTAGTCCCAGCATCCGTTCAGGCCGCCGTAAATTTCAGACGATTGGAAAACGAATCCCTTGCGCTTCGCAAGCGATACTATTTTTTCGAGAGTGCTTTGGTTGCTCGCCATAAAATATCTATCCGGTTACGTGGGGTTTCAAATGTCCGTTACATCGAACATCATGTTACAAAAAAACATCGAAAAGAGAGAATGCACAAACCTCGCAGACAGCGAGGAGAAGAGGGCTAAAACAAACGCAGACCGGAGAGCCGGTCTGCGTTGCTACTATCGATTGAAATGCCGGTATTACTTGGCGTCTTTCGGGAGAATCTTCAGAAGTTCGATTTCGAAGATCAACGTGGCGTTCGGACCGATGTCCTGACCTGCGCCGCGTTCGCCGTACGCCAGGTTGCCGGGGATATAGAGAATCCACTTCGAGCCGGTGGGCATCATCTGAAGCGCTTCGACCCAGCCCGGAATCACGCCGGTAACCGGGAAAGTTGCCGGTTGACCGCGGTCGTACGAACTATCGAAGACCTTCCCGTCGATGAGCGTGCCTTTATAGTGGCATTCAACTTTGTCATCCTTTGTCGGGATCGCTCCGTCGCCCATCTTGACGACCTTGTATTGCAAACCGCTGGCGGTTACTTTCACGCCTTCCTTCTTCGCGTTTTCGGCGAGGAATTTATCGCCTTCGACCTTGTTTTCTTCGCCTTGCTTCTTCTGCTTTTCCATCTGCTTTTGCATCATCTGCTGCTGAAATGCCTGCATCACCGCCATCGCCTGCTCTTCGGTAAGCTTGACGTTCTTTTCTTCCATGGCATTTTTCATACCTGCCATAAGAACGTCCCGGTCGACTTCGATTTCCTGCGTGCGGAAGCTATTGCCGATATTCATGCCGATAGCATAGCTGATGCTGTCTTTCTGGGACTTCAATTCTACATTGTCCTGAGCGTTATTCTGGCACGAGGTCAGAACGATGCAAAGGGCGATTGCCAATACTGTACGCATGTGGATAGTTACTCCGTTTTGTTATGTCCTGGCTCCGCACGGCATTCGATCCGTAGAACCGTTACTTGTTACAATCTACCAACTTAACACTTTCCGGGTAAATTACCATACCCGGATTCATGACCTCCTTTTCGCGGGATCGCAGCCTACTTTGCCAGAATCATCGAGCGCGTCGCCGACATCGTTTGCGTCCGCAACACATACCGATATATCCCGGAAGGAAGATCCGCGGCGTCGAAAACCGTTGAATACGTTCCCGGCTGCTTCGCCTCGTGGACGAGGGTCCGCACCGTTCTCCCGAGCCTGTCGAACACTTCCAGAGTCACTAAACCCGATTCGATGACCGAATACTCTATGCGGGTGACGGCGTTGAATGGATTCGGCGAGTTCTGCGCCAGTTGCATCGCTCTTGATCCGTCGAATAGCCGTGTTCCGCCCTGCCGGCAGATGTCGGTGAGAGTAAACGAACCCGGGAGTTCGGTGATCGCAATTGCGCCGTTTACGCCCACAGAGTTTTCCGGAACGATATCGGTGCGTTCTGCCGTACCGAGCATGGAGACGAAAGGCAGCCGGAGGGCGACCTCGTTTGCATCGGTGAGCAAGGGAACCGAGAGCGGAATAACACGCTCCCCGTTGATAATTGTCCCAAGGGGCGTTGCTCCCTGCGGGTATAGTATAGAAGCATCAAGCCGCAGCGTGGTCGAAATTGCCGATGCGCCATGGAGCGAGAGGTTCTTCGCGTTGCGGAGATAGACCGGGATAGTGATATGATCGCCGGTGCCGCCGGATACCTTGCCGATTTCCAGAACGACCGATGCTTCGCCCCGCCCGCCCATGATCTTGACGATCAATGGATTGCACGTCGGAGTATGGTTGATCGTCAACTCGACCACGACGCTGGTGTCCTTGCCGGGATCCATGAACTCCACTTCAATGCGGGCGGAATCGCCCGGAACGATCGTTGCGGGCAATCCGCCGGTAACTCTGAACGGCGTTGGGAACGACAACGATCCGCTGGTGAGTGTCACCGGCGTCGAACTGATGCTCTTCACCGTTACATACATGCGCATCGGTAGATCGCCGGGCTGGCGGATTCCAAAACTGATATCGTTTGCGCTCAGCTCTACGAATTCCGACCGGGCATAGAGATTGATTGGAATGGTCTCGTTGCACGGTTGAACGTTGAGCGTAAGCTGTCCGGTAATAAAGCCGGACGAAGCCGATGTGAACCGGACGGTAATTGCCCGGGACTCGCCCGGATTGAGCGTCAGAGGGAATGAGGGCGAAAGAACGGTGAACGGCGCCGTGATACCCACGAAATTGAACGTGACCGGCGTCGTACCTGTGTTGGTGACCGTGTACGTAGTATCGCGGGTTTCGCTCATGCAATACGTCGTCCGGAACATGGCCGATGTATCGATGGAATACGAAACATCTTCATAGTCCCATACAATTGTCATGGTTTGCCGGACATCGCAAAATTCCGTTGTCGAGTTGAATGTCACCAGGACCGAATCGAGACCGGTTTTGCGCGGTGCGATGCGTACCCTGATGTCGCGGCTGTTTCGATTTGCGACAAGAATTGGGAACGACGTCGCCGGCGGACTTATCAATGCCGTCGTTGAATTTGAAAACACCGGTTCGAGTATCAGGATGTCCGTATCGGTAGGGTTCCTGAGCGTGATTGTTGTATCGACAAATCCGGTGCATGCGATTGTCCCGAGGAAAAGCCGCGAAGGATCGGCAATGAAGGCTGCAACTTCCTTGACGGCGCGAAGGTGTATCCGGAAAGGATTTCGTGCCGTCGCCGTGTCGTTGTTCGCGAGTAACAAATCGGTGAAAAATACGCCCGCCGTCGACGAGGTAAACCGGATCACAAGCCGGACAGAATCTCCGGGCGCGACAACAGCCGGGAGGGCGGGTTCAAGCAGCGAGAATTCTGCCGCGCCGAACTGTGCGCTCGAAAGTGTGAGATCTCCATCTCCCTCGTTTCGAACGTACAACGTATCGGTAATGGTGGTATCGCACCGGATGGTGGAGAACTGGAGCGTCGTATCGGCCGCAATTCGTGGCACCGGCGAATAATGAAGGATATTCGCAGCAGCCTGGGAAAAGACAAAAGCAGGTTCAGCCGTCAGCGGCGCGGAGTTCGGATTTGAAACGGTCTGAACGGCGGTAAGATAGTATAGCGTTTGATTTCCGGGCAGATTTACTGGCAGAGACCACGCTCCGCCCGAGTACCCGGAAATTTCCGCCAATTCCCGCCACTGTTCATTCTCCGGTTTGATGTAGATGTGGATATTGTTTCCGTTGCCAGTACCGGTTAACGTGAAGTTGCGGGCCACGAAATGCGATGTGTCCGTTGAAATACCGCGATAGAACGAAGCTCCGGCCGGTACCTGCTGGATCGTACCCGCGGGACCATCGACGCGCAACCGCCCTGCCCCGCCAATCGTTCCCCCGCCACCCCCTGCGGCACTAATCCTGATAGGTGACGTATTTAGCTTCGATTCAGCGATAACAGCTCCGCCGGAACCGCCCGCGCCGTCGGCTTCAAAAAGCGTCTGCCCTGAACCGCCGTCCGCGGTAAGCTGAACGCTGACAATGGAAGCGCCGAAAATTCGTAACGCGCCGCCACCCCCTCCTGCTTCGCCCGAGCATTGCGAGATCCCCTGCGGATTACCGCCAGCGCCGCCTGATCCTCCGGCAAGCGGTACCAATTCCATGTTACCGTGGACCTTTCCACCGTTATTGGCGCTCGAGCCTTCGCCCGGAGTAGCATATCCGCCTGCGCCTCCGTCCTGATCCTGCCGGTAGCCGCTACCGCCTCCGTAGCCTCCAACCGGGTCGCAGTTATCGCCGCTGGCGCAGCCTTCACCGGAGATGCCGAATGGGTGTCCTGTTCCGCCGCCCGCGGCTTCGTACCAGGGCGCAGTACCGCCGAGTACGCCGTTCAAACTCGCGCCGGTATTATTGATATAGGGACCTGTTCCTCCGCCCGGCGATTGATATGAATTCGCAAAGACGCCCGAACCGTTTTTTCCTCCGCGCCCTCCGCCAGTGAATCCGGCGCCGCCGCGCGAACCGTCGCCGGTGACATCGCAGAATGCGCCTCCGCCTCCCCCGCCGCCGGGACCCGCATCGAGACGGCCCCCATCCACCGAAATACGCGCATTGCCGGTACCTCGAACCGGACCTTTGGAGATCACCGTCGCGGGCAGATATCCCTGATTGCTCTCAACCGAAGGATCGGGATCGCCGCTATAGATAGTATAGAGACCGTCGCCGAGATTGATGCTTTCGACGATAATGCCGCCTCTTGGCGAACGGACCCCCATTGTGCCGCCTCCGCCGATCGCTCCGCCCCCTGTGACATTGATAGACGACCCGGGGCGAACAATATAAAATAGCGACACGTTACCGGGAATGCCGTTGACGATCACCTGAAGACCAACGATATATTGCGGATCGAGCGAATTCCAATCCTGAGAATTCGGTTGCAGCGATGGGTGAACAAACACCTGAGTAGAAATCATACGTCCCGACCAGCTTACAACGATGGGACCGACGACAATTTTTGAGGAATCTGCCGGATTTGCGCAGACAACCCGTACCGGCTCCCCATCCTGATTCAAATAAAAGCCATCGGTTCCGAAATTACCGGTAGCCGATGCCGGACCGATGAATTCGACGTATGTATTCAAATCCGGCGTGCCGATATCCGGTAGGATGTACGATACTGTTTGCGCCGAGCCCCGTTCCAGGCCGAGGAACAAGGCAAAGAAGATGAAGACAAAACGCGAAAAACCACGAAAAACGCTGTTTTTATGCCCGGTAACGTACCTTTCCATAACCGAATCCGTAACAAAGTGTATGCAAGTATTGACTTGTATGGAAAAAGTAAAGAAAATTGCGTCAAAATTCAGCACTAAAATCGATCCACCTCAACAATAAAAGGAATCCTTCACTGTAACTTTTTATGAAGTGCAGTGTTATTACACTCGAACAGGAACGATGCACTTGCTGGTGTACGTGGTGGCTATCATCGGCAGGGCTGAACAAGCAACTGATAAGAGTATTGACTAAATTGATGGGAAGGGCATTAACCATTAGTCAGTACATGTTGGAAACATAAATGCCGAGTAGCCCGGAACAGCATACCGATGTCGAGCTATACGGATTGCTTCGAAGCGAGCATTCCGTTGCGCAAGCAGCATTTGCCGAATTGTATTCCAGGCATTCCTCCCGCGTCTATGCGTACTGCAGACGAATTCTCGGGAATGCAAGCGAAGCGCAGGATGTATATCAGGATACATTTATTAAATTCTTTCAGAGCGCACAGAAGACTGCCGAAATGTCGAATGTGCCGGCGTATTTGCTGAAAATTGCCAGAAACTTATGTCTCAATTGCATCCGGAATAATAAAAAATCGGTTTCATTCGAGGAGTATCACAAACTTTCGAAAGATCCATCGCAGGAACGCACCGAATTATTGCAATTGATACTCATGTCGCTTGAATTGCTCCCGCACGAATACCGGGAAGCATTTGTTCTCCGAGAATACGACGGTTTGTCCTATGCCGAAATAGCCGAAGTGCTCGATACCTCGCTATCGACTGTGAAGATTCGCGTTCACAGAGCCAAACAGAAAATCCGCGAGATTCTTGCCCCTTACCTGGCGGATTTGTCTGAAGATTGAAAGAAGATGAAAATGAGAAGAGAAGATAATAGAACTACTCTGTGGTTAGTATCATGAACGGAGAATTCAACTCAAACCAGTCGGAAATGCTGCATGCATACCTCGACGGCGAAGCAACGTCGACCGAGGAGCATGTTCTGTTTTCGGCATTGGCTGAGAACGAAGATCTGCGGAACGAAATGCGCGATTTGCTCGCTATCAGAAACGCCGTCCACGGCGATAAGGAAGCATTCGCGCCGCCTCTCGCGGCTACCGCAGCCATTTTTGCAGGATTGGGATTTTCAAACCCGGCTTCGGCTTCAGCTGTAGGTACCGTCTCTGCCCAGACAGTATCGACTTCCGGCAGCACTGCCTTTTCGCAGCCGTCGGCGCCCGGCGCCACCCAGTCGTTGTTCAGCGCATCAGCACAATCATGGATCAAACCGTTGATCGGCGCGTTGATCAGTTCAGCCTTGACTGCAAGCTTCGTTACTATGCTGTTACAGCCGGCAGGATTGCCCACCCTGACCGGTAATGCAATTTCCGGACCTGCTCCCATTCAGTTGATTCAGGAGGTTCCTGAATCGCCGATGCTCGGCGATCTTTGGGTCGAGCCGGAGCATAAGCAGGTAACCGAAGCGGAAGAACTGCCGGTCGCAGTTGTTACGGAAACCGATAACACCACCGAAGCTCCAAAAAGCGCGTCCAGCATGTTCGAACCGGAGATCCGGCAGCCGGTTATTGTTCGTCCGGAAGGAATTGGCGATCTGATGGTGACGCCACAGGAAATACAGGATGCATTACGCGCCTACTTCGGCGAAGAAACGAAGAGGGATCCCAATTTTATCCTTCAGCTTTCCACATCGCCGATTAGTCAGTCGTACTACTCCGTCGGTCCATCGGGCTCGAACAACGACGCGATGCAGCGATTGAGAACCGGTCTGTTCTATATCGTCGGCGAACATCATGCGTTCGGTATTGAAGGCGGCTACGATGCGTTGTCGCTGCAATGGGAGGAGCGAAATCAGGATTCGATTTCCACGATGGCGGGATCGGATAAAGGCGCCTGGCTCTCGGCAGCTTACCGATTCCAAACAGGCGATTTCACGCCGGTGGAAGGATTGAAGCTGTTCGGTCAGTTCGGGGTCGGAGGCGTTGTCAGCGGATCGGGCACAGCGTTCGGCGGTTTCTTCGGCCGGTCGGTGGTTGGAATTCAATACGAACTCTTTTCCGGCATCTTTGCGCAAATCGGGCTTGAAGGTACCATGCACATCTATAAGATGAACTACCCGAATACCACGCGCAATTACTGGATCACGAACGGATTGAACTTCAATAACGGTATCTTCGTGCAATTCTAACTCCGTGCATCGATGCGAAGCATCGTCTATCAATTGATTTTTATCACATGCGCTGCGCTTCTAGCCGGCGCATGTGATTCTATTAATGTCAGGGATCCCATAGTCATCAATGTGGTTCCCATCGAGCCGCAGTTTGCGCCGTCGCGCTCGCTCTCTATCATTTTCGTCGTCGATGTCAGTCAGAGCATGAATAGCGACACCGACATTGTGTACGTGACACAAGCGCTGATTCAGGCATCATGGATGCTTTCAAGCGCCTACGATGACGCCGCATTGATCTATTATTACGACAACCTGCAGATTGAATCGGAATTCACGGACGATTTCGACGCTCTTCGATCAAAACTCACTCAATGGCCGAAACAATATCTCGATTCCAAATTATACCCCGCCCTGTTGAAGGCGTACCAGATGTCGATGGAGAATACGGCTAAAAGCTACCGGCAGATTGTGCTGATTACCGACGAGGGGAACGATAAAAGCGATACCACCGATATCAGCAACTGGGCGACATATCTCGACCTGATCCGTCCGGATATCAAAAGACCGTTTCTTACCGTTGTCGATCTGAACCGGAATAACTTCAATCCCTCGGTTTACGATATAATGAAGAACGAGTTTTCGGACGGTCAGGGGAATTTCGATGGAAGGTTCGAGCTGCTAAACGCAAATCCGGTAAAGGGAATGTTGCCGGTCATTTTTCGAAACATCATTCTGGCAAACCGCGAACGGCAGTAATCCTGCTACGGCAGTAATCCTGCTACGGCAGTGACGGAGTTACCGTGGGCTGCTGATTCTTCTCAACAGTGCGCCGGTGATCGAAACTTCGTAATAATGGGCATACTGATCGCCGTCGTGATACATTGAAACGGCGATAGTTGTATCGGTAATGAAGACGGAGCCATTGTCGTAATGATTCATGCAGAATAATTTTCGAGGAGAAAGCTCCTTCAGTGGTATCCCCGCGCCGGGATTCGATAGCGCGCCTCCGACGTCCCCGATATAAAGGGTTCGTGCGCAAGGTTGTTGGTAGGGTTCGCTGCCGTCGAATACAATGTTACTTCCGCTGGGCGAAAACGCCGCCGTTCCCTGCCACTGATCAGGAAACGATTGAAAATCGAACTCAAATCCGCCGAGAATAATACGCTTCGATTCGGTGTCGAGACCGAGCTGGAGGTTGTTTGTGCCGAGCCTGTCGAGATATGAGTAATCCCAGTACTGCGGCAGGAACTGCTCCTTTTGAGGCACATAGATGCCGGCGCCATCGACAAGCAGCGAATCGGCTTCCGGCGTGGAGCCGGGCAGCCACGCTGTTATATGCAACGAGTTTGGCGGCGCGCCGAACCAGGGATACAGCGGGGGCGTTACCGTATTCAGGGTCGTACCGGTTTTGTCGACAATGAACGCATTCGACGTATACGCAGGCATTCTATCGCCGAAATCGACAGTCGTAACGGTATTTATCAGTAGCTTATTGTGATCATACGGGCACCAATGGAAATCGATGATCCGGTAGACGGAATAATACCGCGGAAGCGCAAATTCGAGGACAGTCTGTTCACCAGTGTTGATGGAGTATAGATAGAGTTTCGCCAGATCCTGTGAGTGCAGGTACGCGAGAGTTGAACCATCGACCGACCGTTTCACCGCGTAGTACCGGTTGGAAGGAACATACGGATAATCGATTTCCGGATTATCGATGCAGTCGCATGACGTAACCGTAGGTTGCGAAGGATTATCGCATCCCACTGTTATCGCGATACATGCCGCTGCGACGATATAGATCCAGATCCGTTTCATATCCGGTTACATTGCATTGCTATTTGCGCACGATGACATTGGTTATTGCCTGCCGCCTTCCAGATCCGGCGACAATCTTGTACATACCATTTGGGAACACAGACAGATCGATTTCTTCGAATCCGTCGCCGGAGAGTTGCGCCGGGTCGATTTGCGCCGACAGCATTTCGCGTCCAAAAATATCGTACACGCGTAACGGCAGTAATTCGCCGGCAGATTCGGTGCGATAGCGCACAACCGTCCGGCCCTGTGTCGGATTCGGATAGACGTCGATTGCCAGACCGCTTGTTGTTGGCAGCAAACCACCGGTCTGCGTTTGCGAGCGGTGACGCGCGAAGACGGTAAAATTGAATTGCAGTTCGTTCGTGGGAGGAATGAGCAGATATTGGTTTGTCTGGGGCAGATACACCTCGTACTGGTAGGTCATCAGTTCGACAATCGGCGAATGACTATGATGAATACCTGGCTGAGAGGGATCGCCGGAGTTGTTCCCCTGCGCCGACGAAACGGCAGTCCAGTTAATCTGATAATTGGGCGCCGCGCCGCTATATCCGCCGCGCCGTCCCGAATAGCCCCATATGTACACATTTTGGGTTAGATCGAATTTTTCGTTCGAACGCAGATCGTAGGCGCCTGTGACCTGGCGCCTGCGCGCGAGGTAGATATCGCTTTTCAGATGTTTGTTTTTCGGCATCGAGCCGGGCGAGGAGTACTGCGCCGGACCGTAGCTGTTGACAAAAGTCATCGTGAACTGATTGATCCAGGAACCGAACCGCAGCGACGGCGCCGAGGTGATGTGCGTCAGCTTGTAGTTGGCGTCAAGGCGATTCGGATCATCTTCGATCATCTGGAAAAGCGTGTTGGCCTGAAGGTGTCCCCAGCCCGAGTTCAAATCGTAGCCGGCGTTGTACGGCAGGCTTGTCATGCTGCTTTTCGTCAGATCGAAGCACGACGCTTTCATCATTCCCTGATAGTCTTCGTTGACCGGCATTTCCCCGATTCCATTATGATCGAGCGCGTAGGAAAGGATGAGCGCCGCGATACCCGTTGCATGAGGCGCGGCAAACGAGGTGCCTTCGAAATCGGATGAGTGACCGCCCGATTCGTTGAGCGATGTAATGTATTGCCGGTAACGGTCGCCGCCCGGAGCGATGAAATCCACTCCGCCTCCGATGTTGGAATACGGAGCCCAGTCTTTCAAATCGTTTGAAGCGCCGGTGGAGACGATCCATGATTCATCGTAGGATGCCGGGTAGCGCAATTGGTCTGGTTGACCCGATGCCGCGTCGTTTCCTCGCGCGGCGATGACAATTGAGCCGCGTTCGAATGCATCCGCGATAGCGGAGCGAAGCATTTCGTCGTATTGATAGGCGCCCCAACTGGCATTGATGAAATTGCAGCATTGTCCGTACCCGTTCGGAGTCGGCCCGCAGGTGGAGGCTTCGAGAATCGCAGCGATTGCATAGCCCATATCGAGCCGGCCGGAGTACGGGTCTTGGCTGTCGGATACCTGGTAGCCGGCAATTTGAACGCCCATTTCTCCTGTCGCTGCATCGCCGCCGGCGATACCCGGAATGTCGAATATGTTATTCGTGAATGCGCCGATGATCCCCGTCACGGGTGTTCCGTGCCATGAAGCAGTCGAGATATCCGGCGAGTTGAACGTCCAGCTCCATCCGCCAATAATTTTACTTCCCGGTCCGAATCCGCTGCCGAGATCGCGGTGACTATAGTTGATTCCGTTATCGACAACAGCGACCTTGACATCGCTTCTGCCTTTGGTGTGTTCCCAGGCTTCATCCATTCCCAGATTACGGTAATTCCACAGGTAGGCAGGATTGACAACCGGATACTGCCAGGCATCGTCGTTCGGGTCCCAGATCTGAAGATCGAGATAGTAGTTCAAATCGGCTAACTCGAGCGAACGTTGGTATTTGAGCGTCAATGTTATTGCATTGTCGAGGATGTCGCGCTCGTTCGAATTGGCATAGCCGAAATGGATTTTCATGAAGTTATAGTCGTAAATGCGGATGAGTTCGCCTTCGCGTGTAACGGAAACAGTATCGCGGCAGGGGTTCGCCACCGACAAGCGTTGAATGGCGAATGCCCCCATTCTGTGGAGTTCTTCGACAAGGGCTTTATCGAGGATCACTTCCTCCAGCGTATAGTGTTCGCCGAGGAGGCGTTGCCGGGTGTCCTCGGTCAACTCTTCTTCGTAGCACAGCCGCTTATAATCAAGCGCGCCTTCCCGGAATTTCACGATAAGCTGCCCTGGAATGTACGAATGTTCGCTTGGGGGAAATGTCACCGGAATGGGTTTCCCGAATTCGTTGTAAATAGGGAACTGTTCCGGCATTTGTGCCAGACCGGCAGTCCCGGTAACTAAGAATAGAAAGAATATGGTAATAGGTTTGGTATACATTGTAACCATAAACGCCTCGCGCGCAGAAATGAAGATCCGGATCTCACCGTATAGAGTGGAAATAAGGAAATTCGGTTACAAGATTCAAGGCAAATCGGTATTTGCGGTCATAGATTCTTCATCTTGTGAAAAAAGCGACGTTGAGGCGGAATATGGGAATTCCTGCACCTATTTTCTTGTTGGTAGTCGTGACTGATATCCGGATGGGATGGCGTAGAAAACACTGCATCCTTCAGGAACCTTGGCGAATCTCATTGTGCAAACGGAAAACAGTACATCAGATACAGTATAACAAATACAGGAGTACCATTTCATGCTTACAATTGGCGATAAACTACCGGAATTCAACGTATTAGCGACTGTCAGCCTCGAAAAAGGCAAGGAATTCACAGAAATTACCGATAAAACCTATGCCGGAAAATGGCAGGTACTGTTCTTCTGGCCGAAAGACTTCACGTTTGTCTGTCCGACCGAAATTGCCGAATTCGGCAAGCAGAACGGCGAATTCGCCGATCGCGACGCGCAGGTTCTCGGCGCCAGCATCGATACCGAGTTTGTTCACCTCGCATGGAGAAACAACCATGCCGATTTGAAAGACCTCCCCTTCCCTATGCTTGCCGATACCAAGCGCGAACTTAGCCAGGCATTGGGTATTCTGCACAAGGATGCGGGTGTCGCGCTTCGCGCAACGTTCATTGTCGATCCCGACGGCATCATCCGGTGGGTCAGCGTCAACGATCTGAACGTCGGCCGCAACGTGAAGGAAACCCTCCGCGTGCTCGACGCTCTTCAGACCGACGAACTCTGCCCCTGCAACTGGGAAAAGGGTCAGGAGACCTTGCACGCATAACTATGGACGCCATTAACGCCATACGCGAACAGCTTCCGGAGACGGCGAAAGACATGAAGCTCAATCTTTCGTCCGTGCTCGGTGAAAGCTCGCTCAACACCGATCAGCTTTGGGGTACGGCGGTGGCTTGCGCCGTCGCCGCCCGTAACGACGAGCTGAGCGCCGCGGTTCTTGCCGATGCGCAGGCAGCCGGTATCAGCGAAGCCGCGCTCGACGACGCGCGCGCCGCTGCGACGATCATGGGAATGAACAACGTGTTTTACCGCTTCCGTCATTTCATCGAAAAGGAAGCCTACCAAAGCAAACCCGCCCGGTTGCGCATGAATTACATTGCGCGCCCAAAGAGCAACAAAGCCGATTTTGAATTGTTCTGTCTTGCCGTTAGCGCCATCAACGGCTGCCAATCGTGCGTCAATAGTCACGAAGCGGCTGTGCTTGCCGGCGGTTTGACGGAAGATCATGTGTTCGACGCGGTCCGTATCGCTTCGGTGCTTCACGGGACCGCCGTTTCTCTCGAGTATTAAGTAGTTTAAGATCCAACGCGTCTTCAAAAGAGCGGCCTGCAACATACGGCGCGCCGCTCTTTTTTTTCGAAAGGAGAACATTTTTCCCCGAATTTCGTTATATATGACATACGAGCCCGCTGACGTGGTGCAGCGCGGCGGAGGTTCATTCAACACTGTAGAAACGCATGGAGGGTATTATGGACGCACCAACGCTGAAAGCCGAATGGAGCGGTTTCAAAGGACATGTCGCCGTCGCGTGGGACCGGTTATCGGAACAGGACCTCATTCGTATCGAAGGGGACCTGACGTCCCTTGTCGATCTTATCCAGGAAAAGTATCAACAACCGAAGGAGAAGGTAGAGGAGAAGCTACGCGAGCTGTTCAACCTCTATCTTGAAAAGAAGGAAAAAATGAAAGAGAGTATCAGCGAATTGAAGGATCAGGTGAGCGAACGCTCGCAGAACATTCTTGATGGCGTGAAGGAAAAATCGGCGCAGTACACCGAAGCGGCGAAGCAGAAGATCGATCAGATCAAGCGCGAGAACATCGATCCTGCCGTGCAGAAATCGGAAGAGTACATCAAGCTGAATCCGTTTACAGCGGTGCTTGGCGCATTGGGCGCAGGAATCGTTGTCGGTGGTATTATCGGGTACCTGCTCCGCAACAAGAACTAAACGCCCGCCAATAGCTTCATCCCCTGCCGGAGCGTTTCATCGCTCTTGGCAAAGCACAGCCGCAGCATTGTCGTTCCCTCGTCGGATGTTCCATAGAACACCGACGGGGGAATGGTTGCTATTTAGACGGATTATTTTTTCAATCCCTGCCGGCGGATTTCAGACCAGATAAATGGAGAAAATCTGCGAAAATCATCATCAGGGATTTCCCAATCCAAATATCTATTCAAATCCTCCATACGCTCCCGACAGACTTGGGGAACGTTCAGCTTTAATCGTTTAACAGTCAGATTGATTTGTTGTTGCGTTGAATCGTCGAGATCTGGATTCGAGATAATTTTGCCGTCAAGGAAATTAAGCTGAAACCAGCCGGTTTGTACTTCGAATGGATCAATGACGTCTTCATGGTCTCGTTTTCGCCAGTTGATTCCAATCGACGCCAAGCGGTAATTCGACCATTCATAAGCAAGTCCGGGATACTTTGATTTAGGTTTGAAGTGATCTACCGAACGACTCCCGTCGGTGTATCCGAGATATCGACAAGTGTATGCGCAAACATGGGAATAAGCGACAGAGAGTTCTTCAAGACAATTCGTCCAGAAACTTGCGAATTTGAATCCCTTTGGTGCGGATGAATCAGGATCGATACCGCTGTCTGCAAGGAAAGCGTGTCCCTTCTGCCGTACCTTTTCGTCGAAATCATCAGGTTCCTCTTGCAAATCGACATGAATCATCGGGCGAACTCCCTTTCGGCAGCATCGTCATGAGATTCATTTAAGAACCAGCCCTTTTTTTCCCCGATGTACCGCCAGCGCATCCAGAACGGATCGGTGTCGGACAACACTCGCTGCAGTTCCTGTGTTATCGTTTGCGCTTCCTTTTGGTCGGCGCTGCCGCTTTGAGAGAACTCTGCCGCCCGCTGAAGCGCTGTTTCCGCTTCGAGTGAATACCCGCTTTGCATATCGAATGCCTCGCTTGTCAGCCAGTTCAGAATGTCGCCCCGGCGCTCGAATTCGCGTTTCGTTACCTCTACATCCTGTCTGGATGCCCCTGTAGCCGATTCGGTAATCTTCAGG
The DNA here is from genome assembly GCA_964408855.1 of uncultured Ectothiorhodospiraceae bacterium. GTDB lineage: Bacteria > Bacteroidota > Ignavibacteria > SZUA-365 > CAYPBB01. Next base: position 22,714 of record CAYPBB010000050.1, read on the forward strand.
TCGAAATCAAACCATGCATCCGTCTCTGCATCGAAGTGTGTTTCTGTCGAAGCGAGAATCATCGGCGAATGAGTAACAGCGAACAACTGTACTTCGATATCCTTCGACAAATTCTGCATCACTGCAAGCAACGCGCCGATGATTTTTCGTTGCCATGTTGGGTGCAGATGCGCTTCCACTTCATCGATAAGGAAGGTAATGTGCTTCGCTGGTTCGCGGTTCAGCAGTTTACATGCGCGTTTGTGCTGTTCCCAGCTCCATACCAGAAGATATGCAAGGGATACAATTCTTCTGATTCCTGCCGAGAGATGCATGATGGGTACATCGATGCCATAGGGCATTCTTATTGTCGGAATATCGCGAGGGTCGTCGATACTGATCGATGTGAATTCCCCTGGCTCGAGCAATTCTTCGTCCGAGGAAGACAGCGCCTTCAATACAGCGCGGAGATTGGCGAAAGGCTCTCCATTTTCCTTTTGCCAAAGAGACCAGTCGGTGATGAGGCCATAACATAGCGTATTACCGTTATTATCCCGTAAGCCGTCGATAATTTCTTTTTGCGTAAAAACATACGCCATAGGATTATCGGGATTGTTATGTTCCCGGTCGCGTGGAGTATTCCTTACAGGATCCCATATTGCGAATCCGCCATCGACGAGCGCGTATAATACGAGACTATCAGATTGTGGTGAAGGACGTGCGGAGTAGAGATGCCATGAATGCCATCGCGTAACAAATGTCGTAGCTAATTTAGGCTCTTGAAACTCAGCCTCAATACTACCTTTATCCTCTATTCTATTGTACACAAGCGCCTTCGAACCTGAAATCAGGTTCTTATTTACTTTCGCAGGCCAAATATGTGTCAACGCAAACCATATCACATCGAGGATGAAGCTCTTGCCCAGGCCGTTATCGCCGGTGATGAGATTGAGCCGTTTACCGCAATCCAGCCTCATCTGATCAGCAGGACCGACGTTGATGAGTTCCAGGCTTTTCAGCATTGATCTACTCCATCCTTTATATCAGTGCATATTCTGAGAATGCTTAAATATACTCCGAATTCAGGTTCCATGCAGAAGCAACAAAGCTCCGCAACAAGAACTAAACGCCCGCCAGCAGCTTTATCCCCTGCCGGAGCGTTTCATCGCTCTTGGCAAAGCACAGCCGCAGCATTGTTGTTCCCTCGTCGGATGTTCCATAGAACACCGACGGGGGAATGGTTGCGACTCCCATCCGTTCCACAAGCATGCGGGCGCATGCCACATCGCCCGGACAAAGCTCATCCGGAATATCCACCATCATGAAATACGAACCGCGCGGCAGATGCGGCGCAAAGCGGGTTCTTTGCATTCCTTCGTACAATAGATTTCGTTTTGCTGCGTACAACGCCCGGAATTCGGGCAGGTATTCCGGCAACCGGCCGATTGCATGCCCCATTGCGATCTGACCGGGCGTGTTCACTGCAAACGTTGCGAACTGGTGTACCGTCTGAATAGCGCGGGTGATATCCGCCGGTGCGCAGGCGTAGCCGATCTTCCAGCCGGTCATACCGAACGTTTTCCCTGTCGATGAAATGGTAATCGTGCGTTCGCGCATTCCAGGCAGAGAGGCAAACGGAATGTGTTCGGCGCCGTCGAAGGTCAGAAACTCGTACACCTCGTCGCTGAGCGCAAGGAGGTTATGGCTCGCAACGATGGCGGCTATGCTGAGCAGCTCGTCGCGGGTGAAGACCTTCCCCAGCGGATTTTGGGGATTGTTGAGGATCAGGAGCTTGGTTCGCGGAGTAATCTGCCGCTCGATATCGTCCGGATTGAAGTGGAAATCCGGCTTGTGAAGAGTGACGTATTTCGGGATGCCGCCTGCGAGTAGTACGTCTGCCTGGTGCCCGTCATAAAACGGCTCGAACATCACCGCTTCATCGCCCTCGCCGATCAGCGCTGTGATCGTGGAATACAACGCCTCGGTTGCGCCTGCCGTGACCGTTATCTCCGTTTCCGGATCGTACTCGAGGTCGTAGAATGCCCGGTATAAACCTGCTACCGACTCGCGCAGGGTGCGCGTGCCGTTCATCGGTGCGTACTGGTTCTTCCCGGACCGCATTGCCTCGACCGCTTCATCGATAATCCATGCTGGACCATCGAAATCGGGAAAACCCTGCCCGAGGTTCACGGCGTTATGCTGAACCGCGAGCCTGCTCATGGTCGCGAAGATGGATTCCTTGATTGTGTGCGTTCTGGGTGCGGCAAACGGTGTCAACATCGCCTGATTCCTGGTTGTGAATACGCAAAGATAGCAAACCAGCTCCGGATGAAACAGGTCTCTCTCATATGGCGGCATGTCGATGTGCGGTTCGGGTTGTAATAAATGTCCGGTTGAAGGCGAATTCAGTTCGCCGATTGGCGGGAGTAAGATAAAAGGGCACTATGTCACCAGCCGGGACAATCGAATTCAGTACCCTCGCGGGAAGATAAACTGTCGATTATGCGTAAAAAAGGGCGTTTTTGTATTTATTTCCGCTTATGCAGTTTTCTGCAAAGCGGGTTATATTTTTTTCAACTGTTGATTCTTGCAACTCGCTATATTTGGGTAGAAAAGATCGCTTGAATGACGAGATGAAGTACATTCTGCCCGGATTTAAAACCCTGATTTTCCTGTACATGGCCTGGCTCCTGACCTATTGCGCCTTCGTTTACCCGCATGTAGTTCAAAAGGTACAGCCGCCGTTCGCCGTCTTCCTTCTCGATACTGTCACGCTTATCATTCATGAAGCCGGACATTTCTTTTTCAGCTTTTTCGGAAGGCTTCTGTACATGATGGGTGGAACGATCTTCCAGGTGATTTTCCCGTTGTTTCTAGCCGGTTGGGTTTGGTATAACTACCGCCCCTGGACATTCTTCATGTTATACTGGGTCGGACATTCGCTCGTGAACGGCTCGGTATATATCGCCGACGCACAGAAAATGCAACTCCAACTGATCAGCAAGGGGGCGTTGCACGACTGGTACTACATCTTTCAATCATTCAATGCTCTCGGAGCGGCTGACGAAGTCGCGGGTATCGTGTACTTTTCGGGTGTTGTTGTAATGATTATGGCGTTAAGCCATGGAATTAGCTATCTCATCATGGATTATAGGAATGCCTTCCTGGGCATAGAGGAATCTGTCGCGTATGAATAACGTTATCGAGCGCCTTCGCACTCTCCCGAATGTAAACCGTTCCATCTCTCCAACTCCCTTTCATCGTCTCGACAATCTTTCCGCAAAACTCGGCATCGATCTCTGGTGCAAACGGGATGATCTCACCGGTTTCGGATTTGGAGGAAATAAAACACGTAAACTCGACTTTCTCATTGCCGACGCAATCAAGGAAGGCGCTACCGGATTGGTTGCCACCGGTGCGATTCAGTCGAATTTCTGCCGCATTACCGCCGCGTATGCGAGCGCGCATAATCTCTCGTGTACGTTGATACTTGGGGGAATGGCGGATAAGCTCTACACCGGGAATCACCTTCTGGACATGTTGTATGGCGCGCGCTTTGTGTATGTCGAGAGCGACGACTGGGCGGAATGGGACCGGACCGCAAAACGCATCACCGCTGAAATGCAGGTCGACGGACAGAAGTTGTACCGGATGCCTCTCGGCGGTTCCACATCGGTCGGCGCGTTGGGGTATGTCCACTGCTTCGCCGAGTTGATGGACGATTTCCAGCGGGTAAACGTCAATCCCGCGTCGATCTATGTCGCCAGTTCGTCCGCCGGAACGCATGCCGGTTTGCTTGCCGGGCAGGCGGCGTATGGTTGGGGCGGATCGATCAGAGCGATTGCGGTCGCCAAAAACGCCTATCAGTTGAAAAAGGAAGCGTTCATGCTTGCGGCGCAGACAGGCAATCATATCGAAGCGAAGGTCGACAACCAGAATGTACTGGTCGACGATTCCTATCTCGGCGACGGTTACGGAATCGAATCGGGCGAAGCCCTCGAAGCCCAGCGCATGTTTGCTCAGACGGAAGGCATTATTCTCGATACGGTGTACACGGCGAAAGCTGCGGCCGGCATCATCGGCGACATTCGGAAAGGTATAATAGAGCCGGGTCAAACGGTCGTATTCCTGCATACGGGCGGAGCGCCGAAGCTGTTCGCGTAACAGCTCTTCAATCATTATTGCAGTAAAAACCGGGATGCCTCATAGCGAAGCATCCCGGTTTCCATTTCAAACAGTCGATCGTCAGCGTTCGATATCGATGATCCCGGTTTTCATGGCGGCGAGAGTCACTCCGGCGATGGTTTTGCCGTCGTGAATTATTCCTTCCGAGCACATGTACAGCGCGTCTGCAAGGGGTATCCTGAATACCTGAATCGTCTCCTCGCCCTCTTCAAGCCGTTGTAGACCGTTGTGCAGTTCGGTGGCGAGATAGATGTGCAACACTTCGCTGCAAAATCCCGGCGTCGTCAGAAGGCTCGTCAGTTTTTCCCATTTTACCGCCGATAATCCGGTCTCTTCCTCGAGTTCGCGACGGGCGCAATCGAGCGGGTCCTCGCCCGGCGCCAATTTTCCCGCCGGTAGCTCATAAATGCGCTCGTTGACCGGGTACCGGTACTGGCGGATGAGGATGATGTCGTTGTTCTCGAACATTGCGACAATCACCGCCCCTCCATTATGCCGGACAACCTCGCGGATACTCTCATATCCGGAATGATGCCGGACTTCGTCGCGCTCGATATCGAAGACGCGTCCGCTGTAGATGATTTCGCGGTTGATTGTATTGAACTCTTCAGACATACGCTGTCTCCGTGTTACTCATGACCGGGAAACGCATCGCCGGCGCCCGCACCAGGCGCGGCTTGATTTGGAGAGCGAAGATGAACAACCCGTTGCGGGAACGGTATTTCAATGTTGTTCGCGTTCAACGTTTCATAAATGATTTTCAGCAGATCGCTTCTCCGGCGAGGGATATTGTTGGGATTGTTGATCTTGCACAACACGTCCATTTTCAACGAAGAATTGGCAAGCTCTACCACTCTTACCTCGGTGGTTTTCGGCTCGACGATGTCCGGTTCTCTGTTCACCGCTTCCATGACAATTCCATTGAGAATATCGATATTCGTTCCGTATGCAACGTCAAACGAAACCCGGAACCGCACGATATCGTTCGGATACGATAAATTCTGGATCTGGCTTTTTACAATTTCTGCGTTCGGGATGATGAACATGATATGATCGTCGTTGACGAGCTTGGTGGATCTGATGCCGATATCCTGCACGTTGCCCAGCGTACCGTCGGTAAGTTTGACTCTGTCGCCGAGCCGGAACGGCCGGTCGATCATCAGCACAAAACCTGCGATGGTATTGGCAAGAGTATCCTGCGCGGCCAGTGCGATCGCCAGCGAGCCGACTCCGAGCGAAACGATAATTGTCGAAAGGTTTTGGTGAAAATGATCGAGAATGACGATCGCCACAAGGAGAAAAACGATAAGATTCAGAAGGCGTTTTACGAGCGGAGCCAGTTCGTCGTCGAGGTGCGTTTGCGTTTTCGCCGCCACCGTTTCGATGTACCAGTTAACGGCGGTTCGAATAAACCGGACAAACACATACCCGATGAATGCGGCGTTTACGACATAGGAAACCGCGACCGCCCATTCGAACGCGGTCTTCACCCACCCCGTCACACCGCTATATTCGTGGCGGAATTGCTTAATAATAACATAGAGCGAGAGCAAAACAAGCGTCGGCGCTATGTAGGACGCGATGGTATCGAGAAGGAGATTGTCGAGCGTGTTTTTTGTTCTCGATGCCAGCCGCGATTCGATGAACTTCAACAACAATCGTAGAACGCGTCCGGCGAGATAGACGGCGGCAAGCATAAGCGCCACTGAGATGACAGCGCTGTACCATTGGGCGCCGATGTATGGAGCGAGGAAATTCATAGCGTTTCTATGGGCCTGGGGAAAAACCAATCTCATTGTAAATGTAAGAAAAACTGGTTCAATAGAGTATTGTCAGCCTGCCAAAATTTGCGCCGCATTTTTGGTTATGCGTACCTTATATCATTCGTACACAATGGTATTGCAATGTCGAAAAGCTTACAAAACGCCCGGATAACGATACTCGTCGGGACATTGGGACAGGGAGGCGCCGAACGGCAGTTGCTCTATATGCTCAAGGCGATGCATGAAATGCAGATGGTACCCGCCGTACTCAGTTTCACCGACGGCGAGCATTATCAGGAATCGATAACGGAACTCGGAATTCCCGTCTATCACGTAGGCGCCGGAAGAAATCGCATCAAACGTCTGCATCTTATCCGAAAGATTGCTAAGGCTCACCATGCCGATATCATGATGAGCATGCATTTTTATACGAACGCTTATAATGCAGTTGTTGCAAAGTCGCTTGGCGTGCCTTCCATTGGAGGGATCAGGGGAGATTACCTCGACGATATAAGTCCCCTTGGAATCTTTGCAAAACCGAGTTTACGGTGGCCAGATGTTGTTGCCGCGAATTCCGAGCAGGCAATCGAGAACGCTGTTACACTCGGGGAAGACAGATCGAGGCTATTTTTCCTGCCGAATGTTGTGAATACGGACGTCTTTGTGCCTTCAACCGGTACATCGCCGTCTCCCGTGCTGCGGCTCTCGATAATCGGACGAATCGAAATGCAAAAGCGCTTCGACCGCTTCCTGCGCCTCGTCAAGGGCGTTTCCGCGATATGTCCGGTAGAAGGAAGAATCTATGGGAAAGGGACGTTGCAACCTGAAATGGAACGGCTTGCGGCGGAGTTGGGACTGACAAGCGGGCAGGTCCGGTTCATGGGTCCGACGAATGCAACGCTTGGCGTGTACCACGATACGGATATCTTTACACTTACGTCCGATTATGAAGGCACGCCCAACGTGATTCTGGAGGCAATGTCGTGCGGTGTTCCGATAGTATCGACCGCGTCGGGCGGGGTACCGACCATTGTCCGGAACCGGGAGGAAGGCCTTATCGTGCCGGTTAATAACGAAGAGGCGCTTCTCGACGCAGTTGTGGAGTTGGTTCGTAATCCGGAATTTGCCGCGCAATTGGGCGCAAATGCGCGCCGTCGCGCGGTGGAGTTGTACTCGGTCGCGAATCTTGTGCATCATTTGGAAAAATTGTTTACTTTAGTGTTCCGTTGAACCACTAATACAATGCTGCAATGGGGACTATACTGCTCACAGGGGGCGCCGGCTTCATTGGGTCGCACGTAGCCGAACGTCTTTCGGAAGAAGCACAGAAAGTTATCATCCTCGATAACTTCGACGATTATTATAATCCAGAAATTAAACGGAGCAACATCGCGCGGATTTGTTCGCGCCGGAACGTCAAATTGATTGAAGGGAGTATCGGCGATGAAACTTTGCTTGACAGGCTGTTTGAAGATCATCGCATCGATATTGTCGTTCATCTCGCCGCAAAGGCGGGAGTGCGGAATTCCATTGAACACCCGCAATCGTATTTCGAGACGAATGTACTCGGAACCGCAAACCTTCTCGAGGGAATGCGGAAACATACGTGCGGCTGTATGGTTCTTGCTTCCTCGTCGAGTGTATACGGCTCTCACCCGCCCTGTCCGTTTTGCGAGAACGAGGACCTCCCGGTGCAACTTTCGCCGTATGCGCTCTCGAAGCGGATGGACGAAGAACTGGGCTTCTATTATCAACAGATGTACGGCATTCATGTATGGTGCCTACGTTTTTTCACCGTCTATGGACCCAGGCAGCGGCCGGATATGGCGATTGCGGGATTTCTGCGAATAGCCGCGAATCACGGAGTCGCAACCATCTACGGCGATGGAACGATGCAACGGGATTTTACATACATCGATGATATTGTCGATGGAGTATGCACAGCTGCGCACCGCGTCCGCGGATACGAGGTCATCAATCTTGGCGGTTCGCATGCCTACTCGGTCAATGAACTCGTCGATACCATCGAGCGGGTAACCGGCAAGCGATTGATTAAAACCTATACCGAGAAACCTCCGGGAGACGTCCCGGTAACGCTCGCCGAACCCACGAAAGCGTATTCGTTGCTGGGGTTCCATGCGAAAATTGGACTCGAAGAAGGTATCGAGCGGCAATGGGAATGGTACCGGGCGCATCCGTATCAATGAAATTTTCCGGTAAAACCGTATGTTTAGGCAGATGAACCATGATGCCATTTCCCCCATACTTTGAAACGGAGATCTTCTATGTTGACGAATTCAATGTGCGAACGGCTGAATCAGCAAATTGAAGTGGAATTTTTCTCTTCGAACCTGTACCTCCAGATGAGCAGCTGGTGTTCCGTCAACGGTCTGAACGGCTCGGCGGCATTCCTGATGGCGCACAGCCTCGAAGAACGCGAACACATGATGAAATTCTTTCACTACATCACCGAAACCGGCGCGCGCGCCCTTGTGCCTGCGCTCGCCAGACCGGAAGAGAATTACGACTCGCTACTGGATCTGTTCACGAAAACGCTGGATCACGAGAAGTTTGTGACGTCGAAAATCAACGAACTTGTGGACAAAGCGCTTACCGAAAAAGATTTCGCAACGTTCAACTTCCTCCAGTGGTTCGTCTCGGAACAACACGAAGAAGAAGCCCTCTTTACCGGTATCCTCGATAAAATCAAGCTCATCGGCACGGAAGGCCGCGGCTTGTTCCTGATCGATAAGGAAATCGGCAAGTTGGCGAAAGCGGAATAAGATTCATAACGAATGAACGATTACAGGCGGGTTTCGACCCGCCTGTTCAGTTTATACCCGATCGTCAGTATTACTTCACTGCCACCTTTGTATACCCAAACGCCTCACCCTGCCGGGCGCGGAGGAAATATACACCCGGCGGCATGACCGGAAATGCCGGCGATACCGCATCGGTTGTCCGGTACCAGAGCAGTGCTCCGCCCAGATCGTACAGTTCATACTGTACCGGTACTGCCGCTCTGCCTGTTACCTGAATAGTGCTTTCTGCCGTTGCCGGATTTGGATAGACTCGCACGTCAAGCGGGAGAGTGCCGGTCGGAATCTCTATACCAGTGACAGGCTGGCAATAATCGTTTGTAATGGGAAGATACTGGATCGTGCCCTGAGAGCTTTGCAGCATTGTATGTGCAATAACCGCCGTGTCGTTGGTTCCCCAGTAATTGTATCGTGCATCTAACGTCATACCGGGACTGCAGTTGAAGTCGACTTCCGCATCGATCGTGTTGCATCGGTCGGGCGCACCTCCTATCGTAACGACGTTTCCAATGACAGACACCACATGGATTGATTGAACGGTCTGATTGAGAAAACGATTATTGAAGATTTGTGCATCGCAATAAAACAGATCTAACCCAACCTGATTTCCGGAAAACAGATTATCTTCGATACGGATAAGAGCATGCGATCCGCCCATCGCATCGATTACGAGACCGGTTGGTTTATCGGTAAAGACGCACGATAGTATCAGCACTTGTGTTTGACTGTTCTGACTCTGGGCAAATAGACGCATCCCGTTTAGACTACCACGAAACGAACAATGCGCAATAGTATCCGAACGGGGTGGGGCGCAATACAAGTGTATACCACTTTTTTCCGTAAACGTGCAATAGTTCATTACCCAGTTACGATCGCAGCCCCCGAGGTTGATTATACCTAACGATCGAAACACGATGCTGTCGCCGATTGCACCCACTGCTCGAAGAGTAGCATCGTCAAACGAAAATGATCCTTCATTCTCACCGCGGACCACCACTCCGGGATCGATAACGAGATCCCGTACCACGCTGACTGTACCATGGATGATATAGGGGCTTCCAGCTTTGGTAAACCGTGACACTCGAACAGTATCATAGATATTCGTTTGTGCAGAAGCGGAATAACCAAACCCTGTGCAGATGTATATGACCAATATGAAACGTGTCGCATTACGCATTGTACCCTCGTTGCAAGTTCTTTGAGTATGTGCTGACTCAATATACCGGTAACGGATTTTGCACCGGTAATAGCGATAAAGTATATGAGGGTTGCTTGCACATCAACTAACAATACCGTAAGATACAGGTAGTTTTGAAATAATTGCATTCTTTCAAATTTTTAGGTAATACCATGCGAAACCGGACCAAAAGTTAGGTTAAAAGGTCAACGTGAGT
>CAYPBB010000051.1:0-31993 GCA_964408855.1 uncultured Ectothiorhodospiraceae bacterium
TGGTCTTCTCCGCCACGAACCTGGCCTCGGGGGTGTACTTTTACAAACTCGAAGCAGGACGCTTCAGCGAAATGAAGAAAATGATCCTCGCGCGCTGATCGCGCGCGCGGATGCGGATAGAGTTGCGATTATATCTTGTGACGTTGAGGTACTATCGGCATGCATTATAATAGCAGCGAGGGGCTGCAGGCAACTGCGCCCCTGTTTTACACCCGGAACGGAAGCGCGCGTATGATCCTCCAAGTTCGCGCAAGACTCTTTTGGAGCGTCGTCAGTATGCTGTCTCTCCTGTTTTGCCTGGGACCGCTTCATCGTGCCGCCGCGCAGGATCCAAAACCGCAACTCACATGCTCCATCGATGCCATCGACTCTGTTTTCTTCGATAAAATCGACTATAATAAATATCTCCCTTCAACCTTTACGATCAGGGTCCTCGTTACAAACGCCAGCGCATTGACGGCAGACAACGTCAAGGCGAGCGTCGTCAACAATCCTCGTTTTACGACGGAAACCTCCGTCCCCGTGCTGGTCACGCAAACCATGCCAGGCGGCGATACAGTGTCGGTCTTCTTTTCGTTGACGGTGAAACCCAGGCAGGTCAGCGGGAACGACACAATCATAGTTTCTGTCACCGCAAACGGCGGCGTCAGTACCGACTGCTTCGAGGTCATCTGGGTTGAAAAGGAATACAAGCCAAAGCTCGTGCTTGTCTGTCCCACAGACCGGTTCGTGATACCGCAGTTCGACGACAATCTCAACGATTACATCCCGAATCCCGTCAGCATACCGCTGAAAGTCAGAAACCTCGGCGATGCGCCGTCGAAAGAAACGAGAATGCTGTACAATGCCACCCCCGGCATTTCGGCGTTCGACAATCCTGTGATCGATATCGGGATGCTTCAGCCCGGCGAAGAGCAGTCGTACAATTTCCGGGTCAAACTGAATCCGCGCTTCAACGACACGATTGTCGAGCCACGGTTCAACCTGCAGGGACGCGGCGGTCTCGGAGATCCGCTTCAGGATACGGCATGCAGTTTCGAGCTTCCCATCCCATCAATACGCGAAGTACACTTCGAGCTTACCTGCGATAACGATATCGAAATCCAGTTCATCGACGACAAGTATGAACCGAATCCCTTCGTCTGGAAAACCACAGTAAAGAATGCGGGAACAGCAGTCGCATACAGCGTCAGCGCGCAGCTCGAACTGCCTCCGGTGTACGAATCGACCGAAAGCGCCACAAAGCTTCTCGGCACGATGAATCCCGGCGAGGAACGCGAAGTAAGCTGGACCATCAGGATCAAACCGGTGCAATTCGCCGATACATCGGCAATTTGCGTCACCGTGTACGATATATTCAGTAGAAGCGCTACTTGTTGCGATACGTTGATTCTCCCGGCAGAGCAGGTGCCCGAGATGGCCGCGGAGTGCAACATCGTTCCCGATACCATCTTCGCAGACCCCCAGACGGGGATGTACAAACCCGACCGGTTTACCGCTTTCTGTACAGTACGAAACACCGGTACCCAGGCAACCGACAGCGTCACGGTGGAGATACTTCTCACAGACAGCAATCTTGCGCTCGACGATCCGGCGCAGACGCGCAAACTCGCGGCGGCGCAACTGGTTCCGAACGCCAGCCAGACCGTTCAGTGGGATGTGCTCCCGCTTCAAACGTCTACAGCCAGAACGGCGAGCATCCAATTCGTCGTAAAGGCGAAGAATATTCCGGGCGCGATTTCCACCGACTGCCAGATCTATATACAAGCATCCATACTACCCGAACTCGTCTGTTACGTCGAGACCTCGCCGGTGGATACGATTCATTACGATTACACCACGCTCAGATACGAAGAACTCACTCTTACCGCATCGGTCACCAATACCGGTGCAAACGCCAGCGACAGCGTCTACGCAACCGTGTCGCCTTCGACCCGGATTACGCTTCCTGGCGGGGAAGTGCCGCGCTACGGGCTTCCCGCCGAGTTCATGAAACGCGATTCGAGCTGGACTATCCGGTGGCGGCTCAAGCCCATCGAACAGCGCGAAGGCTCGCTGGAAACGCTTCGGGTAGAGTTCCGGACCGGAAAAATAAAGACCGTTTGTACCAAAGAAGTGTTCGTGGTCGGTATACCCCCGGTCACTGCACTGATTATTCCGGGCAACGAAGTGGCGCAATACGGTCGCTCGTTCACTCTTCCCATCCGTATCGACGACGCATCGGGGAAGGATATTCACCGGATGAACGTTTTCGTGGAATACGACGATTCGAAACTGGAGTTCCTCGGCTTCGACCGGGTGAATACACTCCTCCAACGATGGAATTTTGCCGACCTATCCGTGCCGGGCGTTATCGGATTCTCGGCAGATAACCTAGATTCATCGCTGACCGGCACCGGCATATTAACCAATATGGATTTTAAAGTTGTGTTCGGCTCAGGTCAGGATAAGCTCAACTGGGCCGGCGTTGAACTGGCATTCGATTCCATCCAGAGCAGGATAAACGAGGGCACGATCCTTGCGCGGTACTATAACGGATATGTCTATGTAAGCGGCGACTGCCTCTTCCCTCTCGACGCCACCGAAGATTATGTCGTGCTGCAAAGCAAACCCAATCCCTTCAATCCTTCCACCGACATCATCTATCATCTTCCATCCGATGGATACGTCTCGTTGAAAGTGTACACCGTATTCGGAGCGGAAATTGCCGCGCCTGTCGGCGAGTATCAGAGCCGGGGAATGCACTCGGTACATTTTGATGCGCAATCGCTCCCCGCAGGCACATATATCTGTGTTCTCCAAGCCGGCGGCATGGTTGTAACGCATAAATTGCTTTTGATGAAATAGAGCTGCGGCGCCGGAAGGGCTGTCCCATCTGTTACCGGGACTCACGGTTTCAGCCTGACGCCCGCGCAAAATAACCGCGCCGGGCGCGGCTGCGGAGCTATAAAATCGTCTTCCTGATAAACATATCTCCCAAACACCTGTAGCGCTCCCGCCGCCCCTTTGAACGACACGGCAAGCTCCAGCGCGGGTTCCAGCCAGATTTCCTGGATACGGGAAAAGCGTTCATTGGACGATGCGCCCAGCATCGTTGCGCGGATGTCTCCGACCGCCGACACGGAGACGCCGGACTGTAACGGATACTCCGCTTCCAGACGGCAGCGAAATGCGCCCTGCAGCATCTCGACATTTGGGCTTACGGCTCGCGCCGCAACGGGGAACCGCTGATCCTGAAGGAGCAGATACAAATGCGCTTCCGCGAGGGGAACAATCCGGATGCTGTTTGCCTCGTACGCCGACCGGGTCCACCGCACGACGCCGCTTCCATAGATGAGCGACCGGCTTTCGACCCGCCCGGTTGTTTGCAACAGCTCGTAATTATCCACATCATGTTTACATCGGTGTGAATAACCGATGTATATCCGGTGGATATCGTGTGTATAACCTGCAAACAGCCCTTCCTCCCAAATAAACGCACGCGGATTGAACGAGAGATTATTGTTGGGATCGACGACAAGATGCATGTTCGTTTCGAAAAATGCGCTCCATTTCCCATCGCCGTACAGTTCGGCGGCGCCCCCCAGCGTTACATTCCAGCGGTGATTGTCATCCCGTGCTGCAACGTATTGACCCGCCTCGCCCCAAACCTCGAGGCTTCGCATGAACGCGCTTCCAGAATCCTTCGCCGTTGAAACCCGAGGGGTATTGTTAATGATGGTTTCTGGGTAAAGCCACGATTGCGCATTGCAGGTGAATAGAGTCAGCGCAATCGCCGGGAACATCAGGACAATCGGGATTCGGGATATAAACATAGCGGCACTTTTTCTCATGGGCGATGCCATGCAAGATACTGCTCCGCATTGCTGAATGGAAACCGGCGCAGCGCAGCGTCAACCCAAAGCGCAGGAAATGATTGAAGCGGCGCTTTCGAGCCGCTTCTTCCAAATAGTCTAATCACTAAGGTGATGTACATTCCAATAGTACGCTGCCTATTCCGCCGGTTTGCGGATACCGACTGTATAGAACCGGCGTGCGACGAAGGCGGGATCGACGAGGGATGCATTGCCGGAGGGGTTGCCACCCGTTACGTGGAAATCGCTGTAGGTCGCGCTTTGATTTACCCAGATGGGTCCGGTGAGATTGAATGAAACGGGGACACCCGCGAAGGCAAGCTCCTCTTCTATCGTAGCCATGACTTCTGGATCGGTGGAATATGCGGCAAAAGTAATAGCGCCGGATTTTTGGGACACCTCGACGGCAAGCCGGACGCTTTCGAGCGTGTTTTCCGTTGGAACGACAAAACCGATCGGTCCGAACATTTCCTTCCGCAAGACATCCGGACGGGAAGCGGGAACCTCAACGAGAATGGGACTCACGCTCCGGGAAACTGCGAACCCCGGCTGAATCACCGCGCGCGATTCGAGAAGCACGGGGCAGTTAAGTCCCTTCGTCACATGAATCCGTTCCAGAGTCGCGGGATTCTGAATGGCGCCGAGCGTACCGGGACCCATCTTTTCGTTGGTCGTCAATGCATTGATTTTGTCCGCCAGCCGCTGAACAACCTCTTTATATGGAATCAATGCGCCGTTTTCGCGCACCCCATCCCGGGGAAGAAAAATATTCTGCGGAGTCGTACACATCTGTCCGCTATACAGCGAGAGACTAAATGCCAGGTTTTCCAGCACCGGATCGAGCGATTCGACACTATCGAGAATGACGGAATTCACGCCGGCCTTTTCAGTGAACACTGTTTTACCCTTCAGTCCTTCAAGATATTCTCCGAACTGGCTGCCACCGGTATAGTCGATGATCTTCACCGAAGAATTCTCCGCATATTCCTTCGCAACAAGGTTCTCGCCGTCCACGGCAAGTTGAATGGTATGCGGATCGATTCCGAACTCCGAAAACACGGCGCGGATATCGGCGACGACGATGGCTATCGGCAAGATTGCTTTCGGGTGCGGTTTGACGATGACCGGATTGCCGGTCACAAGACTTGCGAACACAGAGGGAAGGGTATTCCATACGGGAAATGTGCTGCAGCCGATGGCAAGCGAAACGCCCCGGCCGATTGCGCGGAATTTCTTCTCCAGCCGGACCGTGGTTTTTCCCATCGGCTTTTCCCATAACGCATGATCCGGGAATCGGGTTTGTTCGTGATAGCCGAGCGCCAGCGCTTCCAGCGCGCGGTCGTAGGCATGCGGTCCCGATGCCTGAAATGCCATCACAAACCCCTGCCCGGTCGTATGCATGGTGGCGAATGCGATCGCGTAGAAGTGTTTCGAGCTGCGTTCCAGCGCTTCAAAGAGCACTCCCGCCCTCTGGCCCGGTGTCAGCGACGCCCAGGGACGGAAGGCGTATTGCGCCCGGTCGACGACCATTTGTGCCGGCATAACGGGGTAGGTCACGTTTAGCGGGAATCCGTACGGCGATTCCTCGGCGCCGTGCCAGGTATCGACGAAGTCGTTTCCCGCGGAGGTAAACTTCGTGTTCAACAGATCCTTGAACTGCTGCTCGCCATCGGACTGTGCGGTTTCGCCGTAGATTTTTCCGCTGGGGACCTCCGGCCAGTGGGCATAAAAGGTCCTGCGATGGATTGCGTCAATCGCATTGCCGATGGCGGTCTGGTGTTTTTGAAACAGCTCGTCGAGTGCCTGAGACATACCGGTACCTATGTTGAAGATGTTGAATTTCGCGATGTCCGGGATTGAAATCATCAAATCCCTGTAGAGATATAATGATATTTCCGCCGGAATAATTCCGGAGCAACATGAAATAGCCGTTCGATTCCGGAGTCGGAAACACTCTATGATTATTCAATAAGATGCTAAAACGCTGCGGCGCTCGTTTGAACGCCGCAAGAATTGAGAAACAGCAACGGATCCCATAACGCGGGGGCTTTCACCGCACATCTTTTAGCGCGATTTGAGCCGGTAACGTCTTTACTTCTTCAGAAGCAAACGCGATTGAACAGATCCTCCTGCAACCAGCACTACATGATATGTTCCGGTTGAAAGGTTATTCACGAACAACGTTTTCGAATGCGCTCCGCCCTCAAACACCTCCGCATCCACCGGCCGCAGCACTTCGCGTCCCAACATATCGTAGATCCGCAGGGTGACCAGAGATTCGCCGGGCAGCGTGAACGGCACAACCGCGCTTGCAGAGCAGGGATTCGGGTAGCAGGTTCCGAGTTGCATGCCGCCTGGCACGCCCGGCGCTTCGGTCCCCGTCGCCGTCGGATCGAGCCGCCAGACGTGAACAAGACTCTTGTCGCCGTCGGCGGTGGGTTCGAACATATAGAACAAGCCGTGCGAACGGTCGTATGCGCAGGCACCGGTGCGGTATTTCATATTCGCCGAATCGATACTGTACATATACTGATCCAGATTCATGACCGCATACGGCTGTGGCTGATATGCCTCCATCTGACCGCCGGCGACGGCGGCAAGGTCGTCGGGATTATAAAAGATCATCTGCGTCTGGAACGCCGGACTCCACCAGCCGCGCTCTTCGCAGTTCAGACAGGGTCCGCTGGAATTACCATACCAGCAGCTATCGCCGACGCCCTTTGTGCCGACAAAAACGACCGCCGACCGATCGCCCGCCGTGAGCCAGGCCCCGCCGGTCCATTCATCGGAATTATGATAATTCGTCATCATATAGCGTGTCGTATCCTCGGCGTAGGTGCGCGAATACTGCAACAATTTGGTCGTGCCGAGTACCGCGTCGCTCGGCGGGGGATTTCCATGCTGCCACGGCGCGATGGCATAGATGCACGGCCCGCGCCCGGACCATCCGCCGTCGCGGAACCTGCCGGTAGCGATGTATCGACTCTGTACATGCGCATCGGCCCAGGCGGCTGGTATCTCGAACATATAGTCGTTCACGCTGTACAGACTGATATCGCCCACGCGCCATGCCCCCGCGCGATTCGAGAAATCCATGTCGCACCACATATGCGAGGCGACATTCTGCGCGTCCTCCTGAAAGTGCGCGCCCCAGCTTAGATACAGTTTCGGCGTGGTTTGCGCCCCCTGCGCGGGCAAAGCGAGCATGCCGATTCGGACGATTTCCTGAAGCACATTCAGGCTGCCGACTCCGGCGCGCACGTCCGTGAACGGCCGCAGCGTGGCGGCGGGGTTCAGGTCTTCCGGATTTTTTGTGGCGGAAATAACCGGTACTGGAATATTGAACTCTGAGATAAAGTTTTGCCATGCGTGTCCCGAAGCGTACAGCGAACCCGGATATCCATCGATGAGTCCGGTATGATCGCCCATGGGAAAGAACGTCATCGCTTCCCCGCTATACCCCCAATCGGAACCGCCGGAGCCATCGGGAAGCCGGAACGCGCCCACATAGGTAAAATGATAGGGATAGAGTAGCGGCGTCTGGGCGAATACCACGCTGCCTAATACGATAGTAAAAGAAATGAACAGGATGCGCTTCATAAGGTACTCCATTCGAAAGGTGGTTCATCCGCAAATGTGCGCAGCAGGTGGGATGTGCTGAAACGGCGCCGAAAACGTTGATACGAAAAACTACGCCGTTCGCAAATGAATGTCAACGAATCCATCAAATTCCGTCCCCACGCGGTTAAACCATCTCCGTATTTCGTGGTCTCAGGAATGAAGCGGTTCTTTAAATCTGGTAGCGATACAAGTTGGAAATGAAACGGATTATGAACGCGTTGACCGGATGTATCGCCATTTTCGGATTCCTCCTGATGATGACAGTCCTGGCAGAGGCCGAAGTCTCTTCGGTCCATTCAAAAAAAACGGCCGCGCTTTATGCAGGCAGTTTTCACCCCGCCGGAAGTATGCGGATCGCCGGACGAATTCCGCATGCCCCTCGCGCTGTTCGCGCGGCGCCCGCATGCCCCGGTAAGGACTGCGTCTGGATTGAAGGATATTGAAAAGGTCACGGCTTCCGAAGCCGGTACGACTACGGTCCCGGATAACGGGCGCGGACAAAGCCGTGTTCGCGCTACATGCCCGGCTCATGGAAAGAAAAAAGACGGCTTTCGTTGGGAAGCCGGCGTTTGGGTGAAGCTTTACTGAAGCTGGCGGTTGGGAGACCGAGCAATCCAGGTCCCGGTACTTGGTCTTCCTTCCGCATCACCCTCCAATCATGACAAATGCAGCCCATATATACGGCGAGGGATAACGTTTCCTGATTTCCAGCCGCGCGGCACGGAATGCTTCGGTTTTCGAAACGCCGGCGAGCCATCGTTCATAAAACAATTTCATCATTTCCGCCGTCGCTTCGTCGGCAACCTTCCAGAGGCTCATGATCACCGTTTCAGCGCCGGCGACCTGAAATGCGCGCTGAAGCCCGAAAATCCCTTCTCCGTTCCGCACATCTCCCAATCCCGTTTCGCACGCCGAAAGCGTCACGAGTTCTGTCCCCGTCAGATCGAGCCGGCTGACCTCCAGCGCGGTAAGAATGCCGTCGTTGCTGCCTGCAGCGGGTACATCTCCGGTCCACACGGCATTTGCGCCGGAAAGGATGAGTCCCGAGCGCAGCATGGGATTATCGATGATGCGCAGTTGAGAAGCGCCGCTGCGTTCGGAGCGTCTGCGCGCGTACGCTGAATCTTCCGCCTCCACAGCAGAGAAGAAGAATCCATGCGTCGCCAGATGCAGCACGCGTGGCGCGTTGCCGCTGAGAGCTTTCACCGTATCCTCGGTTGCGCGCTTTCCCGTGTAGGAATTGCAGGGTATCTTTTTCTCCGCACAAGCCGCGGCGATGAAATTCAGCTCCGCCGCCGTGCCTGGAAGCTCTTCCCAGCCTCCCCGCGTCCGCTTTTTGGAAGACGAATGCGGCTTCTTCTTCAACACCGCCGAAAAATCCGGCGCGCCGAGCAATACGAACCGCTGCGGTTTGCCGGGCATGTTCGGCTTGAACCGTTCCGATTTATCCAGCAACTGCCTCGCTCCACATAAGTAGTGGAGTTCATACCGGTCGTCGAGATAAACGAGGGGTTCCTGTTGAAGCGCCAACGCTCCGAACGCAAGCCTGTATAACATGCCGTCTGGAGAGATATGGATTCGTCTGATATCCTGCAGGGCTTCTTCAAGCGGCGTCCATATTCTGGCGGCGAGTTGGGCGCTTCGCGCAGGATCGAGGACGTAGGAACTGCGCTCGGAAGCCTTCGCCTGCGCCGCCAGGTAGGGCAGAAGCGCTTGTTCATCGCATAGACCGATCATCACCGGCTCGCCCTCGCTTCGCAGGACTACGGCAGTATAGACGTACTTCCGTTCCGGATCGTGCCGGCGGTCGTTCATCGGCACGGCGGAATACTCCACAAGCGCTTCGCCGCTTCGTAGTTCTTTCTGGATATCCAGCCACGAGGCATCGTTGCGGCGGGCAAGCTTTTCGTACTCGCGGTCTACCTTCCGAAGCGCGGCATCCAGCATTTCCGCCTTCGTCCTGATACGCGACCGATCCGATTCGACTTCTGGGGTGTTACGCCGGCTGGCGTAGGCGGCCTGCTGTTCGCGCAGCGCCGTCAGCTCTTTGTTCAACTTGAGAACCATTGCATTCTTCGAAAGCTCCGCCGTCCGTTGTGCGCCTTCATTCGCGACTGCGCCTTTCAACTTGAGCAAGGCGTCGAGAAACATGCCCGGGACGCCCGGTTCCGTTCTGTTTGCAAGGCAAAACCGCGCGACGGCATCGAGATTCGGCTGGATGATGTTCGTCAGAAAATCGAGCTGGCTTCCTTCGCTTTCAAACTCGAACGATTCACGCAACCTCTGATAGATTCCCCCCAGCAGCTCCCTGAACATCGCCAGCGCTTCTTCCGTCTCGCCCTGCGAAGAGAGAAATTCGCCGAAATGCCTCAGGGAATTCAGAAGATCGGGATGGGGCATCGCGAACAACGCCCTGCGCATTTCGAGCGCTTCTTCGAATGCATCTTCCGCATCTCCCGGCTCGTTCTGCTGCGCGTACACCTTGGCGAGATTGTTGAGACTTACCGCAAGCGAGGGATGCGGTTCCGAATATGCCTTCCGGTAGAGGCGAACAGCCTCCGAGAGATATTTGCAGGCGCTATCGGTTTTCCCCAGAGACGCGTAGAATTCGCCGACGTTGTTATTGATCGTCGCCAGGCTCAGGATATTCTCCGGAAAGAAATCGTAGGTCAGGCGGTAGCTGGCGGTGTACAGCGATTCCGCTTTGGCAATGTTGCCGAGTTCCTCGTTCGCGACGGCGAAGTTGTTCATGACGGTGAAGACCGCCTTACTCAAGAGAAATCCTTCACCTTGAATCGAATTGTAGGCCTTCTCCAGCAGTCTCGACGCTTCCTTATACCGTCCGCGGCTGATATAAAATGTGCCGAGGTTGTTCATCGTCATCGTATGCTGAACGCTTGCTTCTCCGTGCAGCTCTCTTGCCGCCTCGATTGCATCGAGGTAGTACGGTTCGGCGTCGGCGTGCATTCCGCGCGCATTGTAGTAAAACGCCGCCGCGATGGATGCATGCATAAGCGCGTCCGTTGGGCGGCCGTCCTCTTTCCGTAGAAGACCCAACCCTTCAAACAGGTACTTCTCCGCCTCGCCGTACTTCCCGTACAACCGGTAGAAATCGCCTTCTTCGACAAGAAACGAACCAAGCCGTTCGGAATCCCCACCGGGGAGGCTGCGGTAGTACGCTTCCGCTTCATCGTAGAGCGGTTTTGCCTCCTCGAATTTCCCGGCGCCCGCGTAATGCGACGCCATGCTCTGAACGCAACCGATCAGGGCTTCCTTCGAAACCGATGTATCTTCGCGATAGATGGAAAGCGCCTCGGCGAACAACCCGTCCGCCCTTTCGTATGCCGCCTCGTTCTGATAATAGATTGCGAGATGATAGAGGAAGTCGGCAAGCTCCGCCGATTCGGGATCGAGCGTCTGGCGCTTCAATTCGAGCGACTTCATGAACAGGCTGTCTGCTGAAGCAAACCTGCCTTTGTTTTGCTCCAGCCAGCCGAGGGACCAGTACATGTTGGCGTACGACGGATCGTTGCCGTATCCCAGTTTCTTCATCAGCGCGACTGCCTTGCGCATATCCGACAAGGCGGGTTCGAGCCGTTCGAGCCGGTCGTTGAGGTGCGAACGGAAATAGTACTGATCGATCAGCGCGGCATTTCCGTCCGGATAGAGACGTTCGCCCATGAGAACGGCGGAATCGGCGTAAAGCAGCGCCTTATCCAGCGCTTCCGCCTGAATCAGCAGCGCGGTGAAAAACATGTAACACGAATCCAGCAGGGGATGATCGTTCCAGCGGACGTTGGAGGTCGTCAGACGGTAGGCCCTGCCGGCGCATCGCATTGCGGAATCGAGCGAGACCGGAACGGCTTCCTCGGCTGATGCCAGCAGCGCCCTCACTTCCACGGAATCATCCGGCGAACGGAAAAACGTCCGGAACACCGCCGGAGCGCCTGCCTCCTGAGCGGCACTGCGCCCGATGAATACCATCAGGATCAGACAGGGAATGGAGAGTAGGTGCGTACGCTTCACGATTTCTAGCCGGGGATTGGGGACATTGCAGTATACAATATAGCGTGCCGGAAGGTAAAATGCTTGATATGCGAACGCCCTGACTACGCCGATCCCATAGAAAATCTCTCGACAGATGCTCGGTTATATGGGATACTATTTATCGCCTTCGCGTATTCCAGAATGAAATAATTTCTATTGATTATTTCGACGAAGTACAGGTTATTGCGGTACTCAATTAACGGAGATTGTCATGAGACGGAAACAAGTGGTTTACGTTATCGCGCTATGTTCGATATTCGCAATTGCATGTTCGGACGACGATCCACCCGCGCCGGTCCAACCGGACCCACTATACAGTTGCGCCAGTTTCCCGATTGGAGTTGCTGTCAACGTCGATCCTGCATCCGCAGGAAGCCTACAGAATAATCCCGGAATCAACAGGATAGCAATCGATGAATTCAGTGAATGGACTGCGGAGAATGCGCTCAAGTTTACCGCCCTCCGTCCCGGTCCGGAAACCTATTTCTGGGACGACGCTGATTGGTTCGTGAACTATGCGGTTCAACATCACAAACAAATACACGGGCATACGCTTGTTTGGTATTCAACGTGGGAAGGATACTGGCTCGATACCTGGGTTGCGTCCGACGACGATTGGCGTTCGATGCTGATGAATCATATCAACGAGGTCGTAACACGATACAAAGGCCGTATCCGTAGCTGGGACGTTGTGAACGAAGCCTTCAACGACGATGGTACGCTCCAGAATACTATGTGGCTGCAACATTTCTCCGATTATATCGCCGAAAGCTTCAAAGCCGCCAATTCCGCCGACCCGGATGCCGATCTCTATTACAACGATTACCTGCTTGAAGCGTACCCGGCAAAGCTGGATGCAGTACTCGACATGGTAGATGATCTACGGAGTAAAGGCATTCGAATCGATGGCATCGGGTTCCAGATGCATATCAATATCTGGTGGCCGTCCATCGAGAACATAAAAGCAGCTTTCGACAAGGTTGTCGCAAAGGGATTGAAAGTCAAGATTACGGAAATGGATGTCATATTCAATGCGGACAGGTGGGTAGAACCGAAAACCGTAACATATACAGTGTTCACTTCCGAAATGGATGGTTGGCAAAAGAGCAGATACAAGGAAATCGTCCACACCTATTGCGAGTCAGTGCCCGCGGACAAACGCGGAGGCATTAGCGTTTGGGGCGTTTCGGATTCGTATAGCTGGCTGAATACCGCCGAATTCCCCGATTGGCCCTTGCTGTTCGACGCTTCCCTTGCGAAAAAGGGAGCCTTTTACGGATTCCGCGAAGGTCTGAAGTGAATGAACCGGATATGTACGGTAGTTCGAACAAACCAATTACCCGATACTTCGTCGGTCCGGTTTCACGTAGCAATTGCTAACAGATGCGATTCTTATCAGGGATGGAAATAGGAATTGACATTCATGGAAAAACGACTCTAATTGGAGATCAACGTCAAGGAAAATACTATGATTCGAACCATGATATTCTTCGCAGCACTCCTGATCCTCGGCTCCACCGGTTGTACCTCGGATTATGGAAGCGATACAAAACAATCGAACGCTCCATCGAAACCGCATACAGTATCCGCCGAAGTACAGCAAACTGCAGCAACAGCCCCGTGTTAGTCTTCGAGTGAACTGAAATGTTCAGCCAAAGTCTTGAATTCGAGCCCTGGTTCGCCGCCTTTGACTGAACGGTTATGTCGCCGAAGAGAGCTTCGCAGCTGCAAGCATATCGCTCATGCAGGATACCAAAACGACGACGATCGGTGTTTCAGCTCTGTGGCGGCAAAGTAAGGTTCAGTAATTGGTTACCGGCTAATCACGAACGCGGGTTCTCCCACCAGCATCCTGTCGTCATTCCCGGCGAATACATCTCCCCGATCATGGGCGTTGCGAGCCTGACGCCGAGCCGTTGCGCTTCGGCTGCGGCGCGGCGGATAGGTTCGTCCCACGTGTGCAGCGAGAGATCGAACAGCGCCCAATGCACCGGCAGCATATATTCCCCGCGCACATCCAAATGCGCGCGCACGCTTTCCTCGGGAATCATATGGATATCCGCCCACTGCTTGTTATACGCGCCGCATTCCATCAGTGTCAGGTCGAAGGGACCCAACCTTCGCCCGATCTCCTCGAAATGAAATCCGTATCCCCCATCCGAAGAATAGAACACACGCCGCCGGGCGCCGGTAATTGCCCACGACGCCCAGAGCGCTTTGTTCGCATCGAACGCTCCGCGTCCGGAAAAATGCTGCGAAGGAGCCGCCGTCAGCGTCACCCCGCCGATTGAATGCGACTGCCACCAGTCAAGCTCGATGATCTGCGATGAAGCGCAGCCCCAGGATTCCAGATACGATCCAACGCCGAGTGGGGTAATAAAGACGGTTCCCATCGCGGCGAGGCGGCGGATTGTCTTCATTTCGAGATGATCGTAATGATTGTGCGATATCAGAACTGCATCGACCGGAGGAACCTGATCGAGGCGGAGCGGCGGCGGCTGAAACCGTTTCATCAGTCCCGGAAACGGCGATGCGTACTTCCCGAACACCGCATCGACCAATATCCGCACACCCTCGATATCGAGAATAAACGACGAATGCCCCATCCAAACGACCTGCAAATCCGCCGGCGTCGAGGGAAAATCCGAGGCGGTAAGCGCATGGACCGGCAGCGGCTTAGCCGGCTTCCGTGAAGCTCCGAAGATGAATTCGTACAATATGCCCGGATTTTCCGGGCGGAGGGTTTTCGTCGATTCCAGATTGACGAACCGGGTTCCGCGGTAGTTCGGCGAGCGGCGGCATCGATCCTCGCGGTCTCCGCGCGGGCGTTTACCCATCGTGGGCGTAAAAATAAATCCGAGGACAAGAGCGGTGAGAATGGCGGCAAGAATATATAAAATCATACAGAATCGGCTTTCTCTGACTTTTACTATACGTCTACGAAGCGGCACCCGGTTGGTTGCGCATGGAACGTATACTTCAATTCAACAACCGCCCACTCCTGTTAGTTCGAAACCGGCAAAAGAGCGGGGCGCTCTGCTGCCGGAGCTGTGCCCCACCGCGGACTGAACGCCCCGTGTCGATTTACGTTATCACCGCCTATTCGGGCCGAACCAGTACTTTTCCGGTACGCAAAGCACTGCCGCCGATATAGCGGTACAGGTACAGCCCGCGAGGCAGGTGCGAGGTTGGAACAGTATACTCAGTCCTGCCTAGACGCGTAGAAACAGTCGCGACTGCCTTTCCGGTAATATCGCACAGTGTGATGGTACCGCGTTCATCCGGACTGCCGCTGAAAGTAAAGGTCAGAGTGGATGAAACTGGATTGGGATAGGTACTGAGACGAAGTATTTCCGGCGCAGAGGCATCCGGCACATCGGCGATTACATGCAACGGTTCTTCTGCCGCATTGAGAACCTTCCGCTGATTCTTGCTGGGAGAATAGTACGAGACAAAAGCGACACATTTTACCGCCATTAGTTCGTCGATTGAATCAAAGACCTTGGAATGCGGGAAACTCCCGCCGAAATGATAGGTGTACTTCCTCCCTGTTTCCGGCGTCTGCGGTATAATACCCTGAGCGCCCCATGCATCGGTGACAACGGCGCTGACAACGCGGTGGTGCGTGTACCCGACAATCGGATCGCCCAAACCGAACATCGGGTGACCCTGCGTTGAATTGTAGTAGTTTTTCTGATCGTATCCTTTTCCCGTTCCGATAATGCTGTCGCTGACAAGAAAAACTGTAATCCGCAAATCGCCCGAGGCAGGCGCGGAAGTAAATGTAACGTCGACGGTACAATCCAAATACCCCGTTTCACCGTAAAGATCTGGGTAGATAGAAATTTCCGCGTACGGCTCGTCGTTCAAATGTGCCGTAACAAGACTATCCCACTTCGATCGGATTGTGGAGATATACCCGTCGTATGGGGAGCAATGCGAAGGGAATGCGCCCCGGTCGATACATGCCCCGGGCGCGAAATTGGTAAACGCATTTGCGATCATTTGGCTTTCAGGCGCCGTCATGGAATCCACGCCGAACCCCGCATGATGCGTGACCCAGATAACGGAGGGATGATCGTGGACGATCTTTTGGGCGATGATATCGCCGTCGGGGCAAAATCCGCACTGCGCGGTTGAAAACTCTTCGAGCAGAATACGGTGCTGGGGCGTTTGCGCGAACGCCTGGCTGCTGAGTATCGCAACACAAAGAAAAACATAGGAACCGTGCTGAAACCGGCGCTTCATACGTACTCCGTGGCTATTGTGATTCGGACAGGATTACCCGAAGATACTCCCGGCGAAATTGAAAGACAACGGCGCGCTCACAACCGGCATCTACGAATGATGGAGATGCTGCGAAATACTGTTGACGACATGCGAGTACAACGATCTGTATCGTATCCATGACAGGGGCATGAGTTCCGGCTCGAAGATGTACAGGTGACACGCCTTGTTTCGAGCGGTTATTGTCCCGTCTTCCGAACACAGTTCCAGACCGACCGGAAACAGTTTGAAATACTCGATATGCCGGTGCGCATACAATTGCACCAACTGGTCGCGTTGCGCCTTCCTGCTTCCCTCGAACATGACGACCGCTCCTTCTCCCACAAGTCCTTCCAGGCTCATGCCGCCCATATCCGACGGATGGTCGCCTCCGCCATCGACGATGATGAAATCAAATTCCATTCCGCTTTCCCTTAGCGGAAGCGCCGAATTCAGGACATGATAGCGCCCTTCAAATTCCTGTAGATTGATCGCCATTTGCGAAAGACAGAAAGGGTGATTTTCAATTGTGTAGAATTCGGGAAAACCTGCCGGGTAACGGAAATGTCCGCACGTTTTCAAGACTGCGTACGTCATTGTCCCGATACCGCTTCCCAGCTCCAAAATGCAGTTCGGTTTTTTGTGCGCGATCACCTCGATGATACCCCGGATCGAGCATTCGGATGCAATACCAACGTTGCCGTCGACCACTGCGCCGGGCAATGAAACGAATTTCCGCCAGATTTCCTGCGACTCTTTCATGGTCCCTCCTGAAATAGCACATTCGCGCCGGAAAGCGGCCCTATTTTCCCCGGCAGGTATTATTGTTTGTGTGGCAAATTACCTGTTTCCCTCGCGAAATACAACGAAAAATCAAGGTATTCGAATGTGTATGCTTACCTGTAATTAGGTATTTTGGGAGCTTGTTCCGGCGCCGGTGCGCATAAAAGACGCAATTTGAGTGCCGGATTCATCTGCGCCGGTCGTTCGGACGGTTGTATTCCGTTCTGTCGGCCGGAATAATTCGTGCTTTGTTTTACTGGAGATTTCGAATGCGTTTCGTTCAGATCATCGTTTACGTTCCACTGTTGTTGCTTTTACCGCTATGCGCTCACTCGCAACCGAAAGCCGGCTCGGTTCGCGGAAACGTCGTCGAAGCTGCGGCGCGCAAACCGCTCCCGAATGCAAACGTTGCGTTGTTCAGAACCAGCGACAGCGCGCTCGTTTCCGGACAGTCGGCGGGTATCGATGGACGGTTCACGATCGGCGGGGTCGGCGAAGGAACCTACTACGTTACGATCAGCTATATCGGATACGCATCGAAAACGATTCCATCCCTGACCCTCGGCAAGGAAGGCCGCACGGTCGATCTGGGCGCCATCGCCCTCGAAGAGGCGGCTGTCTCGCTGAACGAAATTGTCGTGACCGGCGATAAATCGCTATTTAATAATTCCATCGACCGCAAAGTGTACAACGTATCGCAGGATTTGATGAGCGGCGCCGGATCGGCGAGCGAACTGCTTCAGAATATTCCGTCCATCCAGGTCGATGTTGAAGGGAATGTCAGCCTGCGCGGTTCCGAAGGCGTCATGATCATGATCAACGGTAAATCCTCGCCGATTCTCGAACGCAGTAGCGCGACGGTGCTGGAACAGCTTCCGGCGGCTTCCATTGAACGAATCGAAGTCATCACCAATCCTTCCGCGAAGTATAAACCCGATGGAAGCACAGGCATCATCAACATCGTGTTGAAAAAGAATACCGGGTTCGGATTCAACGGCGATGTCGCCGCCAACATAGGGAATCAGGACAGATATAACGGAAACATCCGGCTCAACTATAATCCCGGCTCGGTCAATCTCTACGCCGGGTACGGGTACAGGAAGGACAGCAGGAACCGAATCATCACCGAACGCCGGACACAGATCGATTCGGTGGGAACCAATTCATTCTACAACGGCGATACGCATTCAGATGCTTCGCCCGTTTCGCACACCCTTTCGGCAGGAGCGGAGTATTCACCGACCGCATCGGACCGTATCGGCATTTCCAGCGAATACATCCACGACAGTTTTCTCCGTACGGAACTCCAGCGAAAGCTGTTCCGGAACGCTGACGGTACCGTCCGGGAAGAATATACCCGCAACCGGAGGGACGACGAATACGAAGACGAACTCAGCCTGACCGCGTTTGCCGAACATAAGTTCGCAGGGGACAATCACTCGGTTCGCCTTGACTACACGGCATCGAAATCGGATGAGCAGGAAGACAACAAGTACTCCCAAACGTACGCTATTCCCGCGCTGCCCGCTGCCTTCGATAATACGCTCGTGAAAACCGGCGAAACGCGCCACCAGGTCACGCTCGAGTATTCGAATCCGCTGAGCGAATCCATCTTTTTCGAAGCCGGATATGCCGGAGAATTCAACAGCAACGATTTCGACTTTCTGGCGGAGGGGTACGATAATGCTTCGCAGCCGTTTTATACCGATTCATCGAAATCGAACCACTTCCTGTTCGATGAATCGGTGAACGCTGTGTACGCAACGTACCGGCAGTCGTTCGGCGCGTTCGGTATCCAGGGTGGATTGCGCGGCGAGTACGTCGATCTGCGCTCGCGCCTGGTTTCATGGGATTCAACCGTCGCGAATACCTATTCCAATCTGTACCCGACCCTTCATCTTTCGTACGAATTATCGCAACTGGCGGAACTGCAGCTCAGCTACAGCAGGAGAGTGCGCCGACCCGACGGACACGATCTCAATCCGTTTTGGGAATACCGCGATCCGCGCAATGTCATGACCGGAAATCCGCGTCTGCAGCCCGAATACATCAACTCAATCGAATTCGGATGCCAGTTCGAGTTCGAACTGTTCTCCATTATCCCTTCTGTGTATTTCCGCGATACCCGGAACAGGTACACCATGGTATCGCGTATGGTCAACGATTCCATCTTCCTCACGACGCGGGAAAATCTTTCGAAGGATCAATCGGGCGGAATCGAATGCATCGTGTCTGCGAATGCCGGCAAGCTTGCCGTGAACGCCAGCGTTAATGGTTTCTATAGCGAGATCGACGCCTCGAACCTCGGCTATGCGTCCGGCAGGTCGGCGGTATCATGGAGCGGTTCGCTGACCATGAATTATTCGCTGACCGGATCGACAAAAGTCCAGATGAACTCGACCTACCACTCGATGCGCCTCTCGGCGCAAGGCGAAATGCGGCCGACGTACATGGTCAACGCCGGCATACGACAAGAGTTGCTCGAAGGGAGGCTCTCGTTGATATTCACCGCCGCCGATATCTTCAAAACATTGAAACGGGAAATCCGCATCGATACTCCCGACCTTCAGCAAACGACCGTATTTTCGCGCGACTCGAGGGTGTTTTATATCGGAGCGTCGTACCATTTCGGCGCAATGCAAAAGAAGCAGCGCGAGGAACGGATCAAATACGATACGGAATTGTAGGCGTTCAGAGATTCCTCAGCGAATTTCGACCCCGGTGCAACAAAAACCTGTTCTGCGTATGTTATAGCGTTGAATTACCGCACCCCGGATCACTCTTGACGGAACATACCATGACACCTTCCATGCCGGCATTGTTCATTGGGCACGGCAGTCCCATGAATGCCATCGAGGATAACGAATTCACCAACGGCTGGATTGAGCTCGCCGGGCATCTGCCCATGCCTTCCGCCGTGGTCTGTCTCTCGGCGCATTGGGAAACCGACGGATTGTTCGTCACTGCAACGGAGCAACCTGCGACAATTCACGATTTCTACGGATTCCCCGATAAGCTGTACGCGATCCGGTATCCAGCGCCGGGTTCTCCCGATTTGGCACAAACGGTGATCGATGCGCTTGCCAAAGCCGGCGCTCAGCCCGACGAATCGTGGGGACTCGATCATGGGACATGGTCCATCCTGTGCCGTATGTACCCGAAAGCGGACATACCTGTCGTCCAGATCAGTCTCGACCGGAGCAAGGATGCGGCGTTCCACTACCGCCTCGGGCGGCAGCTCCGTTTTCTACGCTCACAGGGAGTGCTGGTGCTGGGCAGCGGGAACATCGTCCACAATCTGAAAATGATTCGATGGAACGAACCGGCGTACGATTGGGCCGTACAGGTGGACGCTCGAGTTGCGGAACTGACGCTGGAGGAACGCGCGCGCGAACTCATCGATTACGAAACCATTCACCCGTCTGCGCATCTCGCCATACCGGCGCCGGAACACTATCTCCCGTTCCTGACAATCCTCGGAATGCGTTCCGAACGCGATCGTATCCGGTTTTTCAACGAACGCATTGTTCATGGTTCCATCTCGATGCGGTCGCTCGCCGTGGAATAAAGGTATCGGCGGTCGCAAGGAGCAAATGGGATAAGAACCGTATATTGCATCCGGTATGGATACTCATTCGAACGAAACCCCGCTCCATTCCAGCGAAAACGGCGACAGCGCGAACGGCAAATTCAGGCGCGTGTTCCGGACGCTCCGGTACCGAAATTACCGGCTGTTTTTCAGCGGACAGCTCATTTCTCTCATCGGTACGTGGATGCAGCAAGTAGCGTTGACCTGGCTGGTATACAGGTTGACGCATTCTCCGTTGCTGCTCGGTGTCGTCGGGTTTTCGAGCCAGATGCCGACTTTTCTTCTTAGTTCGTTTACCGGCGTGCTTGCCGACCGCTGGAACCGTCACCGGATCCTCGTCGCAACGCAGATATTATCGATGCTCCAGGCATCGGCACTGGCTGCTCTGACACTGACCGATCATATTACCGTTCCTCTGATCATCCTTCTGAGCGTGACGCTGGGAATCATCAACTCGTTCGATATGCCGACGCGGCAGACGTTCGTTCTCGATATGATCGAAAACAAGCAGGACCTCTCAAACGCTATCGCACTGAACTCATCGATGTTCAACGGCGCCCGGCTTGTGGGTCCCTCCATCGCAGGTATGCTCATCGCAGCCGTGGGCGAAGGATGGTGTTTCGCTATAAATGCCATCAGTTATATCGCAGTGATTGGGGCGCTACTTTCTATGCGGATTCAGCCGCCGCCGAAACGCGAAAAGCAACCGTTGGGTATTTTCGCGGGATTGCGCGAAGGATTTCAATACGCGTATTATTTTCTTCCCATCAGAAGCATCCTGATGTTCCTTGCATTGATCAGTCTCGTCGGCATGCCGTATGTCGTATTGATGCCGGTATTTGCGAAAGATATTTTTCACGGCGGCCCGCATACACTCGGATTCATGGTCGGCGCAACCGGTATCGGAGCGGTAACAGGCGCATTGCTCCTTGCCTCGCGTAAGAATATCATGGGTCTCGGCAAATACATACCGATAGCTGGCTCGATTTTCGGAACCGGTCTCATTCTTTTCGCACTCATCAAAGTATTCTGGCTATCGCTCATTTTGCTGTTTTTCATGGGTATGAGTGTAATGGTTCAGATGGCTGTCTGTAATTCAATTCTCCAAACCATTGCCGACGACGATAAGCGCGGCCGCGTGATGAGCTTCTACACCATGTCGTTCATGGGCATGGCGCCGATGGGCAGTCTTCTTGCAGGTTATCTGGCTGGCGTTATCGGCGCTCCGGCAACGTTTGCTCTCAGCGGAGTATTTGTCGTCGCGGGCGCGGGGGTATTCGCCTTTTATCTGCCCGCTATCCGGTCGATGGTAGTCCCAATCTATCAACGGCTTGGAATACTGCCGCAGGTCTCGAAAGGCTTGCAGGCGGCAACGCACCTCACAATTCCTCCGGAAGATTAGCAGGGAAGCACCGTCTAGCGGCGACGAATTCTCAATACGCAACCGGGATGTAACCTTCCGCCCCCTTGTGTTATCATACTGGTAGAAGCCTTTTACCAATTCCTTTATCCGGCAGAATCTGTCGATTAGCAAACACTAGTCGTTTATCAATTACTGCACTACTTCCTTCAGGTGCGATATGAGATATTATATATTGTTACTATTCCTTCCAGCCGCATTCCTGTACAGTCAGACAAACAGGAATACTGCTATGCGCATCGATAATCAGATATGTTATGTGCCTATCTCGCAAGTGATCGGATTCCATATCGATGAGGGATCGCTTCAGCACCTGATGGATACCAATTGGAAGAATGTTCAATCGTATTATTACTACCGCTCGATATGTACCGGAGAACGCTACCATTCTTCTTACAACTATAATCATACGTTCATTCTGTTTGATCAGCTGTACGCACAGCTTCCGCCGCTATTTCTCAAGTACAATGCGGAGTACCGGTGTCCTGTTTATTCATCCTCCGCCACACCATGCGGGACATTTGATGAGACCTTCGATCATGAGCAGAACCTGATCGTTAACGAGTTTACCGTCAGATGGGATCAGTGGGTAACTCTGTATACCTCCCGTGGGAGTATCATGTAACCATGCCGCATTTTCATCTGTCATTCCTGTAGAACATAAACAATATTTATATACAGCGGGGGCAATCAGCCGGCGGTGAACAAACGATTCGCCGGCTCCCGCGAACTTTTTATCCGGTACAAGGGGGTTGTCATGAAATTCGAATACGCATTTCTTTTCGCTGTGATATTATTACCAATATGCCTGGCGGCGCAGACGACGTCACCTGCAACCGGAACAATCCGGGGTAAGGTGACCGATAAGAAAACCGCAGAACCGCTTATCGGGGCAAGTGTAGTGATTGTAGGTATCGATAAAGTCGCATCTACAGATATATATGGTACATACAGTATCGATAGTATTCCCAACGGTACGTATACCCTGATGGCCTCGTATATCGGCTACAAGAATACTGTAAAGAAAGCCGTGAAGGTCCGGCATGGAAAAACAACCCGTGCGCGGTTTGCGTTGAAAGAGGAAACGTATCAAACCGAAATAATCATTCCTTGCGAACGTAAATATTGCGCAAACGTGGTGAATGATATTACGGAATTCCCGGTCGTACTATTCCGCGATACTACCTCAATACGGGAAATCTTCGAGGCATGGCAGAGAATCGCGATGTATTCCGATCCCTATATGCCACATAAAAGTCCTGATCAGGGATTTTGTGTTAACTGCGTCACGAAGAAACCATTCGAGAACTTATGGATAGTAGGCATGACTACTTCAAACATTATCTATCCGCTTCATCCCGTGCGCCATTCTGCTGAGTATAATCCAGAATACGGATTTCTAGTCTCAGAACCGATTTTCCTGCCTATCCCATCTCTGCGTAGAATGGTTGATATGCCATGCGACGAACCGTCAACTCGCGAATCAGCGTATTATTCCTTTGGATACAATAACGGCGTACAGCGCACAGTGCTTATTTCTGCGTTCATTATATATGATCCGTTCACTGCCTGGAGTCATTCCGGCACAAAACCGGACATCGTGCTGTAACCGGCGGCAGTATCATGCTGTCATTTCTGTAGAACACTCATACAATTATATACAGCGGGGGCAATCAGCCGGCGGTGAACGAACGAAACGCCGGCTCCCGCGAACCTTTCGCCCTGCTCAAGGGGGTTATCATGAAACGTATCATTGTTTTCCTTATGCTCGTTCTTCCTCTCATTGCGGCACAACCAGCCGGCGCACAATCAAACAGCGACAAATTTGGATCGATCAAAGGCAAGGTGTTGGATGTAAAAACCGGCGAAACGCTCATTGGAGCAAATGTATATATCGTGAGCACCTGCCAGGGCGCGAGAACGGACATCGACGGGAATTATAGCATCCTGAACGTACAACCCGGAACGTATACACTCAGAGCGACATATATTGGATACAAATCCATTACACGGGATAATGTAACGGTGTTACCGGGCATTGCGACGGTCATCACATTTGAATTATTGGATGAAACGTTTAAATCAGACTAAGTGACTGTTACAAGTGAGAAGCCGCTTATCGACAAGCAGGCGACCAATACAAAATCTGTCATTTCCAGCCAGGATTTGCAGGTATCAGGAATGGATATGCAATCATCCGTCAGTGCCCCGCCTCCAGCGCAGCTGAATATCAGAGGATCGCGTTGTGATCATCCAATGAATACAATGCACGAAAGTATGACCATGCACTCGACGATAAATCCATGCGCACAGTTTGATACCGAAACATATGGCAGATATGTGGAATCGGCGTACATGGATGCGTTGAAGGTCCCGATGTCGACGTTCTCCATCGATGTGGATGCCGCATCGTACACGAATATCCGCCGGATGATCAATTACGGCTCCCGGCCGCCATCCGATGCTGTGCGCATCGAGGAGATGGTCAACTATTTCAAATACGAGTATCCGCAGCCTGCCGATGCGCATCCTTTCTCGATTATAACAGAGATTGCCGACTGCCCATGGAACAGGGACCATAAATTAGCGCTCGTTGCGCTGCAGGGGAAGATACACGATCCAAAGACGCTGCCTCCTGCGCATTTGGTTTTTCTCGTCGATGTTTCGGGTTCGATGGATCACACGAACAAACTTCCGCTAGTGCAGGCGGCATTCAGGCTGCTGGTGAAGCAACTCCGTCCCGATGACAAAGTGGCCATCGTCACCTACGCCGGCTGTACCCGCGTCGCGCTTGAACCTGTGAACGGCTCCGAACGCGAGAAGATTCTTGCAGCCATCGACGACATGACGGCGGGCGGCAGCACTGCAGGCGCGGCGGGCATTACCCTGGCATACGAACAAGCAGAGAAGATGTATTCCGAAGACGCGAACAACCGCGTGATTCTTGCCACCGACGGCGATTTCAATGTCGGCGTGTCGAGCACCGACGAGTTGGTGCGAATTATGGAAGAGAAGCGGAAGAAGGGTATTTACCTGACGATTCTCGGATTCGGTTATGGAAACCTGAAAGACGAAAAGCTGGAGCAGATTGCGGATAAAGGGAACGGTACGTTCGCGTATGTCGATTCGTACAAGGAAGCGAACCGCATTTTCGGCGGTCAGCTTGCGGGTACGCTTTTTACCATTGCCAAGGATGTGAAACTTCAGGTAGAGTTCAATCCGGCAAAGGTTGCCTCCTACCGGCTAGTCGGGTACGACAACCGCCTGCTGAAAGAGGAGGATTTCAGGAACGATACCGTCGATGCCGGCGAGATGGGCGCGGGGCATTCGGTGACGGCGTTCTATGAGATCGTCCCTGCCGGCGCGGGCGAAGGCGGAGCCGGGGAGGCGTATAAATATTCCGAGCGCAAGCTGAAAAACGCTGCCGCGGAAACAAACGAATACCTCACGGTCCATGTGCGCTACAAGCACCCGTCGACCAACGCGGTTACCGAAACCGAATCGGTTCTTAGAGATGGCGGAGCATTGACTTCGGAAACCTTCCGGTTCGCGTCTGCGGTCGCGGAGTTCGGATTGCTTCTCAAATCATCGGCATACAAGGGCAATGCCTCATTCGAAAGCGCAATCGAGCGCGCCAAATCCGCCCTCGGCAGCGACGAAGACGGCGCGCGGCGCGAATGCGCGCTCCTGATGGAGGCCGCCAATACCCTGAATACCCCAAAGGAATAATTCACCCGAACATCGCGTCCTTTCCCAGCCCGGCAACTGCCGGGCTTTGTTATTATCCGGGAAGCTTTTCGGTATAGTGCGAACAGGGAATTATCCTCCTCCCGGCAATGTTAATATATGTACATACACATATTTTGGTAGATGTTACGAATCACATAGAAGAGGTACAGATGGCAGAGAAAAAGATCATAGCAATTCTTGGCGCTACCGGCGCGCAGGGAGGCGGATTGGCGAGAGCGATCCTATCGGATCCGTCGAGCGAGTTTGCAGTGCGGGCAATTACCCGCGATCCAGGTTCCGATAAAGCAAAAGCCCTTGCGGCTCTCGGCGCAGAAATCGTCAAAGCAGACGTGGACGATGTAGAGAGCTTGAAATCGGCCTTCAACGGCGCGTATGGCGCGTTCTGCGTCACCTTTTTCTGGGACCATTTCTCGCCCGAAAAGGAAAAGCAGCATGCGGCAAACATGGCGAAAGCCGCGAAGGAAGCGGGCGTCCAGCATACGATTTGGTCGACGTTGGAAGATACGCGCAACTGGGTGCCCCTGCACAGCGATAGCATGCCCACTCTGATGGAGCAGTACAAGGTCCCGCATTTCGACGGCAAGGGCGAATCGAACGCGTACTTTACCGAACTCGGCGTGCCAGTAACCTTCCTCCTGACATCGTTTTACTGGGATAACTTCATCTATTTCGGTATGGGACCGCAAAAGGGCGAAGACGGCAAGTGGGCGCTGACGCTGCCCATGGGCAAACGCAAGCTCCCCGGCATCGCGGCCGAAGACATCGGGAAATGCGCCTACGGCATCTTTAAACGCGGAAGCGAATTCATCGGGAAAACCGTCGGTATTTCCGGCGAGCATCTATCCGGCGCTGAAATGGCTGCCTCGTTCGGCAACGCCCTCGGCATCGATGTGTCGTACAACGCAGTTCCGCCCGATGTATACCGGTCGTTCGGCTTCCCCGGCGCCGACGATCTTGGAAACATGTTCCAGTTCAAGCACGATTTCGAAGATGTGTTCCGCGGAGCGCGCAGCGTTGACTTCAGCCGCGAACTGAATCCCTCCCTGCAATCGTTCGATCAATGGCTCGCGGAAAACGGCAGCAAGATTTCGTTGAAATAAACCTTCTTCACTCTGCAATAAACGGCGCGGCGTACGACTGCGCCGTTTTACGTTGTGCGCTACCCGCAGAGTATTTTCCTCCCCCTGATTGCCATCCCATCCCACTTTTCCTATCTTAGACCGACTCCCATAACCGAGATTCGATATGAAACGCATTGCCGCTTTTGGATTCGTGATACTTGTTTGTGCGACAGCAACATTCGCACAGCCGACATTCCAGTTCGGCGTCAACCTTGTCGCCGACGGCGCGTTCGTGAACATCGTCAACCACACCGCCAGGTATAACAACGCAACCGGATACGATTCGCTCGGCTGGCCGATGAGCGATTTCGAGCTGGTCCTCATGGACGGCAGACCCGTCCCTGAATGGACCGGCGTCATCGACGATCCGGACGAATACCGCATCGACTACAGCGGCAGGTATGCGAGCAGCTTTAAGGGCTCGGCAACAGTGCAGGCGTGGGGAACGAGTGTCACCATCGAAAACCTGATTTACAATAATCGTACAAATACCACGACATTCGAGCTGGTTGTCGGCGGATATCCGGGCGCCAATCACGGACTGGTGTTCCTCAATTTCTCCGATACCCGCCGGATCCCAACCGCATCGCTCAACAGCGGCATTACCGAACTTCGGGTCAATCGTCCCGGCTACCCGCTGAATACGACGAAAATCTTCACCGATGAGTACGTCGCTCTCTGCAAGGCGGCAGATTTTGCCTGCTACCGCTTTTATAATGTGCAGAATATCTGGGACGGCGAACCGGTCTATCCTTCAAAAACATTATGGAAAAGCCGCAAAACGCCTCTCGACGCATCGCAAACGGATATGTCGGCGCTGAACGGCAAGCGCGACGAATGGTGCTGGGAATACATCGTCAAGCTCTCGAACATCCTTCAAAAGGATATCTGGATATGCATTCATCAGTCGTGCGATCAGGATTATGTCGAGAACCTTGCCCGGTATCTCAAGGACTCGCTCGATCAGAGCGTCAATATCTA
The DNA here is from genome assembly GCA_964408855.1 of uncultured Ectothiorhodospiraceae bacterium. Classification (GTDB taxonomy): domain Bacteria; phylum Bacteroidota; class Ignavibacteria; order SZUA-365; genus CAYPBB01. Next base: position 27,433 of record CAYPBB010000051.1, read on the forward strand.
TATCGAAAGCAGCAACGAAGTGTGGAGCCCCGCGCAGGCAACACACGGTCCGTACAATCAGGCAGAAGCTCAGGCGCGGGGAATCACGTTCGATCAAAATCACGCCCGGCGCACGGTGGAGCTGTCTCAGTGGTTTGCGAACGTCTTCGGTCAAGCCGAAATCAACCATCGCATCCGCGTCATCATGGCGGGGCAGCATGCCTACAACGGAAGGAGCGATAATCATCTTAATTATATCAACACGACATTCGGACCGCCGAAGAACTACATTTACGCAACAAGTACAGCACTGTATTTCGGATCGTCCTCGGCTGATTCTCCCGATCCGGCAACCATTCTCGCAGGAATGCGCACCGAGATCGCCGCTCAGATCAACGATCCATCGGTCTCGACGTACCGGATGAATCACATCGGCAAGGCGGCTTCGTGGAATCTTCCGGGCGGCTGCACATCGTACGAAGGCGGACCCCACCTCCCGGCAGGCGGAGGCACGACGAACCTCGACGCGCAGATTCAAACGCACCGCCTGCCCGGCATGGCGGATGTTCTGTTTGCGAACTATCTGGACGGATGGAAAGACATCGGCGGGGGACTGGCGTTGCATTTCACGCTCGCTTCGGCGTATAGCCGCTACGGATGCTGGGGACTGACCGACGACTACACGAATCCTCATAGAAACGCGAAAATGGGCGCCGCCGCCGTCATTGCATCGACAGCGACGGGTATCGTCCGGATCGAACGGCCAACGGAAAGCGGTATCGGCGTTTCACCGAATCCGGCGACCGGATATATCACACTCCGTTCATCCGGCTCGCAATCTGCCCGAATCACCGATGTACTCGGAAGAGAATGCTGGAACGGTATCGTGAACGGCTCGGCGGCGGTCGATGCAACGGCATGGAATCGAGGAATATACTTCATTCTATCCGGCGGAAACGCGGTAACAATCGTGAAGCAATAGCAGGCGCCACCATCCGGATACTGCAAAAGCGTAGCAAAAAAGCGCAATTTCCCATTGACATTGGGGAAGGTAATACCTACCTTTTATCAAAGAACTATTAGAACATCCGGCGTTCTTTCTCTCTCCTGTCGAAACACAACGGATACCATGCCGCGTTCGGTATTCAGGGCGGCATCTCATTCGTTGCAGGTGAAGCTATCTTCAATCCTGCTTTTTCCGTCAGATTCATCGATTGATGCGGATGAACTACAACACAGCACAACAATCGCCAGCGTATGATGCGGTAATTAGAACCGCCAGCGCGTTTGCCGCGATCACGGGTTTGCTTTCTCTGACCGGCTGGCTCTTCAATATACCGTGGCTGACGACATACGGCGATAGGTTTATCCCGATGGCGCCAAGCACCGCGCTGTTATTCCTTATCCTGGGCGCGCTCGCATATGGTAGCGGAAACAGCTTTCCCGCGTCGCGGAAAACGGTAACCGCAATATGCGCGTTGTTGTCGCTCGTTCTTCTGTATTCCTCCGCGAACAACTACTTCCATGCAGTCGAACATCTCGGTTTCGATATACGCGGTAATTATGAAGGAGTCGTAATCGGGCATATGTCGCCCATCACGGCCGGCTGTTTCATTCTTGTCTGCCTCGTACTTCTATCGATGGGTAGAGCAAGGAAGATGCCAACCTGGCGCACGATATTCACCTTCGCGACAACCGGCGCCTTGCTGGCTGTGTGCAGCATACTCATTCTGGGATATACGTTTGGAATGCCAATTCCATATGGGAATTCGGCGATACCCCCTTCCCTTCCCACAACCATAGGATTCTCACTTCTGGGGATATCGCTTGTTTCGCACATTCTCAAGTATGTGCATCTGACCGAACTTGATGAGACGGAAAACCGTAGCATTCCGTTGTTGTTGATCTTCATCTTCACGGTTTTTTCGGCCGGGCTTCTGACCTCCGGATATATGTTCTATAAAAACTACGAGCATCAGCAGCGGGTGGCGATCGAAAAGCACCTTGCAGCGATCTCGGTGCTGAAATCCAACGAACTGCAGGACTGGCGGGCAGAGCGTCTGAGCGATGCGAGGTTCTTCTATGGAAACGAGAGTTTTGCCTCCCACGTCCGCGCATTCCGGAAATCTCGGAACAATGCCGATTCGAAGGAAAAAATCCAGTCCTGGCTCGATAAATTCAGGTATAATCACGAGTACGATTTGTTTCTGATAGATACAACTGGATCCGTATTGTTCTCCTCCGTAAACAATGGCGTTCCGCTTTCCCGAGAATCGATCGAGACGGCAAAAAATATTGTCTCCGCCGATGGACTGACGATCCGCGATTTTCACCGGAACGAGTACTCGAAGAAAGTGTTTCTTTCTGTTTTCATACCTGTATTCGATAGTAAAAGCAATGGTTGCCGGGAAGGGATTGTCATTGTTCGCATCGATCCAAACACCTATCTCTATCCGTATCTGAACAAATGGCCGATACCGAGCGAAACAGCCGAAACGCTGTTGATAAGAGCCGACAGCCAGAAAGTTGTCTTTCTGAATGATGTCCGGTTTCAACAGAACTCCGCGCTCAAACTCAGCGTACCGCTCTCCGATACGCTGTTACCTGCCGTCAAGGCTGTGTACGGAATGAGTGGGTTAGTGGATGGTATTGATTATCGAGGAGTCCGCGTTGTAGCCAACATTGCCGCTGTTCCCGAGTCGCCGTGGTATATCGTTACTAAAGTGGACGAAGCCGAGGTCTATGCGCCGATCAAGGAACGCTTCTGGTTCATCATTGGCTCTATGATTGCAATGCTTGTCGGGGCGGCGGCAATTGTTGTATCGCTGTGGCGGCAGCAAAAGCTGCGGTTCTACCGGAGACGGTATCTCGACACCGAAGCGTTGCGTATCAGCGAACAGCGGCTCAGGCATGCCGAACAGATCGGGAAGACGGGTCACTGGATCTACTCCGCCACCGACAGAAGCGTTCAGCTTTCAGACGAAATGCGGAATATCTTCGGATTCGCCCCGGAAAGCAACGGTATTACACTCGACGATCTATCCTCGCGCATCCATCCCGACGACGTAGGCAGCTTCGCGGATCTGCACGGCATACAGCAGCAATCGGACGAAGGAACCGGCGAGTTCCGGCTGTTGCGAGGCGACGGCGAGATGCGCTACATCTTGGCAAAATATGCCGTGCTGCGCGATCCCGGCGGCGCTCCAGGGTCGATCCATGTCGCCGCAGTCGATTCAACCGAGATTAAGAAGAAGGAACGGGAGCTCCAGGCGAGAAACAACGAACTTGCGCGGTTTGCATATACCGTTTCCCACGATTTGAAAAGTCCGCTGGTAACGGTGAAGACGTTCATCGGATATTTGCAGGAGGATGTCAAGAAACAAGACGAAGCGAGGCAGGCGACCGATATCATGTATATCTCCACTGCTATAGATAAAATGGGACGGCTGCTCGACGAACTGCTTGAAATGTCCCGCATTGGAAGAATCATGAACGCTTCTGTCCGAATCACATTCATGGAGCTTGTCAAAGAAGCGCTCGGTTCCATCGCAGGCGGCATCGTCTCGACGGGCACGCAAGTAGTTGTAGGCGACGACGATATCGATCTCTACGGCGACCGGATACGGCTTGCCGAAATTCTTGAGAACCTCATCGAGAATGCCATCAAGTACAGGAATCCGGACAACCCGCGAATAGAAATCGGATTCGATCGGAAAGGTGTGGATACCGTCTTTTTCGTGTGCGACAACGGCGTCGGTATCGATCCCCGGTATCAGGAAAAGGTGTTCGGCTTATTCGAACAACTCGATCCGTCAAGCCCCGGAACCGGTCTCGGACTGGCGCTGGTGAAACGGATCGTTGAATTGTACAACGGCACAATTTGGGTTGAATCAGAAGGCGCAGGAAAAGGCGCTTGCTTCCGTTTCACGCTTCCCGAAGCTCTCATTTATACCAACAAGGAGTAATATGACCGGCGAACCTATCACAATACTGCTAGTCGAAGACGATCTGGCGCACGCGGAAATCGTGAAACGGAATTTGGAGAGTTCCCGTATTGCCAACAAACTGGTGCATGTCAGAGACGGTCAGGAAGCCCTGGAATATCTTCAACGCGATACTGAACAGGATGTCCACCGCGACCGTCCGGGCCTCATTTTGCTCGATCTCCGCCTCCCGAAAGTCGACGGTCTAGAAGTATTGAAAGCGGTGAAGCACGATCCAGAACTCTCCACAATCCCAGTCGTCGTGCTTACGACATCGGCGACAGAAGCCGATGTCGCCCGGGCATACGAGTACCGGGCAAACAGTTACCTGGTGAAACCCGTCGATTTCCCGAAGTTTGTCGAACTGATGCACTTGATCGGCTATTACTGGCTCATGTGGAACAAGCAGCCTTACTAAACGCAGGAGACGGCCGTGGAACCCCCCCGTATTTGGTACATCATTGCCGAGGATGATCCAGGACACGCGGAAGCAATCAGACGCGCGTTTGAATCGTTCGATGCGTCGATATTTGTCCAGATCGTACGGACGCTCAGGGAATTCCGCGAAATGGTGTCGCAATTCGCGCCCGATCTCGCCA
>CAYPBB010000052.1:0-30172 GCA_964408855.1 uncultured Ectothiorhodospiraceae bacterium
GATCTTGGTACGCTCCTCAAAGTCATCCCCAGCGCCGTGCGGTTGAAGGCCGTTCAGCCCGCATACAGCGTCGTGGCAAAGTACTTCGAAGATCCCCGCAACCGGTTTGCGTTCAGCTTTCATCCGTTATTCATCGGAGGAAGTCCGTTCACGTCTCCGGCTGTGTACCTCATGATCCCGTATCTTGAAAAGGCGGGAGGCGTATGGTTCACGAAAGGAGGAATGTACTCGCTGGTGCAGGCGCTCGAGCGGTTGTTCCTGGAACAGGGCGGTTCCATACGGACGAATACCGCCGTCGAACAAATCCTGACAGAAAACGGGAAGGCCGTCGGCGTGCGCGTCAACGGAGAAACCTTACGCGCCGACATTGTGATTTCGAATGCCCACTTTGCGCACACCTATCTCGATCTTCTCAAGAACACCCCGCGCCGCAAATGGAATCCGCGGCGTGTCGCAAACCTTTCCTATGGAATGAGTTCGTTTCTTCTCTATCTCGGCGTCCGTAAACAGTATCCCCAATTACTCCATCATACCCTCATTCTCTCGGAGCGATATAAAGCTCTTGTCGAAGATATCTTCGATCACAAGATCGTAGCGGACGATTTTTCCATGTACCTGCATGCCCCCACACGCACCGATCCGGGGATGGCGCCGGAGGGTTGCGAAAGCATATATGTGCTCGTTCCCGTTCCCAATCTTGCCGGCTCGTTCGACTGGAACACGAAGAAGGAATGGTACGCAAACAAGGTGCTCGACTTCCTTGAACAATGGGGACTCGAAGGTCTGCGCGACAATCTCGACGTCATGGAAATCTTCACGCCCGAGGATTTCCGCGACCAACGCAACAATTATCTCGGAAGCGCCTGGGGGGTGGAACCCAGGTTTACGCAAACCGCCTCGTTCCGTCCCAGGAATAGAAGCGAAGATATTCGCAACCTGTACCTCGTCGGCGCCAGCACGCATCCCGGAGCGGGAGTGCCCGGCGTCATGCTCACCGCCGAGGCGACGGAACAATGTATTCGCAACGATTTTCGAATTGGTTAGATGAGTAAGGAGAAAGGATGTATGATGAACGGATCAAGTCTTGCAGGCAAAGACACGAAGGATGAATTCGCCTACGTGAAACGTCTTACGCGCCATTATTCAAAAAGCTTCTATCTTTCGACGCAACTCCTCCCCGCCGAACGGCGGCAGGCAACCTACGCATTGTACGGGTTCTGCCGGTACGCCGACAACATCATCGATGTGCCTCGTAACCGCACGAAAAAGGAGTTGACCGTGGAAATCGAGCATCTTGCGAAAGAGCTTGAAACCGCCTATCGGTCGGGAGAATCGGAACACCCGGTGGTGAAACCGTTCGTTGCGACGGCATTGAAATACGGCATCCCGCTCGAATATCCGCTCGATCTGCTGAAAGGAGTGACGATGGATCTCTATTTCCGCAGGTACGAAACGTTCGACGATCTGTCGGTCTTTTGCTACCGCGTCGCTTCGACGGTAGGATTGATGATGACCCACGTCCTCGGCTACAAATCAGACGATGCATTCGGCTATGCCCGCGATCTGGGTACCGCGATGCAATTGACAAATATCCTGCGAGATATCAGAGAGGACAAGGAACTTGGACGCATCTACCTCCCCGCTGAAGAGATGGCAGCGTTCGGCGTTACGGAAGAGGATATTCTCAGCGAGCGTCCTACACGGGAATTATTGAATCTGATGGAGTTCAAGGTCGCCCAGGCACACGGCTATTTCGACCGCGCACAGCCGGGAATTGCCCTGCTTCGCCGCAAATCGCAGTATGCGATTTATTCGGCAAGCAGGATTTACCGGGGCATCCTCCACAAAATTGAAGAAGCAGGCTATAATCCGTTTCCTTCGAGGGTCTACGTTTCCGGTAACCGAAAGCTTGCCATCCTCCTCAGCGAGTATCTGATGACGCGCCTTCGCCCGGCGCCTGAGTTCAAGGAAACGTATATTACCGGACACGTATAACCGGATTTTCGAGATGATTCAAGCCCGTCATAGCGCGCCGGCAGAGTTCCTCTTCAGTTGGTATATCCGAAGATCGCTCAAGAAGCGCTTCCGCGCCGTCCATCTCTTCGGCGGCATTGCTGCGGAAACAAGCGGGCTGCCGATTCTGCTTCTGCCGAACCACAATAGCTGGTGGGACGGATTCTTTGTCTGGCTCCTGAACGCCGAGCGTTATAAGCGCCCCGTATATCTGATGATGCTTGAAGAACAGCTGCGTAAATACCGGTTCTTTTCCAGAATCGGAGCCTACAGCGTCGATCCGGGTAACAGAAAGTCGGTGGCGGAATCGCTGCATTATACCGTCCGGATATTGGAGAGCGCGCCTCCTCCGCTGGTGTGCATGTTCCCGCAGGGCAAACTGACGCCGTTCGGAACGGAATTGCGGTTTCAGCGCGGGTATGAATGGATCGTCCGCCGCCATGAAGGCGATATCGCAATTGTCCCTCTCGGTATGCGCATCGAATTCCTGGAAAGCGAGTATCCGGAGGCGTTCCTGATGACCGGCGAACCTGTTACGGTCACTCAAGGGAGCTGTCCTCCGTCCGAGCTGCTTGAAGAAAACCATGCAGCCCTCCTCGAACGTCTTGTGCGGAATATACGCGACAGAGCGCCTTCTTCGATACTGATCGAGGGCAGACGTTCGGCGCATGAACGCTTCGACGCCGTATTCGAAAGAAATGGGGCGGGATAATGGAAACGCTGATGTTGCTCTCGTTACTGTCCCTTTCTGGGCTGTCCGCCGTTGCGTTATTCAATCGAATGACAGGACCCCAGTTGAGGAAACTGCCCCGGGGGATCGTTCCCGGCTCCAATGAACCTCGGATAAATATTCTCATCCCCGCACGAAATGAAGAACACAATATCGGCGCATGTCTGGAGAGTATTCTGCGTCAGGATTACCCGGACTACACCGTCACTGTCCTCGACGACCAATCGACCGACCGGACTGCCGAAATAATAAAGCAATACGCAGCGCAGGATAAACGCGTCCGTCTCATAGAGGGGAAACCGCTGCCACATGGCTGGATCGGGAAATCGTGGGCGTGTCAGCAACTAGGGGATGCCGCAGACGGGGAGATATTCATTTTTACCGATGCCGATACGGTTCATGAACCGTTTGCAGCGCGCCATACCGCAGGATGGATGCGCAGGTACAACACCGGATTGTTCAGCGCGTTTCCGGAACAACGAACGGTTTCCCTCCTCGAACAATTCGTCGTTCCGTTTATCGATATGCTGGTATACTCGCTTCTCCCGCTCAGGCTTGTGTACCTCACGAGGTTTCCAAGCATTGCCGGAGCGAACGGACAGTGGATTGCCTTTTCGCGGGAAGCATACGAAGGCATCGGCGGACATGCAGCGGTGCGCAATGCGCTGGTGGAAGACATAGAGCTCAGCCGCGAGGTAAAACGGAAAGGCTTCAAGGCAATGACCGCATCTGGTACGTCGGCAGTGTATTGCCGTATGTACCGCTCCTCGCAGGAGGTATGGGACGGCTTTTCGAAGAATTTCTATGCGATCGCGGGGAACAATCCTTTTATCTTTCTCGCCGGAATCGCATTTTGTTCCATCGCATTTTTAGCTCCCTACGTTATGACTCTCGTTGCTCCCTCTGTCGAATCCATAGGTCTCATTCTCGCCAACATGGCGTACAGGTTCGCTCTTGCCGTCCGCTACAAACACCCGATCATTGCCAGTGTGCTGCTGCATCCAATCGGCGTCGCCGTAAGCATTGCCACGGCGCTGCATTCGTTTTTCGTTTCGAGGCGCAATGCCATTACATGGAAAAACCGGCATATCGATCTGAACACGTTGCGGGCAACCCGGTAGCTTCATGAAGATTAAACTCGCGATACTCTATACGCTGCTGATAGCAGGAGGGATATGGAATCTCACCGGTCTGATGCAGGATATAATGCGGTGGATGGCATCCCCGTTGATCATCGGTTTGGGGATTTGGGTATTCATTGAGCTGCTTGCACATATCCGAGCAAACGAACCCCGCATTGAATCCAGGTTCATCTGGTGGAGCGCTATTACAGTGGTAATTACCTTCGGACTGGAACAGGTAGGCGTTCATACGGGTATCCTGTTCGGACACTACAGGTACGGGGACGTGCTTCAGCCGCAGATCGCCTCGGTCCCGGTTGCCATCGGGTTCGCTTGGTTCACAATGCTCGTTTCTTCCACCGCTATTGCATTGAAGACGGGCAAAAAGGACAAGCGGCAAAGTCCGATGATGCTGGCGGTGATTGTCGCTATCATCATGGTGGGATTCGACTCGTTGATGGAACCGGCGGCGGTGACGCTCGGCTACTGGCAATGGCTCGACGGCGCTATCCCCATGTTGAACTACTACACCTGGTTCATCGTCAGCTATATCCTCGTAGCGGTGGCGCTCACTATCGACGCGCTTCCCCGGAGCGATTTCCGGTTCGGCATACACGCCTTCGCAGCGCAACTTGCGTTTTTCGCGCTGACGGTGCTGGGGATGATGATACGCTAACAAGTATGCACTAAAACAAAAATCCCCCTGATCGGGGGATTTCGAGAAATGTCATTGATACGATGACTGCTATGCCAGAACCGGTATCAGTTTTTCCTGCATCGGTCCGGTAACGGTTACCTTCCCTTCGTCGGTCACGAAAACGTCGATTTCCGTGCGGAAGCCCATGTTATCCTTCGGCATATAAATGCCCGGCTCCACCGAGAAGCACGTGCCCGGGAGAATAGTCCGTTCATCCTTCGTTTCAAGGTTATCGATGTTCACCCCGTTGCCGTGCACTTCCTCGCCGATATTGTGTCCCGTGCGGTGAATGAAGTATTCGCCGTACCCCGCTGTGACCACAACATTCCGGCAGGCGTCGTCCACTTCCCAGCCGTACACCGGCGTCCCAGCGGCGAACCGCTCTTCCACCAGTGCGAGCGCCGCGTTGCGCGCGCGGACGATCACATCAAAAATATCCTCCATGCGCTGAGGCGCCTCTGCCGCGACAACGCCCATCCAGGTGATATCATAGTAGATACCGCCCGGCACATCCTTCTTCGCCCATAAATCGAGGAGCAACAGATCGCCCTCCTTGATGACATGGCTGTTATCGGGAGTCGGTTCAAAGTGCGGATCCCCTGCATGCTCGTTCACGGCGACAATGGGACCGTCGTTCCATGTCATGCCGTTCTTTCTCATCAGATCGTGCATAAATTCCTGAATTTCAAACTCCTTCGGACTGCCGCCTGCCTTGATACGCTTGGCGACTTCCTTGAATGTTTCATCCTTCACCATCTGCATGATCTCGCCAGCTTCCACATGCATCTGCCAGTCTGCCATGGAGAGGTGCGATTCGAAGCGGCTTACCAGGTTCGCGCTCGATACGACTTTCACCCCGAAGCTCCGGACGAGATCGACCGTTCCTGCATCGACAATGGAAACGTATGGAATCGCGTTATTCGGCGAGTACTGCATCGCGACGGATTTCGCTCCGCCGACGATCTTCTGCAGCAAGGCGTGCTGCTGTTCCCAGGGCAGGTACACGTTCTTATCGCCCGGCAGATGATCGCAGCGCCAGGGTTCGATGGCATGCACCAGTTTTTGCGGCGCGCCTTCGGCGGGAATGTAATAGAACCATCGGCGCGACATGAACCGTTTCCAGTCCATATTCAGGATCCGCTGCGCGATGGGATCGCGGTTGTGAAAATCGTAAAACAGCCAGCCGCCGATATTGGCGTCGCGGAGCGCCTGTTGAATTGCCTGTAAATCCATAGCGATATCCTGTGGGTTGGTTCCTGAACAATCCGGCGGCGTAATCGGGCAAATGCTCGAACGCCCCGTTTTTCTATTGCACTTATTTGTTTTCGCGTATCCGAACGAATAAAATACAAAATACGCGGATGCGGAGCATCCCCTCCGCGTCCTGCTTCTCGTGAGCGATGATAACGGCTCCGCGTTACGGGATAAACTCATGCATTGCCATCAACCGGCGGGATATCTATTTTACGAATCGTGAAGATCCTGCGATATATCGCTTTCTCGGTGATTGTGCTTGCGGCCCAGGCATATTCGCAAAGACTCGAATCAGTTTTCGAGGGCAACAAGGCATTGCCTTCAGCAAAGTTATTGGAAGCCCTATCGAAAAACGGTATTACTTCATACCGCAACGGAATCGACCGCCCGATCCGCGACGTGCTTCTCCGGGAGTATCAATCCGCCGGATTTCTGTTCGCTGAGATTCAACGAACTGAGTACCAGTTTACCCCCGATTCCTCGTCGGTAACCGCACGCATCAACATCAAGGAACGGCGGCGCCTTCTGACGGGGACGATCTCGTTTCTCGGCGCCGACAGCATCCACTCGCCGGTTCTACTTGAACAGATGGAACTTATCCCCGGTTCGGTGTTCTCCCAGAAGCAACTCGAAGCGGATATCATGCGGATCATTGATTTCTACGAAGAGCATGGATTCCCGTTCGCGGAAATCCACCTGCAACGCCTCGATCTGCGGGACGACAGCCTCGGGTTGTTCGCCGATGCGGTTCTTGCCGTCGACGAAGGCTCGCCTTTTTACATCGACGAAATCAGAATCGAAGGAAACAGCGTCACGGATGCGGATGTCATTGTGCGGGAAACGAGGCTGCGCGAAGGGGAACGGTTCTCCGCCGAAAAAATCGACGACGTTCGGAGCCGCGTGGAACGGCTCGGGTTTTTCAGCTCGGTCGCAGAGCCGGCATTGTACCGCCGCGACGGCAAGGGAGGGATGCTGCTTTCGGTGAAGGAAGGCAATACCACCTTGATCGACGGCATTGTCGGATACCAGCCCCCGGCATCGAACGAATCGTCGGGGTATGTCACGGGTCAGGTGAATATCTCTTTCAGGAATCTGTTCGGAAGCGGCAGAAAGCTCGCCGCGCGATGGGAACGGGCAACGAGAGAAGTCTCGGAACTCGAACTGAGTTTCCTCGAACCCTGGATATTCTCCTACCCCGTCAATGTCTCCGGCTCATATTACCAGCGGCAGCAGGATTCCTCGTATGTACGCCGCACAATGCATGGAACGCTCGCATATCTGGCATCGGCATCGTTGAGTCTGGCAGCAGGAATCGTGTATGCGCAAGTCATCCCCTCCGCGACAACATCGTTCGTCAATCCATTGCAGAGCAGCAATACCCTCAGCGGCAGCCTGGAAGTGTTGATCGATACGCGGGACGATCTCTACAATCCGATGTCGGGCGTACTCCTGAGGAACTCGTACTCCGGCGGGTATAAACGATTCCGCGAAGCTGCCGGAGGAGCAGAGGTAACGGACTTTCTTCAACGTATCGAGCTCGACCTCTCGTACTTTCAACTACTGTTCCCGCGGAATATTCTTGCTCTTTCGCTCCACGGCAGAGAACTGAAAGGAAACGAAACCGATGCAAGCGATCTATACCGTCTCGGCGGCGCCACCAGCCTTCGCGGATACAGAGAAGAGCAATTCGCCGGAACGCGTTTGCTGTGGTTGAATTCGGAGTACCGGTTCAGCCTCGGAAGACGTTCATTCGCCTTTGTATTCTACGATTTCGGGTATATCTACCAAAGCGAAAACCAAAAGTACCAACGCAGCGAATTCAAGGAATTCCGAAGCGGCTACGGAATCGGCGGCAGGCTCGAAACGTCGCTCGGCGTTATGGGCGTGAGCTATGCGCTTGGGAAAGACGACACGTTTTCGACCGGCAAGATTCATTTCGGATTGATCACGGAGTTTTAATGGCGTACGGAATACCCGCACCAAAAACGGACTCCCGGTTGCGGTCGGCAATCGGACTTCTCCGCCCATTGAACGGAGCCATCGCTCTGCTGTGCATTGTTTCTGCCGGTGCGCTCGTCGAAGAAGGATTCCGCCACCCGGTGGAGTTGTTGCTGGCGGGCGCCACGGGATTCCTGCTCGCTTCGTTCGGAAACATCCTCAACGATGTCATCGATATTCCGATCGACAGAATCAACAAACCGGAACGGGCGCTTCCCACGGGAAATGTATCGATCTCGCAGGCAACCGCAATGGCTGCGGCCGCCGTAACCGCCGGGATGGTATGCGCCGCGTTTACAGGTCCCGAAACATTCATGGCGGCGGGAGCGATATCCGTCGCGCTTGCAGCATACAACATGTGGCTCAAACGAATCCCGCTCCTCGGAAACGCTGTAATAGGGATGCTGACCGCGTCGACATTCGTGTACGGCGGTCTGACTATTGGACACATCCGGGAAATGCTGTACCCTGCTCTTTTCGCATTTGCAGTAAACTTCATACGCGAACTGGTCAAGGATATTGAGGATATCGAGGGCGATCGAGCGATCGGCATCTCTACGTATCCGGCCGTTGCCGGCGTGGTAGCCGCGGAACGACTTGCCGCTGTCCTGGCGTTCTTTCTAGCAGCGTCGACGTCTATTCCCTACACAACAGGAGAGTACGGCGGCATGTACATTGTTCTTGTTTTCCTGCTGGCCGATGCTCCGCTTGTCTATTCCGCTATTATACTCCTTCGAAATCCAGGGGAGAAACTGATAAAAAAAATCAGTATTTTATTGAAGGTATCGATGCTTGGAGGCTTATTGGCAATTATTTCCGGTGTAATGTTTAAATAGGAGTACTGCGTTGGAAACCGTTGAGACCATTGAACGAAGAATGAAAATCCAACGATTAATTCTTCGATTCATTTTATCCATATTGGTCGTTTTATTGTGTCTTTTTATTGGCTGGCTAATATCCACATGGTCGTACGATGGGATCGATCATTATTCCGTCGAAGGGTTGTTCTTCAGGAAACTTCGTTTCATGGATGTATAAGCATACCGGACTTGAACTCGATGTAATTGCTCTTGGGTTTACCAGTCTCGCCGGTCTCGATGAAGCCGGACGAGGACCGCTTGCCGGACCTGTGGTCGCATCTGCCGTGATCTTCAACCCGGGGACCGAATTGATGGGAATCGACGATTCGAAAAAACTCACGCACGGAGAACGGGAGCGGCTTTCCTCGCTTATCATGGAACGCGCCGCGGGTATCGGCATCGGTATCGCTTCTCACGTTGAAATCGACTGTATCAATATCCTTCAGGCGAGCATCCTTGCGATGCACCGCGCAGTGGAACACCTTCCCGTGCCGCCGTCGTACCTGCTCGTCGATGGAAATTCGTTCCACCACCCGGCATTGCCCTTCCGTACCATTGTAAAGGGCGACAGCAAATGCTTCACTATCGCCGCGGCATCCATCGTGGCAAAAGTGGAACGCGACAAACTCATGCAGAAGTACCATAAGCAATACCCCGAGTACGGGTTCGACGCCAATAAAGGGTACCCCACAAAGCAGCATATCGAAGCAATCCGGAAGCATGGCTATTCGCCGATACACCGCAAAAGCTTCATCGTGAAACAACTTGTACAGACGGAGGCATTCGGCGACGAATGAACAACCATATCGAAAAAGGGAAAGAAGGCGAACAGCTCGCGGAAACGTTTCTCCTTGATGCGGGATATGAAATCCTTGAACGAAATTACAGGTTCGGACGCGGAGAAATTGACCTCATTGCGATGGACGGAGAGTATTGCGTCTTCGTGGAAGTAAAAACGCGGACGTCCGAGTCCTTTGGCGCACCTGTTTATGCCGTTCCGGTATCGAAACAGAAACAAATTGCACGGATCGCTCAGGGATATATCTACGAACACGGCCTGACGTGTCCCTGCCGGTTCGACGTCGTTACCATAGAATACGCATCCAACACTCCCGTTATCGAGCACCTAATCAACGCATTCATCTGTCGCTGACACCATGGAAGAATTCATCGCGCACATTCACCCATTCGTCGTGCATTTTGCCGTCGCATTCACACTGTCAAGCATTCTATTCGAATTCCTTTTCCTGCTGCTTAAAAAAGAGCACTTCGCGAAGACGGCATTCACTCTCGCCATCGTCGCCGTCCCGTTCATGCTGCTTGCTCTGCTCACCGGCAGTTTTTCCGAGGAGTATTACGAAACATCCAGGGAAATCCCATTACTCGAAACGCACGAGACATTCGGGTATATCGCAGCGTATGCCGTCACCGGTCTCGTATTGTTGAGGATTCTCCTCGTCGTCAAGAAGCGGTACAATGCAACACTCCGAGTGGTCAACCTCGTCCTGATGCTTGCCATCGGCGCCTGTACCTTCTACACTGCCGAAGAAGGCGGACAAATCAGGCACGGCGATAATCCGTTGACGCCTCATCAGTCGGTTAAGCAGACATCAAATTCCGGTTCGGATTAACCGCTGGAGAACACCCCGGCCTGTTTTTTCGTCGTTCTCCGCGGAATTTCGCGAAGATTGCGGTTGTTGTACCCTATGATGAATGAGGAAAACAATACGTATGAGTGAATATCTGGCGCACGCGCACCCATATGTCGTACATTTCGCAGTCGTACTACCGGTCGTGGCGGCGTTTTTCGAACTTGCGTCGGTGGTATTCAAGCGGGAGTCCTTCTCGTCGACATCATTGTATCTCACCATCCTTGCCATTCCGTTTCTCGTGACTGCCGTTCTCACCGGAAACCTTGCCGGCACGTATCTCGAAGCCCCGCTTAAGACCGGCATTGCCGGAAATCACGAAACATTCGCCAACATTACCGTCTGGCTTGTTGTAACATTATCCTTCGGTCGCGTGTTTTATACAGTGAAAAAGAAATTCTCCGGCGGTTTACGACTCCTGTATCTCGTACTCGCTCTGGCAGCAGCGTTCTTTACTATCTATACTGCGAAACTCGGCGGCGAGATCAGACACGGAGAAGCCGCCAGGGCGCTGATCCGGCAATAAACGGTACTGCATCGCTTGTCGGATCGAATACTGAAAATGTCTCTGCGAAAGAGTACATTCATTTTTTGCATGTCTGATTAACCGGATCCAAAACATGCGTTGCACAACCTCTTTCCTCACAATCTGCGTTCTGCTGATTCTTCGTTCCGCGCCGCTCTATTCTCAGTTGCCCGAGGGATGGACCTGGCAAAATCCGCTCCCGCACGGCCTGACGATTTCCGATGTGGTGATGCTCGATGAACAACGGGCGGTAGCCGCCTGCGAAAACGGGTATATCATGCGTTCCCACGACGGCGGACTGACATGGGTAATCGGGAAGATTGCGTTCGTCTCCATCACCGATTTGTGCGCATCCGAATCGGGGAAGCTTTGGGCATCGACGGAGGATGGAACCATCTTACATTCAGACGATGGAGGCGATTCCTGGTCGGTGCAGTTGACTTCCTCCGGAGGAGCCACCGGAAACACTCTTGTCGAAATGTACGACGATCTGAACGGAATGGCCGTTATACCGCGGCAAAATGTATTCCGTACAACGAACGGCGGATCGACGTGGGAAGCGTTACCCAATCCCTATGCCGGTCAGGATTATGGAAAGGCGCTTTGCCCGAAATCTCTGAATACGTGGTATATCATCGGATCTATTGGAACGATGCCCAGATTGTATATCACCACAAACTTTGGATCGACATGGAAATTAACGGGCGAGATTCAAACAGAGGGCCTAAACAAACTCGTCTTTATCGATAGCCTCTACGGGTATCAGTGCAGGAACGGCGAGCTTCTCCGTACAACCAACGGCGGATCCGACTGGACGGAAATGGATATCTTCGGTTTCGGATACGTAACCGGCCTCGCCGCCGGCCGGCATATGGGGAACAAAGTGTACTGCCTTTCTGAGGGTATGACAATCATCAATGCGTCATCGGACAACGGAGATTCGTGGAATATCAGCCTGCTCGAAGACGCGTTCCGATTTGCTTCGCCCAGTTCGATGGCGTTTGCCAACGAAACAACCGGTCTTGTCGTCGGAAGCGGCGGACGTATCCTCCGCACCGACGACGGGGGTATGTCGTGGAATGTGGTGCATGGCGTCGGTTTTCTCGGACACATCATCGATTTGGTTTTCACAACGCCGAAGGTTGGGATAGCTCTTAGTTCCACACCTGCCATTCTTCTGACAAGCAATGGAGGCAACCGATGGATCGAATCGGTAGCCGTGGAAGGGTATACACTGCAAAAAGTCTCGATGTACTCCGAGAACGAAGGATTTGCATACGGCAATAAAGTCGACAATCTGTTTACCGTCTATCATACATCCGACGCCGGAAAATCGTGGGAATCCCGTGGTTCGATTCTGACGACACAATCGCCTCAGGAGTATGTATTTCCGCAGGAAATGCTCGCCGTATCCGAATCGGAACTCTATATCGGCTTCTCGTATGGACGGCTGTACCGAAGCCGTGACGGCGGGATGACCTTCGATTCGCTTCAATTGAATCAGAATCTGCGGAACCAATATTACTCGGCGATGAATATCCACCTGTTTGACGGGCATCTCATTCTTGTCTCGGCAAACGGCGTCAGCCACAGTACGGACGACGGAGACACCTGGAGCTTTTTCCCGACTCCTTCTTCGCGATGGATGTATTACGCGGAATTTCTCAATGAATCCTACGGCGTCGCTGTTTCGAGCGGATCGTTCATGAAAACAACAGACGGCGGCGATAATTGGGTTGTTCAGCAGGAAACGGGCAACGAGCTGGTGCATTTTTTCAGCATCGATACCGGCGTCATGTACCGGTCGCAATTCGGAAACGACGGCACGCAGGGGTCGATCCGCTGGACATTCGACGGCGGAGAACATTGGGAAGATCACCGACTGAAGGAGCGCGTTTCGTGGGATAGCTGGTTCTGGGTCAACCAGCAACACGGATGGACCTACGGTTACGGAGGTTTGATCCGGCATTCCGTGTCGAGCGGTATTGTCGGTATTGAATCTCAGCCTTCTTCCATCGTTCCGGCTGCGTTCAGGCTCGAAACGCCCTACCCCAATCCTGTGTCGCTTTCAAGGAACGGAGGTTGCTCATTCGGAATCGCCGTCCCCGAGCGGGAAGCATCCTCAGCAGGAAATCGCCACATCGTTATCTCGTTGTACGATGCGCTCGGCAGGCCGGTCATGCTTCCAATCGAACGAAGCGTCCAAACCGGGTACTACACCATTACGCTCGGCGGCAGAGAATTACGGGGCGCACCGCTTCGCCAACCGCTGACGCTGGTTGCCGTATCGGGGCAGGATGTGCAGACAAAGCAAATAGTACTTTTCGAGTGAGGGCAGGGTTCTTGCGCGAATATTGGGCGCGGTGCTATAACTGAATTCTCCGCGCGCCGCTGGGTACCGAAAACGCGAAATCGACAGGGAGTTCGTTCAACCGCTGACGCTCGTACACAATCGAAAGGCTTTCATCGTGCTGAGGCCGCAAAACGGTAATGATAAACGGCATATAAATCCCGGCCACTTTTCGAAAATCCTTGAAAGCAATATCCTCCACGATATTGCCGTCCGTATCGCGGGCAATATATCGCGAGACTGCCGCATACGAGGTATTGATCCGGTATTCCTCCGAACCGGCAGGATTCTGTAGCGTAATTCTATACGAACCATCCTCGAACGAACTCCTGATCGTCTTGTCCGCGCCGAGGGAACTGAATCCAAAGCTCCCGGAAAGGATATCAAGCACATCCTTGAATTCGATGGACATTCTGAATGTCCGGCGGAGATTTTCCGGCGTCGTTGCGCCGGTCAACACCGTATTGTTATAGCCGTCGTAGAATGTAAACTCCGACGATGTCAGAAGACCGCTTCCGATGCTGATCCCGAACGGCCCGGAGATTTTCATCAGCGCCGAGTCGGGTTTGGATGTACGGAATTCGATGTTTCCGGCGCCTGAGAAATCCGGACTATCGATCGAAATCCTGCCCGTACCCACATGAGCATGTATCATCCTGTTCCGTTGAAGCACTTTCTCCATTACCGCCGCCGGCGTATCCGTTTGATCGATGAGCGACGACGATGAACAACCCGCCAGGAGCAATGCGGCGGCCGCGAATCTGTATATGCTGGTGAATTTCACGATTATTCCTGATGTAGCTTGGAATTGATTTGTTCATTCTCCGGATCGAGGCGCAGCGCCTCTTTCCAGCACCCGGCGGCATCTGCCTGCCTACCGAGCGCAAAATAAATATCTCCGAGGTGGTCGAGTAACACCGTTCCCGGCGATTCGCCGACCTTTGTTCGCAACTCGACGGCTTTTGTCAGATAGGAAAGAGCTGCGTCGAGGTTACCCCTCTTGAACTCTATCCACCCGATCGTATCGAGGTAGGAACTGTTCCCGGGCTCCTCCTCGACTGCCGATTGGGCGTAGATATACGCTTCGTCGAGATGGTCGCCACGCTCCGCCAGCGCATACGCATAATTGTTCAGGATAAGGTAATACGCACCGTCCTGCGGGTATGTCCCGTCGTGGAACAAACCGATCGCGCGGCGGTAGACCGAATCGGAGTTTTCGAATTTTTCGAGTTTATCATACAGCATCCCGAGCGTACTGAGAGCGTCCAGATTTGAAATGCTGAGCGACAACGCCTGTTCAAGCGCTTCGACTGCCTCGCGATCTCTCCCCAGCCGTTCAAGGATATACCCGAGCGTGGAATACGTCTCCGTGGTTGCGGCTCCAAGTGCAACCAGTTGTTGCAGCGATTCGACTGCCTGCGCATACCGTCCGGTTACAATCCATGCTCGCGAAAGCACGTCGAGCGCGGGCAAATTGTCCGGATTGATGGTCAGCACATTCTCAAAATGCCGGATCGCGTCCTTCGCGTGTCCTGTATTGAACAGCAGCGCCCCGATATACCATGAAGCCTGCCATTCTTCGGGATACCGGTCTTTCACGGTCTGGAGCGCATCGAGGGCTTCCATGGAACGGGATGCGTCGGTCATCGCCTGCTGAAAATAAATTTCGGCAATTCGCAACGCATCCGCGGCTGTCAGTCCTTCCATTTCAAGCGCCCGCCGGAGCGCCTGCGACGCTTCGAGCCAGTTCCGCTGAAACAATCGAATTTCGGCGATACCAAGCTGATAGTCGACACGCGACGGCGAGCGCGCCGTGAGCGACTGATACAATTCAAGGGCACGGTCGTACTTCCCTGTCTCGGCGTACAGGCCCGCCATTGTCTGAAGCACGAGTTCGTTTCCGGGATCGATGCGATGCAGCGATTCAAGCGCTTCCGCGGCTTTGTCCATCTTGCCCATATTGCTGTATAATTCGGCGAGCCGCGAACCGAGGTCCCAGTCGTCGCCTATCCTGTCCTGCAACGATTCGTACATCGCCAGCGCTTTTTGCGGATCTGAATCGTGATACAGTTGCGCCAGGGCAAACCGGGAGTCGAGATCCGAAGGATCCAGGGCGATAATACGTTCGAATTCCATTGCGGCGCTGTCGAGCATGCCCATATCCATGTACATATCGCCGAGCTGCTTCCGGTACTCGGTCTTTTCCGGCTTTTTCCCTGCAGCGATGCGGGCATAATGTAGCGCGGCCGCGGGTTCGTTCATCTCGCTGTGGACTCGGGAAAGCGCCAGGTAAATGCTCGGATCGTCGTCGTGCCGAAGTGCGAAACGATAGGCGCTTGCGGCGTCGCGGTAGTTGCCTTTCTCTTCCTGGATCGAACCGGTGATGTAAAACTGCAGTGCGCGTTCGGTATCTCTGTCCGTCACGCTGTCCGCGGGGAGAGCGATTACCGCCGCGACAGGTTCGCCGAAACTCGCGGCTGGGGAATCGGGCGAAGCTGACGAGCATCCTGCAACGATACACACAACGAGAACCGCCGGAAGGAATCCGGTGTTGAGATTGTTGATACTATTGAAGATACTTGTGCGTGTTCTCATCGATGCGTTGGTTCGCGCTTTTCTTGTTCCAACAAATGTACAGTATGAAATGCTTCCATCCACACACCGCTCTCGCGAATGAGCGATAGTTCCGGACATCGCCCGACGCGCCGCAGGCAGCACAGCCACAGCGGCGAACTCCGCCGGCTGAAATGGGCGCTCGCCGTCACGGCGGCGATCATGGTTGCCGAGATCGCGGGCGGATTGTACTCCGGCAGTCTTGCGTTGATTTCCGATGCCGGGCATATGTTCGTCGATTCCATTTCGCTCGGCTTGAGCTACCTGGCGGTGACGATCGCCCAGCGGAACGCTGGCGAAAACTACACCTTCGGATTGCACCGCATCGAAATCATCGCCGCGCTGGTGAACGGCGCGACTCTTCTCATTGTCTGCGCGTACATCGTGTACGAAGGCATCCAGCGGTTTCTTTCGCCTATTCACATAGACGTACCGGCCATGCTCGCGGTTTCATTTATCGGCATCACGGCAAACATTTTCAGCGCCGTCATCCTCAAGCACGCACATACCTTGAACGCACGTTCCGCATTTTTGCACGTTCTCGGCGATCTGTTTTCCAGCGCCGGCATCCTTATCGCCGGTTTTGCGATGCTATTCTGGAATGTGCCCTGGCTCGATCCTGCGTTATCTATCGTTATCGCGGCGGTTATTCTCATCAGTGCATACCGGTTGACAAGCGAAGCGCTGTCGATCCTCATGGAGGCAGCGCCTTCTGATATACCTGTTGAAACAATTCGCAGTTCCCTGATGCACTTTCCGTTCATTTCCGATGTCCACGACCTTCACATCTGGACCATTACGACAGGTAGAACGGCGCTTGTCTGCCATATTGTCCTGAAAAAGGAGGCTCCGGAAAACAGCGAAGCGCTGCTGACCGAGATCACCTCCTTCATCCGGGAGGAATTCGGCATCACGCATGTGACGATACAGTTCGAACCGGCAGACGCCGCGGAAGCTGAAATGCGCTGCATCACCAACCCGGAGACATGATTGCCTGTAAATATTCCACCTTCGCATTCGGTTGCTCCTGCGGAAATAAGATGTACGCCTGGAAAAAGAAATCGAGGGAAAACCCGCGCATTCAAACGCATTTTGGAAAATTCCTCCAAAGGCATTTGACATCTATCATAGTTTTCCCTACATTTGAAATTCTGAAATATGCTATTATCGGAGTAAGTGATAATGTACGCGATTGTAAACATAGCCGGAAAACAGTTCAAGGTGACGCAGTCCCAGAAACTCTTCGTTCCCCTGATGGAAACAGAGGTTGGGTCGAAGGTGGAGTTCAGCGAGGTGATCCTGTTTTCCGACGATAACGGTATAAAGATCGGAACGCCGGTGCTTCAGGGCAAGAAGATTACCGCTACCGTCCTCGATCATATCAAGGACGAGAAAGTCGTGGTCTTCAAGAAGAAACGCCGCAAGGGGTACAGAAAGTCCAACGGCCACCGTCAGAGATTCACCCAGATCGAAATCAATTCTATCAGCTAGCAGAGATCGGAGCAGGAAATGGCACATAAAAAAGGACTTGGAAGCTCGAGAAACGGAAGAGACAGCAATCCCCAGTATCTTGGAGTGAAGCGTTTCGGCGGCGAGATTATCACTGCCGGCTCCATCATCGTACGCCAGCGCGGCACAAGAATCCACCCGGGCAAGAATGTCGGCAAGGGCAGCGACGATACGCTGTTTTCGCTCGTCGACGGTAAGGTGACGTTCGAACGTCTTGGTAAAGACAAGAAAATCGTCAGCGTCTACCCGGTCGAATAATCGCCCGCATTTTCAGAACTTGAAGGGACATCCTCCTCGGGATGTCCCTTTTTCGTTTGATATGCCTCAATGTGCGGCCTAATCATTCGTCGGATGTATCCAATCCAAGACGCTTCAAAATTCCTGGGATCGTTTCCCCTATCAATTCGGAACGAATAAACTCATACTCTACTGCCCGCCCCCCGAATTTTCGTCTCAACTCAGAATTTTCTTGCAAATCGCGAACTTCTTTGAACTTCGATACGGTCAGTGTTCCAACGTGTTCGAAGTGATTATCATCTTTCTGTTGCTTCTCTATGACATCGGAAAGGTGTACCACTTCATAATGCGTGGGACAATAATAGGATCTTCCCAAGCAGTATCCTGTTTTCCGCCATTCATAATCTTCGTCACAGACAACAATCCGAATCTTTTCCGGGTACGTCATTTTCGTTGTTCCGATGAACAACAGAACGGCTTCAATACCTTGCGTAATTGGACTAACAACAAGCTTGTATTTCGGCTTTATCGAATAAGGATAATTTGAATCTTTAGATTGCTTATCGTAGTGGATATGTCCCGGTTGCATTGCTTGAAGTATCTTAGTCATTAGATCGAAGATTACTGCAGGGATAAATCAAGCCGTTCATTTAAATGCTCATTTCCACCCAATGTTGCGCCAAGGCGTTTCATTGGGGCTGTTTTGTATGCTACTTCTGTTAGGATTTTCGGCCCATAACCACCAAACTCTTCCAATACATCATCCATCACAACAAAATCGTCTTTGGACAAAGCAGGATCAGATAGATTCTGTGATTCGGATAGCGCAAAATTCTCGGGACATGAGTAGACATAGTACTCATCACCACTTGGTGAATATCTGAGTACGCTTGAGATACTGCCATTCTCGAGCAGACTCGCCAGATAGTCGTATACCTTTTTATCAAATGGGCCATAATAATACCTGATGTAGTCGAAATCCGATATCTTCTGTCCTGTTCGTTTAATCGACACCAAATCACATAGATATGCGAGTTTTATCAGACTGGTGACTGAAATTGCCTGTCCATTCCGGATGAGATAGAGCAGCATTTGCTCCGTTTTATTCATAGCCACATCCTTTTTTGTAAGTCAACCCCCTATATTAGTCAAATATCCTGAACTTCCATTCCAATCGCAAGATAAAAATGACGGATCAGGCTCATTTCATAGATAATCAACATGCAACCACTTCTCTTACGCTTTCACCTCTAACTTTCGTATTTTATGAGATTGTATGGTTACCGAATTTTGGAGATTCTATGCTGAATACTTCCCGATTCACAGTTCTTTTCCTGCTTCTCGTTCTTGCATGCGCCCAATTCTCCGGTGCGCAGCCGAACATCATCCTCAAACAAAACGCCCCGGCGCTCGAAGCTGTATCGCCCGTTCCGGCAAACGGTCTGGTAACGCCGGAGCTTCTGTACACCATGAAGCGCGTCAACTCCCCCGCCGTATCGCCCGACGGTAACTGGGTGTTGTTTTCCATCAACACGCCAAACATCCAGGCGAATAAGGGCAACGCCGATCTGTACCTCGTGCCGGTAAAGGGCGGCGCCGTCAGGCAGTTGACGTCATCCCCTGCGGCAGACTACAACGGCATCTGGATGCCGGACGGCAAAACCATCGCCTTCATTTCCACACGCGACGGCGCTCCGCAAATCTATACCATCGGCATCGACGGCGGCGAAGCGGTAAAGCGCTCCGACGTGGAGAACGGCGTCGATTTTCTCGCCGTTTCGCCCGACGGGAAGTACTTCTCTTTCTGCACCGATGTGAAGATGAAGAAGACTCCGCAGGAAACATATCCCGACCTGGCGAAAGCAAAGGTCAGAATATACGACGATCTTCCAATCCGCCATTGGGATACATGGGAAGACGAAAGCAGCCGCCATCTTTTCATCGTCCCCGTTGAGGGCGGCGTGCCCGTCGACATTATGGCTGGCGAGATGTTCGAGACGCCCGATCCGCCGTTCGGCGGAGGCGAGGAGATTGCCTGGGCGCCCGACAGCAAGCAAATCGCCTACACATCGAAAAAAGTCGATAACTACGAAAGCAGCACGAACACCGATATCTACGTCTACAACCTCGATACCAAACGCACCACCAATTTGACCCAGGGAATGCCGGGCTACGACCGCGCTCCGCTGTATTCCCCCGACGGCAAGTGGATGGTGTTTCATTCCATGGAACGCGCAGGACACGAAGCGGACAAAAACCGCCTCATGCTGCTCAATCTCAGCGCGGGCAAGATCGAAGAACTCACCCGCACGCTCGATCAATGGGCGCACGAGGTTGTGTGGTCGCCCGATAGCAAAGCGGTGTACTTCCCCGCCGAAGACGGCGCAACGGTGCAGATCTACCGCATGGAAGTCCGCGAAGGCTCGTGGAAAATCCTGACCAAGGGCGTGTACAACCACGACGGCGGTCTGGATATTACGCCCGACGGGAAAACGCTCGTCTTCGGCCGCCGCAATTTCAACCGCCCGACCGAATTGTTCGCCATGCCCAGCACCGGCGGCGATGTGCGCACACTGACCGATATCAACGGCGACATCTTCAAGAACCTCAAGCAGGTGAAGATCGAAGAGCGCTGGTTCACCGCGAAGGACGGCAAGAAGATTCAGAGCTGGGTCGTGTATCCGCCCGATTTCGATCCCGCGAAGAAATACCCGATGATTACCTATTGCCAGGGCGGACCGCAATCGACGGTCAGCCAGTTCTTCAGCTATGCATGGAACTTCCTTCTGTTCGCCTCGAACGGCTACGTCGTTGTCGCCCCGAACCGCCGCGGACTGCCGGGCTTCGGGCAGGCATGGAACGACGCTATCAGTCAGGACTGGGGCGGCATGCCGATGCAGGATATTCTCACCGCCACCGACGAAATGCTGAAAGAGCCGTACATCAAGAAGGACGGCGTTGCAGCGATTGGCGCGAGCGCGGGCGGCTATGCTGCGTTCTGGCTCGCGGGCAATCACCAGAAACGGTTCTCGGCGTTTGTATCGCATTGCGGCGTCTTTAACCTCGAATCGATGTACGGCGCAACCGAAGAGCTGTGGTTCACGAACTGGGAAAACGGCGGACCGTACTGGGATCCGAAAGCCAAGCCGAATTATGACAAGCATTCGCCGCACCGGTATTCCCAGAACTGGGACACGCCGATTCTCATCATCACCGGCGAATACGATTTCCGCGTTCCGTACACGCAGAGTCTCGAAGCGTTCACCGTCGCGCAGTCGAAGGGCATTCCCTCGAAGCTCATCGTGTATCCGGAAGAAAACCACTGGGTCCTGCATCCGCAGGAACAGATTCTCTGGTTCCGCGAGTTCTTCACCTTCCTCGACAAGTACTGCAAGAAGTAACTCCCCTGCGCATCTATATTCAAAGGCGGGCTTCGGTCCGCCTTTTGTATTTGGGGCAGCGCTTGCTCCAGGGACTGAAACGCCTCACCCTGGAAATTGGTACCGATTTTTCTTAGCTTCCGGCAAATTGAGTCGTACGGGCAAACCGCCGCAAAAGACTCTCATCGGACAGGAACACGGAGGGTAAGAATGTGTACAGGCATCCGAGCGGAAGAGGAGAAGCTATTTGATGAGTGGAAGAAGGAGAGAGATTATAAGGTCTTTATACGGGACGGGGTAGTAGACCCGGATACCTGGGCGCTGCAAAAACGCAAAGTGCTACTTATTCTTAAAGAAGTAAATAGTACTGATGGCAAAGAATGGGATTTGCGAGGTTTTCTTCAATACGGAGCAAAACACGGCGACAATCCTGTACATATTACCTGGGATGTAGTGAGACTATGGTTAGTTGGATTGCAGCATCTTGAAGAGAATTTGCCATGGGAAGAAATACTACGTTTATCGCAGGGAAAGGAATTCGACTATCTCAAAACCGCCGCTGTAATGAATATCAAGAAGTCCGCAGGGACCAGCCGATCATATCATAAAGAAATAGAACAGTATGCGATTAAAGACAAGGTATGGCTGGAAAGGCAGGTCATGCTTTATAAACCCGACATTATCGTTACTGGCGGCACATACTATTATTTGAAGCATTTTCTTGCGCCGCATATTGAGGCAACCGGACAGCCCGCAACGAATAAAACCCTTTACAAGAATTTCCTGAACGGGAAGACCCTGATTTTCCAGGCCAGTCATCCTGCCGCAAGAAAAAGCCACCAGAAAATGTACTCCTCTCTTATCGATGCCGTTAGGGAGGTGATGGGGGTTGGGTGATAATCTAATCAGTTCATGACAAACTATGTCGGAGGTATGCATGACATGTCTTGATTTTATTGCGAAAGTTATTGACAGCTTGGTTTGGCCAATCACTGCTATCGTAGGTCTGTTTGTATTAAAACCCATTCTGGAGAATATACTCCAAAGAATCAAGTCAATCAGATATAGGGAATTTGCAGCGGATATTGAGTCAAGTCTTGACGAGGTTAGCGAACTTTCAGGTTCAATTTCGTCCAACATTCAAAGCGAAGAGGAAAACGCGCAATACGAACATTTTGCGCGATTGGCTAAATATTCAACTTCTGCAGCGATAACGGAGGTTTGGAAGCTTGTCGAATTCGAAAGTATCGGGGTTCTAGGTGACACGTTTGATTTGAGAAGACTGTCAGGATTTAGGCTAGAGCAAGAACTTTTCGATCGAAAGCTATTAGACGCAAATATGGTAGGAGCCATGAGGGAATTAAGATATATTCGAAATCAAGCAGCTCATTTTTACGATTTTGAAATTCCACTTGATCAGGCACTGAAATTCGTTGTCACTGCACTAGGTATTGCGTATTCACTGCGAGCAAAAAAAAGCGAGAACACGAATAACAATAATGCAGAGTAGATCGAAGTTGTTCGCTGAAGCAGATAACTGTAACCTATTCGATAAGGAGTAACTTTGTTTTCTATTGATGCAATATGCCGCATTCTACTTGAGGGACTTCAAATGCAGCCATCGGCTGTAAATGCTTCAAAGAAAATCAATGCAATAAATGCAAGTTTAATGGATGGCGCCTTAGTAGTTAAATTCATCCCAGAATCTACAGAATCTAACGGTGCAAAGGTCGAAGCTGGAAAAATTATCGCCTTTTTGTATGGCTTTTTTGGAACAGATAACGAGCTAGGAGAATTCGATATAAGTCGATATTCCGCTATTTGGGTAGATGCAGATGGGTTCGAGCTTGGTTGGGTGATATCATCGATTCAAGCTGCATCATATATTGCAGACGACAAGCCAATTGAGTGGATTAAGAACTCAATCTTTGAGTTCAATGATTCAGAATCACGATTGCATAAGGCTAAGACGATGATATCACGCCTAGAAAAGGCGTTAAGAAAGTTACTATCAACGATTTTAGCCTGTAACTTTGGGGATCGTTGGTGGGAGCATGTTGTTGACGACAGAATATCAAATGCAATGAGCATGCAGCAAAAAGAAGAATTGACCACAAGCGCTGATCTTTTAGATTATACTTATCTCTCTGATCTCAGGATAATACTATTGAATCATTGGCAACAATTCGAAACATATTTCAATGACAAAGATGAACTTAGCGCTAAACTTATAAAAATCAACAAGATTAGAAGAATGGAAGCACATAACAGATGTATCTCGGGTGCTGATCTAGAGCAGCTGACAGAACTGTATCATGATTTAATGGGGAACATAGCCGTGGTAGAACCCGGAATAATTCCTGTGTATTTAAGCGAACGATGGAGAGTAGGGATTAAAGAAATCATCGACAGAATATCGAGTGAAATGCGTGATGTCAACGAGCCAGATCGTCAAAACTTACCGCTTATGTTTGATATAATCACACAGCATAAAAATCTATATGACAACGCAGTTCAACTTCTTAGTGGGTTGTATGCACCACCAGAATGTATCGAGTATCATAAAAGAATCAAACGCAGCATCAGCCATTGTTCGCAATATTTAAACGAAGCTCTACGTCATTATAAGAACGGCAATCTGGTTAATATTGAGTTATCATTCAGGAAATATCGAGTAGAGCTTAACAAGTTGAAAGTTTCAGTAAATGATATTGTGGAAAAATTCTCAGATAGATGATTTGCATATTGAAGAGGACAACATATTGCCGGGATTTGCTCTTGTGGTACCAATGCAATTATTTATAGTAGTTCCGGTCGGACACGGCGTTACCAACCCGGCAATCGACGGGGTCTGCCCCAACGAGGACCGGGCAGACACAAGGGTTACCAACCCGGGCGGACACAGGGGTCCGCCCCTACGACAATCAGGCAGACACGGGGTTATCAACCCGGCAACCGACGGGGTCTGCCCCTACAAGAGCCGGGCTGACGCAGATCCGTCGTTTGGCGGATAAAGACAGGGTTGACCAAATATGATTTGAAGCGGGCGGACACGGGTCCGTCGTTCGCCGGATGACGACTGGGCTGCACCTACTTGTTTAATTCGTCAAAATGCCATTGCAGCGGATTATTGAGGATGTATTCCTGGTATGCGTATAATTCGCGTTCATTTCGAATAACATGCTCCCAATAATTGCGTTGCCACAATCGCAGCGTAAACGGCTTCCAATTGGATTTATTTACGCCATCGATGTACAGTTTTGTAGTAAGCATCTTGAAACGCTGAACAACATCTCCAAGCGCCAGCCGCTCTGTAGGGGCGGACCCCCGTGTCCGCCCGTTACCGTATTCCTGTGGCCGCCCGTCATCGTCTATAATCATCAATATACCATGTAGATGATTCGGCATTATTTGGACAGCCTCGATGTGAAATTCAGAGTAATGCTCCGGAATCTGATTCCAAATCCTTTCAGCCATCCATCCAGCTTCATTAAGATTCATCCTGCCGTCAGAAATCTCACCAAACAGGTGAAGACGGTTCTGCACGCAAAGAGTGACAAAATATGCACCGTTTTTTGTATAATCGTATCCTGCAAGACGGATTGAACGGCGCTGAGGATATCCGCTGTTTTTCCTATTCATAATGAAAATTACGATTTGCGTTCGAATTCCGCGAATACGGACAGAGATATGCAGCAATTTCGGGCAGACACAGGGGTCTGCCCCTACGATGACCGGGCGGACGCAGGTCCGTCGTTCGCCGGATGAAGACAGGGTTGACCAAATATGATTTGAAGCGGGCGGACACAGGGTTACCAACCCGGCAACCGACGGGGTCCGCCCCTACGATAACATGAAATTTCCCAAACAAAAACACCCGCCAGCATGAAGCTGACGGGTGTTTGCATGTTTACGGCTATGCGAGGATCTACTTCACAATCTGCATCGCGCCGGTTTTCATGCCGGATTTCGATGTGAGCTTGTAAAGGTAGGTTCCGGGCTTCAGCGAGGATAGGTTCACGTTCACCGAATGCCGTCCGGCTTCCATGAATCCATCCGCGAGACGCGCCACTTCCTGACCGACGGCGTTGTAGAGGACTACCGATATCTGCTGCGCGTTCGGAAGATCGAACATGACAGATGGGGCAACGCCGCTTGAAATCGACACGGGATTCGGATAGCTCTGATACAGCGTCAACACATTGGCGAGCGGGAGATCGGGCGCCGAGGTCGAGATGAACGATTCGCCCTGGAACGGAATTTCCGTGACGCCGCTGCCCGCGTTATGACGGATGATCAGCTTGCCTTCGAGAAGTTCAAGCGCGGTCGGGGCATAGTCGAGCAGAAGGACGTGCCTGTTATTGTACGCGATCGTGATCTTGCTCGCCGGCGTCGCTCCGTTCACGATAACGACGTTCGATGCGTTCTGAAGCTCCGTCGAAGTGATCTCGAGCATACCTTTTCCTGTGTTCTTTATCGAGACGCTTGCCTGGCTCTTCGTGCCGACTTCGACATAGCTGAATCCGAATTCCATCGGATCGACGACGATGCTCGGCAGATTCCTGATGGCAAAGGTCTGGGATTTCGAGGTCTTCGTCGGATCGGCGAGATCGGTCAAACGAATCACTGCCTGTTCGGTCGGCGTTCCCGGCGTTACCCAGGTGTAGCTTCCCATCGAAGCCGGAAGGCTCGGCGCCATTTCCGACCACGTTGCGCCGTTATCGCTGGAGTATTCGAACTTGATATTATCGAGGCAGTGTTCTGTCCAGCTAATCGAATACGGAGTACTCGTGCCCAACACCTCGCCGTACACCGGTTTCTTGACCGTCACGCCCGGTTGGGCAACGATGATGAAGAATCCGTAAGACTGGATATTGCCGCACGAGCTTTGGATTTCGCACTGATAACCACCGAAATCCTCTTGCTTCACATCCGGGATGATGAGGTACGGCAGGTTGTTGTCGTACACTTTATTCGTGACGAGATGACGCCATTTGTAGATCAGGTTCGGTCCGTCGACAATGATATCGAACCGCGCCGTATCGCCGACGCAAACGGTGTCGTTCGAGGGCTTCTTCGCGACGATAGGAGTGGTAAACACGCGCAGCAATGCCGTATCCGAAGAAACCGAACCGCATTCGCCCGTCACGATGCACCAGTATTGCGTAAAGTTATCGTTCGCCGCAGTGAGACCTTCCAGCTGGAGGTTATTCGTCGTTTTATCCTGCAGCGGTTGTCCGTCGCGGTACCACTGGTAGGTGAGCGTACCCGAACCGGTGGCGTCGAGATTGAAGTTCGCGCCTTCACCTTCGCAGACATACCGGACGCCGAGAATCGGCGCGAAGCGGGTAATCACCGTGCCCTGCTTCACCGTGAAGCTGGCTTCCATTTCGTCGACAAGGGTTTCGTTCTTGGTATCCTTTACGCGGAACCGGTAAGATGAGCCGACAGGAAAATCGTTCGGAACATACCAGGTGACTGCGTGGACATTGCGCGGCACGTTCGCGAAAATGACGGTATCGTAGGTAGCGCCGTTATCTCTCGAAAGGTAGACATTCACGTCGTTATTACCCGTCGCGTCCCAGGTGATATCGAGCGGCTGACCGGCGCACAGCTGCTCTCCGCCCACGGGGGTGAGCATGGCGAGGTTTCTCACCGTGCTGGTGGCGCTGATACAAAGCGCCGCATCGGCGCGGGCGCGAATATGCAAACCGACCTTCTCGCGGATATCGTTGTTCTTGGCATTGGCGCCGTATCCGCCCATGTGGCAGTAACTCATCAGCTCGCCGCCGCCGAGAATAAGGTGTTTTTCGGCGTCGGAGAAGCACTTCCCTTGCCCCTGAATCGGCTCGGCGGTATAGCATGAATCAATCGCCGGACGCCAGTAGCAGCTATGCGTATGCGGCGATCCGAAGTTATGTCCGAGCTCGTGCGCTAGAACGCCCGTATGCCCGGTGATAAATCCATTGTTTCCCGAAAACTTCACGAAGGCGTAGCCGATATTCTTGTTGCAAAGCACGCCGGTATAATTGCCGTCCGTGGCGATGCTTCCTACCCATGCAAGGCCTTGCGAAACGCCTTCGGCGGAAATCGGTTTGCGCGAAATGTAGACCGCCAGCGTCCGGTCGACAAACTGCATGCTGTCTTTCCAGAACTGCGTAAAGATGTTCAACGCTTCCTTGTCGCTCTTCGCCGGGAACGGATCGGGTTCTTCAAAGATGCGAAGTTGACCGAGGTTCAGTTTGATAGACACGTCGCGTTCGTAGATGGCGGAGCTTTCCGCAAGACGCGCCGTGACGTAGTTTTCCGTTGCGGCGACGCTGCCGTAATGCTTGAACGATTCGAAATCGCAATCCATCGCGATGGTGGCTTCCAATGTATCCAAACCGGAAAGCGATGCCACTTTCGGGAAGGATTTCAAGAGCTCGGCATCGTCCTGAATAAAGTCGTCTTCAACGCCGCAACTGAACTTTGCATTCTCTTCTGTTACGTAATACACGTTCAGCACACTACCCTGGAGATTCAGGTTCGGATCGTATGCCGTCTGGATATTGAACGATTCGCCGCTCTGGTTAATCGTACCCGACATCGCGCCGAATTCGACGGATAGAAACACGAATGAACCGGGGACCCCTTTCACAGATCCCTTAAAGAACTTGAGATCGGGCAACGGGCGGCGATGGTTTTTTCCGTTTTTGACGGAATACACGACGGTCTTTTCATTGAACACCGTGAATTCCTGCAGCTCGAGATCCGCCGTGCCTCCATACGGAAGCGGAAACGATTCAAGCACGAAACGCTTCGCGTTGCGTAAGGTTGAATATGCCTCCGGCTGAACCTGCATCGAAAGTTGTTGCGAAGTCGTGTGTAGCGGATTACCGGGAATTCCGGGAAGAGGTGCGAATAAATCCTGGGACCGAAGCGCAACCGTGTTGCCCTGCGGATGCTGAGATTGCTGCGCTCCCGCCGGAGCGGCGAGCATAAAGATCGCGAACATGCATACAAACGCAAGACCAATCCGTACGGGATGGGAACGTCCGGATGAGTTGTAGCTACATTTCATTGAACCACCTATGGAAATTTCTGGAATCGGTCTATGTAGTATCGAATACCGTCGTAAGAACGCAGAGGAAGGCAGGGGCATACACGCAACAGGACACGCGCACCCGGCAGCCGTTGTCCCGGTAATATACGCAAAAGCGCGTTTTCTCCTGATTGAATGTTCCGGAGGATGGCAAGAATTTCAGCGGATGCGGGGGATCAGCGAGGTATGAGAACGGCGCGGACGGGCGAGGCTTCGGCGTCCGCTAAAGCAAGCGGAAACGCCGACAGCGTGTACCTGCCCGGCGCCACACCGTCGAGAGCGATGGTTTCCATGATCAGGATGTCGCGCGAGAGCAGCGTCAGATGCACCGGGTATTCGCCGCCGGTTCCCGGTTCGACAGAAAGCCAGTCGATGCCTACGAGTCCGGCGCCCGTTTCGACGAGCGCTGACGCGGCGGCGGGACTGATAAAGCACGGTTGTTCGGGGATGCGTCCCGCGCGTAGATGCACCGAATTCCGCGTCTTGAAAAGAATAGCCTGCCCAGTTTCCCGCTGATCTACGGGGATATGATGCGGTTCAACTGTATCGCCGTTGCATTCTACCACCAATGCATCGAGTATAAACCGGTCGAGCGGATAATCCGAAATACGCGTTCCACCTGAAATAAAATGCGAAGGCGCATCGATATGCGTCCCGCAATGAACGCTCATCGACAGCTTCGTCATCGTATAGTCGTCTCCCTTGCCGGCGTCCGTAATGCGCGCCGGTTCGAACCTCGGATCGCCCGGGTAGACGAGCGTTTCCCCGGACAATGGGATCGATATATCGATCAGGATGCTCATCTGGAAGGTTACTTCGCCGCCGCTTCCACCGCGAGCTCGATATCCGGAATTTGCGCCACCGAGTAGCCTGCGAACGCGTTCCTGATGATCCCGCCCCGGTCGATGATAAAGGTCCGCGGCAAACCGTCGACGCCGTAGAGTTTCATTGCAGCGCCGTTTTTGAAGACGAACTCGAACGGATAGGAGTGTTTGTCGATAAATTCCTGCACCACGGCTTTATCTTCGCCCGTATTGACGGCGACAACAGTAACTTCCTTATCCTTCATCCTCTCGCATAGATCGCCAAGGAATTTAAATAGGCTTTTCGAGTTGTCCGACGTCGTCGCCCAAAATACGATAACCACCGGTTTGCCTTTAAGCTCCTGTACGGCAAACCTCCCGTCGCTCATGGTAATGAAGCCGATATCCGGCGGTTCGGTATTGAGGATGGCGTTTCTCGCCTGTTCCATTGCCTGGGCGCGCTGCCGCTTTTCCTCGATCATCTGTTTGCTGTCGAAGATAGCGTCCACTTCCTTCCATCGCTGATCGGCGGCAATCTTGTTCTTGTATTCGAGACCCTTTTCGGTATTCCGCAGCGTGTAATAATAGGTGCGGGCAATCAGATTCAGACATTCCGGATCGGTTCCGTACTGTTGTTCTATTTCATCCAGCTTTGCGATGATGCGGCGCTGGACGCGTTCTCCTCCGCGTTCCTGTTCCATCTGAAGCGTGAAAAACTGCGTGTACGCGCGGAAGTTCTTCGGGTACAGTCTGATTTCCTCTTCAGCTTCGCGCATCCGTTCCACCAGTCCCGCACCGGCGAGCTGCAGAAACGGGACCATAAAGTAATGCGCGTTGGGAACGGGATTCCCCTCCTGGGTATACACATACGCAGTGAATGTCTTCCCTCCGTTATCGTCTTTTACGGTTCCGTCGGTGATGTAGTACGACAGCACCGAGGCATTCTCCGGAATCTCGAGGTACGCCGACCAGCCCAGCCCGTCTTTCTTCAGCGGAGCTGTTTTCACTCTGTTTGTATCCGGCCGGAGGACGTTTTCCTGGAGCGCGAGACGCGTTCCCTGCCGCGTATTCCAGAAATTCACGGCATAGACGACCTTCATGTTGTCAAGACTCCTGAAGATGCCGGCTTTTTCCGGATCATAAGAAATTGTCGCCAACGAACCGCCGGTGGGTTTGAACTGAGCCTGCGAAATAAGAGGAAGCGCAAACAACGCGGCAAGTAAAAGGTATCGTTTCATCGAATCATCCTGAAATAGCGTGGTATTCATTCCTGTCAAAGAAAAACCTGCGCTTGGCAGGTTTTGTAATGTACAACTTACTCAAATATCGAAGGAGGCACAAAACCGTC
>CAYPBB010000053.1:0-30051 GCA_964408855.1 uncultured Ectothiorhodospiraceae bacterium
CACGACGCTATACCGTCTCAAGGTCACAGACGCAAACGACTGCGAAGCTACGGATTGGGTTACGGTTGTGCCGGTGCCGACCGTTATTGCATCCATCGCCAGAGATACGGTCATCTGCCGGGGGCAAACCATCCGGCTTGGAGGCACGATTTCGGGAGGGAAAAAACCGTATCTGGTACATTGGACCCGCCCCGAACTCCTGAGCGATTCCTCGGCCATCGATCCCCTGGCATCGGTCGATTCGACCACTACATTCGTTGTGACCGTGCTGGACTCCGTCGGCTGTTCGTTCACCGACTCCGTCACCGTCACCGTCACCGAATTGCCCAACGTACAGATTTTCGCTTCCGGAAGATTGGAATTCTGCGAATCCGATTCCGTCATTCTATCGGCCGAGCCGGGATTCCACCGGTACATCTGGTCAACCGGGGATGAATCGCCGACGCTCACCGTCCGGACGTCGGGAATGTACGGCGTGCAGGCGTTCACCGCCGACGGTTGTGTCGCGCTGTCCGATTCCGTGCGCATTACCGTGCATGAACCTCCCGAGCTCTCGATATTCGGCCCCGTGTCCGTCTGCGTCAATTCCATCAGTACATACTACTTCAAGCCTGTGCCGTCCGGATACTCCTATCAGTGGCATGTGTCGGGCGGAACGGTGAATTCGAACAGCGGTAACAGCGTCGGCGTAAAGTGGGACGGCGGCCTGCCCAATGGTCTGGTC
The DNA here is from genome assembly GCA_964408855.1 of uncultured Ectothiorhodospiraceae bacterium. Lineage (GTDB taxonomy): Bacteria > Bacteroidota > Ignavibacteria > SZUA-365 > CAYPBB01. Next base: position 725 of record CAYPBB010000053.1, read on the forward strand.
TCGCTTGCCATTACCGATAACCGCGCAGGGTGTATCTATACGATAGACTACCCGGTTGCCGTCAGCACGAACCTTCAGCCCGTGATCTCATTGAGCAGCGGTCCTGTGACATGCGCCGGCGATTCCATCGTCCTCAATGCCGGACTTGGCTATGCGTCGTATGCATGGTCGACAGGCGAACAAACGCCGTCGATCGTCGTCCGCGAGAACGGCGTCTTCTATGTCAGTGTAACCGACTCATCGGGTTGTTCCGGATCGTCCGAGCCGGTGACCGTATCCTTTGTACAAGTTGCCGTCCCGGATATTTCGATCGTCGGCGACACGGTTTTCTGCAAGGGAGACAGCGTCCTTCTTATCGCTCCGCCTGGATACAGGCAGTATTCCTGGTCCAACGGGGCAACAGACGATACATGTATCGTACATCTATCGGGCGAGTATTCCGTTATTGTGACGGATTCGATTGGGTGCACGGGAACCAGCAATGCCGTTCATGTGCAAAGAATCGACATTCCGGATAATGCAATCAGCGGACCAGCTGTTTCATGCGTCAATGTTACATCGAAGTATTCGACTGCTCAGATTGCCGGGATGAACTATCATTGGAGTTGTACCGGCGGGACTATCCTCACCGATCCGTCATTGCCGCAAATCGATATCCGATGGAATGTCGCCGGACCGCAGCGAGTAGCGCTCGACGTTCAGTCGGGAGCTGCGTATTGTCCTTCAATCGCCTTCTTCGATGTCGAAGTCAACGCAAACTTCAGGATCTCGATCCAGGTCGGCGGCAATCCGGTGTTTTGTTCCGATACCGGTGTAGTGCTGTCGGTTCCGAGTAATTTCAACAATTACCGCTGGTCGAACGGAGCAACGACAGCGTCCGTCAGGATTACGGAAACCGGCTCATATTGGCTGACATTGGAGGATACGGACGGATGTCCCGGATTATCGGACACGGTGCTGGTGACGGCGCTGCCATCGCCAGAAGCGTCCATTCTTCCAGGCAGTCCGATCACCGTTTGCGAGGGCGATAGCGTAGTATTGACGTCCGAATACGCCGCCGACTGGTACCGCTGGTCGAACGGAGCGACGACGGAATCCATCGTCGTCCGGGCTAACGGCATGTTTACATTGACCACCGGATTGTCGAACGGGTGTACGGCGGTTTCGCAGCCTGTACAGGTTGCATTCGAAACCGCTCCGCAGCCCGAAATCGCAGGTCAGGCGACGGTCTGCGAAGGAACATCGGAAGTGTACACTGCTGCGGCGCACAATGGAAGCGCGTACTCGTGGCAGAGTAACGGGGGTACAATTGCTTCCGGTCAGGGGACAAACACCGTCACTGTATCCTGGCAGGCGTCAGGCGCTTATACGCTTTCGGTGATAGAAACAACCCTCGGCGGATGCAAAGGCGGCTCAACGCCATTTGCGGTCACGGTTCACCCTGCGCCCGTTCCGGCGATCGCTCGGCTAGGCGATACCCTCGACGCCGGAATATGGAGTAAATATCAATGGAACAGAAACGGCGCGTCCATTCCCGGCGCCGCCGGGCAACTGCTGGTGGTGGTGCAACCGGGTGAATATACGGTGACAGTTACCGATGCAAACGGATGCATGGCGAATTCAACACCAGTCCGCTTCGATATGCAGATTTCAACGGTTGTCGGCCTTCCGACGTTGAAGGCAAAACCCGGAGAGCGGGTCCGGCTTCCGGTTGTACTGGTTAACCCGCCTTCCTTCATCGACAGCGAGGCCGGTGCGTTTACCGGCGAATTACATGTGAACAGTTCGCTCCTTGCCCCCATCGGCGCAACGCCTGACGGCGTTGTCTCGAACGGTGTGCGCGCAATTCCGATAGACGGAAGCAAACGGACCGGAAACGATACCCTTGCATCGTACGAATTCATGGCAATGCTCGGAAATGCGGAAACGGCGCCTATTGCATTGTCGCAATTCGTCTGGGATAATCCGCTTGTTGTTGCCACGCCGGTCGCAGGCTCGATTTCGGTCGAGATATGCCGCGAAGACGGACCCAGGTTGTTCTCGGATACAGGCACGCTGCGCCTCATGCAGAATTCCCCTAATCCATATAATACGACGACCGTCATCTCTTTCGAACTTATCGAAACCGGAAGAACCAGGTTAACCGTTCTCGATATGGTTGGAAGGGAAGTTGCCCGCCTCATCGATACGGAATTGGCGCCGGGGATGTACTCGGTGTATTTCGATGCTGCCGCGCTCCCGTCAGGCTCGTATATGTACCTGCTTACAACGCCCACCGCCGTGCGGCACAGGATCATGAAGCTGATGAAGTAACAAGAAGGGCGTCCCGTTGAAGGACGCCCTTTCAGTTGTGCGGATACGCGGTTACACTGCAGCGTGTTCCTCGACGGGGATATGGACATTCCAGCCGAATTTATCGTTCAGATGCCCGTACTGGATCCCGGTGATTGTGTCGTACAGCTTTTGCGCAATCGGACCGATGCGGTTGTTGTTGATCACCATCACTTTATCCTTATAGAACAGCTCTCCGACCGGCGAGATCACGGCAGCCGTACCGGTTCCGAAAATCTCCGTCAGATTGCCGGTATTGTACGCGCCGACGACGTCATGGATCGTAATCCTTTCCTCTTTGACGGCAATACCTGCTTCATGTGCAAGGCGGATAACCGTATCGCGGGTAACCCCAGCCAGAATCGTACCGCCGTCGACCGGCGGGGTGAATAGCTCGCCGCCGATGACGAACATGATATTCATGGTTCCTACTTCGTCTACGAATTCATGCGAAACGCCATCGAGCCAGAGTACCTGGGCAAACCCTTCTTTTTTCGCTTCCTGTGCCGCTTTCAAACTAGCCGCGTAATTTGCGGCGGTTTTTGCCGCACCGAGACCGCCTTTCACCGCGCGGGTGTATTCGGTCGATACCTTGATCTTCACCGGATTGAGTCCTTCATCGTAATAGGCGGCGACAGGCGAAGTAACAATCATGAACCGGTAGGAATTCGAGGGGCGGACGCCGAGAAAATTTTCGGTTCCAAAGCAGAAGGGACGGATATAGAGCGATTGACCTTGTCCTTTCGGAACCCATTCATGATCGATTTTAACGAGTTCGATGATCGCTTCGATATGGTCGTCGACCGGGAACGGCGGGATGCAGAGCCGCTCGGCGGAGCGGTTCAGCCGCTTTGCGTTCATATCGGGTCTGAACAGATTGAACCCGCCCTTTTCGGAGCGGAACACCTTCAATCCTTCGAAAATGGTTTGACCATAATGCAGCGTACAGTTTGCCGGATAGATATCCATAGGTCCGTACGGAACAATGCGGTAATCGCGCCATTGTCCGTCGATGTAGTCGGCGACGAACATGTGATCGCTGATAATTTTTCCAAATCCCAGGGTGTTCCAGTCCACCGAGGCGATGCCTGATGACTGTGCTTTGGTGATGGTGATGTCTGCCATAATTACTCCTCGACGTTAAAGCATGTATGTGCGATAGACAAAAATGTGCGGTGATGAACAATCGGAAACGGATAGCATGCAACCCTGCATTATTTGCGGGAGAAAAATGATCCGATCCAGAGAAAGACAACGGCGCCGACTGCCGCTACGGCAAGGCTGTAGAGATTGAGCCCGGTGACACCGACGCCTCCAAAATACGAAAATATCAAGCCGCCGATGACGCTACCGATAACGCCTACGACGATATTGAACAGACATCCTCGTTTTTCGCCGACGCCGGTGACGCTTTTCGCGATCCAACCGGCAAATCCGCCGAGTATAATCCAACCGAGTATGCCCATTGCAGTTCCTTCTGATGCTGGTGCATGATTCTGAATATAAGAAAAATGTCGACATGGGGGAATGAAGTTTCATACGCAATGAAAGCGAAGTAAACGGCTCCTAAATGGATAAACGAGGTGACAGTTATCCAAATAATCCCGGCTATGGATATACAAATAGAAAACGCCCCTTCCTTATGGCGTGAAGGGGCGCAGAGTATGCGAAGCAGAAATTATACGTTTGCGACTACTTTCGTCTGAATTTCAAATTCGGGCGGATCCTGGATATGCTTCTTCACGGCGCAAAGCGAGGCGGTTTTCACCAGGGCGTCGTGGTATTTTTCGGGGAATTCCTCCGGAACCTGAATATCGATGGAGATTTTCCCGATCATCTGTTTGACCGGATCATATTGAATGCGTTGTACCAGTTCAATTCCGTCGGTCGGTATGCCGCGCTGCTGGCAAAAACCGAGCACATAGATCCCGGCGCATGTTCCCAGCGACGCAAGAAAGAGGTCGAACGGCGCGGGTGCGGTTCCATCGCCGCCGCCCTGTACAGGCTGATCGGTTTGAAATGTGAATCCTTTATAATGTGCGTCTACTTTCTTGTTCCCCGGAAAAGTGATTTTCATATCCATGAGGTACTATTCTCCTTGTTTATCATGTTCATTATATCAGATGCAGTGGAACCTCGAAGGATTCACCGGCTCCGTAGCGTCGCCGACCTGTTGCCGAGGCGTTTCTGCCTTGTTTTTTGACTTGCTTCGGAATATGTTGAACGATTGCCGCTGTTGCACCAAACGCAGCGCGGTTCCATACGTGTATTTTCTTGACGGCAATAATAGATGACGTTTTTAAATCCCCTGTATCTCATCGCGCTTGCGGCGGCGGCGATTCCCGTGATTCTGCACCTGCTGAATCTCAGGAAATCGAGAACCATCGAGTTCAGTACGCTTGTGTTTCTCAAGGAATTGCAGAAGAGCAAGATCCGCAAGCTCAAAATCCGGCAATGGCTGCTGCTGATTTTGCGAACGCTGATTATCATCTTCGTGGTCCTGGCATTTACTCGTCCGGCAATGAGAAGCGCCTTCGGCTTCCTGCCCGGCACGACGGCCAAAAGCTCGGTCGTTATTATCCTCGATAACAGCTATAGCATGCTGGCATCCGACGACAAGGGACAATTGTTGAAACAGGCGAAAGACAAAGCGTCGCAAATTCTCGATATGCTCTCGCCGGGCGACGAGGCGGTACTGATCACCACGTCGCAGTTTCATTCAAGCGAACTGGAATTCACCGCCGCTCTGAATGCCATACGGAAAGAAATCCAGGCGGTCGAATCGTCGCCGGTTCATGCCGGATACCGGGATATCTTCACCGCTGTCAGCGTATTGCTGGATAAATCGGATAATCTCAACAAGGAAATCTATCTGATCACCGACGATCAAAAATCGCAATACGGCAGCGAGGCGGAAACGCCGCAAACCGCCGTTTTCGAAGGGAACGCCAAACTGCTCGTCTTTCCTCTCGGTACCCGTGCGCCGTTCAATGCTTCGGTCACGAATGTCGAAGTGAAGAACGCCCTGTTCGAATCCGGCAAACCGGTGGATATTTCCGCAACGATTACCAACGGAAGCGAACGAGCGCTGACAGCCTCGGCAGTGAGTATTTTTCTGAACGGCGAACGCGTCATGCAAAAAACCGCCGACATCGCGCCGGGCGGTTCCCAGACCATCGAGTTTTCCGTCGTTCCGAAAAATCCCGGACTCGTGGACGGATTTGTGGAACTCGAAGCGGACGATATTCCCGAAGACAACCGGCGCTACTTCGCTTTCAGCATTCCCGAACGCATCCGCGTCCTGCTGGGACCTTCCGGCTCGCCGGAGTGTACGCTCATCAAGCTGGCGCTGCAGCCTGTTCAGCAACCGGAAGCGGCGGGAGTGTTTGCGATTGACGAGGCGTCAGCAGCGTCGCTTCGATCGGCGAACTTCGAGCAATACGACGCCGTTGTTCTCGCCGGAGTCAACGCAGCCGTTTCGCCGTCGTTCGCGCAACGGCTGGCGGCATACGTGCGCAACGGCGGCGGCGTGATGGTGTTTCCCGACGGTTCCGGCGATCTGTCCGGTTTCACGTCCCAATTGCTGCCCGCGCTCGAACTTCCTGCGCCCGCCGGAACGAACGGTTCTCTCGGCGCGGCCAAAACCTACACGTCGTTCGGCACAGTGGATTACGATCACCCTCTGTTTAAAAACGTCTTTGTCGAAACGCGCGGGAATGCGAAACCTTCGGTGGAATCGCCGCATTTGTATTATATGGTCAAGCTCCGCGGAGGAGCGCAATCGCATACCGTTGTGTCGAATGTAGGCGGCGACGGCTTCCTCGTCGAACAGCATCTCGGATCGGGCAAAGCGCTGGTGTATGCGGTAGCGCCCAATTTCAAGTGGTCCGATTTTCCGGTGAAAGGGATCTTTGTGCCGCTTCTCAACCGGTCGGTGTTCTATCTGGCAAGCACCGAGAACAAAGCCGGCGGCGGGACTGCCGGAGAGTCGTTTGAAATTCAGTTGCCGGCATCCGGAGTTGCAGCCGCAGTGTACGATCTGATCGCGCCTTCCGGAGCGAATGCCAAGATCTCCCCGCGCACGCTCGCATCCGGAACCTGGTTCGCCGTCGATCAGCCTGTCGAAACCGGCGTGTATACCATCGGCGCCGGAGGAAAAGCTGCGTGGAAATTCCCGGTCAACCTAAATCCCGCCGAGTCGGCCACCGAACGCATCTCAAACGCCGAACGTACCGGATTCTTCGAATCGCTCGGTATCAGGGAGCACGACGTCCTCGACCGTTCGGCAAGCATTCAGCAGGCGGTAGCGCAAATCCGCTACGGCGTGGAGCTGTGGAAATATTTTATCATGCTTGCGTTGCTTTGCGCGCTGGCGGAAATGCTCATCGCGCGCGACGTCAAACGCCGCATGACGAATCTCGGAACGAATGTATAGGAAACAGACGACGTGATATGAGGAACGATCATTTGATAGAACAGGAAGAGTCCGAAATCCGGGAAAACGCCGAACAGCCGCTTCCGGTCACTCATTGGGACGGCGAGCTCATCGAAGACGGGCCCGAAGAGGAACATCGCGAACGCGAACGCCTTCATGAAACAGCGAAAGGCGTCGAACGGGTGATCCTTGTCGGTGTGGCGCGCCCCCCTTCGCAAATGATGTACGAAACGGACGAACATCTCGAAGAACTCGAAATGCTCGTCGAAACCGCAGGCGGCGAAGTGATAACAAAAGTGTTTCAGAACCGCTCGTCCATCAGCGTCACTACGTTCATCGGGAAGGGCAAAGCGGAAGAACTCGTCCGGTTCTGCGAAGACGAAAAGATCAACACGGTTATTTTCGACGACGATCTTTCTCCGGTTCAGCAGCGCAACCTCGAACGAATGCTCGAGCGTAAAGTGCTCGACCGCACCGCGCTTATTCTCGACATCTTCGCCCTCCATGCCCGGAGCAAGGAGGCGAAAACCCAAGTGGAACTTGCGCAATTGGAATACATGCTGCCCCGCCTCACCCGTATGTGGACCCACCTTTCGAAGCAATACGGCGGTATCGGCACAAAAGGACCCGGCGAAACCCAGATCGAGACCGACCGCCGTATCGTCCGCGACCGGATCAACCGGTTGAAAGACACGCTGGAACAAATTCACAAACAGCGGCTGACGCAGCGCAAAACGCGCACCGGCACTCCGAAGGTCGCCCTCGTCGGCTATACGAACGTCGGAAAATCGACGCTGCTCAATATCCTGACGGACGCGGGGGTATTGGCCGAAAATATGCTATTCGCCACGCTCGACGCTACTGTCAGACAATATGAACTGAACGGAAAAGCGCTGCTTCTGAGCGATACCGTCGGATTCATCAGAAAGCTCCCGACCAGGCTTATCGCTTCGTTTAAAAGCACGCTGCTTGAAGTGACCGAAGCCGATATCATTTTACATATCGTGGATGCCTCGCACCCGTTGTTTGAACATCAAATGCATGTGGTTCAGGAAACGCTGAAGGAACTCGGCGCTCACGAAAAACCGGCGGTGCTGGTATTCAACAAAGTCGACGCCCTGGATTCCCCAGGCGCGCTGCAACAACTCAAGGCGAAATATCCGCAGGGCGTCTTTATCTCCGCCGCGCGCGGGATTAATCTCGGCGAACTCGAAGAAGCGCTGCAGACCATTCTCGACGAATCGATCCGCAAGGTAACCGCGGTAATTTCGCCCCCGGACTATAAGCTGATGGCGGAGCTTCATTCCCTGTCCGGCATTCTTTCAGAGCGGTACGAAGAAAACAGCATTCACGTGGAATGCGAAATCAAGCCGCAGACGTTGAACCGCTTACTGAAACTCTATCCCGGCATCCTTCAGGTGGAATAGCGACCATGTCCGAAACGGCAAAGGCGGCGTCGGAATATCTGGACGCGGAACCCACGGGCGAACCCGCTCCAGGGACGCTGTACATAGTATCCACTCCTATCGGCAACATGGGCGATATTACGCTCCGGGCGTTGCGGATTCTGAGCCGCGTGTCGCGGATCGCCGCCGAGGATACGCGCACTACCGGCTATCTCATGAAGCGCTATGGAATCGACACGCCTTCAATGAGTCTTTTCGCCCGGAACGAAATCCGGCGCATTCCCCGGATTCTGGAATTATTGAACAACGGCGAATCGATTGCCGTCGTCTCCGATGCCGGTACGCCCGGCATCTCCGATCCGGCGGCGTTGCTGATCAGCGCCGCCGTGGAAAGCGGAATCGACGTAGTGCCGGTACCCGGCGCAAGCGCGGTGCTTTCGGCGCTCGCAGTCAGCGGGATGCATACGGAACGGTTTGTGTTCGAAGGCTTTTTACCGATCAAAAAGCGCCGGCAGACACGGCTGGCCGAAATCGCCGCGGAGCCGCGCACGGTAATATTTTACGAATCGGTTCACCGCATCGTGAAAACCCTGACGCAGCTGCATGCCATCGCCGGTAACAGGCGCGTGTGCGTTGCCCGCGAGCTGACAAAACTGCACGAAGAGGTATTCCGTGGCTCGCTTTCTGAGGCGATTGCCCGCTTCTCGTCGGCTCAGCCGAAAGGCGAATTTACCGTCGTTCTCCAAGGCGCGGCAAAACTTCCGGCGGATAATGATTTTGAAGAAAAAATCGACGATATTACTGGAAATCAATAAACCCAGACCGGCTTCAGAATTCAACAACAGGACCGAACTCATAGCGGCGCGATGAAACCGGAAATGCTGTCTGTTGCCGTATTCGACCAGCGAAACGAGTCTTTCAGTATAACCAATCAATCTCCAAAGCACAGAGGAGGAAGAACGTGAATCGACACACGCGTTTTCTCAAGCGCATTGCACTGTTCGCGACGGCATTCGCGGCAATGTGCTCCTATGCCTACGCCCAGGCGGGGAACAACCTCGTTATCAATCATTTCGTTTCCGATCAGCAAGTGATTGAAGGGCATCTCGTCGTAGCAGATGTGACGGGACAGGGCGGATCGGTCACCATGAAGTTCTATAACGACAAAGGCGAACTCATGGGACAGGGCACGGAAAACCTGCCCGCAAATGGAAAAATCAACGTCAATCCCGAGCGCTATGTGAAGGGCGCGAAAATGACCGGCACCGCGCATATCAGTAGCAGCCGCATGATCAGCGCACAGTACTGGCAGTTCTACCGCGATCCTGCGCTCGGCTGGAAAAACATCGCCGTGCCCGCAGCCGTGGCTCCGGGATACACGAAGCTCGTTTGTCAGCATTTCGTTGCCGATCCGAAGATCGAAAGCTATATCGTCATCGCCGACGGCGAAGGCAGAGGCACAACCGCATACGTTGAATTTTACAGCGACAAAGGCGAACTCGCCGGACAGACCGTCGTGAACGTGCCGGCAAACGGCAAGTTCTCGATTCAACCTTACAACCTCGTCGGCAGGAAGGTCATGACTGGCGTGGCATATATCCAAACGGAAGGCGCGCTGATCACCGGCGAATACTGGCAGGTATCCGAAGGCGAAAAATACCAGGTGGCGCATGCCATGCAGGGAAGCGCTCCCGTCATGGAAGAGATCAAGGAAGAACCGCTTATCCGCGTGATGGTGAATTTCGATTTCGACAGCGACAAGATCCAGAAGCGCTCGTATGCCGATCTCGATGAAATCGCGAAGGCGATGAACGCGCCTGAAAACAGGAAAGCGCGTTACGAAGTGGGCGGGCATTCCGACGACAAGGGCAAGGACGACTATAATATGCAGCTCTCCGAAAAGCGCGCGAAATCGGTCAAGGAATATCTGGTAAAGAATGGGAAAGTTGATGCCAGCAGACTCCTCACTGTCGGTTACGGCGAGACCCAGCCGATGGTTCCGAACGATACCGAAGCCAACCGCGCACGCAACCGCCGCGTTGAATTCAAGAAAATGAATTAACACCTACGAACGAATCAACGGAGCCACGATGAAATACATACAAAGCATACTTGTCCTCCTCGCCTTCATCTGCCTGACGGCTGGCGCTTCGGCGCAGGGCGGGAAGAACTTCATCATCAATCATTTCGTGTCCGATCCCAGCGTCATTGAATCGCACCTCGTCGTCACCGATGTCGAAGGCAACGGACCGGTCGTCAACATTACGTTGTACGACAACGACGGCAAGCAGGTCGGTTCAGGGAAAGAACTTGTGCAACCGTTCGGCAAATTGAACCTCGATCCTTCCAAATACGTCAAAGGCGGAAAAATCAACGGAACAATCCATATCGCATCGGCGGGGGGTAATATCGTCGCCGAGTACTGGCAATTTTACAAGAACGGTTCGGAATCGTGGAAGAACACCACCACCATCGGATTCGAGGAACCGGGGTATTCAAAGCTGGTGCTCGATCACTTCGTCGCCGATCCGGGCGTTGAAGCGTATCTGGTTCTGGCGAGCGCCAGCGGAAGCGACGCCGTCGTCAACATCCGTTTCTACGACGATAAGGGCAACGAATTAGGCAAAGCCCGCGAGCTCGTAAAATCGAACGGAAAAGCCATCCTCAAGCCGACCGATTACGTAAAGGGTCCGGCGAACGGCGTGGCGTTCATCGAAACAAGCGGCGGTAAAATCACCGGCGAATACTGGCAGGCGGAAACAGCAAAGAAATACCAGCTTGCCGTTCCGATGGCCGGCATGTAAACGCAGGCATTTCGTTTTCTTCCTGTGGGGGCGAATGATGATTCGCCCCTACGTTGTTTCTGGTGTAATTCACCTCTTTCCTACCTCTATTCCCTCCCCTTTGCAGGAATTACACCCGATTCGATCCCGGCGCTAGGGATTCTGCCGGAAATTCGGCATTTTTTTGATTGAGATTTTTTAACCGAATCATCACGATTTGGTTGAAAATAAATAATTTATGAGCTACATTTAATGTAGTTTGACAAATAACCGACGCCTGGCATTCCATGACCGTCTTGTTCGAGTATTGTTTTCCAAACCGCGCGGAGCATTTCGCACGGTTCCTTTCGCCATGGCTGCCGCCGGTAATTACCCCCGCAAAGAAATCGACTGAAATAGAAAACACGGTTCAAACACAGAAACAGGATGTAATATGAGGTCTGCTACCATACTGGTACTGTTATCTCTGGCGTTCTCGAGCGCATTTGCCGCGCCTCCGGTTACGGGCGCGGCCGGCAAACGCGCCGCAACGGCGGAAGATAACTCCGCAGTCTACCCGGCACAGACTGCTGCCGTGCAGCAGGGCGCGCGGGATTTCTCGTATTTGTTCGTCGAGAACAACGGACAAATCTACGATACCGACGGCAATCCCCGGCCGGATGTCAGGTATACTGCCGGGGATAAAAACGTCAAACTGTTCTTCACCGATCAAGGATTGAGTTATGTCTACGTGAAGTACCAGCCGAAGGCGTCCCGGGACGACGCTTCGCGCAGCGGCTCCGATCTTTCGCGCCAATCGCTGGACTACGACCTGATCACCTACCGCATGGACATGCAGCTCATCGGCATGAACCGCAAAGCGCGTCTCGAAGCCGACGACATGACTTCGACGCCGATCCGGTATTACTCCGGCAATACGGCGGCTTCGGAATCGCGAAGCTTCCGCCGTCTTCGGTATGTCAACGTCTACGACAATATCGACCTCGTATTCTATACCCGCGACGGAAAGATGAAATACGATTTCGTCGTGAAACCCGGCGGCAACATCGCCGATATCAAGGTGCGATATGCGGGTTCCGAACGGACCATGCAAACCGCTCCGGGAGGCGTGCGCGTTCTCAATCCCCTCGGCGAACTCAATGAAGAAGCGCCTGTATCCTTCCTGAAAAACAGCGTCGATCCGACCGATACGGAAAGTAAAACCGCGGCAACGCGGTTTATCGTGAACGACGGCGTACTATCGTTCGAAGTCGACGGATATGAACGCGGTCAGACTGTCGTCATCGATCCGGGACTGCTGTGGAGCACGTTCTACGGCGGCTCCAACACCGACCGTGCCGAGGGCGTCGCCGTCGATGGTATCGGCAATGTGTACGTCAGCGGCAGCACCGCGAGCGTGAACTTTCCGACCGTGAACGGTATCCAGTTTGTGAACGGCGGTCAGCAGGACGCGTTCGTCATGAAAATCAACTCCAACGGCGCCACCGTTGCCTGGGCGACGTTCTATGGCGGCTCGGATCAGGAATTCGGGCGTTCCATCGTCCTCGACGGCACTGGAAACGTGATCAGCACCGGTTACACGACCAGCGGCAATTTCCCTGTAACGCCCGGCGCCTATCAAACAACCAAGGGCACCGTTTCCGACGCGTATCTTCTGAAACTGAACTCCAACGGACAGCGCATCTGGGCGACGTTCTATGGCGGGAACGATGTGGATTTCGGAACGGATATCGCCGTCGACAACTCGAACAATATCATTATTGCGGGGCAGACGCAGAGTACGAATCTTACCGGCACGTTTGGGATGTTCCAGCAGAACAACAATGGAACAATCGATGCGTATATCGCCAAGTTTACATCCGCCGGTTCGATGAGCTGGGCGACGTATATCGGCGGCACTGCCTCCGATGTCGCAACCGGCGTCGATGCCGACGGCACGGGAAACATTTATGTCGGCGGCTCCACACATAGCGCCAATTTCCCGGTCAGCGGCGGATTCCAGGGCACACTGAACGGAATTAACGATGCGTTCATTATCAAATTCAACTCTTCGGGAACCCGTCTTTGGGCAACATACTACGGCGGTAGCGCCAGCGATCTCGGCACTGCATTGACGGTTTCCGGAACGGGCGATGTGTTCATCACCGGCGAGACCTCCAGCGTCGACCTTTCAGTCCCGCCGAATGTATACCGTCCCTTCCTGACGGGCGGTTCGGATGCGTTTATCGCGAGGTTCTCCGCCGCAGGTTCTCTGACCTGGGGAACCTATATCGGCGGTTCGGGAACAGATGCACCGACGGACGTCACCGCAGCCGGCGGCAATGCCGTTGCCATCACCGGCATAACGTCCAGCACGAACTACCCTGTTACGCCCAACGCAGTGCAGACAACTCTTTCGGGTCCGACGGATGCGTTTGTATCGAAAATCGGCATCAAGAACCCGCAGCAGGGAACATATCAGGGCGGCAAAGCCGACTCGCTCTTCTACTCCTCGTTCTTCGGAGGAACCAGCGACGATGCAGGTATGGCGCTCGATATGGAAGGCTCGGGGAATCTCGTCATGGGCGGCATTTCGTCCAGCGCGCTGATTCCGCTTGGCGCGAATACAATCCAGATCGCCAATGGAGGAACCTTCGACGCCATCGTCGCAAAATTCTGCGATATCGATCCATACATCACACCGGCAGGGAATATCATTCTCTGCGCCGGCGACTCCGTCGAACTCGATGCCGGTCCGAACTTCACTTCCTACTACTGGTACCCGGCCGGACAAACGACGCGAAAAATCACCGTGAAAACGAGCGGCAACTACGTATGCGAGGTTACCGATATTAATGGATGTTTCGGCATCTCGCGCGATACCGTCAAAGTCACCATCTCCAATCCGCCAGTGGTTGTGATGAGTTCGAACACATCGTTCAATACCATTTGCATCGGCACTCCTGCGGCTGTTTTTGCTACCGTGTCCGGAGGCAGACCGCCTTATGTCTATTCCTGGACGCCTACAACAAGTTTGAGCAATCCAAATATCTGGAATCCGTCAATCACGCCGACTGTATCGACTACCTACTACGTGGCCGTTACAGATAGCGTCGGCTGTGTCACGGTCGATAGCATCCGGATAACGGTAAATCCGTTACCGGTAGCAGATGCAGGTCCGGATAAATCGATCTGTTTCAATGCCGGCACCACAATCGGTACACCTGCAGTCGCAGGAAACAACTACGCATGGGTCCCGGCCACGGGACTGAGCAGTGCATCTGCCGCACAACCGACGGCAAATCCACCCAGAACGACAACATACGTCCTGACCGTTACGACACCAGCCGGATGCGTAAGGCGCGACACCGTAACAGTCGTCGTGAATCCGGACGTACACATCACTCCTGCAGGACCGGTTAGTATCTGTGTCGGCGGTTCGATAGAACTCGACGCCGGTGACGGATATGTGAGCTATCTATGGAGCACGACCGCGAATACCCGGCGCATTACCGTCAGCGCTCCGGGCACATATTATGTGACTGTTCAGGATAACAACGGTTGTACAGCGAACGATACCGTTGTGGTGAACCAATACACACCGCCGACAGCAAATGCCGGAACCGACGTCATTCAATGCCGTGAGGTAAACGTTACTATCGGCGGCGTGCCCGCGGCAACAGGCGGAGCAGGCAATTACAGCTACTCCTGGTCACCCACGACCGGCCTGAGCAATCCCAACATCGCAAATCCCGTTGCGCGTCCGCAGTCGACGACGACATACACCCTGACCGTTACCGATGCGAACGGGTGTACCGATACCGACGATATTAGCATCACGATTACCCCAACTCCCACCGCCGACGCCGGTCCGGATGTTACGAACTGTAAAGGCCTCGGCGTGCAGATCGGTCGTCCTGCCACGGGCGGTTCGGGCGTATACACGTATTCCTGGTCGCCGGCATTGGGACTTTCAGATCCAGCCGCCGCCCAACCGGTTGCCACTCCGGTAGCGACCGTTCCGTACATCGTGACGGTCTCCGATAACGTTACCGGCTGCATCGACAAAGACACCGTCATCGTCAATGCGCCGCTTCGGGTGGTCGCGAATAACGACGTCATTACATGCAGCGATATCGGCGCGGCGCTTGGCGCAACCGTGACCGGCGGCACTCGTCCGTTTACCTATCAGTGGACGCCCGCACACCTCGTATCCCGTCCCACGTCGTTGAACACATCGACCTTTACGACCGATACGACGACATTCGTGATTACCGTCACCGACGCTTCCGGATGCATCGAGCGCGACTCGATGACGGTGTACGTCAATCCGGCGCCCATTGCAGTGACCGGACCGTCGAGAAGCATCTGCATTGGCGAATCGATCACTATCGGCGATTCCGCTCTGAGCGGGACACCGCCGTTCCAATACCTGTGGACTCCGTCCGATGGCATATGGGCAACCAGTCCGCATCCGGAAGTCGCTCCGGCGCAAACGACGACATACACCGTTACTGTCACCGATTCGCGCGGCTGTTCCGATACCAAATCGGTCACCGTCATCGTGAATCCTCTACCGAAGGTCAGCATCAGCGCCAACGGGCCGCGTACATTCTGCGAAGGCGAATCGGTGGTGCTTTCTGCCACTCCGGGCTTCAGCAGATACTTCTGGAGCAACGGCGAGGAAACGCAGAGTATTACCGTCCGCTACTCCGGATCGTACTACGTCACTGTGACCGATGCAAACGGATGTCAGGCGAACTCCCTTTCGTTAGGCGTAACTGCGATTCCATTGCCCAAACCAAAAATCACGCCTCTCGATCCTATTTCGTTCTGCTCCGGTCATACCGCACGTCTGCGGGCTCCAAATGGGTACTCGCAGTACGTATGGTCCACCGGTCAAACCTCTCAGGAGATCGTAGTGTATCAGCCGGGCATTTACTTCGTTAAAGTGCTGGCGACGAACGGTTGCTGGGGAACATCCGACATCGTCACTATTACCGTCTTCCCGTCTCCCGAACCGAAGATCATTGCAGAAGGCCCGACGGTGTTCTGCGACGGCGGATCGGTTGTACTCGACGCGGGAGTATTCCAGTCGTACAAATGGTCGACAGGCGCAACCACCCGTAAGATCACGGTTGATAAATCGGGTACCTACACTGTTGCAGTAAAGAATCTTGAGGGCTGCGAAGTCACATCCGATCCGATTGTAGTCGAAGAACTCTCGAAACTCACTCCTCGAATCACACCCGCCGGACCGATCACCAAGTGCGAAGGCGAGGAAGTTATTCTGGATGCAGGCGACGGATACGGCACATATCAGTGGAGCAACGGCGCTATGACGCGCACGATTACCGTGACACAACCGGGAACATTCTCGTGCGTCGTCTCTTCAAACGGATGTACCGGAACCACGCAATCCGTTACGGTGAATTTCGTACCGAACCCGTTACCGGTGATAACGGCAAACGGTCCGCTCGTCTTCTGTTTTGGAAGCAGCGTCACCCTCGATGCAGGCGAAGGATATTCCTCATACCTCTGGTCGACCGGCGCGAAAACCCGGCGCATTACCGTTACTGAAAGCGGCTTTTACTCGGTTACGGTGAAGAACGCAAACGGCTGCGTCGCGACATCGCAGGAAGTGGAAGTCATCACCTACGAGAATCCGAAACCGGTTATTTATGCCAGCGGTCCGCTTGAAATCTGCTACGGAAAGAGCGTCACGCTAACCACAAGCGAAGGATTCGTTGCGTATCTGTGGTCGAACGGCGATACGACAAACAGCATTATCGTCACGCAACCGGGCACATATTATGTACGCGTTGTCGATCAGAACGGCTGCGTTGGTGAATCGCAGGTTGTGCGCGTTACCGTGCTTCAGGCGTTCAGCGTAACGATCAACCCCAGCGGCCCGACGGAATTCTGTGCCGGTGGATCGGTCGAACTCGACGCCGGTCCCGGCATGGCGCAATATGAATGGTCGAACGGAGCGACGACGAGAAAAATCACCGTCGCTGCGCCGGACAAATACTGGGTACGTGTCACAAACAGCGCCGGATGCGTCGCCATCTCGGACGTCGTGACAGTAACCGTATATGCCATTCCAGATCCGCCTCCGATATCGAGAACCGGCAATACGCTGTACACGATTCAGGGGTTGGCGCATCAGTGGTATTTCGACGGCTCCATCATCCCGAACGCGACCAAATCGAGCTACAAAGCAACTCAAACCGGCTCGTACACGGTAATGGTAACCGACTTCAACGGTTGCTCGTCGACGTCGGCGCCGTACGAATTCACTCCTGTCGGTGTCGAACGGCTTGAAACCGCTCCGTTCAGCATGCAGATCTATCCAGATCCGAACAACGGCGTCTTCACCTTCGAGGCGGACTTCACCGTCGCGGTCACGGTACAAATGCGAATCGCCAATTCGGCGGGTCAAACCGTGCTGTCCTTCGGCGACGAAGAGGCATTCGGCAATTACCGCAAAGTCGTCAATCTCGAATCGCTGCCTTCCGGCGCATATTTCCTCCACGTCGACGCCGGCGGTCAGCGCTGGATACGCAAGGTGGTACGGCAATAGCCGGATCTCCCAGACAACCAGAAATCGAATAACAATCGTCCGGTCAGTCTGTCGGCCTTTGCGCCGGCAACTGACCGGACTTTTTACAACCGGTTTTCTGCATTGCTTGTACAAATCGAAATACATATTTTACTTTATTCGTAAATCCGGCAATGCTCTACGGATTCACCTGTCATCTCGCAAGCGAACTGTATCAATAACATCATTACGGTCTACCAAATGAAATCAGGAGTTATCCTCGTTTGTACATTCCTGCTCTGTTCACCGGCGGTATGGGCGCAGGCCGGCGGTCTCCCCGCACACGCCGATGCTTCCGGCGATGAATATGAAGTGCCCCTGCTTTCTCCGCTTTCTCACCTTCAACAAATACATATGAAGAAGGCTGCCGGAGGAATTCGTCCTTACGGCTGTCTCACCACTCGTTACTACAACGCAGCGGCGCCGATGGTAAGCTATCTTGATTCCGTTCCGACGCGCGTGTGGGCAACCAAAATGACTCTCCCGGGCAGCCAAGCGGTAACCGTTTGTACGGCATGGACTGTAAAAGTCAATTTCGAATGGACGCCGGATTCGCTGAAAAGAAAGGATACCCTCTACATCTTTATTCGAGAGGCAACGCCGCCATATACGCAGATCTATTTTTCCAAGTGGATTACTCAACTCGGAAATAACTACGGCGAAATCGAAATAGATCCTCCCGTCCCGCCGTATGCCATACCGCGAGTCAGTCCGAAACGGGATGTATTCGTCGGCTTATACATCGCCGGCGGCGCCGGAGATAATGTGAAATGGAAGGTGCAAACCCCGGCGGCAAATCCCGGCCGGTCGTATTTCTTCAACACGCCGACATCCGTTGCGCCTGCCGTAATGGGGACGACGGCTGTAGACTGGGTGTTCGACGCAACATGGTGCTGTAATTTTGCAATTCCGGTAGAACTCTCGGTCTTTGTCGCCAGCTTCGACGGGGAAGCCGTCAATCTGGAGTGGAAAACCGAATCTGAAATCAACAACTACCATTTCGAAGTGCAGCGCTCGGCGTCGAATAACGGCCCCTGGGAAACGCGCACCTTCATCCCCGGCGTGGGCAATTCTTCCGCGGCGCGCTGGTATTCGTGGAAGGACCGAATCACCCAATCCGAATTATCGCAGCCTGCGTACTGGTACCGGCTCAGACAGATGGATTTCGACGGAACTATACACGAGTACGATCCGGTACGAGTCAATATTTCCAATACGCCTTCCGCGGGATATCAGCTCCATGCAGCGTATCCCAATCCGATAACGCAAAGCGAATACACGACAATAGGATTCGACCTCCCGGATGAAAGCCCCGTGAATGTCTCCGTATACGACGCAATCGGACGAAATGTCGCTACCCTTGTCGATCAGGTACTGCCGGCGGGCTACCACGAAACTATCTGGTACTCCTCGAACGCCCGGCATGCGCTCAATGAAGGCGCTTACTTTATCGTGATGAAGACCGGCATGTATACCGCGACGAGAAAAATCACCTTGTTGAACTGATTCTCCATTATTCCAATCAGGCTGGCGGGTCTCGTCAGCCTGACTTTTTTGTGGTAACCGTACATACCATACTGGGGGTAACATGAACTTTCTGCGATTATGCGCGCTTGTCTTTTTTGTAGCCGCCGGGCGGCTGTTTGCTCAGCCCGGTGATATCCCGCCGTCTCCATCTGCTGCATCGGAACAAATCGAGCTTTCAGAGTTTTCTCCCCTCTCGCATTTACAGGAGGTACGGTTTCTTCCCGCCGCCGGAGGGATCCGTCCAACAGGATGCAATTCCATGTGGTATTACAACCAAACCGCTCCGACAACGGTGTTTGCCGATTCAGTGCCAACCAGATCCTGGGCTGTCAAGTTTTCGCTCCCGACAACCCATGGGACTGATGCGTGTACTGTATGGACGGTAAAGGTGAATTTCGAATGGATTCCGGATTCGTTGAAGAACAAGGACACTCTGTACATCTTCATGCGCGAGACCATTCCTCCGTACACGCAGTTTTATTATTCGAAGTGGATCGCCGCGCTCGGGAACAATTACGGCGAAATTGAAATCGATCCGCCCGTTCCACCATTTTCAATACCGCGTATTTACCCGCGCCGCGATTTCTTCCTCGGTCTTGAAATTCGCGGTCACGCCGGAGACGACGTGAAATGGAAAGTGAAATCCCCGTCGGCAAATCCCGGACGGTCGTACTTTTTCAACACGCCGACCTCCATTGTGCCTGCGGTGATGGGAACAACCCCCGTCGATTTCATGTTGGATGCAACTGTTTGTCCCTTATACGTGCCTGTCGAGCTTTCCGTTTTCGTAGCCAGTTTCGATGCAGAAACGGTGAATCTTGAGTGGAAAACCGAGACCGAGATCAACAACCACCATTTTGAAGTGCAGCGTTCATCCACGAAAGACGGTCCCTGGGAAACCCGGATATACATTCCGGGTAAGGGCAATTCGTCTGCTGCCGTCTGGTATTCCTGGAATGACCGCATCACCCAATCTGAATTATCGCAGTCTGTGTACTGGTACCGGCTCAGGCAGATGGATTTCGACGGTTCGATTCACGAATACGATCCTGTGCGCGTCAATATTACCAATGCGCCTTCAGCAGGATATCAACTTCGCACCGCGTATCCCAATCCGATCACGGGCAACGAATACACAACCATCGGATTCGATCTTCCGGATGAAAGTCCCGTACACATTGCCGTCTACGATGCTATCGGCAGAAACGTCGCGACGCTTGTCGAGCAGGTACTTCCTGCGGGTTATCATGAAACTATCTGGTACGCGTCGCATACGCGGCAGGCGCTGAACGAAGGAACGTATTTCATTGTAATGAAAACCGGTCTGTACACCGCGACGAGGAAGATTACCTTATTGAATTGAAAGAATTTGCTTTCGAGATCCATTAGTCCGGCTTACTCAGCCGGACTGTTTTTATTATATTGCCAGCATGATTCAGAATGCTTCATCGCCCCTCGGACACGTCCCCGTCAAGGTGACGCGTTTAACTACAGATTTCGACGATATCCCCCTCCCGCATTACGCGAGCAGCCAGGCGGCTGGGATGGATATCCGCGCAGCTATAGCGGAACCGGTAACGATTCTTCCCGGCGATATCGTGGCCGTACCGACAAACCTGGCGATCGAATTGCCTCCCGGATTCGAAATGCAGGTGCGACCAAGGAGCGGATTGGCGCTGAAGCACGGTATCACCCTCCCGAACACTCCCGGAACCATCGACGCCGATTATCGGGGCGAAATCAAGATTATCATGGGGAACATCGGAAGGGACGCATTCACCATTCAGCGAGGCGACCGGATAGCGCAACTTGTGCTTGCGCCCGTCGTACAGACGGCATGGGTCGAAGTGCCGTCGCTGAACGAAACCGAGCGCAACGCCGGCGGATTTGGATCAACAGGAAGAATATAAGCGGGAAAGAGTATGGCGCAACCTCATGTGATCTTTGCATCGATTCTCTCTCCGGTATCTCCATCGGAGGTGGCGTGGTTTCCCGACGGAGCGCTTGTCATCAACAATCAGGGCATTCTTTCCTACGTCGGTTCGCGAAACGACCTGCCCGCCGAGCTGGCGGCCCAGCCGCAGCGGTTCACATCGAATCTGATAGCTCCGGGATTCATCGATCTTCATACGCATTTACCGCAATACTATTGCCGCGGCCGGTACGCGCCTTCGCTGCTCGAATGGCTCGAACGGTATGTGTATCCCGAAGAGTTGAAATTTACCGATCCGGATTACGCGCGCGCTATTTCCCGGCAGTTTTTCAGTGCGCTCAAATCGTCCGGCACGCTGACGGCGGCGGTCTATGCGCCAAGCTCGGCCGCATCGGCGCATACCGCTTTCGAAGAGGCGGAACGTTCGGGACTGCGCGTCGTCATGGGTAAAACGCTGATGGATAGAAACGCCCCGGCGGATTTGCTGAATCCATATCAAACGGAAATCCGGGAAACCGAAACCCTCATTTCTGCATGGCACAATAAATCCGGGATGCTGTACTACGCAGTCTCGCCGCGCTTCGCCATCAGTTGTACGTCCGCATTGCTGCATGAAGCTGCCGATATAGCACACACGTACAACACGTTCATTCAAACCCATATCAACGAGCAACGCGAAGAAATTGAATCCGTACGCGAGTGCTTTCCCGATTCCGGATCGTACACCGGAGTATACAATTCGGCCGGACTGCTGACATCGAGAACGATTCTCGCACACAATCTGCATCCGCAGCCCGGCGAGCTCGATATTCTCGCAGATTCGCAGTCGAGGATCGCGCATTGCCCCGATGCGAATTTCTTCCTGCACAGCGGCACGTTCGACTTACAGGCTCATCGCAACCGCAACATTCCGCTCGGACTTGGAACGGATATCGGCGCGGGAACCACGTTGAGCATGTTCCATACCATGCGCTCGATGCTGCATATGCAGGGCGGCAACCTTCATCCGTTCGTTCCGTACTATTATGCCACGCTCGGCGGCGCCCAAGCGTTAGGCTTCGAACGCGAAACAGGCAGCATCGAACCGGGCAAATCGGCGGATTTCATTGAACTATCGTTTGAAGACGTTCTTCCGAAGGGCAGCGTATTAAAGGAGCTGAGCGGCGAGGAAGTCGCGTCGCTCGTCGTGCATACGCTGCGGGCGGTGAACGTCGAAGCCGCTACTGTCGCGGGCAGGGAAGTGTACAGAGCGCAATGACCGGAGCAATCCGCCGTCGTCCACCGTTGCATCTGGAAAAACATTTTACTCAGGAAAGCGCAAGCAATTCATGATACACTGGAATATCGATCCCGAACTTCTTTCACTCGGTCCCCTCCATTTCCGCTGGTATGGAGTGCTGTTCGCACTCGGATTCATTCTGAGCTATACCGCCATGGGATGGATATACAGGAAGGAGAAACGCCGGGAAGACGATCTGAACAAGCTCCTTATCTATATGATGATTGCCGTCGTTGTGGGAGCGCGCCTTGGACATTGCATTTTCTACGATCCCGATTTCTATTTCGCTCATCCCCTTGAAATTCTCAAAGTATGGGAAGGCGGCCTGGCCAGTCACGGCGCCACCTTCGGCATTCTCGTCGCGTTGATACTGTATGTCAGGAAGATGAAGGATATGACCTTCTTCTGGCTCGCCGACAGGGCCGCTGTGGTGATCCCCATTGCCGCGATGTGCGTCCGTATTGGGAATTTCTTCAACTCCGAGATTGTCGGATTGCCCGCGTCTGTGCCCTGGGCTGTGGTGTTCGAGCGGTACGACTCGGTTCCCCGCCATCCTGTCGTGTTGTACGAAGCGGTTACCTACCTCGCGCTGTTTCTCGTATTGTTCTTCCTCTACCGCAAGGGCATCGCCGAGCGCTATCCGAAACTGAATTCCGGTTTGTTTCTCGCCGGGATGTTCACAATGCGGTTCATTCTCGAATTCTTCAAAACCGGACAAAGCTCGCTCGATCCCTCCATGCCCATCACAATGGGACAGGTACTGAGCATCCCGCTGGTCCTGTTCGGTTTGTATCTCATCATCACTTCCCTTAAAACGAAAAAAGCGCCTGCCGCGTAGTGACGGCAGACGCTTCAACACTATCTCGCACAGACTACAACTGGGTTACTGTGTAACCTTTGTCTTTCAGCATTTGAATCAATCCGTGCTCGCCGACGAGGTGTCCCGCGCCGACAACAACGAAGGCGCGCGCTTCGCCCGTAAGCAGCGCTTCAATCTGGGGCAGCCAGTTTTTGTTGCGTCTTACCAGCAGGGCGTCGAACGCCTCGGGGGTGGAGCGTAATTCGGCGTGAATAAATGCTTCCACGTTTTCCGCGTTGCCGCTGCGCCAGTTCTCGAGTATGCTGTTGAGGTCCGATTTTTCGGGCGTTTCCTCCTTCAGCGATTGCAGAAGCACGACCGCCTGTGCGCTGTCGGAAATGGATTCAAATACGCGAATCTGATCGTACAGCGTTTCCAGACCGGAGACGGTCATCTTCTTTTCAACGGCTTTATTATAGTAGTGCATATCGAGACCGAACTTTGCGTCGAAGCCCTGCTTCTGCATTTCCAGCGTGGAGACTGTCAGCATGATGAACCACGGCCGGAACTTGTTCAGCACCATGATATCGTACCCGAATTCCTTCAGTTTCGCCTTAGCGAGCGCGTAGGTTTCTTCGGGCAGCACCGACGCAAGCGTGCGCTCGTCGGGATACATGCCTTTCTGCATGAGCACAGCGGTTACCGAGGTAAGATCGAGGCTGTCGAGATTCATTTCGAGAATCAACCGGCTGCAGAGCGAAAACGTGCTGTCGTACACCGGCGGCAGGGGATAGACCGATTCCTTCAGGAGATGCACCGATCCGACCAGGTACAGGGCGTGGGGTCCTTTTTTGACTTCCCATACGAAGTGCTTCGTGGGTGCGGCAGGCAACTGCACCGAGACAACCGCTTCGGCGGTTTGCGCGAATGCCCGCGCCGCCAGCGCCGTCATGATGAAGGCGACGATGATTACAATTATATGTACGCGTAATGCTGATTTCATTTCTACTCCTCTTCAATGGCGCCCGGCGATTTACGCATCGCTTTTGTTGCGCCCCTGCGGCGCTTGTCTTCTACTTCCTGCCCGCGGAGATGAGCCGGTTTGGATGTCGGGACTCGTTCGGGAACCACAATATTCTTCTTTTCCAGCTTCCTGCGCAACCGCTGGAGGCAAATAGTTTTGTTGCGGAACTGGCTGCGTTCGGCGGTGCAGGTTGCCACCGTGCCGGTAGGGAGGTGGATGAGCCGCACTCCGGTTTCGGTTTTATTCACATGCTGCCCGCCCTTCCCGCCTGAGCGGTAGGTCTGCACCTCGCACTGCGCGAGAAGTTCTTCGTCTGTTTCGGGGATATCGATCATAGGTTATTAAAGTTCAAATTCCTTTAGCCAAATCCCGGACTCGATCACCGGATATGCTCCCGTTTTATGAGAAAGATAGATCCATGCCGGAACGAGTTCGCCAGTATCAAGGACAATGCTCCGTTGAACACGGACATAGATACCCGGCGCTTCTTCGTATTCGTCCAGATCGCGGAGGATGGCTTCATCCACTTTATATAACTCGCCATACACTTTGCCATTCCCGTCCTTTGCCAGTGGATAGCCGGGACCTCGGTATAACACGATGTCAGGAGCATAAGCCTGAATGCCTACCGCTCCATGGAGCATATAGTGCGATACGTGCCCCTGCTTTAACGTGCCGTACACAAACAGGAGCTCGGATATACCTGATTTATCAGGCATACTCCGCCAGTTCAGCCCAGCGGGTCATGTCTTCTTCCAGTTTCGCTTCGAGAGCGTTCAGTTCATCGTACAAGTGCTTCACCTTCTCGTAATCGGAAGCATGCTCCGTAAGCAGATCGCCGATTTCGTTTTTCCGCGCTTCCGCTTTCTCTATGCTCCGCTCCAGCGCTTCCATCTCTTTCCGCTCTTTATAGCTCAGTTTCCGGGGCCCTTCTTCTTTCTCCTTCACCCGTTCCTTTTTCGGAGCACGGTCGCGTTCCTTCAATTCCTGCTGTTCCCGGTTGCGGTATTCGAGGAATGCGCTGTAATTGCCCGGATACTCTCGAATCACGCCTTCTCCTTCAAAACGGAACACATGCTCCACAGTCCGGTCGAGGAAGTACCGGTCGTGGCTGACGACAATCAGGCAGCCGGGGAATTCTTCGAGGTAATTCTCCAGCGCCTGGAGCGTGCTTATATCCAGATCGTTCGTCGGCTCGTCGAGAATGAGCACGTTCGGTGCTCCCATGAGGACGCGGAGCAGATACAACCGGCGGCGCTCGCCGCCTGAGAGCATGCCGATCGGCGTATAGTGCATTCCGTCCGGGAAAAGGAAGCGTTCCAGCATCTGGGCAGCGGTAATCGTCGTGCTCCCGCTGCGGATTATCTCTGCTCCCTCTTTAACGTAGTCGATAACCTTCTGGTTTTCGTTGAGGGGACGGCTTTCCTGATCGTAATACCCGAAAACAACGGTATCGCCGGTATCGATCCGTCCGGAATCGATCTTCTTCATCCCAGCGATGCAGTCGAGCAGAGTGGTTTTGCCTGAACCGTTCGGTCCGATGATACCTATCCTGTCCCGCCGCATGAGCGTATAGCTGAATTCGCCGATGATAACACGTTCGCCGTATTGTTTACGGATCGCGTGAAGCTCGACAATCTTTCTACCCAGCCGGGTGAAGGGCACGGTAATTTCCAGATCTTCCTGCTCCGAGTAGATTTCCTCCGCCATCAGATCGTGCGCCCTGTCGATGCGGGCTTTTTGTTTGCCTCTCCGTGCTTTGGGACCCCTTCGCAGCCATTCAAGTTCCTGCGCAATCAGTTTCCGGCGCTTCTCTTCTGCGATACGGAGCAGCTCGGTCTGCGCTTCCTTCTTTTCAAGATAGACCGAATATCCGCCTGTGAAGCTTTGAATCTCTCCGCCCTCAAGTTCGA
The DNA here is from genome assembly GCA_964408855.1 of uncultured Ectothiorhodospiraceae bacterium. Classification (GTDB taxonomy): domain Bacteria; phylum Bacteroidota; class Ignavibacteria; order SZUA-365; genus CAYPBB01. The sequence continues at coordinate 26,735 of CAYPBB010000053.1, forward strand.
GGATACGCGTTGCAACACGGTCGAGGAAATACCTGTCGTGGGTAACGAGTAACAATGCTCCGTTGTACCTGCGCAGGAAATCTTCCAGCCACTCGATGGTTTCCGCATCGAGATGGTTGGTGGGTTCGTCGAGAATGAGAAGGTCGGGATGCTCAATAAGCGCGCGGGCAAGTGCGATGCGCTTGCGCATACCGCCTGAGAGCGTCCCGACGATTGCATCCGTATCGTCGATACCGAGTTTGCTGAGGATGGTTTTCGCCTGGGTTTCAAGCTCCCATGCTCCCGCGGATTCGATTTGCGCTGCGAGGCGGGTCATTTCGTCCAGAAGCGCGGCGTTATCGCCCTCATGAGCAATCCGGCGGCAGATATGTTCGTAGTCATGCACCAGTTGCAGCGTATCGGTGGTGCCGGAATACACCGCATCCAGCACCGAGATACCATCATTGTACGTCGGATTTTGCATGAGGTAGCCGATTCGGATACCGTTTGCAAGAGAAATAGTGCCGGAATCCTTCTCCTCCTCGCCTGTAAGAATGCGCATGAGGGTGGATTTGCCGCAGCCGTTCACGCCGATGATGCCGACCTTGTCGGTATCTTCTATCCCGAAGGTCACTCCCGAGAGGATGGGCTTGAGACCGAAGGTTTTCCAGAGGTTTTCTATCGAAAGAATATTCATACGGCAAGATAACCATCTGTGCGGACTTTGCAGCGCGGTGAAGTTGATGTAACTTTATGTGCTTTCGGGGGTTATACTATTGCTCTCTGGAATTGAGTTGCTTCCAGTCCCGTTTTCACTCTGTCCTATACATACACATCCCGCGAGGTACATCATGCGGACCTTCATCGCCTTTATTGCATGCGTAATCATCGCAGGTTCCTTATCGGCCCAGCCCGGACTGACCGTCCACCGTATCGTCAACAACTGGCCGATTATCGAACTCTATTACACCGCATCCTGCAATGGAACGGATGTATTCAATCTCGACAGTACTCAGATCCATCTCTCCGATAACGGTACGCCTGTCACCTCGTTTACTCACTCGTGCGCCGATCCCACTATTTCAAATCCCATCTCGGCCTCACTTGTTCTCGATGCCAGCGGAAGCATGGCAGGTGCTGGCAATATTGGAACGCGCCGCGCATTCAGCAAATTTGTCATCAAGTTCGATGACGTACAGGACGAAGCCGGGATTGTTTATTTCAATAGTATTCCATGGACAGGTCTGGGAATGACGCATGATTCATTTGAAATCTGGCGCGCGATTGAAGCCTTACCCGCAAGAGGCGCTACTGTCCTTTGGGATGCAATATATATGGGGATCATACAGGCGGATAGCGGTACAAATCCCATTCGCAGCGTTATCGCAATCACCGATGGCGGTGAAAGCAGCAGCACCCATACCATACAAGACGTTATCGAACTGGCACAGAAGAAAAATATCCGTGTTTTTGTTCTCGGTCTCGGCGGTGTCTATCCGGGTAGTATAGATTTGGTACCAATGCTTACCGGCGGCAAATACTACAGTTGCCCCGATACAAGCTTATTGACTCCCGCATTGGACGATATCTACGCAACTTTGCGCGGCGGCTATTTCGATTGCCGCATTTCCTACGACGCAACCCAAATATGCCCCGATTTTCGATTGCACAGTGTGCAGCTTTCCATCTCGGATCTGTGCGGTGGTATCGCATCAGATTCGAAACAGTACTCCGCCCCCGGTTCATGGATCCTGCCATGGAAACCTGTCGTGTGGTTCGATACGCTTTGCACAGCGGGCAACGATACCGCCGCTGTAGGTCTGTGGATAACAATGGATTCCACAAAGGAAATTCCGCCAACGGAATTCCGTATTGCCTATAATGATTCGGAATTGGAATATCTCACCGCCGACTTTTCGGGCTCGATCTTCGCGGCAAATATACCGTCGATAGTTCCCGGAAGCGGTTCTCTCGTCATGAAAACCTCACAACCCGTTACTGCAACAGGCACACAGCTTCTGGGATTGTTCACTTTCGTCAGGCAAACGCAGGGTATCGAATCCTCTGTTGTCTCCATCGATACAGTCTCAGCCGCACCTGATTGTTTCCGGACGCTCAATGCTCCGGGCATTATTTCATTCGCACAGCATGTTCCAGTATATGCTCATAACGATACGGTGTTATGTCATAATGGAAAAATAACGCTCAGTGCGGCAGATGGATTCGCCGATTATGCATGGAATACCGGAGCAACCGGACGGTATATCATAGTTACAGAACCGGGTACATATTCATTTACCGCACATACGCCGGACGGTGCAGGCATCGCATCCGAAGAAGTCACGGTAACGCGAACGCCGTATCCTATTGTTTCAATCGTCAATGTTCCGGGCGATACCATCAATGTATGCGCCGAAAGTCAATTCATTCTTGAAGCAACTGCGGGATTCGTACGCTACGACTGGGGGAAGGGTAGCCAAACAAGCCGATTTCATATTCCTTCTTCCAAACGGTTAGTCTCCGTTTCAGCCACCGATTCGTGCGGCTGTGTCAGTACATCGCAACGCGTCTATTATAACCAACCTACTATCTATGCCGCTTCACCGTCGTTCCTACGGTCGGGAGATACGCTCGTAGTGTTCGGGTCCATCGGACCCTGGCAATGGTATTACAATGGCAATCCGATAGCAGGTACTACCGACAGTTCATTGGTTATGACGCAGGATGGCGAATACTTCCTGCAAACGATGTATTTCGACACCTGTACGGCGGTTTCCGGGGTTTACCGCCGCATCACGACAGCTGTGGCGATGATCCCTGAGATACCTGCGCTTGATGTCAGCGTCTTCCCCAATCCTGCGGGCACAGGCAGCATTATCCGTGTAGGAGGCGCTTCGTTGCAACCTGTGCGCTATGAGCTGTACGACCTGAACGGCGCGTTGGTCTGGTATAAGGAAACGGATGAGATGTCGCCGGCATTCCCTGCAATGCCTCCCGGTGTGTATCTGCTCCGCGCTCGGCAGGGTGAGGCGTTTGGATATGCGAAGGTGTCGGTGAAATAACGCGAATCGACAATTGAATCATCCAGTCCCCGAAACTTGATTTTTTAAAATCTGTTTCGGGGATTATTGTCTTGCATTCTTTTCAAATCGATGATTCAATGCTGTTATCTAGCAAAAACTCTTCGATAATAGAATATTCTTCGTCATTCGCGTCTGTTACTGAAGGTATTACGGCAACATCCCAATCGCCGGCAGGTCGTATCGTTACACTATCTTAAAAATTGGTAATACCCCGTCAAACCGGACCAACGAGATGCGTATATTGGAGCAAAAATG
>CAYPBB010000054.1:0-27330 GCA_964408855.1 uncultured Ectothiorhodospiraceae bacterium
TGTTTGCATCGGGGATGAAATCCGACGATTTCCACATCATTTTCACGTCGAGCAGTTCGGCTTCAAGGCGGTTGGTCGTGCCGCTGCGTTCCCGCAGGCGTTCCTGAATCCGATCCGCATCGGCGGCCATTCCTCTAACAAGCGCAACGATGGGATCGTCGAGCGCGCGGAATTCCTCCGCGGTCATCGCCGTTAGCTTATCGATGCCGCCCGGCGTCATCAGTTGCGAAGAAGCGAACGCGTTTTCCACCCATGTTCTGATCTCCTCGGACGGCTTTTCCGATTGTTGGCTGAACTTCTCCTGAATCGAAGCGGCACTCTCGTCTTTCGGCAACGATGCCGCGACTGCCAGCCAGTGCATCAGAATATCCTTCTCAACCGGTAGGACCATTTTCTGAAGGCGGTCTTTCATTTCCGCAGCAATTTCCGTCCTTCGTTTCGAATCAGACTTGTCGATCTTCACTGCGCCCATCGCCATGCCCGCTAATTGAAGCGCGCCGCTTGTACGCGACATCAGACGTGCGGCGGTTTCCTGGCGCATGCTTTGCCCTGCCTTATCGTACACATTTTTCAGGTCTGCGAGGACGGAGCCGTACTTCGCCTTGCGCGCCGGATCGCTGTCGATAAACTTCTGAAGCTCCGCTTCCTCGGCGGCTTTCTGAGCAACGATCTCCAGCCTTCTCATTCCCTGCACTTTCCCCTTGAAGTTCTTCGTTGTGTTCGCATAGCTCTTGATATCGTCGGCATAAAGAAGCTGAATGGAGCGGTCGTTCTCGCCGGCTTGTTCCATGCGGGCGATCAGCCAATCGAAATGTTTCGAAATGAACGGCAGATAGGCTGTTTGGTGAAGATTCAGGTAATGCGACGTCTTGTGCCGGTATGTACGTCCCGGATAGCCGAGAATCATCACAAAGTCGCCTTCATTGACGCCGGAAGGATTGATTTTCAGGAATTTTTTTGGCTTGAACGGAATATTATTCTCGGAATAGTCCGCCGTCGACCCGTCGGGGGCGACGTAGGCGCGCATGAACGAAAAATCGCCTGTGTGACGCGGCCAGATCCAGTTGTCGTTTTCTCCGCCGAATTCTCCGATACCTATCGGCGGCACATAGACAAGCCGGACGTCGCGGATCATTCTATAAGTGAAGAGGACATATGATTTGCCGGGGTACATCTCCGACACTTCGCACTCGATGTTCTGCCTGCCGGCTTGTTTTTGTTTCGCGAGCGAATTCATCCGTTCGATGATGAGCTTGTTGCGTTCAACCGGCGGCGTTTCGGCGGAGATGCCTTCGAGGATTTTCGAGGAAACGTCCTCGTAATCCTCTGTGATTCGGCAGACATAATCCTTTGCCGGGATCTCTTCGGCGCGGGTCGGCGCGGTAAAGCCGTTTTTCAGGTAGTCGCGTTCGGCAGTGCTTGCCGCTGTCACGGCAGTGAACGCGATATGATGATTCGTGAGAATCAGCCCGTCGGCGGAAACAAATTCGCCGGTTCCTCCGCCAACCTCGCAGATGGCGTCGATGAGGCTTACTCCTTTGGGATTGTAGATCTCCTTGATATCGATTTTCAGCCCCTTTTTCTTCAGGTCAAGCTTCTGGATCATGCTCAGCGGGTACATCCCCTCATCGGCGACAAGCGACATGGAGAAGAAGCAGGCTGCGGAGACGAGAAGGATCGGAAGAATTCGTTTCATATATCTACCTGTATTAATAATGGACTGGTTCTTCAGAACGGCAAGGTACACATTTCCGGCGAATTCGGCGCGTCTACGGAACGGCCAGCAGGAGTTTCCGGTGCGCTGAATGCGCGCCGCGGACAAGGACATGGTAATATCCCGGCTTCAATTCCGGCAGCGTAATGTGTTGAATACCGTCTTCGGATACGCCTTCTTTGTTTTCGATGACGCAGACCTCTCTCCCAAGCGCGTCCGCAATAGCGACGGTTGCGCGGGTTTCGAATTCTGCGTTCAATGAGAGGCTCGCCTGAATGCCCTGCGGCACGGGATTGGGAAAGATACTGAAAGACATGTCAGGCGACTGCGGCTGTTCAGACGGCTCGATGCCGACAGTCGGATCGACGCGGAAATAATCGAACCGCGCAGGGATCTGCTTCCGCGATACGCCGATTCCGTCGCCGTTCGCTGCAACCAGCCCAACCCTTTTATTGCCGTCGGGATATGGTATTTCCGCCCAGTGTACCTGAACCCAGTGAATGCGGTCGACGCTGTAATAGCCGCCGAAATACCTGTTTGCATTCGCGGTCAGGCGGAGATACACGGTCGTCGCAGCGACGCCGTTTGTCTGGAAATGCTGGTATGTTCCATCCATGTCCCAGCCGAACCAAACGCACTGTTCGCCGTCGTATACGCCGCGTGCGAGCCTTACGAAATGATCGTCGTCGATGTAATACACGATTCCCGCGTGATGGAACGCCGAATCGGGTTCCAGTTGCACCTTGCATTCCACCGAGCAGGCGGTTGGAGGCGCCGGTTGCAGAAGGATGTTCCGGACATTATTGTAATCGATACCGTGAAGCGCCCCAGTTTGGGTAATGATGGTGAGGTTCGATTGATTGACGAACCAGCGCGTGGCGTCTTCGCGCACCCATTCCCAGCCGGTATTCAATGTTCCGTTGAATTCGTCCGAAAAACTCTGGGATTGGAGCTGCAGTGTGACGAAAGCCAGCATGATGATACACAGCGACGAGGCGTTCATTAGCATTCTCCGGTTGACGAGGTTGGATTCTGAAAGGTACGTATGAAAACGTTTCGTTTCAACAGAGTTCCGTCGGATTCGCGCAGCACGGTGCTATCACGGGATTATGGAAGCCGCTCGATATCAACCTGGGTCAATTTTGCGCCGTCGCGGAATACGTTGCCGCTGAAATGTGTTTATTCAATAGAACCGGATTATTGACTTGCGGCTTATCCGGCAATGTGCTAGTATTTCCTTCTTGAATGGATCAGCATTTGTGTCTGACGGAGCGACGATGAAGAATACGTTACGTGCTTTCTCTTTACTTCTGATGCTTCAGTATCCGCTTTATTCACAGAATATCGAGGTTGGAATTCAGGACCTCGACTTTCTGGGATTGCCGCGCGTTACGTTCACTGCGTGCGTTACCAGCAGCGATACGCTTTTTCCACCGCTCGACGCATCGAATTTCGTCTTTACCGAAAACGGCGTCCAGCATCCGTTGATTATCAGATGCCCGGAAAGCGGCTTGATCAACTCCGTAATGCTTGTGGTCGATAATAGCGGATCGATTGCTCCCGTTCTCGGCAAAATCAGCGAAGCCGCGAGCATCCTTGTCGATAGCCTCGGCGCGAGCGACGAAGCAGCTGTGCTGACGTTTAGCCGGGATATCGTACTCCGGCAGGATTTCACAACCGATAAAGTTGTACTGAAACAGGCTCTGAATGCGATGCAGGCGGGCGGCGGCACTCCGCTTCGCGACGCCGCATATCAGGGATGCAAACTCCTTCAGATGAGGCAGGGAAAGCGGCATATGGTAATTCTCACCGACGGGCAGGACACGCAAAGCGTACTTTCCAACGTCGATTCGGTGATTATTCTGGCGAACGCCGCGAACATCAGAATCTACTCCATCGCCTTCGCTCTTATCGAAGAATACGAAAAGGAAATGAAACGGATGGGCGAGGAAACCGGCGGATTGTTCTTTTCCGTCCAGCGTCCGAGCGAACTCAACGCGGTCTATGCCCGCATCGCCGCGCTCATCACCGAGCCGTGCTGCACCGCCGAATACTATTCCATGAATTGCGAGGATTCCATTCGAGTCCTGACTCTGTCGGCAAATGTACTTGGAGATACCGCGTCGACGAGCCTGACGGTTTCTACACCCTACCGGGCAAGCACAACGCATTTATGGGTCGAGGTTCCATCTGAACTGAACGGAAATCAGACAGGAACCGGGATGGTGTACATCGAACCACCGCCCAGCACGGATCTAGAGCTTACGCTCGGATTCACGCTCAACTACAACGATGATTTGATATCCATTTCCCCGCCGTTTGCGCAATCGCTCGGCACGATTACACAGAATCAGAATGTACAGCTAACGAAAATCGGTCCGAGCAAGATGCGGTTCACCATGAACCGGATCAAGCCCGCGCTGTTCACCAATAAGCTGGCCGGTTTTCCATTGCTTGCGCAACGCTCGGATAGTAGCCGCGACGAACCGGTCGCGTTTGTCGATAGTATTACTATCGAAGGCTGTCCGGTCGATTTTACCACGGCGCCCGATACAACCCGCGTGTGCTCGTGCTATCAGGCTTTGCCGCTGGAGATGAACGATATTTCCTATATCACCGCAGGGCACGATCTTCGTATCGTCATGCAAATTCCTTCGGGTCTGGCGGCAGGAATCGGAACAAGTCTTTCGTTCGATTTCTATGTTTCTCCTGACGTGAAGATTTTGTCGATCGAACCGGGTTCGCTCTTTAATGCGGTCGACATGCTGTGGGTTTCGATGCAAGACGGCTGGGTTCATGTCGAAGTGCCGGGTTTTGCGTTGCCGCGCGATACGGCCGGCTCGATCATTGAGCTTGTCACCCGTCCACCGGTACTCAGGGACGCGGCATATTACAAAGTCAAATTCAGAGATCAGTATTTAATGCAGCGATGTTGTCCCGAAGAGCAACAGGCAAAAGAGTATACATTTTTTGTCGACGGGTTATGCGATAAACTCGTGCGCCACCGCGCCTCAGTATCTGTGACGACATCGCCGAATCCAGTCCGTTTGGGTATAACACCGGAAATCAACGTAACGGCGACGTTAAGCGAATCCCACCCCGGAGGCTTGTTTGGAATCCGGATTGTCGATCTTAACGGCGCGGTTGTACGGACGATCCCCGAACGGGAGTTTGCACCGGGAACGAGTACCGTTCCTATTCCCGTCGGCGATCTGCCGAGTGGAACATATCTGGCTGTGTTTTCGAACGACCGCGAACGCGTTTCATCTCATTTTATCGTTGTCCGCTGATAGAATCTGCAAGCCATCGACGATTTTTGATTGAATTTTACCGTTCCGCGGTTGTACTTTGAATGTATGGAACCGGCTGAAACGCTTCGAACTCAGGTACAACGCTTCTTTCGGCGGTTGTATTTTTCTCAATCCGACCAACTCTCCAAACATTTCCTTCGTTTTTCGCGCAGCGAAACCGTCCTCATATTAATTGCCGCCATCATCGGAATCGTGATGGGCGGTGTGATTATTCTTTTCAATACTATCGTGGAATTTGCGGGCGAGAAATTCGAAGATCTGTTCGTGTTTTCTCGCTCGATGGAATGGTGGAAGTATCTTCTCGTTCCTCTGGTGCCCGCCATTGGCGGATTGCTTGTAGGCTTCATCCAGCACTCGTTGTTCAAGGCGGCGCCTACGCACGGAGTTCCGGAAGTGATTCTCGCGTCGCGGTTTTCGCGGGGAAGTTTCCAACGCAGATCGATCCTTTCCAAGATAATTACGGCTGCTCTCTCGATCGGTTCGGGCGGAGGCGGTGGACGCGAGGGTCCGATGATTCATCTCGGCGGCGCCGCGGGGTACAACATCGGGAAGCTTTTCCGGCTGACGAGCGATCAAAGCAGGACGCTAATCTCGTGCGGCGCTGCGGCAGGCATCAGCGGTATCTTCAACGCTCCGCTCGGCGGAGTGATGTTCGCCCTCGAAGTTATACTCGGCGATTTCAGGCTGAAGACCTTTACGCCTATTGTCGTATCGTCCGTCGCTGCGACGGCGATCACCCGGAATGTCTACGGCAACGTCTCCCTGGTACATGCTCCGGCTGGTCTTCAGACCAGCCTGCCCGAATATTTGTTGTTTGCGGTGCTTGGAATCGTGATGGGGGTGATGTCGGCATACTTCATCAGGATGTTCACTCTTACCGAGCAGAAATGTAAAGCCTGGCTTCCGCGGAATCCCATTATCCGTCCCGCGGTCGGAGGGCTTCTGGGCGGAACCATGGTGGCGTTCTTTCCGCGTCTGATGGAACAGTCGTATCATCCGGTCAACGAAGCGCTGCACTCACAGTTGCCGCTCTATATCCTTCTCGCCGTTGCGTTGTTAAAACCGATTCACGCCGCGTTGACGACGGGATCTGGAGGGACGGGCGGCGTCTTTGCTCCGGCGCTGAAAAGCGGCGCAATGATCGGAAGCGCCTTTGGACTTGGAATGATGGCGCTGTTTCCCGATGTCGTTTCAGCGCCGACGGTGTTTGCTCTTTGCGGGATGGGCGCTATTCTTGCCGGCACAATGCATGCGCCGTTGACAGGCGTTCTTATTCTAATCGAAATATGCAGCGATTACAGCATTATTCTGCCTGCGATGCTGACCGCCACGCTGACCTCCATCGTCGCGCAGCGTATCGCAAAACGGTCGATTTATACATGGTCGCTGAAAGACGATCAGCGTTTCATCGGGAGCTACGCGTATCTTCCTTTGATGAGTACATTCGCTATCGAACCCATCGTCGAACGTGGCGTTGCATTCGTGGCGCCCGACACGCCTCTGCGCGAGATACTTCAGATATTCGAATCGACGCACCACGAGGCGGTGCTTGTGCTGAACGAGGATAAAGAGTATCTCGGAATGATCGAGTTCGAAGATGTGCGGTCGTTCATCACCGAAACGGATGCGGTCTCATCGTTTGTCGCCGCCGATGTGATGGTGACCTCGATCAAGCCGGTGCACGAAGACACGACGTTGGATATCGTCATGAAGTTGTTCGATAATTATGGATGGACCGTTCTTCCCGTTCTGAAAAAAGGCGAGGAGAAACGGGCGGCGGGACTGGTTACGGCAAACGATGCACAGACGTTCTACCGCCGGTCGGTCACCAGGGAAACTTGATTTGTTGATGGAGCCGCATGATGACCGACACTCGATATGAGAGCCAATTCGAAGCGTTCGATACGAAGCTTCGCCGCGATGGAAGCAACGAATGGAATATCCGGTCGTTCAGAAGGAATTACTTCCTCTTGCTCGGCGGCGATACCGGTATTATCCCGGAAAGCGCCATTCGCCCGGTTGAATACCTCCCGCATCTCGAATCGCTGTCCATGCCGAATGACGGAACCTCGTTGCTCAATAAAGTCGCAGTAGTAAAGTTGAACGGAGGTCTGGGGACGGGAATGGGGCTCGATCGAGCCAAGAGCATCATTCCGGTACGCGGTTCGTTGACTTTTCTCGATATCATCGCGCGGCAAATTCTGCGGATCGAGGAACGGACGGGGGTCCGTATTCCGCTGATATTCATGAACAGTTACAATACGCGCGAAGATACGTATCGCGTATTGCAGCCATACAACAAGCTCCGGCAGGAACTGCCGATCGATTTTCTGCAAAACAGAGTGCCAAAGGTCGATGTGGCGACGATGATGCCCGCCGTATGCGAGTCGAGTCCCGAACTCGAGTGGTGTCCGCCGGGACATGGCGATATGTATATCGCCCTTCGCGCATCGGGCATTCTCGATACGCTAATTCGCCGGGGCTATGAGTATATCTTTATCTCCAACGCTGACAATCTTGGCGCGGTGCTCGACGAACGTATTCTTGCCTTGATCGACCGCGAGAAGATCCCGTTCCTCATGGAGGTCGCCGCGAGGACCGAAGCCGACAGCAAAGGCGGCCATCTGGCTCTCACACAGAGCGGAGCGCCGATTCTGCGCGAGCGTGCGCAATGCGACGAAAGCGAACTCGAACGGTTTCAGGATATCCGGCTATACTCATTTTTCAATACAAATAACCTGTGGATACGGCTGCCTTCTCTTCTCGATCTGATGGACCGGTATGAAAATGTGCTTCCCTTGCCGTTGATCCGGAATAAGAAACCGCTGGACCCGCGCGACCGGACGTCGGCAGAGGTGTACCAACTCGAAACCGCAATGGGGTCCGCGCTTGGGTTGTTCGATGGAAGCGCCGCGCTTGCGGTTCCCCGGATGCGGTTCGCGCCCGTCAAGTTCACGAGCGATCTGTTGGCGGTTCGTTCCGATGCATATACTCTTACGGAGGATTACCAGGTCATGCTCGACTCACGAAGGAGAGGCGAGGTCCCGGTGATCGATCTCGAACCGCTGAATTACGGAAACCTCGATCAGCTCGATACCGCGTTCCCGTTTGGACCTCCGTCCTTGATCGGCTGCGCGAGGCTCGCGATCCGTGGGCGGTACCAGTTTGGCGAAGGCGTTTCTATTGCCGGCAGCGTGGAACTTACAAATCGCACATCTGAAATTATTACAATAGAGGACAATACAATCCTGAAAAATCATAAAGATTATCTATATTAAACACCGATACTTTGTAACAAGTTAACCGGCGCATGCTATGACGATTTCCAAAAAGGTTTTCATCATTGTTCCCATCGTAGTTTTTATCGGCATCCAGTTCTATCAACCGGAGCGAATTAATCCGGAAGTAACGCGCGAAATCAGTGTGCCCCCGGTTGTCTTTGGATTGTTGAGGCAAAAGTGCTACGACTGTCACTCATACGAGACGGAGTGGCCGTGGTATGCCGATGTCGCGCCGGTTTCATGGTGGATAGCCGGTCATGTGAACGACGCGCGGGCGGCACTGAATTTTTCGGAATGGAGGGATTATAGTAAGCCCGAGCAGGTGCGGTTAATGAAGGAAATTTTAAAAAACACCGACGAAGGCACGATGCCGCCCTGGCATTACGGTTTAATGAATCCCCGGTCGGGTTTAAAACTCGAGGACCGGAAGCTGATCAGATCGTGGGTGCATTCTGCGATCGGCGCCGGCGCTATCGACAAAGTCCGCTAACTCTCCACACGCGCTATGACCATTCGCTCCATTTTCTCGCGTCAGCGGCTGCCGGTATCGACGCTGATTGCATTGCTTGTGCTTATCATCGTTATCGCCGCGTCTTTCCGGGCGGAAGCCGGCATGCTCGCCGTTCCGGTGCTCGTCAAACTTGCCGGCGCGTGTATCCTGTGGATCGGAGCCGGGATGGCCGCAGACGATGTTCCCCGCATAAGCCGATTTGTAACCGCGACGTTGCCGTTGATACTCTATCCGGTAATTTACGAACCCGTCCATCTGCTCCTTACGGCAATAAATCCATCGATTATCGACGATTCGCTGCTCAGAATCGATGAAACGATATTCGGAACCGATCCGATAGCCGCTCTCGGCGCCATCGCGATACCGCCGCTTACCGATTTTGCATATCTTGCCTACTTTTCCTATTACCTCGGGATGCCCGTTCTTCTGATACTGATGTTCAAACAAAATCCGGAACACGACTTCCGGAAAGTGCTCACCGCGATGACGCTGGGTTGGTATGGCGCGTTATTGACGTATGCGTATTTCCCGGCGCTCGGACCGCAGCGGTATCTCATCGGTCAATTGCCCCAGTTGACGGGCTGGCTTCCAACGACCGATTGGATTCAAGGATTTCTCAGCGCCAACCTCACGCCGGTCATCCGCGACTGCGTGCCCAGCATGCACACGGGAGTTACCATTCTCACGCTTGTCTACGCCTACAGATACCAGCGGCGCTTTTTCAACATATACCTGATACCCGGCCTCGGCGTTATTTTTGCCACGATGTATCTACAGCAACACTATGTGATCGATGTGATCCTTGGAATCATGGCTTCCGGCATCATCTATACCATAGCCGATTTCCTGCACGGGGATGCACCCGCCCGCGCTGCCACTGAAGCCGCATAACCAGAGGGATCTTACGTATGTCTTATCAGGATCGGTTCGCCAGAATTGTCTCGATGCTACTGGTTCCACCCGTCATCTCCGCGCTGACATTCGGGCTGCTTGCAGCCGCCTACCAACATGGATCGCTTGTTCACCGTCTTCTCGTCTGGATCGTCGCAATGCTCTGTTCCGGGGGCATTCAGATTGTCTACGTGCTTTCCCTGCGGCGCAAGTTGAAGGTAACGGATTACGACGTGCCGGTACAGGCGCAGCGTACAAAACCGTACATGATCAGCGCATGTGTCTCTTTGGCGGGAATACTTGCGCTTTGGTACCTCAACGCAAGCATTGCCATACTCTCGCTGATGATATGTCATTTTATGGGCACACTGCTGGTTGCCGCCGTCAACCTGCGGTGGAAAATCAGCGCTCATGCGTTCGGTTTCTTCGGGCCTTTGCCGGCGCTGGCGCCGCTGCTCGGCGCCGGAATCCTGTTGGCGTTTCCCGCAGGCATTCTCCTGGGATGGGCAAGAGTCCGGTTACATGCGCATACGGTCGCGCAAGTCGCCGCAGGCGCGATTGCCGGGTTCCTGTTTACCGCGGTGCAACTTTTTCTAATCTATACGTATGTATTTGGGACAGGACCTTTCTGATTCGCGCACGCCAGGTTTCCGGCGGGCGGTTCAGCTTCCCGCCCTCGCTTGATTGAAACAAAAGCGCATGTCGCAGAAAATTAGTATGTTACACATTGGCGTTTTTTTTCGAACGCACCTGAATCGACTTTTTACTTTGTATTCTCAGGAGCAAGATCCCCGCGAATGATAAAAGCTGTTCTTTTCGATCTCGACGGCGTCATTGTCGACACCATTCATTATCACTATCTGGCGTGGGATTACATGTTCAGGGAATTGGGCGGCAGCATTTCCGAGCAGTCCGTACTCATTCATGAAGGACGGGCATCGCGCGAAATTCTTCCGCTTTTTCTTCAGGAAGCGGGCGTTACGCTTCCCGAAAGCGAATTCGAAGATTTTATCGACAGGAAACGAAAATACTACAGGTCGATTGTAGATATTCAGTACTATCCCGGCGTGTTCGATGTCATTTCCGGTCTGCGCAGCCGAGGATACAAAACCGCGCTTGTGACAGCATCGGCGCTAAAGAACATGGAGCGCTCGGTCGACGGCGAACAGCGGAAGATGTTCGATTTCATCATCACCGGCGATGAAATAACTCGCGCGAAGCCTTCTCCCGATCCATACCTCGCCGCGATGCATCACCTCGGAATGCAGCCGGCCGATTGCGTCGTTGTCGAAAACGCGCCCCTCGGAATCGAATCCGCACGGAACGCAGGAATGCGCTGTATCGCCGTGGAGACGACCCTGGGCGCCGAGTATCTTGCCGGAGCCGATTTCATTCTCCGCGACATCAGGGAATTGCCCGAGTTACCGCTGTTCGAGGCGGATAGACGTCAGTAGCTCCGTATATATCCTCTGGAATCACCAACTCCATATATAAAGAGGTCAGTTATGAAACGTTTCGTTATGCTTGTCGCTTTGTTCGCAGCGGTCTCGATTCCGCTGGCGGCGCAAAGCTTCAATCCCATCAAGTATGAGGAATACAAGCTGAAGAATGGTCTCACGGTTATTCTGCATATCGACAGAACCGCTCCGACCGCAATGACCTACTGCCTGTATAAAGTAGGTTCGAAAGACGAAGAGCCGGGATTGACCGGTTTCGCGCATTTCTTCGAACATTTGATGTTCGAAGGAACGAAGAACATCAAACGTGGTACTATCGACAAGCTGGTCACCGGAGCCGGCGGCGCATTGAATGCGTCCACCTCGTTCGATCAGACCGATTATTTCTTTAAAGTCCCCATCAATCAGCTCGAACTCGCCCTCTGGATCGAATCAGAACGTATGATGCATCTCGTCATCGATTCCCTTGGCATCGAGACCCAGCGTGGCGTCGTGAAGGAAGAATTGAAACAACGCTATGAAGGCCGACCGTTCGGCACACTGTTCGATAATCTTTTCAAGAACACATTCAAGGGAACGCAATACGAGTGGACCCCCATCGGTCAGGCTCAGGATATTAACAGAGCGACTAACGATAAGTTCATGGCGTTTCATTCGAAGTTTTATATTCCCAATAACGCCTGCCTCGTTGTCGGCGGCGATCTCGACGTTCCGAAAACGAAAAAGTGGATCGAAGACTACTTCGGCGGCATCCCCTCGGGTCCCGATCCGAAGCGCATTCCGGTTGTGATTCCGGAACAGACGCAGCCGCGCGAAATGACCGTCGAGGAAGACGTCACCCCGCTTCCGGCGTACATCGAATCCTACATCACCGTCGATAGCCGCCATCCGGACGCATACGCGCTCGATTTCCTCGGCAACGCCCTCTCGTCGGGCGAAAGCTCCCGCCTCTACCAACGTCTTGTCGATAAAGATCAGATCGCGCTTCAGGCCGGATCGTTCCCGATGAATCTCGATAAAGCCGGCATGTTTGCATTCTTCTGCATCGCCAACAGCGGCGTTGAATTCCCGGTCATCGAGAAGACGATTCAGGAAGAACTCGAAAAGGTTCAGAAGGAAGGAATCACCGAAGAAGAATTCCAGAAAATCCGGAACGAACAGGAGACGTCGCTCGCCATGAGCTATACCTCGCTCGACAGCAAGGTCCGCAACCTCGCCCGGTATAATCTCTTCTACGGAAATACCGAACTCATCAATACCGAGTACGAAAAGTACATGGCGGTGACCCGCGACGATGTCAAGCGCGTTGCAAACAAGTACCTGCGTCCGGAGCGCAAGAATATCGTCCGGTACGTCGTTCCGAAAAAGGCGAATTAATCACACGAACCTAGCAGAGGATTTATATCACTATGAAACAGATTATTTCATTCGTCGCTCTGTTGCTGTTCGTTGTTTCGTTGAACGCGACGGCGCAGATCGATAGATCGAAAAAACCGGAACCCGGACCGGCTCCCAAGGCCGCGCTCCCGAAATACAATGAAACCACGCTCGATAACGGTCTGAAAGTTCTTCTCGTTACCGACAGAAAGCAGCCGATTGTTCGATTCAGCCTGATGATCAAATCCGGTTCGGAATTCGATCCAAACGGCTCGGGCGATGCCGGATTCACCACATCGATGCTGACCAAAGGCACGAAAACGCGCACCGCGCTTCAGTTTGCGCAGGAATCGGAATTTCTCGGCATCAACGTCGGCGCCGGCGCCGCCGACGATGCCATGAATATGGGAGCTTCCGGTTTGAAAAAGCATATGGACAAGATGCTTGAAATGATGACCGATGCGTTGTTGAATCCGACCTTCCCACAGGAAGAACTCGACAAGCAGCAGAAACAATCCATCAACGGCTTGAAGAGTTCGGATAAGAGTCCCGACGCCATCTCCAGCAGACTCCAGATTACGGTTGGTTACAACAATCACCCGTATTCGATGTTTGAAACAGAGGAAACAATCAAGTCGCTGAAACGCGATGACCTGGTGGCGTTTCACGAGAAATACTTCATCCCGAACAATTCCATCCTTGCCGTAATCGGCGACGTTACGATGGATGAAGTTCTTCCGGTGATCAAAAAGTACTTCGGATCCTGGAAGAAGGGAACGGTTCCGGCGTACAATTTCCCCGCACCTGTGCAGATGCAAGGGAAAGTGGCGCACCTTGTCGATCTCGGCAAGTCCCAGACCCAGAGCACGATCGAGGTCATGACGCCTGGAATGAAACGCAACGACCCGGACTATATTCCGCTTTCGTTGGCGAACTCCATCCTCGGCGGCGGATTCAGCGGTCGTTTGTTCCAGAATCTCCGCGAAAAGCACAGCTTCACCTATGGCGCATACAGCGGTCCCGACAGCCGCAAGCTTGCCGGTATCTGGAGCGCCAGCGCCAGCGTGCGCCGCGCCGCGACCGATTCCGCCATCATCGAAATTCACAACGAAATGCGCCGCATGATGAACGAGCCGGTTTCGGATGAAGAGCTGACTATGCATAAACAATATGCCAGTGGCACCTTCCTCCTGAGCCTCGAAAATCCGGGAACGATGGCGTCGCGCCTCATGAACATCGACCTGTATTCGCTTCCGAAGGACTATTACGATCAGTACGTGCCGAAGATGCTGAAGGTCTCGAAAGACGATATTCAGAGGGTATCCAAGAAGTATCTCGACCCGGATAAATCCGCGATTACCGCCGTCGGGGACGCCGACGAAATCAAGCCGATGCTTGAACGTATCGCGACCGTGAAGATGTACGACATCCACATGAAACCGATCGTCGAAGAGCCGACACTGGCAATCGATATCGATGCGGAAACGCTGGTTCAAAAGCTCGTCAAAGCCACCGGCGGAATGGAAGCGATCAAGGCAGTGAAAGACCGCACCATCGACGCTGCGTTGACGATTGCCTTCGGCAGCATGAAGCGCGAAGGTACGTTCAAGGAAGTTCGCGCCCTCCCGAATAAGCGCTACACCAAGCTCGACGCGAAAATGTTCGGCATGGAAGAATGGTGCGACGGAAGCGCCTACACCTCCGAAGTCAGCAAGAAAAAGACCGCGCTCGAAGGCGAAGACCTCCAGAAAAAACTCGAGAACGAACAGTTCAACGAAATGATCCGCCTGAAAGAACTTGGCTACAAGTATGCCGTGACAGTAAAAAAGGTGGAAGACGGGAAGACAGTATACTACCTGAAGGTCACCAAAAAGCTTGGCAGCGAAACCTGGATCATCGATGCCGAGACCTTCCTGCAGGTCGGTCTCATCAGCGTCGGCGGTTCGGACAAGGCGGCGTTTACCGAGAAACGGTACTTCTCCGACTTCAAGCCCGTCGACGGCGTGATGCTTCCGCATGCAATCCGTATCGAGCAGGGAACGCGTTCGTACGAACTGAAGGTCAATTCCTATGCGCAGAATACGAATCCCGCAGAAACGACGTTCGTGAAAAACTAACGCCGGTTTCTGTTCAGAATCTTACAAGGGTGTCCTCCGGGGCGCCCTTGTTGCGTATTCCAATTTCAAAGGAGGAGTAGTTCCTTTTTCGTCTCAGCGTCAACTATCGTATATTTGACGCAGAATGGCGGTAAAGAAACATATAGCGGCAGTATTGGCGGCAGGCATTATCGCTGGATGCTCTTCTGCTCCGGAACCGGCGGATGGTCCGCGTCCGGTGGAGAATGTTTACGAGGCGTCGGCGCCCATGTCCTCGCTCCATGTCTCATCGAGCGACGGCAAACTGACCGTACAAGTGCCGAAAGACTGGAATTCCATTCCCCCCGATCCGTCCGCTCCGGAAATCCTTCTCTGGCTCGTCAATATCGATTATTCCGCGTCCGTCACCTTTGTCCCTATCCAGATGGACCCGGCGCTTTACCAGACGTTGAAACGCGACGGTTTGCGCGCCGCAACGAAGGTAAGCATGAGTCTGAAGGAAGGGAACGTCGACGAACCCATCGCAATCGTCCGGCAGCCCGAACCCTTCGAAATCGAAGGGCGGGCATACTACGGTTACGAATACACGGTCAACAACAAAAAAACCGTAGTTCGCGTCGTTGTGTTCGACTCTGGCACGCAATTTATCGAGTGCGCCTGCGTACCAAACGCGGAACAGTTCTCGCCCGCCGAACAGCGGCGGTTGTTCGAGGTGCAGCACACCATTTTATCTTCTCTGACAGTGAAATGATACAGACCGAACACGAACGCTGGATGGAACAGGCCCTCCGTTTGGCGGAACGCGCGTACAATGAAGACGAAGTCCCGGTCGGCGCTGTTGTCGTAAAAGACGGCGGCATTATCGGCAAGGGATACAACCAGATCGAAACATTGCAGGACCCGACAGCGCACGCGGAGATCCTTGCCATTACGGCGGCGGCAAATTCGCTCGGGAATAAAAAGCTCGACGGATGTACATTGTACGTTACGCTTGAACCCTGTCCGATGTGCGCCGGCGCCATCGTTCTCGCGAAGATACCCGTTCTGGTATTCGGCGCATACGATCCGAAAGCCGGCGCGTGCGGTACGCTGTACAATGTCGTCGAAGACAAGCGGCTCAATCACCAGCCTCATGTTATTCCCGGCGTGCTCGACGAACGCTGTTCGAAAATACTTAAGTCGTTTTTCGGCGCCGTCAGGGGAATTTGAATCAGAATTTGCATCTGCACGCCTCAGGCTGTAGATTGGTAGGGAGTTCTTTGAAAACGGAATGCGGTTCCCTTCACGGGATCAAAACGGGAATGCCGTGTAAATCGGCAACTGCCCCGCAACTGTAAGCAGAGTATTGACTGCACCGACGCCACTGGCGCACGCCGGGAAGGCAGCAGACAAGAAGACCCCTCTGCAAGTCAGGAGACCTGCCGCATCGAATATTCACACAGCCTTCGCGGGTGAGGTCTGGTGAGCGCATTGAATACGCTTCACGCTGCATTTCATCCCCGTTGCTTTCTGCAATGGGTTTTTTATTGGCAGCAGCCTTCCGCGTCGCGTTGTAACGGAGTCAACGTTTGAAACGCATCATTTTCGTTCCGGTTATCGCTATTACCTTTATTTCCTTCGCTTTCGCGCAACCGAAGCCGCCCGGCGACACCTTGTACTATACCTTTCCTGAAGCCGTCGTCGTTGAAGCGTTCCGGATGCATCTTCCGTATGCCGACGCTCCGGCTCCGGTTTCAGTGATTGGCGAGGCGGAGATCCAAGCTTCCCCCTCGAGAGCAGTATCGGATTTGATAAAGACTGTGCCGGGGGCGGCGGTGCGGTCGTACGGAGGGCAAGGCAGCATCGGAATCGTTTCGCTTCGCGGACTGGACGCCGAATACACGCTGGTATTGCTCAACGGCGTACGAATGAACAACTCACAGATCGGAACGGTGGATCTCGATAAGTATGCGCTGCTGGATATTCAGCAGGTGGAAGTGGTGCGCGGCGGGTACTCATCGCTGTACGGCGCCGATGCGCTCGGCGGGGTGATCAGTATTCGGACCGATGCGCAGGCGCGGAAACCTTTTCTGGGAGCGGGAACAGGCTCTTTCGGCTGGCGGAAGTATGAAGCAGGAAGCGGTGTATCGCTCGGCGCGACATCAGTATCGCTGACGGGTTACTACGAAGAAGCGGAGAACGATTACTCGTTCACGCTGCCGAACAGCGATCTCGGTTCCGGGACGCGTCTCCGGGCGAATTTCGTGCAACGCGGATTCACGCTCCGGAGCTTCTCGGCAATGGAGAAATCGGCGCTATCGGTTGCCGCAATTCTCGGCAATACCGATGCAGGCACTCCGGGGGCGATTACCGGCATCTATCAGGGCTTTGCCAGGCAACAGGACCGCACGGCGCTACTCACATCAAATTATCAATATCAGTTCTCTTCCGGCTTCATGATGCAGTGTACTTCGTCGTTCTCGTATGCATTGCAGAAATACTACGATTTCACATACGTGGTCGATTTTCAGCCGCTCGACGCCACCTATATCAATACGCAGTATGGCGCGACGCTGACCGCCGATCACCGCTTGTCGCCCTCTCTGAAGGCCGTTTACGGAACGGATATTCAGTACACCGCGCTGAGGAGCGAAGAGGTAAGCGGTTTACCGGAGCGATTCTCAACAGGGGTGTTCGTCACAGCCGAGTGGACGGTTGACGGCGGTGAAAACCGCCTGCGTATTATTCCATCTGCCAGATTCGATTATCACCGCGATATGGGACGAGATCTGAATGAACAACGAGTTTCGCCGTCGCTCGCGGTTGTCTACACCGCAGTGAAAGACTTGCTTACGCTCCGAGCAAAATCCGGAATGGGGTACCGCATTCCGACGTTCAATCAGCTCTACTGGGCGCAGGGCGGCAATCCGGGCGTTGATGTGGAATCGTCGGTAACGGCCGAAGCCGGATTGCGTTTCACTATTCCCGCAGTTGCCGGGCTTTCGCTGGACGCCGGATATTTTCACCACTCCATCGACAATAAAATTATCTGGAGACCGGGAAAGGGTATATTCTGGACTCCGGTGAATATCCGCGATGTGCAATCGAACGGTATCGAAGCCGAGTGCTCCTACTCCGGCGCCGGGAACAGGTTCGCCGTGCACATCAACGGACAATGGATATCGTCGAAGCAGAGGAACGAGGAATATCCCGGTGATATGAAGAAAGGAAAGCAGCTTTTGTATGTGCCTGAATTCAGCGGCTCGGCGACGGTGCATGCCAGACCGTTCGATGGTACGACCGTATCGGTCGTTGGCATCCTTTCCGGGAAGCGGTATTATACGGCAACAAACGATAAATTTCTTGAATCATATACAACATGGGATATTTCGGCGGCGCAATCGTTCGTACTTGCCGGCATTCAAACGTCGGTCAAGGGGGAAATCCTGAACGTGTTCGGCGAATCGTACCAGGTGACCGCGCTCTATCCCATGCCCGGGAGATCGTTTCGTCTCTCGCTGACAACACAACTTCAATAATCGAGGAAGACGTATGAACCGTTTCAAACAAATGTGCGCGCATGCACTCGCCGCAGGAGCAATGCTTCTGTGGATGGCGGGTTGTTCGGACGATGAACCTTCGAAACCGGTAATCCCCGAAGCGGTGAACCCGCCGGGCGTGTACATCGTCAACGAAGGCGGGTTCAACCATGGCAATGCATCGCTCAGTTTTTATATACCCGACTCAAACAAGGTCGTGAACGATGTGTTTACTACCTATGCAGGGAAGCCCCTCGGCGATGTGGCGCACAGCGTTACCATTCATGACGGACTGCTGTATATCGTCGTGAACAATTCGGACAAGATCGAAGTGCTGAATGTAAAGAATCATGCCTATGTCCGGACGATACAACTCGAACAGGGTTCGGGACCGAGGTTCATCCTTTTCGGTCCGAATAACCTGGGATACATTTCCAATCAGTTCAAGAACACTGTTTCTGTGTACAATCCTTCAACCAATGCCATCACAAAGACCATTCCGGTCGGCGACAAGCCGGAACAGCTCTACTATTCGAACAACTACATATACGTGGCCAACAGTGGCTGGGGACGGGGAAGAACCATATCCGTCGTCAATATCTCCACCAACGACGTCACCGGAACTATCAACGTCGGCGACGGTCCGATGGCGTTCGCGAAGGTTTCCGCAATAAAATTCGGCGTCGTGTGCGCGGGCTCCTACGGCGACGATTTCAACAGTCCCGCCGACGACACGCCGGGAAAGGTCTTCATCATCGATATTCAGACAAAAACTGCCATCGATTCCGTATATATCGGAGAACACCCGGAATACCTGGTCGCAGACGGAGATGGAAATCTCCTGACAAAAACGTCGACGGGTATCCATCGAATTGTCTCGTCGACGCTCACTCTGAACAGGAATGTCATCGCCGGCAATTTCTACGGACTGCACTTCGATGCCCGCAGAAACCGCATCTATGTTACGAATGCCAAGGACTTTCAGAGTCCCGGCGAAATCTGGATTTACAATGCGAGCGGGAACCTGCTGAACAAATTCGATACAGGCATCAATCCCAGCCGCATGGTTGTCACGGAATAAATCTCACTCACACTCTCACAATCGGCGGAGCCGGTCCGGAAACGGGACGGCTCCGTTTTTATCGCTCCGGGAAACCGAACGCCGCCGCCCGGCGGTTACATGAAAGGAGCATTGCATCTTGCGGCAGGAAATTCGCCGCATTTTTGTATGTTCTGAAATTCCAGAAAGATAAAGTGAAGCAGATCGTACCACATTTCAAGGACCCACGATGCGTACATTTTTCGTTTTATTGATTGCGCTTGCAATAGCCGCGCCGTCGTTTGCCCAAACCGGTTCGCAATCCGGCGGTTCCGCCGCGCTAGCGTTGCCGCAGGAAAAACACCTCGCGAATATCAAACAATTGACATTCGAAGGGGAAAACGCCGAGGCGTATCTATCGTACGACGAGAAGTACCTGACGCTTCAGGCAAAGCATGGGGAAATGAAATGCGATCAGATCTTTACCATGACGATCGACGGCAAGGACATGAAACGCATTTCCAGCGGAAAAGGGCGCACCACTTGTTCGTACTGGCTGCCCGACGGCGAACATATTCTGTTCTCGACGACGGAAGCGTTCGACCCCGGATGCCTGGAAGACCCCGATCGTTCGAAAGGATATGTTTGGAAGCTGTTTCCGGAGTTCGATATCTATACAATCAAGCAGGATGGAACGGACCAGAAAGTGCTGTTTAAATCGGACGGGTACGACGCCGAAGCCACCGTTTCTCCGAAGGGCGATAAAATCGTATTCACATCGACGAAAGACGGCGATCCGGAAATCTACACCATGAATCTCGACGGCTCGGATGTGAAGCGGTTAACGCACCAGAAAGGCTACGACGGCGGTCCGTTTTTCTCGTGGGACGGTTCGAAAATCATTTTCCGCGCCAGCCGTCCGAAAACAACCGAAGAGCTTGAAGCATATCAGGACCTTGTCACTTCCCATCTCGTCAGACCGACGAATCTGGAAATTTATATCATGAACGCCGACGGCGGCGATATCCGGCAGATCACGAATAACGGCGCGGCGAATTTCGCTCCCTTTATGCATCCGGACGGTAAACGCGTCATATTCTGCTCGAATATGGACGCCGCGTACCGGAGAAACTTCGATCTGTACATCGTCAACATCGACGGCACCGGATTGGAGCGTATTACCTATTTCGGCGAGTTCGACGGCTTCCCGATGTTCACGCACGACGGGAAAAAGCTGATCTTCTGCTCTAACCGGAACAACGCGAAGAAAGGCGATACCAATGTCTTCATAGCCGATTGGGTGGACTAATGACATATCGAAATATCATTGAGAAGGCGGCATTGTTTGCCGCGCTGGCTGTTTTGCTATCCGCATGCGCGAGCGGTCCTTCCGTGGCTCCTCCTCCGCGTTCTTCCTCGCCGGCGATCACTGAAAGCGAGATAGCGTATCACGCATCGTGGCTTGCGTCAGACGAACTGGAAGGCCGGGGTTCCGGCACCGCCGCCAACGATGCCGCGGCGAAGTATATAGCGAATGAATTCGAGCGCTACGGATTGCAGCCGGGAGGGAACGACGGATTTTTTCAATCGTTCGATGTTGTCACAGATGTGCAACTCGGCGCGAATAACCGGTTCTCTGTATCATCGGCGGGAACGACATTCGAGATCGCGGTGAGGAGCGAGTATATCCCCCTGGCGTTTACGCAGTCCGGCGCCGCGCAGGGTCCGCTGGTGTTCGCCGGGTACGGAATCACCGCTCCGCAAATTAATCACAACGATTACAGCTCCATCGACGTCAAAGGTAAGATCGTGTTGGCGTTTTCAGGATATCCCGACGAGGATAATCCGCATTCGGAATACGCCATGACGGCGTCGCTGCGCAGCAAGGCTCTGTTCGCGCGCGAAGCTGGAGCAGCCGCACTGATCATCGTCAATCCTGATAAAGAAGACCTTTACAAGCTGCAATACGATAACGCTCCTTCCGGCAGCGGTATTATTGTCGTCAATCTCCTTCCGGCGGAGGCGGAGCGTTTGCTCGCCACCACCGGCAAGTCGGTCGCGGCGTGTCTATCGCAGTTGCAGAGCGAGAAGAACGGTTTCAAGGCGGTTGCTGTGCCGGGCGTATCCTGCAATCTGGCAGCCGAAGTCGAGCTGATCAGAAAACCGACCACCAATGTTATCGGCATTCTGCCGGGGATAGATCCATCGGACAAGGAGTATTACCTTGTTACAGGGGCGCACTACGATCATCTCGGATGGGGACAGGAAGGCACTCTCTATAAAGGCGATGTACCGATGATCCACAACGGCGCGGACGATAACGCATCGGGAACGGCGGGGCTGCTTGAACTCGCGCAGTATTTTTCCGCTCATCCCCCGAAGCACTCGATGATGTTCATGGCATACTCCGCCGAAGAAATGGGCACGCTGGGATCGATGTATTGGGTCAACAATCCGACTGTACCGGTTGACAAGATATCCGCAATGTTCAATCTTGACATGATCGGACGTATGCCCGACAGTACAAAAAAGCTGAACGTTCAGGGATCGGGTACGTCTCCCTTCTGGGACACGATATTGAAGGATATCAATTCGTCGTTTTCGTTCGATCTCGCCACCGTACCCGACGGCAGAGGCGCCAGCGATCAGTCGAGTTTTTATCTGAAGGATATCCCTGTTCTGTTCTTTTTCAGCGGCTTGCACAGCGATTATCACCGTCCCTCGGACGATTTCGACAAGCTGAATATCCCGAACGAAAAGAAAATCCTCGACTTCGCAGCCGAAACCATCCAGCGGACCGACCGCCAGCCGGGCAAGCTCCCCTTCACACGTGTGAAAGGCGCGGAGGCGACGCAGATGCGTTCGTTCTCCATCTATGTCGGCACAATTCCGGATTACGGTTCGGAGGTTGAGGGATTCCAGATATCGGGAACCAGTCCCGGAGGTCCCGCCGAAAAAGCCGGTTTGAAAGCGGGCGATATTATCGTGCAATTCGGTCAGACGAAGGTGAAGAGCATCTACGATTACATGAATGCATTGAGCTTCCACAAGCCTGGCGAGAACATTCCCGTCGTCGTGAAACGAGGCATCGAAACCCTGACATTAACAGTCACCCCGACAAAAAAATAATGCCCGCGTATTCATTGTCGTAGAAACAAACATGGGCGCCGCGATGGCGCCCATGTTGCTACGTATGCACAGGGTAACTATCAGGGGAGCGCTGGACGGCCGTACTGCGCCCATTCTTCTTTCGACGGACCGTATGTGCCGGGCACCGGCAGCCCTTCCTGACGCATGAGTACCGTCAGTTGCGCTCTATGGTGGATTTCGTGCCGCACCAGAGCTGAAAGCGACTGCATGTTGGTCCATTTCTCGCCGTACATATCCACGCTTTCTTCCAGTTTGGCATCGCTCCATTGGGTTTGAACGGCATCGAGCAAACGATCGAATGTTGTCCGGTATTGGTCGGCTATCTCCTTGGCGGAAGCCGGAACCGGCGTGCTTTCCGGCGGCGCTTCAAAGGTAAGCCCTGTTTGCGATCCCATTTCGCCGAGGGTGAGTACGATGTGCCACGCAAGATAGCCCATCGAACGCCCTTCTTCGTAGACTTTCCGGCTGAGAGACGCGTCGGAGATTGACCCGAGAATTTTGTGGGTTCTCTCGCTTTCGTCTTTCATGTCCTTGATCATGTGCTCGAGTGTGATATTCATCATTCCTCCGGTAATTGAGTGTGGTACCCTGTTGCCATGTGATTGAGGACTAATAATACGAACAACTCTTCAGTTATACAATGATCTAAGTAAAAAAGGAGGCCGGCAATGTTGACGGCCTCCTGCGACTCGTTGTTCGAGCGGAAAGTTATTTCGTCAGAACCGCCCTGATACGTTGAATGGATGCGGTTTTCGTTCCGGCTACTTTCATCTGAACAATGTATGTTCCGGGCCGTAGACCTGCGCTGGAGAACGGTACCGAGTGAAGGCCGGGCTCGAAACGGTCCTGTGTCAGTGTCCCGACTGTCTTTCCGAGAATATCGTACACGCTGATATCGACGTTTGCCTGCGATTCCAGTTCGAAGGAAATCGCCGTACTGCCATGTATCGAAGCCGAGAAGGGATTCGGATACGCCGGCAGGAGGGCGAACGAACCGGCTGCGCCGGGAGATTCAATGCCGGTAGAAGTCGGGCGGGCAAGCAGCACAATGTTTTTCGTGTAGTTGAAATAATCGTCGGTTGTCAGTTCAAGGCGCGCCTCGCGCCAGGTATATGGAGAGGCGGCGAGGAACTTCAGGCGGATCTGTGTGGTTCCGTTGACGGAAATATCCGTAGCAGGAGCCTGCACGATCTCGAAATCCGCCGAATCAGGTCCGTGGATTGACCAACTGTTGATCTTTAAAGCGACATTTCCGGTGTTGGTAATAGTCAGCAATTCATATCCGGCGTTCGGTTCATATACAAAGCCGAAGTTCACCGTATCGCGCGCCGGGGTGATGGTAGGATTCTGTCCGAATCCCTTCACCGGAATGGGATACTTCGGAACGCCCTGGTCGCTCGAAAGGATATAGAGTATAGATGAAAGCTGCCCCATTTTCTTGGGCACGAACAGGAGACCGATGGTTTCCGTATCGTTGCGCGCCATCGCACCGCTCGGCGGGGAAGTAACAAGGAAGTTCGCGGAATCGCTGCCCGAAAACACGACATCCCGGATGAGGAGGAAATCGGAGCCTTTGTTGACGATCTCAGCGGTTCCATCCTTCAGATCGCCAAGACGCACCGATCCGAAATCGACTTCTGCAGGCGAATGTGTCAATGCCGCAGGCAGCGGCGGAATGCCGTCGCCCACAAGCTCGACGATCGGGAAGCCCATGACCGCGTTCGATGCAACCGTCGCAATACCGCGCATACGAATTGTATCGGTTGGAGCGAATTCAATCGTGACGGTATCTTTTTCGCCCGGCGCGAGAATGCCCGAGGCTCCTTCGTAGAGGGAATAGCCCGCGCCCTGGACGGGAATATCGATGACATTAAGGGGGACTTCGCCAACACTGCGCACTTCGAATGTCCGTTTTTCCGTCTTGTTGGTCGGCACATCTCCAAAGTCGATGTAGGCGGGAACTACGCTCACGACGGGAGCCGGGGTGTACCGCAGCGTTGCGCCGAAATCGCCCGCGAGCCATGCATATCCGTTCGGCAAAGGATCGAGGGCGCGGAGACCGCTTGCAGGGTAGTCGGTGCGGTAGAATGTCGAGCCGCCGTCGGACGTGCGGAGAATGGAACGGCTCGTCATGAAATACCCGGTCTGATCGTTCGTGAAATGAATCTTATACAGAACATCGATGCCGGTGTTTTGCTTCTTCGTCCAGGTCTGCCCGCCGTCGGTGGAATGCAGCAGGGTCAACTCGCCGCCTGTCCAGGCTTCGGTGTTGTTCACAAATCTGATAGTGCGAAGGCGGGATGTCACGCCGGATGCGCGTTGATTCCAGTTCACGCCGCCGTCGGTCGTGAAGTAGATATTGCCTCCGTCGCCGGCGACCCATGCTTCGAGCGTCGATCGAGCGGAAATACCGTGGAAGTCATGCGTGACGCCGGGGTCAAGCGACTCCCAGGATGCGCCGCCGTCCGTCGTGCGTCCGACGGTTCCGTGATACCCGACCGCCCAGCCGACCTGATCGTTGACGAAGTCGAATTCTTCGATAAGACCTGCATTCGTGAGTGTTGTCACCAAAGTCCATGTTTGCCCGGCGTCGGTGCTGAGGTACAACTGCCCCTGCGAGCCGCCGCCGATCAGCCGGGTGGCGGAGATGGCATAGCCTGTATGGAAGCTGGTATCGTTCGGAGCAAGATTCGGAGTCCACGATGCGCCGGCGTCGGTTGTTGCGTATGCGCTACGGTACCCGAAAATCCACGCCTGCTGTTCCGAGAGACCGGTGATGCCGTAGAGATGCTGACGCGAGAAGCCCGCATCCTGTTGATCCCAGGTCAACCCGCCGTCTTGAGTGATGAACATTCCGCCGCCGATGCCGAACATAACGCAGGTCTGCGCGCTGAGCGGAAGGCAGCCCTGAAACGTGTATCGCGTCGAAGGATCGACGGTGCGTAGCTGCCAGGTGACGCCGCCGTTGCTGGTGCTGTAGACGTTGCCGATACTGTTCGTGACGATCCAGCCGTTCAATTCATCGAAGAATCGTACTTGCCGCATTTGATTTGTCGAGAAGGAAGTATCCGCCCACGTCTGTCCGCCGTCGGTGGTTTTCAGGAGTTTTTTCGCATTCTGAAGAGCGAAGCCCTGCGACGGAGATACAAAGTCGATGGATATGCAGTCTTCCGTTCCTGCAAGCTGATTGGGTGTCCACGTCTGACCGTTATCGGTACTGACGAGGAACGCGCCCTGTCCGCAGGCTGCGACGGCTTTCCCTGGTTCGGGAAAATCGATGTCGAAAACGACGGTATTGATGCCGGTATTGAACTGCGTCCACGAAGTGCCGGCATTGGTCGAGCGCGCGATGCTTCCGTTGCTGCCGTATCCCCAGATGCTGCCGTCCGGGGCGCGCCGGAGCCGCTGCACGGGTTTCGACGGAGAGGAAAGAATTTCCCACGCCGTACCGGCATTATATGTGCGGAGGATTGCGCCGTTATTGGCTGCAATCACCGCCGTCTGATTGTCGATAGCGATAAAACTGAGGCAAATAAAGGGAGTGCCGCGCAGAGGATTCTGAGAGTGTTTCCAGGATGTCCCTCCGTCGGTTGTATAGACGATCGATCCGTTTTCTCCCGCGAACCATACGACCTGATCGGAAACCGCGGCTGCGGCGAAGAATTCGCTGGATTCGGGAACGGGATTGAGCCATTCCCATTGCGCGAATACGCTGCCGCTGTGAAGCGCGCCGATCGCAAGGAGAAGTGCAACAACAGTTTTGATTGATTTCACGTGTATACCTTTATTTTATTCGGATATGCCGAAATATACTCCTTTTTTCGAAAGAGAAAATCCATAAATCCCTCCCCTCTTTTTTTCCATCCGATACCAGGTGAATTGTACTCGATACCGAAAATGCGGATATTACCAGTGGGCATATCCGCAACATTATCGTTACCAGTGCGTACAGAGTGAATAGTAGAATCCATCCGATTCGTTGATTGTACCGCATAGTGAGCTGGATAGTTCCTTCCCTGATCTATATACATTGAGGAGTACACCATCGATGAACGACGATACCGTTAACGCTCCCGGCGGCGAAACACCGGACCAGCAAGGCGCCGCCCCCTTTTCGATGGGCGAAATACCCGACTCGGCGACCGAGACGCGTGTGGAACCCAAAGTGGAACCGCTCTCCTTCACGGATAAAGTAATCGGCGTTTATTCAGATCCCTCGCCGACGTTTGAAAATTTGAAGCAGGCGGGACCCCGCGCCACCGACTGGGTTATTCCCATGACGTTGTTGATCGTCGTCGTCGTTATTGCCACGGTCGTTAAATTCTCGAATCCCGATATGCTCGCCGAAATGCAGAAGCAACAGGAAGAGCAGATGCAGAAAATGGTGGACGAAGGAAAAATGACTCAGGAACAGGCCGACCAGGCGCTCGAAAACATGGGCGGCATGGGCTCCGGTGTGATGATGGCGTTTTCGGTTGTCGGCGTGGTAATCGGTACGCCGATCATGTTTCTCTTGATCGCGCTCTTCTATTGGCTGGTGTTGCGTTTTGTATTCAAGGGCAGCGCGACTTATTACCTCGTTTTCGCGGCGCTGAGCCTTGTCGTCTATATTTCCATTCTCGATACGCTGATATCGCTTCTGTTGGGATTTGTGACCGGCAATGCCATGGCGACGTTCTCGCCCGCATTGTTCATGGAACCAGACCTCGGAAGCACGACGTTCAAGCTCCTCTCTGCGATAAATCCGATTCAAATCTGGGCAAACGTGGTCCTTGCCATTGGCTTCGCCAAAATCGCAGAGGTATCGAACGTAAAATCCTACATTCTGGTGTTCGGATCGTGGATTGCCGTCATTCTGATCGGCGTGTTCGTAGGCAGTATGATGGGGTTCGGCGGCTAACGCGCCGGTACCGATTGAAAAACATTCGCGGAGGCTG
Source organism: uncultured Ectothiorhodospiraceae bacterium (assembly GCA_964408855.1). Lineage (GTDB taxonomy): Bacteria > Bacteroidota > Ignavibacteria > SZUA-365 > CAYPBB01. The sequence goes on from CAYPBB010000054.1 coordinate 27,283, forward strand.
GCGTTTTACGTCAGCCTCTTTTTTAATAGATTAGAGACGTGAATGAAC
>CAYPBB010000055.1:0-6803 GCA_964408855.1 uncultured Ectothiorhodospiraceae bacterium
ATTCGTGTAGAGTGAGCCAGTCAACATCATACCGTCAGTTCGATGTTACACCGTTGCGGTACTGATGACAATTGAATACAAGCTCTAGTATTTACGGATACTTGGTGCGTATTTTTCCGTTCAGAATCCTATGTTGAATAGTGCAATCTGAATAATTTGTAATGTAATAATGGCACGGTGATTGCAGTTTTATAAGTTATGAAGTCGTCTTGTCGATACTGCTTGGTTATTCTTTGCTTTCTATTGCCACTGTTGAGCGGCAATCAGGTTGCTCATGCGCAGACACAGAAACGTATCGATAGTCTCCAGTATGAGTTATCAAGAGTATCGTCGAAGCCAGCAATTCAGAAAAAGAAAGCTCATATTCTGCTCGAACTTTCCAACCAATATGGGAAAGCGGAATTAAAAAAAGCGTTATTCTATGCCGAAGAAGCGTTGAAGGATGCGCGTTCGCGCCGCGACGGCGCAATGCAGGCCGATGCGCTATTGCGCATTGGAACCCTTGCCGGCAGCCAGGCTGAATGGGACAAGGCGAAGGAATGCTTCAATGAGACCATCCGGATTGCGAAGGCCAACAGCCTCCCGGTTCAGGAAGCGGGCGCTTTGAACAATATCGCGGTCATCTATCAGAAACTTGGGAAATACCGCGAGAGCCTGGAGATGCACCAGAAGGCGTTCGAGATACGCCGGAAGAACAACGACGAACGAGGCATGGCAGCCTCCTACATTAACATGGGAGTCATCAACAGGCAACTCGGGTACTATGAGGTAGCAATCAAATACTACGAGCTTGCCCGGCCGATTATCGAAGCGCGCGGCGAAAAACTCGCGCTGGGAAATATCCTGAACAATCTGGCGAATGCCTACTACGAGATGAAAGATTACGGGAAATCGGTTGAGTACTACAAGGCAGCGCTGGTGAAATTCGAAGATGTACACAATCTGGATGCGCTAGCACGCGGTTATTCGAACCTCGGCGGCGTGCTTGCTGAAATGGGCGATACGGCGTCCAGCAATGCCGCGCTTTTGAAAGGATTCGAGTATTCGAAGCGTCTGAACACGCCGCCTGCGCTGTCTCAGGCATACAGGGGTATGGGAAGAGTATTTGAAAACAGAAACAATCCTGATTCGGCGGTCTACTACTACAGACTCTCATATATTGAAGGGAAGCGGATTGGAGATGTGCATCTCACGCTGAACGCTCTGCAGGCAATAGCTGCATTGAAGCTCGATAGAAAACACCCTCTCGAAGCTTTGGCATATTGCGATACAATTCTGGCATATATCGATCGTAATGACGGTTGGATGTTTCAGAAAGATGTGTATCAGACACGGATTAAAGCGCTGGTACAATTAGGCAGACATAAGGAAGCCTATACCCGTTACCTTGAACTCAGTGCACTGAAAGATACGATGTATCAGAAAGAGCAGGAAAAGCGGCTCGATGAACTGGGCGATAAATACAAAGTACAATTGACCGAACACGAGAACCGCGTTCTGAGAAAACAGGCGGAACTTGACCGGGCGGAACTCGCGAGAAAATCGAGCGAATTGATGCTCGTTGAGAAAGAAAGGCGTATGCGGGAATTGCGGCTTGAAAACCGTAGCCGCGCCCTTCAGCTGCAACGCGAAAATGCGGTGCGCGATGCGCAAACCATAGAAATACTTGAAAAAGACCGGGACTTGCGAAACGTTCAACTCGAAAAAGAGCGTTGGCTTTCGAGCGTCTGGTTTACCGTGGTTCTTGCGCTTGCTCTTATCGCATTCCTGTTGGTTGTTCTTTACCGTACCCGCAGACGTTCGATCATCGACTACAAGAATAAGAATGCGGAACTCCTGTCGGCGACCAACGAAATCCTTATTCAGCAGGAAGAATTGAGGATTCAGAACGAGAAACTTGAAGCATTGAACCACGAGAAGAATGAAATTCTTGCCGTGGCCGCGCACGATCTGAAGAATCCTATTGGTTCGGTTTTGGGATTGACGCAATTGATTGTCAATCCGTCGACGCCCGAATCCGCAAGGCAGGAATGTTTGATACAGATCGAGCATTCCTCGCAGAAAATGCTGAAACTCGTCTCGAATTTACTCGACATCGACAAGATAGACGCAGGTATTACCGAGATACAAAAGAGGCCTGTCGATCTTCCCGAGGTTCTCGCAGAGTGCATTGCCCTGAACCGTCCGCATGCAGAGGAAAAGGGCATTCGCCTGGTACTTGAGCTCCGGAATTCAGCCGCCCGGGTGCTTGCCGATCGAGCCGTGCTCGTCCAGATTGTCGATAACCTGGTGTCGAATGCAATTAAATTTTCGAGTCCCGGCTCAACAGTGACGGTTGCCGCAGGTGCAGCAGATCCCGGGACAACAATAGAAATCGCCGATCAGGGACCGGGATTATCCGAACGAGATAAAGCGAAACTGTTCACGAAATTCGCGCGCCTTTCGGCGCGTCCTACCGGGAATGAGGTCTCGACCGGACTGGGACTCTATATCGTCAAACGACTGGTCGATGCCCTCGATGGAAGAATTGAATGTATCAGCGAACCCGGCCAAGGCGCGCGGTTTATCGTTGTCCTGATGTCGATCGATAATCTACAAGGAGTCTCTCAAATCAACATGGACCCAAGTGCCCGGACGAATTGAGGCGAACAAGCCTGGCCGTTTCAGCGCCGGATTTCCTTTCGGTATGCCGACGAAAGGAATCACGAATGCGTATGCGCGCGTGCAAGGCGCCGGGAACCCGCATGGAATAGCATTCTCCGCGGAGCAAATTGTTTAGCGAGGGGGTGTTTTGCAAAAAACTACCCTTTTCCGGGTAACGGATTTGCATCCGGTATTGCTTTCCTCATACTCGAAAACATAGATTATCGGTGATTACAATACTTCGGTTAACCATGCGTAGACTTTTACTCGCAGGCTTTGCTTTTCTTCTATTCGTCTCTGCGGCATATGCCCAGCAGGCGAGGGTGGATAGTCTTACGGAGGTGTTGAAACCATACGAGTCAGGGAAAAAGTACGACCAGACGTATGTAAAAGTATTGCTTCAGCTCTCGTCGGCGCTCGAAAAGATTGAACCATCCAAAGGCGTCGAGGTCACAAAGCGTGCCATCGAACTGTCGCGGAGTTTGCGTCTTCCGTTTTATGAAGCGCGAGGGAACAATCAACTCGGCCTTCAACTCCGCGACCTCGGTAAGTGGGACGAAGCGCGGAAGTGCTTCGACAAAGCTCGTTCTATCGCCGCCGCGAATCAGATTTGTATCGAAGAGGGAAACGCGGTTAACAATATCGCCGTTATCTATCAACGACTGGGAAAGCTTGACGAGTGTCTGGCAATCCACAAGGAAGCGCAACAAATCCGCCTCAAATGCAACGATCAGGCGGGATTGATCGGCACGTATGTGAACATGGGTATCGTAAACAGGAAACAGGGATACCTCGATGTTGCGATGAAGTATTACCTCCTGGCGCTCGAAATGATCGACAAGGTCAGCGATAAAACGTCGCTGCCGAATATTTACAACAACATTGGAAATATCGAGACGGAGCAGGGGAAATACCGTGAAGCGATTTCGTGGTACCAGAAAGCGGTAGACATCTATTCGAAACAGGGTCTCACAGAGAGGCTGGCGAGAACCCTTGGCAATATCGCCGACGCGTATAGATCGATCGGCGATACGGTGAACAGCAATATTTCGTTAAGGAAGTCGGCGGACTGGTTCTTCTCCATCCCTTACCCCGCGGCGCAAATTTATGGCAACAAAAATCTCGGAATGCTGTACGAGAATCTCCGGATGCCGGATTCGTCGATTTATTATTTCGAAAAATCGTTCGATCAGGGGCGGCGGCTAAACGATCTTGAAACGATGATCAATGCGCTGCATTCCATGGCTGCGGTGGCTCTTAGATACGGCATGGCTGAAAAAGCTTTGCACTTCGCGGATACATCGCTGGCAATCGTCGATCAATCGAAAGCTCGACTGTATAAATACCAGTCGTTAAAGATCCGTACCGAGGCGCTGTATGCGCTGGGACGATTTCGTGAAGCATACGATACGTATCAGAATTATGTCGAACTGCGTGATTCGGTCTTCTCGGCAGACCGGTCGCAACGGATCGCCGAACTGGAAGTGCAGTACAAAGCACAGCTCACCGAGCGCGAGAATTCGCTTCTGAAAAAACAACAGGAACTCGATCATTCGGAACTCGAATATAAATCGAGCCAGCTCGAACTCATCGAGAAGGAGCGGCGGCTTCAGGAACTGGAATTGCTGAGCCGCGAACGGGCTATGCAGCTCCATCAGGAAAACGCGGTCCGCGACAAGCAACGCATCCAGTTGCTGGAAAAGGACCGTAATTTCAGGAACATTCAGCTGGAAAAGGAGAAATGGCTTTCAAGCCTGTGGTTGACCGGCGTACTCGGACTCGGACTGATCACGTTTTTGCTCATCATTCTACAGCGCATCCGGAAACGTTCGCTTCAACAGCAGCGCGATAAAAATGTCGAGCTTGAACGGGCTTCCATTGAAATCGGAAATCAACAACGCGCGCTGCGCGAACAGAACGAGCGCCTGGCGTTGCTCAACAACGAGAAAAACGAGATTCTTGCCGTTGCGGCGCACGATCTGAAAAATCCTATCGGTTCGGTGCTCGGTCTGGCGCAATTGATTGTCAATCCGGCGACGCCGGAAGAAGCGCGCCGCGAATGCATCGCGCAAATACAATTCTCCTCGCGTAAAATGCTGCATCTTGTAACCAACCTGCTCGATGTCGAGAAAATTGAAACCGGGAAGCATGAGCTGCTGTATACATCGGTCAATCTACGAGATGTCCTTAGCCAGGCTCTGAACCATAATGCCTGGACGGCGAAGGAAAAACGGATCAATCTGCGTCTCGAAGACGACGACGCCCCTGAGGAGATGGTGACGGATTTTTCCGTATTCACTCAGATTATCGACAACCTCATATCGAATGCGTTGAAATTCTCGCCGTATGAATCATCCGTCGTCGTCAGGGCTCAAAAGCGTTCCTCGGATGTCGTTATTGCCATTACCGATAACGGTCCGGGACTATCGGAAGAAGACAAGGCGCATTTATTCAGCAAGTTTTCACGGCTTTCCGCTCGTCCTACCGGTACCGAGACTTCGACGGGTCTCGGCTTATATATTGTCAAACGGCTTGTAACCGAACTGCACGGTTCAATCCGCTGCGAAAGCGAACCCGGCAAAGGCTCATCGTTTATCGTTGAATTGCCGCTCAAAATCGAAACCGCTGTAACCGCATAGTGAAGTCGGTTGAGCTCTTACTGACGAACTTCGGGATGCGCACGATGTGGCGATCGTTGCGATCGCCGTCGAACAAATACGTACTTCTTCATTAATGTAAGATCCGCACGTTATGAAACGAATTCTCCTGATAGTATCGGCAATGCTGTTGAGCGCATTCCCGGCGTATGGGCAGAATTCGACCGTCGACAGTTTGATTGCAGAGTACCGCTCAATCGAGAAATCAAAGGGACAGGGTGCAAAGGCGCTTCAGTTGCTCATGGACATTGCCACCGCTTATGAGGGCGTCGATTATCTGAAATCGATTGAGTATGCATCGCTCGCGATACGTAAGGCGAAGGAAGTGCGCGATCCGGAAACCGAAGCGAAAGCCTACAACAAACGGGGCTGGCAGTACTACATGGGGGGAGAGCTCTCGACAGCGATCGACGATTATAACAGCGCGATGGCAATCGGGAAAAAACATAACCTGTGCAGGGTCGTCGCCGCGAGTTTGAATAACATCGGCGTGGTGTATCAGACACAGGGAAAACTTGCCGAAGGTTTCGAAGTGATGAAAGAGTCGCTCGCCGAAAGGGAGCGGTGCGGCGATATCAAAGGGATGATCAGAACGTATGTGAACATGGGAATCATTCTGTATAAGCAAGGGTACTACGACATCGCCATGAAGTATTACAAGCTGGCGATTGAAGCGCTCGATAAAGAAGAGGACTTGATTACCCGCGCAAGCACCGAACACAATATCGCGAATGTGTATTCGTCGCTAAAAGACCATCAGAATGCCATCGTTCATTACCGCAAGGCAATCGCCATTTATCAGAATATCGGACAGAAGAACCGGGAAGCGCGCACGTTTGGCGCGCTTGGATATTCGCTCCGCTCAAATGGCGACACGCTCGAGAGCAGCGCAGCCTTTCTGCGCGCCGCGTCGATGTTTTTTGACGAAAAATCGGATGCAATGAATGTGTTTGGATACAGGTATCTCGGATGTTACTACGAAAACAAGAATAACGTCGACTCGGCGTTATTCTATTTCGGGCTTGTGTGGAAAAGAACCGTTCAAAACCAGGATATCCTCGGAGCTCTTAACACTCAGTCGCAAATGACCAGTCTTGCGTTGCGGCACTCGATGCCGGGTCTCGCGCTGGCAATCGCCGATTCTATGTTAGTTTTGATGCAGCAGAACTCATTGACATTCACGCATGAACCGTTCGAAATAAAAGCGAAGGCCTATGTCGCGCTCGGCGATTATAAAAATGCATTCGATGCCTATACATTGTTTATCCGGGCGAGCGATTCCATCATGGCGGCGAACAGGACCGAACGGGTTGCCGAACTCGAGGTGCAGTATAAAGTGCAGCTCACCGAACGGGAAAACAATCTCCTGAAAAAACAGCGTGATCTGGATCTGGCGGAACTCGCGCGGAAAACCAACGCGCTGGCGTTGCTCGAGAAAACTCGAAGGCTCCAGGGCCTGGAACTGGAAACGACGGTGAAAACCGTGGAGCTCCGCCGTGGTCA
>CAYPBB010000055.1:6813-27096 GCA_964408855.1 uncultured Ectothiorhodospiraceae bacterium
CGGTTGATGGAGATCCAGCGGAGGAATTCGCAGAGGGATGACCGGAAAATACAACTGCTCGAAAAAGATAGAAATATCAGAACCGCACAGATCGAACGCCAACAACGGTTATCCCAGCTTTGGCTGGCTGGGGTGATAGCCCTGAGCCTCGTGACGTTTCTCTTTATCGTCCTGACGAGGATGAGAAGAAAGACGGAACTGCAGTTCCGCGAAAAGAACGACGCCCTCGAAGCGGCGGCCACGGAAATTCTACTCCAGCAGGACAAGCTGCGGGAACAGAACTACGCTCTCGAGGATGTGAACAACGAGAAAAACGAACTTCTCGCCATCGCTGCGCACGATTTGAAAAATCCCATTGGGACGGTGATCGGATTATCGGAGCTGCTGAATAACAGCAATACACCCGGGATGTACAAAGAGGAATGTGCGCATCAGATTATTTCGACATCGCGGAAGATGCTGAAAATCGTTTCCGATCTTCTCGATATTCAAAAAATCGAATCGGGGATAACGATGGTGTGCAAACTGCCCGTCGATCTCGACGAACCGCTGTCGGATGCCCTGGCGTTGAACAGAAGTCACGCCGACGAGAAAAATATTTCAGTGTTTGTTCAGTCGGACGGCAACGATCACACAGCGCTCGCCGATGCGGCCGTAATGACCCAGGTGTTCGATAACCTCGTTTCGAATGCGGTGAAATTTTCGCCGCCTGGGAAAATGGTGCTGATTCATCTGAAAACTGTTCCGGGCTACGTGCGGTTCGAAGTACACGATCAGGGACCCGGTCTCTCGGCGAGGGAGACCGATATGCTGTTTCAAAAGTTCGCCAAACTTTCCGCGAAGCCGACGGCGGGGGAAATCTCGACCGGATTGGGATTATATATTGTAAAGCGAATGATGGATGCGTTAAACGGAACGATCTGGTGCGAAAGCGCGGTCGGTTCGGGCTCAACGTTCATCGTTGAAATACCCGCCGTCTCCAGAGTTTCCATCCCGGTGGCTGAGGCAGTGTAATAGAATGAAATGCCAAAAAAAAGCGGTCAGGGTTCGTCTCAACCCTGACCGCCTGCATTGTACAGTCTGACCGGAAAAACTAGAGGATGATAAAGCTCAACCGCAGCGTCGCCTGAAGATTCATGACGCGCCAGATATCGCCAGTCGTGTAGTTGTCATCGAGGACATCCGTCAACGGAATGTCGCCTGCGAGTTCGGGAGTAATGAACACCCCTCTGTAATAGAAATCATATCCGATGCCGGGGATAAGGCTAAAGCGGAACGACTTTACGTCGGGGATTTCGTTCGACACGCTTGCGCCCTGGCTGCCGCGCGCCCACAGGGGCTGCAGCACTTCGGGGTGGTAATCGTAATCGCCGGTAAGCAAGGTTCCGACCGACGCTCCCGCAAGCAGGTAGAATCCATACGTGCGGTAGAAGTAGAACTTTGCTACGCCCGCGATGGTGAGATACCGGAGCGTGTATTCCATGTTATTGTCGATTTCGACGTCGTACAGGTATCCTTCCTCGTCGGCAACGCGGAACGGTTGAAGTTCCGAGCGTCTGACGTCGAGGTTCATTTGATCGAAGATCACGCGGAGACCGAGTGAGACGTTTGCCGACACGGCCTTGTCGAGGTGCGCGCCGAAGATGAAATTTGTCGATTGTTTATCGCTGACGAAGCCCGGCTCGGAAACGATTCCGTCGATAATGCTCGTCGAAGTCGAATAGTACGGATTGGTCGGAATGTTTCCCGTATGGAAGCTCTGGTTAACGCCGATGAAGAATCCGCCGCGCGTTGCGTACAGAAGGCGTGCGCTCGGCCGTATTGAGAACTGCGCGAATCCGGAACCGGTAGCGCCGACAAAAACAAGTGCGAGTAATAAGAAATGTTTGGTCTTCATGTTCTGTATCTCCTTAACGGCCAAGGATGAGTTTCTGTGACGCATTGAACGAACCGGCTTTCAGAACAACATGATACATGCCGTTCGGAAGAGTGGCGGCGTCGATCGCGACCTGATGTACGCCTTTCGGCATCCATCCGCTGTGCAGCGAACGCACCTGGATTCCGAGTTCGTTGTACAAACCGATTTCCACGCGGCTATCCTGAGTGATGTTGTATTCCACCGTCGGTTGCTGCGCAGACGATGCGGTGACCGGGTTCGGAACCGGGCTTTCGATCCAGGGGATACCCAGATCGCGGCGGGTTCTGAAACCGTTGCGCGGCTGAACGTTCAGCGTGCCGGTGACATTGTTATCGAGATCGATGAATGCGACCAGCGGGTCGAACGAAGGATTCAGGAATTCCCATTCGGTGGTTGCCGCCGTACCCAGCAATACTTCGGTTTGGATACGCGCAAGCAAGCCGGCGTTGAACGAGGAATCGCTCAACCGGATACGAATGGTATTCGGAGCGGTGCGTTCGAAACTCGCGGCATCGACATTGATTGGTGTAATAGACTCGGGCGCCAGATCGTACACATTGAATTGCATGTCAAGATACAAGTCTATCTGACCAGATTCAACCGGGACTTCGCCGTTGTTTAGCTTCAACGAGTCGCGCAGATACACCGGAATATCGATTCTGTCGCCGGGGCGGGCGGTCAACGTAAGCCGGGTTCCCGGCATCGAGTTGCCCATGATCACAATGCGCGATTGGAGAATCGTTACCCGGATTCGTACCTGGTCGGTCGTCTGGCACACCGGATTGGTTGCCGTCAGGACGGTCGACATTGAACCAGTCGTCGTCGGGATGAACCGGATGCGCACGGAGTCGGTTTCGCCGATTTCCAGTGTTATGGTCGGATCGCCGGCGATGGAGAAGTTTGCGGCCCCGTTCAACGCGAGGTTGAGCGTTACCGGACCTTCTCCCGTATTTTGAACCGTCGCCCAGATCGTCACGGAATCGTCGTCCAGATTCGCTGCGGACTGAATGCTATCCTGCGTGAAGGCAAAACCGACGCGCTGGATAGTTGCAGTGATCGGAATCAGCGTCGGCGGCGTGTTGCAGAGCGTATCGCGGCTGCTGACAACGCGGAGTTCCGCATTCACGGTAGTGACACCGGTAAGCGGCTGGTTCAATGCCAGCGTGATATACTTGGTCTGTCCCGGCGCCAGGCTAAAGGGATTCGTTGCCGGGCTTGTCATCGTTACATTCGAATGCGGGATGGAGAATGTTGCGCTCACATCCATCGCAGAAGTGCCGGTGTTGGCGATTTCAATCGACTGCGTCAGGTTGTTCTGATCTTCAGGGAAGACCGATCCGCTCGGGCACACGCGAATATTGCCGAAATCGAAGGCGGTATTCGAAAGCGTGTACGACGAACTGGAAACAATGACCTGAAGGTTGAAGTCGACGGAAAGATTGCATTCGTTCGCAAACAACGTGGCCGCACCGCCGTAGCTGCCGATGTCGGCGCCCGTGAATTTCAGGTAGACATTGGCGGTCGTATTACCCTCGATGCGCATCGGGAATGTCGTCGAAGAGTCGATCGCGAAGCCTGTCGGAAGGAAGATATCGCGGAGAGTCAGCGAATCGCTGCTCGTGTTGGCAACGATCACGGTGATTTTCCGGTTCGCATCGGGTTCGCACGAAAGAATGTTCATCGGCATGCTTGGGATGATGCTGTCGACGACGAATGCGGGCTGAACGCCTGTACCGCTGACGAACAGCGTATCGGTGGTATTGCATGCATTATCGGTGAACACAATGAATCCGGTCCGGATACCGCGCACCGTCGGCGAAAATACGACGTCGAAATACAATTGCGCGGCTGGGCTGAGCACCTGGTTGAACGATCCGCCCGAAAGCGAGAAGTCCGAACCTGCGCCGAATCCGCTCGATTGAATCTGGATTTGCATGTTGCCCGTGTTGCGGACGATAAAACGGCGTGTTTCGCTTTCGCCGATACACAACGCCGAGAATACATCCGAACCCGGAGTTTCAACGGCCACCTCAAACGAAGGTTTGTACCATGTGCCGGTGACGTTGATGGTGAAAGACGAATTGCATGCGCCGGCCTGTCCGGCCGCAACATCCATGATGAGTTTCACGTCGACGGTTCCGGAATCGCGGTCGGCGGCTTTCACGGTAATGGTTTCCGTAGCGCCGGCTGCGACAATAAGCCCTGCCGGTGGAAATGCTCCGCCGTTATACATAAGCGTCAGACCCTGCGGCAGCGTTTGCGGCGTTAGAGTCATCGGAATAGTGCTTGTATTGTTAAAGGTGAAGTCCTGCGAAACATTCTGCGCCGTCGTGTCACAGATTACAATCATGCCCAGATCGATATCGGTTGGATTGACGGTGTACGTTGGAAGGATTCGCTGACCGCTTAATACAAACGAAGCTCTCGTGCCGCAGGGATCGCCGTACCAGTTCGCCGTGTCGCCAAAAACTCCACCGACGCCGACAGGCGGACGGAAGTAGATCGTGGCGGTAAACTGGCCGCTCGGCGGAATAACGACAGGGTAGGTGATTGACGGATCCCATTCGAAACCTACCGGCAGCGTCGACGGCGGTCCGGTAAATGTTGCGGGTTGGGTATCCGTGTTGTTGATCACCAGCGTGAACGAACTGTCGATCTCGCAATTTGCGAGGATGATCTGCGACGGGGTGATGGTTGTCGATAGAAGCACTTCATTGAACGTGTGTCCGTACAAGGTTGTGCTTTCGCTCAGATCGCATTGGTCGGCATTGATCGTTAGAAGGCTGCTGAAATCGCCGGCAATCTGCGGGCTGAATGTGAGTGTGAGAATATGATCGGCGCCGGGATTCAGAGAGAAGGACGAGGCGTCGGAGGAAAAATACTCCGTGCTCGAAAGAGATACCGAGAAATTCAACGGAGAATTGCCGTCGTTCACGACGCGGACGGTTCTCGTGTTTTGCTGTCCCAGACAGGTGGTATCGAATTCCACCGAAGTAAACGCATGCGAACCGGTAACCGTCTCCGCATAGAACGACGGAGACTGGCGCGAGCCGGTCAGGTGAATACGGATGAATTCGCTGCAAATATTGTAATCCACCTCGATTTCGAGAATGCTGTCGATCACGGCGGGTCCGTCGCGTTCGGCGCGGATTTCGATCGTCGCTTCCGAGCCCCCGGCCACGGCATTAGGCGCCGTAATCAACGTGAAGCCCTGAGGTTTCTTGTACCACAACTGCGCATTTTCTACGTAGAGGTTTTGAAGCACGATAGTGCGCACCGGCAGCGGATCGATGACGCAGTTATTAATGATACCGAAATCGAGCTCGTTGACATTGACCGTCGCTGTCGGTTTGATACGCGTTGCGGTGAGTTCGAAGTACACTTCCCGTCCGCAGTTATTTGCGACCATTTTAATCTGACTGGCGATAGAGCCGGCCTGATTGGGCGTCGGTTCGAAGCGGATAAACAGTTCTTTCTGATTGAGCGGCGCTTTACCGTTATCTTCAAGGACCATCGGGAACACATCCGGATTCTTCAGAACGAACCCTTCGCCGAAGTTCGGCGGGGTTGTGAAGATAATCTGCGATGCGCTGTTGTTCGTGATGGTGACAGTGATGATGTCGGGCGCATACGTCTGGCAGCTAATTGCCGTCGGGCTGCCCGTGACGGAAGCGGTTACTTCCTCGGCGCCGACGCGCAGAAGCACGGGAATCAGAATTTCCTGCGGGTTCATGCTGACGGAACGCAAGCGGATGAAGCCGACATGCGTACCCTGGCACGGCACTTTCGACGAAATAATGTTGACCGTTACGGAATCGTTACCGGTTCCCGAATTTTTGGAAATGAAGATCCAGTCTTCGGTTGTTTCCAGACTCCATGTGAAGCAATTGCCGCCGGTGCTTGTAATGACAAGGCGCTGGTCGGCGGGAGGAGCGCCGGAAATGATGAATTGCGATAAGGACGAAACAGTCACACCAAAAATACCGGGCGCAAAATTTGCGCTGACGGTTTTGTTCCGGTCCATTGTAACAGTCGATACAGGGTTGCTACCCGTGAGATCGCCTGTCCAATGGGAGAATTGATAGCATGGATCGGAGTCGACCGCCGTTACGGTAACTATTGTACCCGGAGTGTATCCGTCCAGTGGCTGCTCAGGACTGAGCTGGACTTGTCCTTTGCCGGCCGGGATGATATTCGTTGTGAGGAATACATTCCCTTGAGCCGACGCAGCAGAAAGCGCGATGAAGCATCCTGCGAGGATCATCATCATCATGCGTCCCGCTTGCATGCGGATATTCGTGATATCAATCTTGGGCATGAACAGACCTCTTAACCTATTGTGGATTAACAGACTAACAGCCCTAACATAAGGTTTTTATTTAAAAGAAAACAGTAAAAACACATTTTTTTTCACCTTCAGGGCTGCTATTGTAGGGCTTTGCCTGTGCATTGCTGTAAGTGCTTATATGGCAATAAATTACGGGGATTTCTCGTTTTACGGAGAAACAATTCCAGGATTGTCGAATGAAAAAAAATGCAACGCACTGCCGGAAATTGCTTGCAGTTTTTTTTCTGCATTGTCAAAAGCTCCGATTTTTCTCCTATCGGAGCAAGCGCTTTCAGGATTGGGAATTGCAATATTTATAGAAGGGCCGTTGTGGAATCATTCATCGATTACAACGGATCGGCGGCGCCGGATTTTTTCCCAGGGTGAGTAAAAATCCCCCGCAGGGTAATGGCCCTTACGGGGGAGTGCATTTTTCTGCCTCGCTCATTTTCCAGCCTCCTACAGACACTCTGTGGCGGCGTTGTGGCGGTCTTACTTCGAATAAAAATTGATCTGATCTTCGATTGCGCGCATACAAACCGGGTCGAAATCGCATAAGCTGAGCGAAAACATACGGCAGTCGAGAGAAGGACGGTACATGCCCTCGGAGAGGTAGCCTGCGCCTTCGAACGCTCCGACCTTTCCAAGCAGCGCCGGATTCTTTGTAATTTCTTCCTGCGCTTTCATGATCGGTTCGCGTTTCGTGTAATAATCTGCGGCAAGGCGGTCGAGCTTTGCGCGTTCAACGCCGAGACTGTCATAGGCATATTTACCCCAGTCGGTTGGAATTGCCATGCCCGGCGACACAAGAGTCTTCCATTTCAATGCGGCCGGGTCGTACATACGAGTGATGTTCGGTTCCCACGGTTCCACCCCGGCGGGATAGAAATCCGTGTAGCCGGTCGACGAAGTGTAGTATTCATCGGCCAGTCCGCCGAAACTATGTCCGAATTCGTGGACGTACACGTAATCGCGCTGCCATTCCTGTCCGGCGGTGTTTTCAATAGTATAGGTGGTTGTAAACTGATGGTAGATTCCACCGCCGCCGTATCTGCTGCCATTGATGAGGATACAAACGAAATCGTAGGGGACCTGCGATGCAATATTATGCAATTGCTGGTTGGCTTCGGTGAGGACGTATCTTGCAGAACCGAATGTATTGTACATCGAGCCTAATGCGGTGTTCTTCCAGACGTTTTTATCCGGTACATCGATGCCCGATTCGAGAGAGACGGCACAAACGGCGCGCACATTGAAATCCTTCTTCCGCTTCTTGAACGGCTCCGTACCGAACATGACGTTATTGAAATGCTCGGCATCCGCCTTGAACTTTTCGATATCGTCCTTCGAATATCCATCGCCGATGATGACGATGTCGACCTTTTTGTGCGGATCGCCGTTGTTCATCAACGTAACGACTTCGTAATTGCCCGAGACTTTTTCCGTATTGATCTGTGTGGGATCGTTTGGATCGATGACCGCGGTGAATTGCTCTTCCATGACGCTGAACTTACTGCGGCGGCAGATGCTGATCTGAACAGGCTGTTTTGGGAACGGACAGCGGACGGTTTCCTGAATGGATTTCCAGACGCCCTTCGCCGCTTCGTCCGTCGCCTGCCATTCCTGGAAGACCGACGAGAATCCGCGCGAATACAGAAGCGTGCCGCTCTTCCAATCGTACACGCGGAACAGGAATTCGCCCCGGTTCAGCGTGTCAACAAGATTGACGAGACTGCCCGGCCATCCGGAGATCTTGTAGCATGCATCCAGCGCAATTCGGTCGACTCCCTTGGTGCCGCTGTGGTCGTAATCGATTCTCAGCGTGGCGTCGGTAAAGTAGGTGTCAAAATTAACCTGCCCGAAGAGCGGGAGCGCGGTAACGAGACATAATGCGAATAAATGGAAAAGACGTTGCATAGTGCGTTCCGGAATAACGATTCCACATAGTTTCAAACCAGCCTGTAAAATGCAAAACAGCGGCGAGAAGAAAAATCGGAGGCGTGCGCAAATCTTTGCAGTATCCGGAAACAAATTCCTTCGTCGAGCGTTAAAGGCAGGTTGAGGCTTTGATCCATCTTTGCATGGTTTTATTCAATACATGAGGAGTACCATTTCAATGCGTCGAATGACGATCGCAGGTTCGTTGCTTGCCACCTTGTTGTACTTTATTCCTGTTTCGTTGTACTCTCAGGAGTACAGCTCCGGGGATTCCGCGAAATATGTCTTCATTCCATTCAATCTCGGTTTTGTTCACGGCGTCAGTACCGGCGATGCCGTCGCGAAAATTGTTCGCAGGGAAGTGTACCATTCGGGAGTCAATCTCACGCTAATCTCAGGGAAAGCTGCGGAGCTCGATGGCTTTGGATTTGCCGGGATTTTATACGAATACAGCGGCAATGTGCATGGAGCTACGTTTTCAATGGTGCAGTTCGCCGGAGGAGACGAGACCGGCGCGCATTTTTCCGGATTCAATAAAGTGGGCGGGTTGCTGCGCGGCGCTCAGTTCGGATATATCATGAACCTGGTCGAAGGCGATGTCACCGGCGCGCAGTACGCCGGCTTGTTCAACGAAGCGGGCGGGAATGTCGTCGGCGCGCTCTTCAGCGGTGTTGGGAATTATGTCGGCGGAGACATGAACGGCGCGGTATTCGGTGGGGCGGGCAATTACACGGAAGGAGATTTCACCGGCGCCGAATTCGGCGGCGCGGTGAACATTCACCGCGGCACATTCGAAGGGGCGTTATTCGGCGGAGCGGTCAATATCGTGCACGGCGATATCCACGGGGCGCAATTTGCCGGCGCGCTTGCCGTTCATCACGGCCGCACTGATGGAGTCATGATTTCCGGCGCGGTGAATATCGCTTCGCATTTCGGAAAAGGCGTTCAAATCGCTCCGGTGAATATTGCCGAAACGCACGAAGGCATTCCTATCGGATTGCTCAGTTACGTCAAGGAAGTCGGATTGAAGTACGATCTATGGGGAACTGAAACCGGTCTCATGCAAGTCGGCGTGAGAAGCGGAACCCGGTCGTTCTACAATCTTTGCGGCATCGGCGCAACGGTTGGCGATACGGTGCTGTATTCGTTCGGCGCAGGTCTCGGCGGACACTTCGACCTGACGGAGATACTCGGTCTGGAGATCGGCTTGTATTCGCAGGCATTTTTCCAGGAGAAGATGGCGTCGAACTCATTTTACACATTGCATACGCTCAATCTTATCGGAGTCGTCGATCTTGGAGTAATGTATCTCACCGGCGGTCCGACGCTCAATCTCACCGTGTCTGAACACTGGAAAGGGAAGGACATCGCCAAGTGGACAGCAGTCGATGAGGAAACAGGCGGAGTGCGTCTGAAGGCATGGCCCGGTTTCAATTTTGGGCTACGATTTTAGACGCTGGCGCGAATTGCACGGTTTTTATATGCCCCTTTCACGACGATCTGCCACAGGCGGACCAGTCTCAGGACATGGGGCGACGTACTGAGTTATTGGCATGGGCGTTTCTTCTTACCCCCACGGCGTGGGGGTCGCATCGTCCAGGCGAAGCCGCGACGAGGCGGGGGGCAATCTGCTGGACTCGAATGGACGTGCAAAGACGGCAAGGTCAACCCGCCTTTCAGAACCCCCGTTCTTCTCACGCACGCCTGTGGCGTACGGATCAGGACGACCCCTATTAGGGGTTGAAGAATTGAATGGTGAATCCGGCGGCAGTAAGCTAATCGGACCAAGTTCCCTGACACGGGATTCGGGGTCAGGATGCCGGGATTCTTATAAATAGGCATTTCGCTATGCACGAATACGCGGCATCTGCGACGCCGTTGGGGCGAAGGTATTGGAATAATGCTTACCGTGGGTTGACACCCACGGCAATAGATATCCATCCCCGCCGGGGATGAAGAACGACTGCAATACAAACGACATATGTAAATCAGAAAAAGTCCCCCTTGGGGGATTTAGGGGGAAAAAGGACTGATGCGTAAATCTGTTTATTCGAGGTAAAGTAACCTCAGATTCGTCCAATCAGGCGGATTGCTGTATCTCCTAACGGGGGTTTTAGGGCTCGATTCCATCTCTACATCTTCACCGGTAGCACTAGTGCGCTTGGGAATTTCTTCCCATGATAAATCTTGATCTCGGCCTGACGCGCAACCTTCGCCGATTCGAGATGTACTTCCATTCCTGTGTGATAATTTTTCTGATAATACGGCGAATTCAACGCCCCCAATGCAAGTCGCAGCCGGCTGCCCGCTCGAATGGTTCTGCAGGTGTAATGGAACGACACAAAATGATATTCCTCCGCGTCCTTCTTCACGATCTGCATTGAACTTTCGAGAGAGTTCCGGTAGCGCGCGCGGATGATATCGGAAGTCAGATAGATGCACTCGCCGCCCGGCGTGATTTCATAGAGAATCGCTTCAAGATCCGCATCGGGAACGTTCATTCCGATGAACGCATTCAATTGCACCTGTCCGCATAGCTGGATATCCTGTGTGAGCGGAGGCGACTGGAAGACGGCTTTCTCGGGGAACAATGCATCGCGCTCGGTCCGCCAGGCGTAATTCATTCCTTCCTCCCTCAATCTATATTGCGTCAGCGCTGTATCGAGCGGGTTATAATGGATTTCCGTCGGGATGTCGAATCCACCTTGATCCATTTGGAGACTTCCGCAATTATAGAGCGAGTTGTCTCCGCTCGGCGCCGGTCGCAGATACCATGACACCGTCGATTCGGCGAGCATCTGAATGGAATCGGCCGAGCGCCACTGGTCGACGCCCATCTGATAATATGTGACGTTATCGAGAATGAACGCAGGCATCGGGCCGCCGTTGAGCTTCCAATTGAACCACTCAAGCTGAACCTGACGCATATCGGGAGCGGAGTTGGCGTGGAACGACTGATTTCCAACCGATGCGCGGGGATGGTAACTGCCCGAATGGTCCCACGGTCCGATAAGTAGCGAGCAGCCTGACTTGATGCTATCGTGGGCATATCGCATCATGTTATTATGGAAGTACAGCGCGCCGCGCTGATCGTCGTCGTAGTAGCCCGTGACCGTCAACACAGATGTTGTCGAAGTCTTATACTCGAGTTCGTTTGGAAGAATATCCTTGTAGTATCTATCGAAATCGGGATGAAGGAGCCATTTCTGAAAAACGTTGCTCTCGACGCCTGCCACTACGGGCAATTCCGCATACGGCACATGATGACGGAAGCTGGTTTCATAGACACGATTCCAGTATGTCGCATCCGAGAAAATGCGAACATTGGAAGATCGACCCGAGACCAGAGCCAGCCATTGCACGTTCAGCGAATAAAAGATGTTGTTGAACATCGGAAAATCGACACCCGGCGCGGCGGACGCAATGGGAACGATTGTTTTCAGTCCTGCGGGATGTTCGCGCATGACGAGCCACTGCACCGTACCGAGATACGACGCACCGAACATGCCGATATTGCCGTTGTACCATTCCTTCTTCGATATCCACTTGCAGATATCGAATCCATCCTTCCCGTCGAATTCAAACGGGATGAACGAGCCTTCGGAATTTCCCCTCCCTCTGCAATCGACTGTAACGACCGTATATCCCCGTTGTGCGAACCAATAGGCGTCGTTATGGAGTAAATCGGTACCGTACGGTGTTAATGCAAAGAGTGCGGGCGTCGTTTTTCCCATGTTTGTCGGCTGGTAAATGACCGCCGCGAGCTTGACACCGTCGCGGGTCGGAATACGCGACTGGAAATCGATACGCACAGGCGACAGGTCCTGGGCGGAGAGGTGCGTAGCAATGGCAATCAACAGGAAGAGAAGCGAACGTTTCATATGGCTGCAGGTGTTGAATCAACAAAATGACGGCATGCACGTAAAATAGGAAATATTCGAATTTCAAGAATGAAGAATCGCCCCGGCGGTCGTATTTTAACGGCGATATATACGAAAAAAGGTTTACTGTGCTTCAGGATATTTTTCGAAAAGTGGATGCGGACATACCTCTCGATGCGGAGGATTTGAGATACATTCTTCAGTTGGAATCGAAAGACGATCAGCGGTTGCTGTTCGAAAAAGCCTACGAAATAAAGCAGCGCTACGTCGGAAAGAAGGCGTATTTCCGGGGCATCATCGAATTCAGCAACATCTGCCGGAAGGATTGTTATTACTGCGGCATTCGTAAGAGCAAGGACACCGTACAGCGGTTCATGATGAAGGAGGAGGAAATTCTCAGAAGCGCGGAATGGGCATGGAAAAACCACTACGGTTCGGTGGTCCTGCAATCGGGGGAACGCGACGACGCGCATTTTATCGATTTCGTGGAGAGCGCGGTACGCAAGATCAAGGAGCTTTCGAACGGCGAGCTGGGCATCACGCTTTCTCTCGGCGAACAGACGCTCGAAACGTATAAACGCTGGTTCGATGCCGGAGCGCACCGGTATCTGCTTCGCATCGAGACGAGCAACCGGGAATTGTATAAAAAGCTTCACCCGCCCGATCACGATTTCGAGCGCAGGAAGCAATGCCTGTATCTTCTGCGCGAAGCCGGGTTCCAGGTGGGAACCGGTGTGATGATCGGATTGCCGTTTCAGACGATCGACGACCTGGTGAACGATTTGTTTTTCTTCAAGGAACTCGACGTCGATATGATCGGCATGGGTCCGTACATCGTCAGCGAACATACTCCGCTTGCGGAACATGTTCCCGATTACGCGGCAATCAAAGATCGGCAATTCGAACTCAGCCTGAGGATGATCTCCGCTGCACGCCTCCTGCTGAAAGATGTGAACATCGCAAGCACGACCGCATTGCAGGCGTTAAAGCCGTTGGGAAGGGAAATGGGATTGAAGGCCGGCGCCAATATTATTATGCCGAACACGACTGAAGTAGAGTACAAATCCAACTATCAGTTATACGAAAACAAACCTTGCCTCGATGAAAACGCAGAGGAATGTCTCGGTTGTCTCGAAGCGCGCATCTACGGTATCGACGAGGAAATTGGATTCGACGAGTGGGGTGACTCGCCGCACTTCAGAAGAGCGCAACGCGAATCGGAGCGGCATTCCTGAAAACAGGTAGTTGGTTCAGCATATTGTAGCTGTTCCGCAGCTCATACAATCGCAGCGCCCGCGCCCGATTGAATGACCTCAATCCATGCGGCGGCGATTTGCCGTAGGCAACGGATTTCCTATTTTTCCGCATCAACACGCACATTTCAACAAAAACGAACCGCCCGGAAACGGCATTGTTATTCACCACTCACGAATGGTTGATATGAGCGAGAATTATTCCGAACACCTGAAATCACAGCAGGATGCGGAGCGCATCGAACATGCGCGCAGCACCGATGCAGCGCCCCGCGGAACGCGGCTTGTACCATATCACAATATCGGCGAGCTGCTCGATAAGAATGTACGAGAACGCGGCAATCAGACCTGGCTCATTTTCTATCCCGAATCCGGCGAGCCGCACAGTTTCACGTACGCAGAATTCGCTGCTCTTGTGCGTAAAACGGCTCGGTTATTGTCGGATCATGGTATCAACCGAGGCGACCGTATCTGCACTGCGGGAGTCAATCACTCGGATACGGTGATCCAATACGTTGCCGCATGGTATATCGGGGCGGTTGTCGTTCCTATCAATCCGGGCGAGGACGACGCGCGGATTCAATACATTATCGAAAACTCCCGCGCAAAACTCGCGTTTATCCAATCGCAATACATCGAACGCATTGCCGGAATTGTCAACCATATCGGCAACAAGCCGGAGATCATCGAATGCGCAGCCGCAGGCGGGGAATCGGTATCCGGGTACAAGCAGTATCACGAGGAGTTGAAAACGACCGGTTCGGAATTCCGTCCTGAGATTCTTCCCGCTCTTGACGACGACGCGCTGATTGTCTACACATCCGGCACGACGGGGTTGCCGAAAGGCGTCGTGCTCGATCAGTATAATCTTCTTGGCGACGCGAAAGGGATTTCTGAGTGGCACCGCATGACTTCCGGTCAGCGGATGATGTGTGTGCTGCCGCTTCACCATGTGAATGGAACGGTCGTGACGCTGATGACGCCGATGTATTACGGCGGCAGCGTAGTGCTGAACCAGAAATTCACGACGCGCACGTTCTTTCACCGGATCGAGCAGGAGAAGGTGCAAGTGGTCAGCGTGGTTCCGACGCTGCTGCAATTCCTGCTGCACGACGGGATCGACGTTTCGAAATACGATCTCTCCGGATTCCGGCACATCATCTGCGGCGCCGGTCCGTTGACCTGCGATCTGGCGCGGCAATTCGAGACTGCGTTCGGGATACCTATTGTGCACGGTTACGGACTCTCCGAGACGACATGCTACTCCTGCTTCCTGCCTGTCGATCTCAGCGATGAGGAACACAACCGCTGGATGCAGGACTACGGCTTTCCATCCATCGGCGTCGCAATCGAACCGAATGAAATGGATATTCATACTCCTGAAGGCGCAAGCGTTCCGGAAGGAGAAAAGGGCGAGATCGTCATACGCGGTCACAACGTGATGAAGTACTACTTCCAGAATCCGGATGCCAATGCCGCCACGTTTGCGTACGGCTGGTTCCGCAGCGGCGATGAAGGCTTCTATCGTACCGATGCTCTAGGACGAAGATTTTATTTTATCACCGGTCGGCTCAAGGAGCTCATTATTCGCGGCGGCGTGAATCTTGCCCCGCTGGAAATCGACGAGGTGATAAACACTTGTCCCGGCGTGAAAACGGGGATCGCAGTAGGCTTCGAGAACGACTGGTACGGCGAGGAGGTGGGCGCGCTGGTTCGCAAAGCCGACCCGGCGTTGACGGAGAAGGATGTCATCGACCATTGCCTGAAGCACCTGCCGTTCAGCAAAGCGCCGAAGGCAGTGGTGTTCAGCGACGACATTCCCGTTACCTCGACGGGCAAGTATCAGCGCAATAAGGTGAAGCATTTGTTCGAACAGTGGAAGAGCGTGCAATTCAGGAAATGAGAGCCAGGTTGCAGGTTGCCGCATTATGCAGTAAGTTGCAGCGTAGTTGGTCGTATCAGAAGGGAATTATCCAATGAAATACGCAAGCATCCGCATATCGATGGAACTGCACGAACAGGCGGCAAAATATGCGCCTGTTGAGCATCGTACTATCCCGAAACAAATAGAATATTGGGCGAAAATCGGTAAAATCGCCGAGGAGAATCCCGATCTAACGATCGATGCGATCAAAGGAATTCTGCTGGCGCTTGAAGAAGAAAAAAATGGGATGATCAAACCTTTTGTCTTCAGCGAAAATGCCGGGAAAAAGTAGCAGGGTTTCTGTCTATCAATCGTCGCAGTTCGAGCGGCAATTCAAGAAGTTGCATCCTAAACAACGGGGAATCGTCGAAATGGCGATAAAAGCAATTATACAGAATCCATTTTCCGGTGTTCCCAAGCGCGGTGATTTATCGGGTGTATTTGTATATAAATTTCCTATCGAAGAACAGCAGTATCTCCTTGCCTACACGTGGGATTCGTCCGCTCGCCGTTTGCTCTTGCTTGGTACGCATGAGAATTTCTACCGCAAATTAAAAGGCGGCTGATTGCGGCATAAAAGGAATGTCTCGAAGGACACACTCTTTTACATCTAACATTACCAGGATGCGATATTCATCGCAAAACAAGGAAACCCTGAGCAACGCTGTCAGACGTTGGCGCAGGGTTTCGCAGGGATGCACAGTGTTACTGTGCTTATTTCTTATTCAGAAATGGCCGTCATGCAATTCAACCGGGAATGGATATAGCCGTTATTCCGATCATGCAATACGTTTCTACCTCGTCAGCACCAGCCGACGGGTTTCAGAGAGACCCCGGTGCTCGAGTCGGTAGAGGTATGTGCCGCTCGGTAGCCGGGAACCATTGAAGACTGCCTCGTGCGTACCCGGCGCCAGATTTGCGTTGACAAGCGTGGCGACCTCGCGTCCCATGATATCGAATACCCGCAACGTCGTCTGTCCTCCGCCGGTTGCAAACCGAATGGTTGCCGCTCCGCCGCCCGCCAGCGAAACGGGATTCGGGTAATTCTGTTCAAGTCCGAAACCGTGCGCTGCCGAGACAGGTTGCGCGCTTGTGGGATCGATCTTGAACAGCGGCAACGTCTGCCAGTCGCCGTTCAACACAAGCGACGAATCGGATTTCTTCACGCTGAACCATTGCTGCAGGACGCTGGCATAGGTCTGTTTGAAATCGTACTGCGCAATCATATCGCCGCGGGTATCGAGATTGACGAGGTCGGGATTGTTTCCGTACACACCGCCGTTGACGCCGGGTCCGATGAAGAACATCGGCGCGCAGGTGCCGTGATCGGTGCCGGCGGTGCCGTTCGCCTGCACGCGCCTGCCGAATTCGGAGATCGTCATCAGTAACACCCGGTCGGCGACGCCGTGCAGTTTCAGGTCTTTGTAGAATCCGTCGATGGCGGAAGAGAGCGACTGAAGCAGCGATTCGTGCCTCGACGCCTGGCTGGAGTGGGTGTCGTACCCGGCTTGTTGAATGATGTAGATCGGCGTTTCCAATCCGCCTGCGATAAGTCGTGCGACGATTTTTAATTGCTCGGCGACATTATTACCCGTTGGGTAGACGTCGTTGTTCTGCGCGTTGTTCGCCGCTTCGCGCACGGGGCGGGCGTATTCATGCGCTTCAACAGCAATTTGGCGGATGTATGCAAGTTCCTGTCCGCCGGGCGTCGAGAGATCGGGCGGGTCGCCCTGGCTTGTATCGGTCCCGGAAATGATCTGGTAAAAGACTTCCGGATCGGCGATCGCCATTCCCATTGTGACATTCTCGCCTTCGATGAGCAGGTTTGTCGTCGTACCGATCTTCAGCGAAAGCGGGTGGTTTGGCGCGACATCGGGGTAGTTGGGATTCATAAGATCGAGGTACCTGCCCAGCCATCCCGTATCGAGCACTGTAGCCGCATCCGAGCCGGTGAACCATATATCGGTGGACCGGAAATGCGACCGGTTGGGATTATCGTACCCGACATTCTGCACAAGCGCGAGTTCGCCTTCGTCGTAGAATGTTTTGAACGCCGGCATTCCCGGATGAATACCCAGCGTATCGGTAAGCTTCAGGCTGTTGTTGATGGCAAGCGTACCGCGTGCGTTGAAATAGTTACTATCCTGAGAAGGAACCGTCGTGTTCAACCCATCATTTCCACCGTCGAGCTGGACGACGACAAGCGCACGGTTCGAGCCGGCTGCTTTCGCCATGCGCGCAAGGAGCGGGCCGTTTGCGTACGCCTTGACAGAGAACGGATCGAAGAGATTTCCGAAGGTCGCAGCAGCGACTCCGGCTGCAACGGACGATTGGACAAAATTGCGTCGTTTCATTGTTTTGCTCCTCTTCACCGTTAAATAATCTGATACTCGCCGAGCCGGAGCACCGCTTTCAGCATGCTTTCCAGCTTGAGTTTGCGCGTCGCTTCGGGCATGCCGAACCATTCGTAATCGGGCGCTCCACCAAGCAGCGCCTGGTAAATGATATCGAACTGTCCTTCGCTCAGCTTCAGTTCGATGACATGTTCGAGAATCTTCTCTGTCAGCAGATGCGGATCGTCGACCCACCCGTCGAACGGGGTCGCATACCCGATGACATCGATCTTGTATTTCGGGTTGGTGCGCATTGTCCCGGTGACTAGTTCGTCGGTATATGCCCATCGCGATGCGAGGCGGCTGGCGCTGATCCAGGTTCTGTAGCCGGGCCATCCCTTGACGTTCGGAGGCGCGAGCAACTGGCAGCCCATCAGCGCGCAGGCGTTGTAGACATGCGTATAATTCAGATTCTGGACGCCGAATGTTCTGATTGCTCCAACAAAATGTTCGAGCGGCGTGGTGATATGCGCGCCGAAATTGATGCTGTCGAAGAAGTGCTCGCTCTTCAACAGTTTCGCCAGAACCGGTTTTATTTCCCAATTGCTTTGAATCAGCAGAGTTGCGAGTTGTTCGACGATATCTTCGTCCGCCAGTTCGTATACAAATTCGCGGTACAGTTTGCGGCAGAAATACTTCGCCGCCTCGTTCTTCCGTTCATCGAAAATGATATCGACGATATCGGTGGCGTTCCAATTGCCCGTCCGTCCCATGAACGTCTTGTTCGTGGTATCGAACCTCGCAGATAGAAACACGGCTGTTTTCGGGTCCCATTCGTATGCCTGTCCGGTTCCCCCGTAGTTTTGAAGCGTCCAGCCTGTGAGCGCGCGCGACGCCTCGACGATATCCTGTTCGGTGTATCCGATACCTTCGCCGAGCGTGTGAAGTTCCATCAGTTCGCGGGCGTAGTTCTCGTTCGGACGTTGACGCGTGTTGTACCACCCGTCGAGATACACCAGCATACACGGCGATACGGTGACATCCTTGACCAACTGCTTCATATTGCCGAGAGCATTGCGGCGAAGCAGGTCGATGAACCAGTAGTTGAATTGCGGCTGGCGGACGCTTTCGTTCTCGGTTGCCCAGTGGTCGTGCCATATGAATGTCAGTTTTTCGCGTATCGAGAAGTTCTGATTGACCATCAAATCGAGCCACCAGATAAGGAATTCCGTAAACCGGTTGCGGTCGCGCGTGCCGTCGGCGGTGTACGTGTAGTTTTCATTTATCCATGCGGCATTGAGAACGGGCGATGGATCGTCGGCGAGCAGCATGTCGATTGCCTGAGAGGGGGTTTTCTGCAGAGCCGTGTCAAGGTCGCTTTTTTTCACCCCGAACATTGTTCGTCGCAGCAGATATCCGGCGCGTCGGCGGTCCCAGGGCATCGCCGTCGAAGGGACGTACTCGTCCAGACCTTTCGACGTCATTTTGGGCAGCTTCATGGGTTCGGGCATTCCCTTCAGACTGCCCCCGCGTTCGGCGAGGACTTTCTGGTGGATGGATTGTGCGCGCGGTTGACTGCCGCCGGGGATATCCGAGCCGGAAAGCGGTCCGTTAGCGGCGGAATGTGCCTGAGTTGAAGCCATAGCCGCAGCCGCAGCCGTTCCGGCTGCAGCAAGGAAGGCGCGTCGTTTCATACTGTCGTTCCTCGTGAAAGTCGGTGTATATCAGTCAATACAACAGCGAAGGCGGATTCGTTCAATGTTCGCTCCGGTAACCGCTTGACCTGATCTTTGGAAGAAATTCTACATTGTTGACAAACTATGTCGTATTAGGTTTAATGTCAAGAGATGAATTCATTTGAGCTATGGGTATATCTACTCTGATAATCCATCGTTTGCGCAGGCATTTGGAGGGATTTACGCTGCATGATATGTTGGAGGAGTCAATAACAGCCGCGTACGTGCGCGGCAGGAAACGATATGACCGTCATCGTCGCAGATAGAAATATTCCCGGAATTGAAACCGCGCTGGCGCTCCACGGCGCAGAGGTCAGGATGTTCACCGATCCGGCGGAGGCAAAGCCCCTTCTGGAAGGCGCAGAATGTCTTCTCTGCCGTTCGACGATGAAGGTGAATGAACAGTTGCTGGATGGCAGCGCAATCCGTTTCGTGGCAACCGCGACATCGGGGACGGACCATTTCGACGAGGAGCATCTTCGCAGCCGGCACATCGAATTCTCCGACGCAAAGGGCAGCAACGCGCGGTCAGTGGCTGAATACGTCTTCGCCGCGTTACTCCATCTCGAAGAGAGTAAAGGAATCGATTTCCACAGGAAAACCATCGGCATCGTCGGCGCAGGGCATGTCGGCAGCCAGGTGGAACGGATTGCCCGCGGACTCGGCATGCCGGTGCTTCTCTGCGACCCGCCTCTGCGCGACGCGACGGGTAGCGATACATATGTTGAATTCGGCGATGTCCTCCGGAATGCGGATATCCTGAGCATGCACGTTCCGTTGTCCAAATCCGGGCCGTATCCGACATACGGTATGATGCGGCGCGAGACGTTCGCCGCGATGCCGCGCGATGCAATATTCATCAATGCATCGCGGGGAGGGATCGTCGACGAGTATTCGCTGAGAGAGGCAATTGATATGCAACGGTTTGGAGCCGTGGTACTTGATGTATTCGGCAATGAGCCCGACGTCGATC
>CAYPBB010000056.1:0-27081 GCA_964408855.1 uncultured Ectothiorhodospiraceae bacterium
TGAGCGGCAATGTTTTCATGTTTCGGATCCACTTCAAAGTCCGCTCGTTTACTGCAGTTTGTCGAATTGCGATCCCCCCGGCTCCGTCCGCTAAAGCGGACTCTGCCGACCCCCTTATTAAGGGGGTTTTCAGATTCTTCGTTCATAATCCTATCCCTTATTGTTACTTGGAATATCGCCAGCGATTTCCGCAAATTCAACCCCACCGCCCGAAGACGAGCGCGAGCGATTCTTCATCCGAACTACTGCCTGACACCCCTTACCCCTTACCCCTCACACTTTCTTCATTTGTCCCTATCAGCGTGATTTGGTAGCTTTGAGGACTATGAACTACGCATCGATCAGGAACTTCGTTCCACTACTCGCGCTTGCAGCGGTTGTGTTTTCCTGCGGCAGGCAAGCGGACCCAGAAAAGAAAGCCAACGCCGTGTACCAGTTCAATCCCCCGGCTACCTATCCCGAATTCTCCGGCGAGCGCGCTATCGAACTCGCCGCCGCGCAGGTTGCATTCGGACCCCGCGTCCCCAATTCGCCGGCGCACGACTCCTGCCTGGCGTTTATGCATACCTTCCTCTCGAACCTGGCGCCCCGCGTGAAAATGCAGGACTTCGTCCTCCCCGGCTACGACGGCGCGCAACTTCGGCTTGCGAATATCATCGCAAAGTTCAATCCGGATTCAAAAGTGCGCATCGTACTGGCGGCGCATTGGGATTCCCGTCCCCGCGCGGATATGGAAAAAGACGAAGCGAAGAAGGCATCGCCTATCCCCGGCGCAAACGACGGCGCAAGCGGCGTTGCCGTGCTGATGCACCTCGCCGAACTCTTCGCGAAAACGCCGCCTCCCGTCGGAGTGGATCTCGTGCTGTTCGACGGCGAGGACTACGGCAAGGAAGGCGACGAGGCGTTCTACTGCCTCGGAGCGAAGTATTTTTCGAGCACCATTGCTCCGGACTATAATCCGGTATTCGGCATCCTGCTCGATCTGGTTGGAGATAAGGATGCGGTATTCTACCGCGAAGGTTACAGCGACCGCCTCGCCGGCGATATCGTGGATCTGCTGTGGGCGAACGCACATAAACTCGGATTGAAGGAATTCCGCAACCGCGCCGCCGACGCCATCCTCGACGACCACGTGTCGATGAACCTCACGGCAGGCATCAAAACCGTGAACATCATCGACATGGACCTGATCGGTCACAAAGACCCGTCCGAGCGCCGCAAATACTGGCACACACACAAGGATACGATGGAGAATCTTTCGCCAGCAACGCTCGGAAACGTCGGTACGCTGCTTGCGTATACTATCTACGGACTGAGTCCCGCCAAACAATAACACCGGACAACATGGAACCCTACATTGAATTGATCTTTGCAGCCGGCGAGCGCGACGAACTGCTTCAGGCTACGCTTTATGATTTCGAACCGCAGGGCATCGTCGAAGACGACCTGCAATGGAAGGCATATTTCACCAAACAAATGTGGTCCGGACAGGGGCGGGAAATGGCTGCCGCGCTGGAAGAAATCGAGCCGGGCATCACATACTCGGTAAACGAAGTGCAGCAGCAGAACTGGAACGCCATCTGGGAAGCGAGCATCCAGCCGGTGCATGTTTCCAACCGCATCGTGATTGCGCCCTCGTGGTCGGGGTATGCAGCGCAGGACAATGAAATCGTCATCGTCATCGATCCAAAAATGTCGTTTGGGACCGGCTTCCATGAGTCGACCCGGCTCATGATCCGTTTAAGCGAACGATGGATCAGGGAAGGCGACCGCGCCATCGACGTCGGGACGGGAACCGGCGTGCTTGCAATCGCCGCCGTGAAGCTCGGTGCATCGCACGCGATTGGCGTGGATATCGACGAGTGGGCGGAAGACAACGCCGGTGAGAACATCGAGCGGAACGATGTCCGCGACCAGGTTGAGATTTATATCGGATCTGTGGAACGCGCGGAAGGCACGTTCGATTTGATCCTTTCCAACATCACGCGCAACGACAACATCGCCCTTCTGCCCGAATACGCGAAGATGCTGAATCCAGGCGGCCGGTTGATTCTGTCTGGACTCTACGTGCACGACGAAGAAGCGGTGCTGCTGGCGTGTTCGCGGTACGGATTCGAAAAGGCGGACGAAGAAATCGAGAACGAATGGATCGCGCTGACGTTTACCGCGAAGGTCTGATGCGCATCGCAAGCATCGATATCGGAACGAACACCATTCTGATGCTTATCGCCGATGTCTATCCCGGCGGGCGGCTCGACACGGTCAGCGACGAGCAGATCATCGCAAGGCTGGGAAAAGGCGTGGACGCGAACAAACGTATCGACGAAGCCGCGTACGAACGGTGCAAAGCCGCGCTGGAGGAATACAAGCGCAAAGCAGAAGCCCTCGGAGCGGAACGCATCATCGTAACCGGAACCAGCGCACTACGCGACGCGGCAAACCGGACGGAGTTCCTTGACAGGATTTTGAACGAAACCGGTCTACGAATTGGAATCCTCAGCGGGGACGATGAAGCGCAATACACCTATCTGGGCGCGATCGCAGGGATGCCCCAGCCGAAACAGAAAACCGCGGTGCTCGATATCGGCGGCGGAAGCACGGAATTAACTATCGGCGAAGGGACGCAGATTATCGAACGGAAGAGTCTCGATATCGGATGCGTCCGGCTGACGGAACGATTCCTTTCCGGTCCCCCTCCGGCGCCGGAAGAACTCGAATCGCTCTCCCGGTACATAAAAACGGCGATGGAAGAATATCCCGTCATCGATACCGGAGAAACGCATTTCGTCGCGGTTGCCGGTACGGCAACGACACTGGCCGCAGTAGACCTTGGGCTGGAATCATACGACCGTCATGCCGTATCGGGGCACATGATGACACGGGACACGATAGCAAGCTATCTTACAGCATTCAGCTCGATGACCCATAATGACCTTGTTGCAAAAATGAAGGTGGACCCGGGCAGAGCGGATATCATCCTCACCGGCATCGTCATTTTACACAGCGTTATGGAGCGCTTCGATATTGAAGTGGTAACGGTCAGTCCGCAGGGATTGCGGTACGGGATAGCGATGAGAGCGATGGAAGTGAGGGGCTAAAACGGTGGAATGCGCGCTAAAAGCAGCCGCGCATTCCGTTGGAGGGTACATTATCAATCACATACACTTACGCTGAGGGAGTCGATTCGATTTCCGATTCGTTACGGGAAATACTCTGGTCTTCGATGAAGAACCGCAGGCGGGCGGCTTCCAAGGTGTATCGAGGGATATAGCGGGTTGAACTGGTAAGGTACAGCCGTTCAAGCATCTTTTCATACATCGTCTCATCGGTCAGTGTGCTGCGGGTTTCGAGACGAAGTTCCTGGTCGTTTTCATGTTTATTCATATCCTACCTCCTTAGTAGCATAATCTCTGAGCCTACCAAGTATAATGCAATAAACATGCCAGACTATATTTCTACTCGTTTTCGGGTATGTGCTTTATTTTCACACTTTTGGTCGCGAAAACAGTGTAATTTTTGCAACCACTGTAACAATAATTTCACAGGCTGTCATTTCGTGTTTACACTTATGCTATTAATAATTGCATACGATGAATTACAGTCTGTAACCTTTCAAGTGCGGTTCGTACCTCGTTTTCGGTAGTATCCTTCCCAAACGAGAATCGCAGCGTCGCTTTTGCAGAAGCCAAATCGTAGCCGATAGCCCGCATGACATGCGAAGGCTCGACGCTCCCCGCAGTGCATGCCGAACCAGTCGACAGAGCAACCCCTTCCATGTCCATATTCATCAATAACGCTTCGCCATCCAGCCGGTAGCGTTCGAACGGAAACGTAATGCTGCAAATGGTTCCAACTGACTCTGCGGGAGTGTTCATCACGGAATCCGGGAATACAGATGCAGCTGTTTGCCGAAAAACCTGCTGCAACCGTATCCAGAGCGCTTGTCGTTCCTCTCTCTCCGCCAGGGCAAGACGAGCCGCCTCGCCAAAACCCACAATTCCGGGCACATTTTCCGGGGGGGGGGGGGGGGGGCGCGCGGGGGGGCCCCCGGGGCGGCGGGGCGGGAGAGGATCGGGGCGAACCGGGCCTCCCAGGGCTTTGTTTCCTGCGCGAAGATACAATGCGCCGACTCCCTTCGGCCCGTGAATTTTATGCGCGGAAATCGAAAGCGAATCGAACCGTACCTGCCTGGAATCGATTGTTGTTTTGCCCGCGCTTTGCACCGCATCGGTATGAAAGTGGATTTCCCGTTCCGCCGCGAACGCTCCGGCAGCTTCGATATCATTCAGCGCACCGGTCTCATTGTTCGCATGCATAAGGGCAATCAGTGCGGTATCATCGTATACCGCATCCCGCAACACGTCAAAGGGTATCGATCCGTATCGGTCCACATCGAGGAGTGTGATACGGTGTCCGACTCGCTGGTAATGAGCCAACGGTTTGAGAATTGCTTCGTGTTCGGCAGAGCTGGAAACAATGTGCGAGAAACCCGGACGCGTAGATAACGCAGCGAGTAGCGCCGTATTATTCGCTTCCGTTCCTCCTGAGGTGAAGATAATTTCCTGCGGTGCGGCGTTGATGAGCAACGCAATATATTCGCGCGCTTGTTCAACAGCGACTTTCGCCTCGCGGCCCGTGCGGTGAATGGAGGACGGATTCCCGAATTTGTCCATGAAGAATGGCAGCATCGCTTCAAGAACGCGCGGATCGAGCGGCGTCGTGGCTGCGTTGTCGAGGTACATAGGTATAGAATCGGTCATGGTTGCAGCGATAGCGTCACATCGCCAGCGTACACGCGTTCCCGTTCGCCTGCACTCGTGCGAATGATAAGACTGCCGTCTTCCGAGATATCTTCGGCAACCGCATGAGTTGTACCCGATTCCGTTTCTATACGGACCGGCTTTCCGAGCATTGCCGTACGCTTCTTCCACTCTTCAATGATAGATGGCGTTCCCTCGCGCGTCCATAGCGAATAGTAGTTCGTCAGCGCTTCGGAAAGCGCCGTGATGATGGTGTCGATATCGAAGAGACGCTGCGCTTCGAGGTACATCGATGTCGGGAATTGCCGGTATTCGCCCGGGAATCCCATCTGATTCACATTGATTCCGATACCCGCAACAGCCCAGGACACTGCGCCGCAACCGGATTCCACAAGTATGCCGCTTATTTTTTTACCGGCGATGAGAACGTCGTTCGGCCATTTCAGCATTGGTTTCAAGGAAGCAATGCTTGTCAACATTTCTCCAACCGCTAGAGAAGCCAACAACGGCAATCCGCCCCACTCGTCGACCGGCCGGCTCGGATACAGGATATAGGAAGCCAGAACGTTCTCGGAGTGCGACGATATCCAGCGCCGCTCGCGCCGCCCTCTTCCATGCGTCTGAAAATCGGCCGTGATCAGCGTTCCCTCGGCTGCGCCTTCGCCGACCAAATCCCTGGCGACCCGGTTTGTAGAATCGGTCGATGTAAAGTGTTTCCTAATTTGACCAAGCATATATCTACGTGTATTGTAACCAGACTCCTTCGTCAAATATACGAATCCCGGACATTCCATGCCGAAGGATTACCGACATGTCCATACAATATCCGATTGCGCAGGAAATAGGTCTTCGGGACGGCATACGGCGCTGTAGAACCGGCTTTTTGCCTTGATTTTTGCCGAGGTTCCTCGTAGTTTCCGATACGAAAAAGAACGATTCGTTCGGATTTATTACTCCCGCCTTCATACGCGTCCGCAATAAAACAGATGGCGGCGCAAGGCTTGCTCACTCGAACAATACGTTATTGATATAATTCACAGCTCGTTTTCTCATCAGGAAGAGGAAGACTATGTCCAAAGTTACAACGATGCTTGCCGCAGGGGTGTTCATCGTACTCGGATTCTGTGCTCTTGCACAGCCGACAAACCCTCGGTTCGGATACTTTTTGTATAAGGGACCGACCTCCATTGACGTATACGTTCCGCAGCTCACGGATCCGGCATTTACGAAAGCCGAGTTTTACGTCAACGGCAAGAAATTCGGGACGGCGAATCTCAATCAGCCCGCTCCCGGCCTCATTACCGCGACAGGATTGACTTACGGTCCCGGCATCGCAACGCTACAGGTTCGCTTCACCATGTCGAATGGAAGCGCAGCCAGAACAGGAACTGTCGTCAACGCTCCGGAATTCGCCAAAGACAACTGGGGAATTTCGCAGTATGAATTCTATGGAATCCTTGCCCGTGAAGAACAATTCAACTCATCGGCAAAACTTTCGGATACGCTCTATATTTATCCCGAAGGAGAATTAAAAGGTATCGCGGGAAATAAAATTCTTCCGACCACGATCGCCGGGTCGTCGGTAGCAGGCGGACATTTCATCTTCCAGTCAGGGGCAGATCTCGATTTCGATTTATCGATCGGCTCCAATGTTGCCGTTATCTATGTAAAGAACAGCGCAAATGCAACACTGAAACCTGGTAAAATAAGCGCGACGGGCGGAAGATTAAAGAACGTCTTGCAGGTGTACTGCGACGGACAATTCGGACCGATGAAAAATTGGACGGTTCAGGCTACCGACGTCCATATCACCGGCACATACCCGTGCCGGTTTGAAGATTGCACCTTCGATTGGAATAATGACAAAGACTATGCCTATATCGGAGCGCCGGCGAATCACATCATCGCGATACGGTGCACTCTCCAGAACGAAGCCCAGATTCAGAGCGTGGACACCGCGCGGCAATGCCTCGTCACTAAAAACGCCATCATGCAGGCGAAGCATGTTACCAATTGTGTTTTCAACGACAACGCACAACTGAAGCTCTGGCCTCCAAACACGCCGACATATTGCGCAAACAACACATTCCTGCTCGGCTCAGCGCTCATTCTCAGCAATAAATCCATCGTCGAGCTCAACACGTTCGAAGCCGATTGCGTCGTCTCGATCAACCCCCTCTCCGGACAGTTCAGTTCGAGCGACGTAGGCGGTGTCCATGTGAACTACAACCACTTCATGAGAATCGGCGGACAGGGCACGGTTATTTCCAATATCGGCGCAGACAGCATCGACTGTACGCTGAACTACTGGGGACGCTGCGAAGGTCCTGAACCGGCCGAGATGACGAACCGGAAAGTGAAATACTTCCCCTGTTTACGCGATCTCTGGCCGAAAACATCGTATTGGCTCGACGTTTCTAGAAGCAAAGACAAGGTTATTGCGAACGATGAAGACGAGCTTGTCTTCACATTCCACTGCTACAACGTCGTCACAAAAGCAGATAGCGCCGGCGTTGAAATTGACTATCTGGTAAGGATCCTTGGCGATACATTAACCACGGGGACGCTCATCACCGATGCGAACGGAAAAGCAGAACTGAAGCTCAAAATACCGTTCGCATACAGCAGCGCGCTCGCAGTGGAAACGCACTTCTATGCATTCCAATGCAACGATAAATCGTTCATCACCAGCGTCGAGAAACAGCAGGGAGCAGATATCAGTCTTTATACACCCAAAGTCATTCAGGTTGAATCCGGCGCCACTGATTTCGTCGCAGGGAAAGGATTCGCCGTGCGGGCAACTATCGCTGCAACGCAGCCGGTTACGGAACCGTTCAGAGTCATTGTCCGCGTGAATGGAGAGGATTTCGAAACCTTCGGCGAACTAACCGACCTGAATATCACGCCCGATTATAAATTCAAAGCCACGGCAACCGAAATGACGATGCCGAACAACAAGTCGAGAACCTTCATCTGGTTTATCGATAAAACGGATATTACACCCGGACTTGTGAATGTGGAGGTCATCATTGACCCGATCGAACCGGGCAAGCCGCAAGGACGCATCCGTGAATCGAACGAATCGAATAACGCTGCCAGCATTCCGATAAATTTCGTCGCAACCGCATGGGGCAACGATGGCAGCTCGACCGCGAAGCTTTTCGTGCAACCGATCGATCAGTTCCCGAGAGACCCGATGCCCCGGCTCGCCGGCTGGGTCGATAGCACCATCGATTTCATGCACCGCGCCTGGCCGATGAAAGCGTCGACGATATCCTACGACGCCGCAACATCGGTAAGGGATTACTCGTGGCTCGAACCCGATTCGCTGGTTCAGGAGACATGGGAACGGTATCTGGTCAAGGCATATAAACTCACACGCATCGAGCACCCGGCGTATGACCGCTATGTATTCGCAGTGAATGAAAACTGGTTCCGTACACGCTTCCATCAGAGGCTGTTCAACCATAAGGAATCGCAAACGCTGACCTATTCCGGCATCTACGATCTTGCAGTGGCTAGCACCCGGCACTTCAAACAACTGGCGCATACGCTCGGTCACACATGGCATCTCCGCAGAGCGGATTTTGCACCGGACGATCCTGAGGAAATCGAAGAATACGGCACCGTCTTCCTCGGAAAGAGCATCGACGAAGGATACGACAACAACTCCTTGCGGCTCATGAGAACCGGTTTGAATAACGAAGCGGCCCGCCCGATGCAGGCCTATTGCTTCATGGGCAGCAGCACCACCATGATTGGAACAACACCGTACTATCTCTGGATCGCGGGTTCGGAATACAAAAAAATGACCGCCAGCCTTCAGAGTCTGAACGGCGGTTTCAGTAAATCGACGCAGGTTCCGTGTATGCTGATTGAAGGAAGCATTGACAGCACAACCAAGCAATTCACATTCGAACCCTGGGTCAAGCTGGATAATGCGGTTCCTTCTGCAATGGTCGAGGACAAATACGCAAAGTACATCGTGAAAACGCTCGACGCATCGGGCGCGGTTCTGGCAACTCATAACTACACTCCGACGTTCAGAGCGGTTGGGTTGGATGAAACAGATCCATCGCTCGCTCCGAAGATGGAACGCGAATACTTTGCATTCGCCGTGCCCTGCCCTGCAAATGCGAAGAAAATAGTGTTCGAAAATGTTACCGGTCAGAAAGTTGCAGAACGCGTCATTTCCTCCAACGGTCCGGTTGTTTCGATTATCCCCGCCGACCAGTCGAAAGTGGAACCGCCTAACGTCAATGCATCGTGGTCGGCCACCGACCCCGACGGCGAAACCGTCTTCTGGTATACGGTCTATTTCAGCGAGGACAATGGCGCACACTGGACGCTGATTCAGTTCGAATCGAAGGCGACAAGCACGGTGCTGAGCAATCTCTCCGAAAAACCGGGCTACAAGCTAAAGGTTATCGCTTCCGATGGTATCAATACTACCGAAGCGATCTCGACATTCGAAGTGACAACCGTCGGAGTCGACCGCCCGGTATCGCCGGATGTGTTTGCGCTGTACCAGAACTATCCGAATCCTTTCAATCCGAGCACGACACTGACGTACTCGCTGCCTTCGTCCACGCGCATCTCGCTCAGCGTGTACGATGCGGTTGGTAAGCTTGTCGCGACACTCGTCGACGATATGGCGAGCGCCGGCGTGCATACAGTATCATTCGACGCAACAGCGCTTCCGAGCGGATTGTATACTGCAATTCTAAAATCGGATAACGCAGTCAGTTCGATCCGGATGACATTGAATAAATAAATCCGGTTTCGGTAATCCCCTGCGGGAGGCGGCAACGCCTCCCCTTTTTTTATTTCGTTGTCACAAACAACCTTCCCCGCGCGTCTATTACATCGAAGGGAAAGAATCCATCGCACCGCGATGATACCGCTTTCCAACGTTCACCCGGCAGTCGTCGCACAACGGGACAAGACCCGCCGGGTTACCTGAGTCAAGGGATTACAGCACCGTCCATTCATCCAAGCACTTCATTATTAATCAGAGACGCATCTTGCAGCCGCAGACATCCTGCACTGCAGAATGCTGGGATTCGTAAAATGAATAATATTGAAAGAACCGGGATTCTGTTCTTTCTCATGCCACATCAATTTCATATATAACAAGGAGTCACAATGGAACTTACATATGATTTCGGCCAGCTCTCTCCGAAGGAGTATGCATCACAGATTTGCAGCAGGTTGAGGGAAACCTTCGGCGTGGATCTTGAAGCGATCTACACATCTCAAGGGCTTTCGGACAGGCAGAAGCTTTCGCGTGCCAGAAGCGCGCTACTGGAATCGATTCTAACGAGGGCGTACAATGAAGCGCTCCCGGATTTTCTTGCCGGCGACCCGATTGACAGCGATCCAAATCTTGCGGCGTTCATCGACGAGGATATCGACATCGAACCGAATATCGCCTTGTCTGAGAACGATGCGGTGTATCTCATCGCGCTCCAGGGCGATGAAGTGAAGACATATCTCTTCAATCTCACGAAGCGTTTCGAAAACATGGCGGAATCCAAGACCGTCGGAACTCTTATCGCCGAGATGGTCGGCGGCGGAATTATCAGCGTCGGTGTGCCTGCCGCTGTGGCTACCGTCAAAGCCTTGAAGGCTGGAGAGACATTGCTAGCCGCAATGAAAACCGGTATTACAAGTCTGGGCATGAAAACAGTTATCGCAGCGGTTGTCGTGGTGCTGGCGGCGCTCCTTCTCTACCTCTTCCTCGAAAATCCGAAAAAAATTCTCGGTATGGTTATCAACAATACCTCGGAGAATTTTGTTGTAAACGGGTGGGAGTCCGACAATGGGGACCTGTTCATGCAACACGGTCATATGGTAGATTTCATGCAGGACAACGAGGACGGGCTGCAATCGCCGAAGGTGCAACTCAAAGGCAAACTCGACTTCGGACCCGGCGACGAGGATAATGTCGTGTTCGCAGGGATCTACTTTGCGGACAGGAATTTCGGTCTTCGCGGTTCGGAGGGAATCATGGTATTCACTTCGAAAACATCGTCGTTGAAATTCGCCCATATGTTCGCAGTTCCGTATGTCAACGACAATGGCGCCAACATGAAATATATCAGCGGTTCGCCTGGCAACCTCGAAACGTTGTACCGCGAACTGTACGACACGAGGAAAGTGCGCGTTGCTTTCGTCTCGAACAGTTATAGTTTCACGGCAACCGTGAACGACGCGCGAGGCGGCGTTGTCGGTTGTATCGCATCCATCACCGGTCCGGTATAACGCCCGTCGTTATAACGCATTTTAGAGACGATAACACCGGCGAAGATGCTTGAGATTTCCGCATCTCCGCCGGTGTCTGTCTTGCTGGGAGGAAAGATTAATAACCAGTGTAATACCTGCGCGGCGGCAGCGTATCACTTCATCAGTGCCATCCGGTTTGTCCGTATTATGTTTTTATATCGAAGCTGATAGAAATAAACGCCCGATGGTAAACCGGATGCAGTGAACTGAACGGTGTGATTACCTGCAACGTACCAGCCTTCGGCAATCGTACCGGCGCGCCTTCCCATGACGTCGTAGAGAAGGATAGAAACATCGCCGCTTTCAGGAATACCAAATCTCACAGTTGTAGACGGATTGAATGGATTGGGATAGTTTCCGCCCAGCCAGCATTGTTGCGGTGTTGCAGCGCTTCCGGACATTCCGGTAGACACTGCATCGTGGAATACCCAGGGACGCGCTTGTTTAATTTCGAGGACGTCTTCGCTCGTCACCTTATATTCGATTTCCATCGCAAATTCTTCGCCGGCGGATACGTTATACAGAGAACGAAAGCGGTTGTGTATCGTTCCGAGGTATCCGCGCATTTCCTGCAAATGCGGAACGGATAGTACCTGTAGCGAATCGGGGAGTTGGTTCGAACGGCGCACTATTGAATAGGTTTCCGGTGCGGCGCCCATTGCGGACAGGAGTATTTCTTCCGGGATCGAGAGAGCATCGGGATTGGTGACAAGATCCTCGCCGACCTGCGAATTCAGATAGTACATATTCTTGTTCTGGTATAACGGGTCCATGCTGACGCCGACGCCGTTGGCCAGTTCGCCCGTATAGTTTGGGTGAACCAGTACGCCCATCGCAGCCGCGAAATGATCGATCCGGTAAAACTCGCGTTCGTCGTAGGCCCGGAAATTCCACAGACTCGCAAATATCTGTTTGATCGATTTTGCGATGTGCCCTTCGTCCGGATGTTGCGTCTTGGAATCGTACAGTCCCGCCCCGCTGAATCCCGGCAAATCTTCGTTATTCGTACTCGACCGGCATCGGATCGATACGCCTTCGGGGAACGATGTTTGCATGCGCTCCAGTTCGGTCATCATCCAATCCGGCATGCTTGCATTTTTTATCGATTTGCGGAATTCCGACAGCATTTCTTCCTGCACATTGTAATCGTTCCGGAACGCGCTATCGGCGAGCATTGTCTGAGCCTGTTGATAGAAGCCGTTGAATTTCATGAACTCGTCGTAGAAGTAAAACGGTACGCCGAAGCCGTCGGGAATGACGCCATCCGGGAAACCGAACGTTCGCATCGTCGCCAAATTGGCTGTCTTCACGCCGAAGCTCGTCCACTGGTCGAAACGGATGCTGTCGAGAGGCATAATCCGTGTAATTGAGAGATCCCGTACGGGTGCCTGCGGATCGGATGGACGGATATTGGCGTAAAACGCTTCGACCTCCGCCATTGTGGCTTCCCGAATAGAATACGTCAGTTGCTCGACGCGGTAGTAAACGTACTTGCCGATGAGCGCTTTGATGGAATCGATTTCCAGCGCCTTTGAGATATATGCATTTGGTACTTTGTCCTGTATCGCACGAAGATTGACATGCGAAAGCGGCGTCTGAGCAACGGTGGTAATGATACCCGCAACGCGTGAGAGCTCGTTCGGCAGAGCTTCATAGATAACAACATCTCTGGAATTCGGAGTCTCTTCCAGCGTCATCAACCGGAGCGTTCCATAGCCTTCGGCAATATTCAAGGGCTGGTAGCTGATGTTCGAATAGATATCGTCCTCGAGAACGATCGCGATGCGCGAAGAGTCGTATAACGCTTTTTCCTTCTGATACCTGGGAAGCGCGACGTTCGGCATGGGATAATAGGCCCAATCATTCTTCAGGAAGGGCATGTTCGCTGCAAGCAATTCGTACGCCATCTGCACCATGGCAAATGAATAGGAATCGTTTGGCTCGAACTCAAACCGGTACACACCCGGCGCTCCGCTGGGCGCCGCGACATACGGATGGTAGACGATTTCCCCTCGCATCTGACCGGTCTGACCGCCTCCGGGACCGCCGCCGATCCCGATTGCGCTTGCGAAGCTGTTGTGCGCCCGGTGAGTGACGGTATTCATGAAGTAGACTTTCGGCTTCGAGGTGTTTGCATTCAGAATGTAAAACTTGACGAACTCCAGGTTTTTTAAGTGCTCATCGATGAGGACATTCGTTCCCTGATACGAAAGCGTTTCAAACGTCGCTCTGTCGGGTATGCACACCGTTCCGTTGTTCAGGGTAATTTCTGCCGATGAGTTGAACGGCGCCATTCTTCCCATATTCTGAAATTCCGTGATATCGTCGATCCCATCGCCGTCGGTATCGGCCGGCGCATTGCAGGGGTATTGCACCACGCGGTACCTCGACGGCGGAAGCGCCGCAAGAGGTTCCGACAACGTCGTTGAATCAGCCTCGCCAATCGTCAGTGAAACGGGCCATTCCTTGCCCGCTATAGTTTTATCGCGGCAGAACAGCACATAGTAATAGTCCGTCGACGACGGGATGCGTACCTGAATCCGTCCATCGTCTCCTGTTGTGGTGTTGACAATTGCCACCTCCTGTCCGAACGCAGCGAAACCGGCAACGAACGCGAAAATGAGCGTCGAGTACAACGTGTTCATGATAATCCGATGTTAATGCGAAATGGAACCGCGATTCCTTGCTGCCTCATTAAACCGCAAACCATGCCGATGTTTCGAGCCCCTGAGGTCGAAGAACCACATGCGGAACTGCATTTGTTCCGGTAATCATCGGTAGATTGGGAGTCCGGTTATCGTTTTGACAATACACTCATCCGGCAGTTTAACCGGCTTGCCCGAGCCAGGCAGCTACACTCTTACACGCTGAAAGAGAACAATCGGATATCGCCATTTCCCATGGCAACGTCAGCAATTCTATACCTATATAATGGTATTTTTGGGTAATGTAGGTATTAGATAATACATTTTCTTATATGAGCTGTCACAAGGGACTCCAAAACTGCGTCTATTAGTGTGTATTCCAATTAATCAACTTTACAACTATTGGAGGTCGCGATGGATAATCCCTGCGGCGGACAAGGATTGTGCGGCATGCACACATGTCCAAACTACACGATGGACAAAATCAACGCTCTCATCAAGGAGATGCAGCAACATGGGATCACGGTCACCGGCAATAACCCGTGGCAAATCGATACACATCAGTACAGCATAAAACTCTGTGCATTCTTCGACGCGGGAAGCGGAGTCTTGACGTATCTGGTAACGGATAAGTCGTGGATTGTGCCCTGTTCAAAAATCTGGGACACGATCGATCCGCTGGTGTGCAATGTCGCCAGAATGACAATGGAAGAAATCAGCTCATACGCAACGGCATAAGAGCGTCCCATGTGAGCGGCATTCGCCGCCGGCAAACATGGGTGAAGCCCCTCGCCGGCGGCGAAGCATTCCAACCGAAATGGCAGGCATCAATTGCTCATCGATACCTCGCTATTTATTCGCAGTTTTTTTTTCGGCATTTGTCACAGCAAAGCATCGCCGTGCGTCTATTACTGTGAGAATGACTAGATAATGATGTTACGATTCACAATGTCAGGAAACATAATGATTCCGAAACGCCCCGCCCACCAAGCTTTTTTCTATACCAACTTCACGAATGAATCGCTTCACGGGTTCATTCGGGAATGCTCCGATTCCGGCGCCCGTATTGCCGGCGAAAATCCCTGGAGCATCGAACTCCGTCAAAACCGGGCTTCCCTTACTGCAAGCTGGGACGAGGAATCCCGCATCCTTACTGTTCGGGTGACAAATAAAGAAGCATTTGTACCCGATTCCAGCATTTGGGACACAGTTCACTCGCTAGTAAAAGGAACGCATCAAAACCTTGCTGACAATATGTCAATCAGTTCCTGATTTGTCATCGCTTTTTACGTTGTATGCCCTCCGTCCCCGAAAAGAACATTTTTTTTCGGGGATTTTTTTCACGAATTCGACTGCATTCGGCAATTGGAACCCGACTACCCATTAAAAGGTATTGCATTTTTTTCAATCCCGCGTTAAATAGCATCGATAATATCGCGTTGGCTCCGCAATAAGGTTGCAATTGCAGACAGGACGCACACAATGAACATGCTCCGACATGGACTGCAAACACGATATTGGTGATCTATGATGCCCAACCCAGGCTTATGCGGAATTCAATATTTTACGAACATTACGCGCGAGAAACTCGCCTGTATTACCGAGCTATTCTATGAACGGGGAGCTGAAATACACGGCGAAAACCCATTGCTCGTGACGGTAAACGAGGTTACCTTCTCTCTCTACTGGAATCCTGAAATCCACGTCCTTCAGGCAACCGTTCTTAAAAAGCCATGGAATACGCCGTGCGCGCCAATTGTCAGTTATTTGCTCTCATCAGTGGAGCAAACCAGCATGGCGCCGCTGATTATGGAGCATGACAATTAGTCAGCACCACTGCACTTTTCCGCATATCTCCGCAATTTTCCTCCGTTTCTCCGAAGTCCGAATACCTTTCCCGGCACCCTCGCCATCGTATCTTCTTCGATGGAAATTCTTTCCGTAGAATCTTGTTCATATATTGAATCTTTGTACTCCTTTCATCACCAGTATTCGTAGCATATGACATTGAAATTACGCTCACTCGATGGATATAATCCCCCCACCGGTCCGGTGCTCCTCATCATCATGGATGGGTTTGGGATCGGGAAACCATACGCGGGGAACGCGATAACCGAGGCAAATACCCCGGATCTCGACGCGTATTTCGCGACGGGACTGTACACACAGTTGAAGGCTCACGGCACCGCTGTAGGCCTGCCGAGCGATGATGATATGGGAAACAGCGAGGTTGGACATAACGCTCTCGGGGCCGGACGGATCTTCGCCCAGGGCGCAAAGCTCGTGAATCGCGCGCTCGAAAGCGGTTCCATCTTCGCGTCGCAGGCATGGAATTCCGTCGTTGAGCGGCAAAAATCGGACGGAACGCTTCACTTTATCGGACTGCTTTCCGATGGGAACGTCCATTCTCACATCAATCATCTCTACCGGATGATCGACAAGGCTCTGGAACAGGGGATCAAATCCATCCGTATCCATCCACTTCTCGACGGCCGCGATGTCGGCGAGAAATCGGCGCTCGAATATGTTCAGCCCCTCGAACGGCGGCTGGCGGAACTCTCGGCGCAACATGCGGTCGATTTCCGTATCGCCTCCGGTGGCGGAAGAATGAACGTTACCATGGATCGCTACAACGCCGACTGGTCGATTGTCAAACGCGGCTACGACGCCCACGTTCTCGGCATCGGAAGACAATTCTCTTCCGCCTCGCAGGCTATCGGGACGTACTACGCCGAAAACCCTACGATGACAGACCAGTATATGGATTCGTTTGTGATTGCCGAGGATGGAGAACCTGTCGGCAGGATTCTCGACGGCGATTCGGTGATTTTCTTCAATTTCCGTGGCGACCGGGCAATCGAAATTTCGCGCGCGATGACCGAAAAGGAGTTTCACGAGTTTGACCGCCCCGAACTCCCCGGTATCTACTATGCGGGAATGATGGAATACGACGGCGATCTGCACGTCCCGCCGCACTACCTGGTTGAACCTCCGGCAATCGACAAGACGATTGGGCAATACCTTTGCGCATCCGGCGTAACGTCGTTCGCCATTTCCGAGACGCAGAAATACGGACATGTCACCTATTTCTGGAATGGCAACAACTCCGGCTACCTCGATGAGTCGCTTGAACGCTATGTGGAAATCCCCTCCGACAGGATTGAATTCGATAAAGCGCCGAAGATGAAGGCATACGAAATCACGGAAGAAAGCCTTCGCATGCTTGAGGAAGGCAAATACCGGTTCGGAAGAATCAACTTCGCGAACGGCGATATGGTCGGGCATACCGGCAATATGGCCGC
This sequence comes from uncultured Ectothiorhodospiraceae bacterium, assembly GCA_964408855.1. Classification (GTDB taxonomy): domain Bacteria; phylum Bacteroidota; class Ignavibacteria; order SZUA-365; genus CAYPBB01. The sequence goes on from CAYPBB010000056.1 coordinate 16,993, forward strand.
CGCTGTCGAGGCTGTTGAAACAGTGAATGCATGCGTGAAGACGCTGACCGAAAAGGTTCTCGCACTCAACGGCATTGTAGTCATCACCGCCGACCACGGCAACAGCGACGAGATGTTCACGGAAAAGAACGGCGTCCGTACGCCGAAAACCAGTCACACGCTCGCGCCGGTTCCGTTCTGCATCCTCGACGCCCGAAAAGAGACTCCGTACCAATTGTCGTCCGTGCCCAATCCCGGTCTGGCAAACGTGGCGGCGACGCTGCTGAATCTCCTCGGCTTCCAGGCTCCGGACGAGTACGAACCCTCGCTGATAACGATGAAGTAACTGTGCAAACGGAAATCACACGATACAATCTTCGGCAATTGCTGACTGCCGGTTAAACGCCCGTGTTTACCAACTGGCTCACATACCGCATTGTCGCTGAACAGCTTCACCGCCGCCTTCGCGGATGGACAACCGGGGACCTGTATTCGCAGGATAAAAACGAACTCATCATCGACCTGCACCGGGGCGACGAGTCCCGCGCGCTGCATATTTCGGCGCATTCGCATTCGGCGTACATCGTGCTGCGAGACGATTTCAAGCGCGCGAAGAAGAACACTGTGTCGCTGTTGAACGGCGCGTCGGGTAACACAATCGCCTCTGTCGACATCGCCGCCTCCGACCGCATTATCCGTATCCTGTTTGCCGGCGGCTCCGCCCTGCTGATAACCTTGTACGCAACCAAGGCGAATGTATTCTGCATCGATGAGCGGGGCGAATCGATCCACAGCTTCAAGAAAACCGATTCGCCGCCGGATGTTGCCGCTCTCGTATTCGACGATGCCGTTGCCGTACCGGACTCGACAGAAATCGAAGAAGCGCTTCGCAAAAACGCTTCATTGAAATCGCTCCGTCCCTGGCTGGCGGGCACGCTGGAACAGGAAATTCTTCGCCGTGCGGCGCTGGTGGAAAATGCGAGTACCGGCATTGCAGAGCCGCTGACTTCCTCAATTGCGGCAGCCCTCGACGAGTGTTGTGAGCCGCCCTGGTATGTGTATTCCCGTCATGGGATTCCGCAGTGTTTCTCGCTGGTAAAACTGGAATCATCTGATGACGATGAGAAGCAGTTCTCCGATATCTTCGAAGCATTGTTCTCGTTCGTCAAGGAACGCGACCGCACGAAACGGCTCGCGTCGCTGAAGATGAATATCCTCCGAGCGATTGAGCGCGAAACCGGGCATGCGAAGCGCGCGCTAGCGAAGGCCGCGCCCGAATCCACTCTGACGGAACAGGCGGCGCTGTACGAGAAGTACGGCAATCTTCTGATGATGAACCTCGAGCGCCAACCCACGCAGCCCGGCTGCATCACGCTTCCGGATGCATTCACGGATATGCGGCTGGTTGTGACGATAACGCTCGACAGGAAATACTCCCTTTTGGAAAATGCGCAACGGTATTTCGAGAAAGCCCGCAATACGCGGGCGTCGATTGAATACGTCGCCGAGCGCAAAACTCAGATGCAGCGGAAGCTCGAACGCATGGAACGGGCGCGGCTGCACTTCTCTCCGATTGATAACTATCACACGTTACGCGATACAATGGCTGAACAACACGATTTGATGGACGAACTCGGTCTGACCGGCAAGGGCGAAAAAGCCCGGGTCTTCCCTTTCCGCCGCTTCATAGTAGCAGGCGGATTCGAGGTCTGGGCGGGAAAGAACAGCGAGAACAACGATCTCCTGACGGTGAAGAACTCCAAGCCGAACGATATCTGGTTTCACGCGCGCGGCGTCGGCGGATCGCATGTGGTGATAAAAGTAGACAGCGCGCCGGGGAAACCCAATAAGGATACCATCCGCGAGGCGGCCGCCATTGCAGCATATTACAGCAAGTACCGCAATGCGAAGAGCGTACCCGTAGCCTATACCGAGAAAAAATACGTCCGCAAGCCGAAGGGCGTCCCTGCCGGCACGGTTACGCTCGAACGCGAAAAAGTGATTATGGTGCAGCCGGGGCTGCCGCAAGGGGCGGAGGAGGAATAAGGGGTAATGGCATACCCATGATTCTTCGTGTAAACACGAATAGAATGGACTTCATTATCTGGTCAAATACTCCTACAGATACAATATAGCCGGTGCAGTGATGCCTGCACCGGCTGTTTCGTTATAGCCTCTTACCTCTTACGCCTTCCTTCTATCCCCCGGAGCGAAGAGCTGCATGCGCTCCATCGCCACGTCGTTGTCTGGATCGAGTTCAAGCGCTTTGGCGAAATACTCGATTGCTTTCCCGCGGTCGGAGCGTTTCACCGCCACCATCCCCAGGCTGACGAACACATCGGCGGATGGACTCAGTTGCAGGGCTTTGAACAGCATGGTCTCCGCTTCGCCGATATAGGGCGTCTGCGCTACCGCATCGGCGGCGGCTTTCAGCAGCGCGGGATCGCTGGGATTCAACTCGACTGCTTTCCGGATGTACGAAAGAGCTTCCTCCGGCTGCTGTACATGCACATACCCGAGTCCGCAAAACAGATGCAGCTTCCAGTCGTCCGAAAACACTCGGACGCCCTTGGCCGCCACCTCGATCAGCGAGGCGAACGATCCCAGCTTGAGGTACACTTCGCTCAACGCATGGTAAGCGGCACGGTAATTCGTATCGTACGAAAGCGCCAGTTGAAAATGCCGCGCCGCGCCCTGAAGGTCTTCCTTCGTCAACGCAATGGCACCGACATAGTAATGCACCTTCGGGTAGCGTTCGGGAAGGAGCTGTTCGAAGTACTGTAGCGAGCGGTCGTACGCCTTGCTTCGGAACGTGGTAACGCCGAGCGCGAACAGCACATCGCTGTGATTGTTATGGGTATTCAGCGCGCGCAGAAGAATGTGTTCCGCCGCGCGGGCGTGTCCCATATTGGTGTACATGGTCGCCAGGTCGAAATAGGTATCCAGGCGGTCGGGCATTTCGGAGAGTATGCGGTAATACAGCTGGGCTGCGTGGAGCCACTGCTCGTGGTCGCGGAAAAACTGCGCCTTTTCCTGAAGTTCCTGTAGGAGGTATTCGTTCATCGGGATGCTATTCCCATTCGATTGTTGCCGGTGGTTTCGAGCTGATATCGTACACGACGCGATTCACGCCGCGCACTTCGTTGATGATACGGTTCGACATGCTTTCAAGCGTTTCGTAGGGCATGCGCGCCCAGTCGGCGGTCATCCCGTCGACGCTGGTCACGGCGCGGAGCGCAATGGTATATTCGTAGGTGCGGGCATCGCCCATAACGCCCACCGTCTGTACGGGCAACAAGACGGCAAACGCCTGCCAGATATCGTTATATAATCCCGCGCGTTTTATTTCGTCGATATAGATTTCGTCGACATCGCGAAGTATATCCAGCCGCTCTTTGGTGACCTCGCCGGGCACACGGATCGCGAGACCCGGGCCGGGGAACGGGTGCCGCTCGATAAACGGCGCGGGTAATCCGAGATCGAGTCCAACCTTGCGGACTTCGTCCTTGAACAGCTCCCGGAACGGCTCGATGAGCTTCAGGTGCATGCGATCGGGCAATCCGCCGACATTGTGGTGGCTCTTGATGGTCGCCGAGGGACCCTTGAAGCTGACCGATTCGATGACATCGGGATACAGCGTGCCCTGCGCGAGGAATTCCGCTTCGTTGAATTTCTTCGCTTCTTCTTCGAACACCTCGATAAATGTCGCGCCGATAATCTTGCGCTTCTTTTCCGGGTCTGTGACGCCGGCGAGTTTGGTAAGAAACAATTCGCTCGCATCGACATGATCGACCGACATGCTGTAATGATCGCGGAACGTCGAGACCACGACAGCGCTTTCGTTCTTACGCATCACGCCGTTATCGATATGAATGCAATGCAGGCGGTCGCCGAGCGCCTTATGCAGCAATACTGCCGCAACGGAGGAATCCACTCCCCCGCTAAGCGCGCAAATGACATGACCGTTACCGACAGTGGTGCGGATATCTTCGATCGCCATCTCGATAAAGCTCTGCGAATTCCATCCGCCCTTGCATCCGCAAATATTGTAGAGGAAATTTTTATAGACGGTTGCGCCGTATTCCGAATGCACGACCTCGGGATGAAACTGTACGCCGTACTGCTTTTTCGCTGGATTCCTGACAGCGCATATCGGCGCGTTATCGGTATGTGCGATGGCCTCGAATCCTTCGGGGATTTTCGAAAGAGCGTCGCCGTGACTCATCCAGACCCGGATGTTGCCGGGAATACCGTTGAACAGGTCGCTGGTATCGTCGATGAGCAGATCCGCCTTTCCGAACTCGCGTCTTGCGGCCGCATCGATGGCGCCGTTGTTATGTTTTGCGAGTACCTGCAAACCGTAACACACTCCCAATACGGGAACGCCGGTTTCGAGCAACGCATCCGGAACGTCGGGCGCGCCTTCTTCGTAGATACTGCTCGGTCCGCCGGAAAGCACGATGCCTTTCGGGGGCGCGGCGGCAATGTGTTCAAGTGCGGTATGAAAGGGATGTATTTCTGAATACACGCCGAGTTCGCGGATACGGCGGGCAATAAGCTGCGTGTACTGCGAACCAAAATCGACGATGCATATCCATTCAGAATGCTGCATTGTATTATCCTTGTATTTGGCGTACCTGGCGTGGGCGTGCCAGGGTATACGCTAACATGTGGCGCAATTTGCGAAAAAAAAACATGACAAAGGGAAGAATCGCGTTCTTCCCTTTGCAGTTCTTTCAGAAAAATCATTGTGCGGATTACTTACCGATAAGCTGTTTGTACGCTGCCGCGTCCATCAATCCGTCGAGTTCGGCGGGATCGGCAATGGTCATCTTTACCATCCAGCCCTTGCCGTACGGATCGCTGTTGACGACGTCGGGCGATCCTTCGAGGTCGCCGTTGAGTTCCGTCAGCGTGCCGCTGATGGGAGCAATCAGATCGGAGACAGTTTTCACTGCTTCGATGGAGCCGAACGAATCGCCCTGCTTGACATCCAACAATTCCGGAATATCGACAAAAACGACGTCGCCTAATTCGCCCGCCGCGAACTCTGTAATACCGACAATTGCGTTACCGCCTTCAACCTTTACCCACTCGTGCGTATCGGTGTACTTCAGATCTTCTGGGAAATTCATTTCGTTTACCTCAATAGGAATAAAATAGAGAAATGGTCTTTATTCATGATCCCCGAAATCGAACGATTCGAGGAAATGCGTGTCGAATGTTCCGTTGATGATGTCCGGATTCCGCATCAGCTTCTTGTGAAGCGGAATCGTCGTTTTAATGCCTTCGATGACGAATTCGTCGAGCGCGCAATACATGCGGTTCAGCGCTTCCTCGCGTGTATCGCCTCTGACGATCAGCTTGGCGATCAGCGAATCGTACGTCGGCGGAATAACATAGCCCTGATAGACGTGCGAGTCAACCCGCACTCCGTAGCCGCTGGGCTGATGCCAGCTTTGAATCATTCCGGGCGACGGACGGAAATCGCGGTAGGGGTCTTCCGCGTTGATCCGGCACTCGATGGCGTGACCTCGGGGCGTATAGTCCTTTCCTTCGATGCTTTCGCCGGCGGCGATTCGGATTTGTTCGCGGATAATATCCACGCCGGTCACTTCTTCGGTTACCGGATGCTCGACCTGAACGCGGGTGTTCATTTCCATGAAATAGAACCGCCCTTCCTTGTCGAGCAGAAATTCGATGGTTCCCGCGCCTTCATAGCCAATGCTCTTCGCGCCTGCGACCGCAGCCGCGCCGAACTGTTCGCGTAGTTCAGGGGTCACCGCCGGGGAAGGCGATTCCTCAATGAGTTTTTGATAGCGGCGCTGGATCGAGCAGTCGCGCTCGCCGAGATGAACGACGTTTCCGTGACTATCGCCGAGAATTTGAATTTCAATATGGCGTGGATTTTCGACGTAGCGTTCGATGTACAAATCGCCGTTCCCAAACGCGGCCTCCGCTTCCGCCTTTGCTGTGGCGAACATTTTTTCGAATTGGTCCTGGCTGCGGATGATGCGCATTCCCCTTCCGCCTCCGCCTGCCGATGCCTTGACAATAATGGGATATCCGATCGCTTCGACGACTTCGAGACCCGCGGCAAGCGAATGCACCACGCCGTCGCTGCCGGGCACTGTCGGCACCCCGGCTGCAATCATGGTTGCCTTCGCCTGGGATTTGTTCCCCATCGCCTGAATCATTTCCGGTCCCGGTCCGATGAATTTCAGACCGGAATCGGCACAGATTTCCGAGAAACTTGCATTTTCCGCCAGAAAACCATAACCGGGATGGATTGCCTCCGCCCCGGTTATTTCAGCAGCGGCGATGATTCGCGGAATATTCAGATAGCTTTCCTTCGCCTGCGGCGGCCCGATACAGAGCGCTTCGTCGGCGAACCGGACATGGAGGCTGTTCTCGTCGGCAGTGGAATACACCGCGACCGTCCGGATTCCCATTTCGCGGCATGAGCGGATAATGCGCAGGGCTATTTCGCCCCTGTTCGCAATGAGGATTTTTTTAAACATCAAACTCCTCTATTGCAGTAGCCGGATTGCGATTCGAGTAATGGCGTGGACTCATGTTCACGTCTGTGTTAATCGATTTCGATCTGGAACAGCGGCTGGTTGTACTCAACCGGTTTGCCGTTATCAACAAGAATCTTCACAACCTTTCCCGAGATGTCGGATTCGATCTCGTTCATGATCTTCATCGCTTCGATGATGCAGACTGTCGAACCGGCGCTGACGGACTGTCCGACCTGGACAAACGGCTGCGCGTCGGGCGAAGGAGCGCGGTAAAACGTTCCGACAATCGGCGAAAGGATTTCATGGATGTTCGAAGGCTTCTGCGCCGGCGCGGCAACCGGTTCCGGCGGTGCTGCGGGCGGCGGCGGTGCGAACGCCTGCGGCTGTTCCGAAGCCTGCGTGTGGAAGACCATCCTTGTTCCTGCGCCTTCGCGTGCGCGGGTTATTTTAATGCGTGTATTGTCTTCTTCTATCTCAAGCTCGTCGACATTCGATTCGGTCACTATTTTAACGAGCCGCCGAAGATATTGCAGGTCCATTCAGACTCCTGTCTAGCTGATAAAATGCGCGTTGTGGGCGCGTTAGCTCTTTACACGTTCGAGATATTCGCCCGAACGCGTATCGATCCGTAGTTTTTCGCCCTGTTCGATAAACAGCGGTACGTTGACCGTGGCGCCGGTTTCGACGGTGGCTTTCTTGCTGCCGCCCTGGGCCGTATCGCCTCGGACGCCGGGCTCCGTTTCGGTGACTTCCAGAACGACGTTGATCGGGAGTTCGCCCTGAATGGCGGTTTCACCGTCGAGGAGAATTTCGCAGATCTCTCCTTCGCGGAGAAAACGAACGGAGTCGCCGAAAAGGTCCCTGCCTACGTGGATTTGTTCGTACGTTTCCTGATCCATGAAGCACAGGTCTTCACCTTCGGGATACAGATACTGGTATTTGCGGCGTTCCACGCGAACGACGTCCACGCTTTCTCCGGGGCGGAACCGGTTTTCAAACGCAGAGCCGGTACGCATGTTTCTGAGCTTGGTCTGCACCATTGCTCCGCCCTTGCCGGGCTTGTGATGCCGCCATTCAACGATGACGTGAAGATCGCCGTTGAACCGGATGATCAAACCATTGCGGAAATCTGTTGTTGAACCCATAAACCTGTGCTGTGAATGAATGAAAAATACTAAAGTAGAGCAAAGTTATAGACGAAGCCCGTGAAAGTCAAGGAAACGGCGCTTTTACCGGAAATGCGGACAACACAGGTCCGAAAGGAAGCGTTGAGAAAAAGAGCCGGATGCCGTATTTTGCCGCATATCCAAATCGTATTTCTCCTGGGCATACTCCAGTTTGCCTGTATTAGACATTTTAAACAAATATTATGAAAACACACCCCTCCCTCCCCCTGTTGCCGACGGTCCCCGTAATGATTCAGCTCATTCGAAAAACGGCAAAAACAGCGATCACTTTTTGGGCGTTGTTGATGGTACTGCCATTTGGCTTGTTTTTTGCCTTTGCCGTCGTAATCCCTGCACAGTCCGAACATCGTCTTGTCAATTTCGCAGTAGATATGGCGGCGTTGATGGTCTTTCTCGTAATTGCAGTGATTGGTATCAAGGGATTTCTCGCTGCGATCTATAACGCTAATACGGTGTACAATGGAGGCGCCGCTGTCGGCTTACGAGATGCGTTAACAGCTACAAAAGGCCGTTTCAGTCACTTTTTTGTGTACCAATTTCTCGTACACCTACCGGCAATTGCAGCGAAAATGGCTCTCCTCTTAATATTTATTGCAGTCGATAGCGATACAATACTTCAAATCGATTCAACATACAGAGTGTCCAATTACGTCCGGGATGTGACCGCTTTCATTTGTTTGGCAAATTGGCTGCTTGCTGTTCCTGCAATCGTCATCGAAAAACTCGGTGCCGAGAAGGCTATGAGAATAGGCTCAATGTTGATAAAAGGTCGCATCATCTCGATGATGGTCTTCACTTTTATTGGATATACAGTAGGTGAACTTCTGGCGGCTGGAGTAGATGGATTGTATTGGTTCGATGCGCATAAGCTGGTCGAACTGTCATCGAATGATTCTTTGTCGGCGCTTCAAATCGCATTTGACGGAATCCCCGCAGTTCTGGGTACGCTCTGGCTGATCGTCGTTCTGCCCCCGATGCTGGTGGTTCTCTTCCGCACACTATGGGATCTTGAGGCTGCGAATACTCCTGCAACACATGCGGAAGTCGCACCCGGCAGCGAAAATAAAATCGATGCGCTCGATGGTTCCGCAGCAAATGCAGGTATCTAATGAGCGAAGCAAACAGCATATCTCTCAGTGAGATCCTTCAGCAGAGCATTAGTCTCATTCAACGCACGATTAAACAGATGCTCGTTATCGCCGGCATTTCAGCATCGCCGGGATTGCTTCTCGCCGGGGTGGCGCTCGTCGCGTTCGTCATCCCCAATCTGACATCGGGAAGCGCCGTCGAGTTCATCGATTTGCTTGGGCTGCCGCTGATTGTCATCGTTGGTATCCTCGGCTTTTTCGCATTGCTGTTCATGGATACCTGGGGCACGCTGGCAGGGATTCTTCTCTCGGAAAGCTACTACCGCGGCGAGGAAATGGAATGGAGAGAAGCATTCGTCGCAGCAAAACCATACTTATCCAGAGCCGTATTCTACCAGTTGGCGGTCTGGCTGTTATACGCCGCATCCGCCGGAATTGTGATTGTGTTCTTCATCATCGCATTCGTAGGAAGTCTGGGGCAAACGCTGCTCTTTCTATTCGTCGGAATCTGCGCTGGATTATTGCTGGGAATTGGAGTGTTCTATCTCTCAATCCGATGGTCGTTGGGATTGAACATTATCGCGCTGGAGGATATTGACACGTTTGCTGCGTTCAGCCGCAGTTACTCGTTGATTACGGGGAACTGGTGGCGTACCGCCGGTGTCGTCGTACTTGGCGGATTCGCCGTGAATGCCGTCCAGACGGCGCTGAGCAGCGCGGGGAGCGCGACGATGGAACTCATGTCGTACACCGCTTCATCGCCCGAGATGATACTCGGCAATCAGTTGATAGGCTCCGCTGCCGGAATCGCGGTCGGCTTTTTCTTCACGATGCTCATCAAACCGGCATATACAACGGTCATGCTGCTCCTGTACCGGCGGCAGGACGAACCGGCAACGGAAGAACCCGCCGAGCCGCAATGGGAATAATCCGGGCAGGTAATCGACCGAACGGCGGCACAGTTGCGACTGGCAGCGGTAGAGACTAAATTTCGCCAAGTATTCAAAAACGCGAGCCTTCCATGTCCCAGTATATCTCCGTTATGACAGTGGGCGATATCTTCGATCGCACCTTCAAGATGATCCAAAAAACCTACGGGCGGAATCTGATCATTTCGTCGCTGCTGACCCTGCCACCGCTGGTTCTTATCATTCTGGGTCTGTACCTCGGTATCGCCGCCGTTTCCGATTCAATCATGACTTGGGAAGAATTCGCTCCCGATGCGGCTGAGGTATTCTCGCTGCTCATATTCCCAATCCTTCTCGTCTTCATCGGCAGTCTGGCGTTGTTCATTGGTACGCTCTGGGCAGAAAT
>CAYPBB010000057.1:0-25671 GCA_964408855.1 uncultured Ectothiorhodospiraceae bacterium
ACAGCTACATCCACGATGCGAACATGAGTCCGGTGTGGTTGAGCGGACCGACGCGTTACCGCGCCGACGCCGCGCAGAATCCGTTGACGTACTACACATGGGAAGCGCAGGCGGCAGTGCCCTGGGCGACGCCCGAAGGCTGCTACATGGACGCGGACGGCAACGGCATGGTAAACAACTTCGATTTCATCGTGATGAAGGTGAACTGGATGAAGACCCACGGAACGGGCACTCCGAAATCGGACGCCGCTCAGACCGCTTCGGTTTTCGATTTGCGCCAGAACTTCCCGAATCCGTTCAATCCCTCGACGCAAATTCAGTATAGCTGCCCCGAACCGTCGTACGTGCGCCTCATCGTCGTCGACGTGAGCGGCAAGGAAATCGCGACGCTCGTCGAAGGCAATATCGACGCCGGCATCCATTCGGTACAGTTCGACGGCGGTTCCCTCTCGTCGGGCAAGTACATCGCAATCGTCCGCATGACGGGCAAGGAAACAGGCGTTGTGTTCGATAAATCGATGACAATGATCCTGTCGAAATAATGATCTCTCCTGAATCTGAAGCCCGGGACTCTTCACCGGGCTTCAGTTCACGGTATGAAAGCAGACTCCTACCGTAGTCAAACACCGCTAATGCTTTCATGCCGCCCCTGACTTATGATGTGGGTAAGCCAGGGGATTTTTTTTGGGAACAGCCGGCGGCGCATTGTTCCTGTGCATACGACGGCCGTTCCACTCTTTCGATGGTAGAAAGAAAAACGGCAGGCTCATCGGCCTGCCGTTTTTTGCATTCCTGGGACGCGTCAGTTGGCGTGGGCTTTCAGATAGAATTTCGGGATGGCGATTTCGAATTGCGATCCGTCCTCGCGGAGCATCATGTACGCGCCTTCCATATAGCCTTCGAAGCTTTTCAGCACGCAAAACGAGTTGTATGAATGATCCGCGCCCGGATCGATAAACGGCTGCCGCCCCACAACGCCTTCGCCTTCAACCTCCTGTACTTCTCCGTTCGAATCGGCAATATACCAATGCCTGCGCAGAAGCTGAACCCGTTCCGGACTATTGTTGGCGATGGTGATGAAGTAGGCGAAAACAAATTCCCGCTTCATGATATCCGACCGCTCCTCGATAAAGAGAGGCTGGACGGAGACCGTGATATCCTGAGTCGTTTCGATATATGTAATCATGGTATCTCTGCTTTTCACAAGTTCATTCCTGCATCAATAACATCCGCAACGGATGGATTGGTTCACGCGTACCGGTCCAGTTTGAACGATTCGCCGAGATAGATGCGCCGCGCTTCCTCGTCGTTGGCGAGTTTTTCCGAATCGCCTTCCATGAGGATGGAACCTGAAAAGAGCAGATATGCCCTGTCCACAATCGACAATGTTTCGTGGACGTTATGGTCGGTAATGAGAACGCCGATATTCCGCTGTTTAAGCTGAACGACGATCTTCATGATGTCTTCCACCGCGATGGGATCGACTCCGGCGAACGGCTCGTCGAGGAGTATGAAGCTCGGATTGGTCGTCAACGCGCGCGCAATTTCGGTGCGGCGGCGTTCGCCCCCGCTCAGCATGAATCCTTTGCTGCCCCGGATATGTGTGATGTTGAAATCTTCCATCAGTTCCTCGGCGCGCTGCTTTCGTTCCTTCCTGTTGTATCCCATGACTTCGAGGATGGCGAGCAGATTCTGTTCCACCGTCATTTGCCGGAAGACCGACGCTTCCTGGGGCAGATAGCCGACGCCGAGCCGCGCGCGTTTGTACATCGGCAGCCGTGTGATTTCCGTCTGATCGATAAACACCTGTCCGCCGGTCGGCCGGATGAGCCCCGTAATCATATAGAAGGTCGTCGTTTTGCCGGCGCCGTTCGGTCCGAGCAATCCGACGATTTCGCCCTGCCGGACGGAAACGCTCGCGCCTTTGACCACGAACCGTTTTCCGTACCTTCGTTTCAGTTCCACCGAGCGGAGGGTTCTGTTTCCTTGTATCGCGTCAATCATGGGCGCAGGTTGAACGTGGGAGATTGAATAATTCGATTGCGTTGGCGGTGGTGATTTCCGCGATGCGCTCCGCCGTCGTGCCGCGCACCGCAGCAAAGTGCTCGGCAATCAGCGGCAGGTATTTGGGTTCGTTCCGTTTCCCGCGGTGCGGAACCGGGGTCATGAACGGAGCGTCGGTCTCGATCAGTAACCGCGAATCGGGGACAACCTTGAGTACATCGTCCAGATTCGTTTTCCTGAACGTCACATTCCCTGTGAACGAGATATGAAACCCTGCATCGAGGACGCGTTCGGCGTATTCCGGCGACGAGGAAAAGCAATGGAACTGTCCATTCAGCGATCCGTCCTGATGCTCGAGGCAGATGGCCAGGACGTCTTCATCCGATTCCCTGTTATGGATGATGACGGGAAGCTGAAGCTCCAGCGCCAGTTCGAGTTGCGCGTGCAGCGCCGCCTGCTGGCGTTCCTTCGGGCTGTAGTCGTAATAATAATCGAGACCGATTTCCCCTATGGCGCAGACGCCTTCCATCCGGGCGCATTCCGCAAGCTCCGCGAAATCGTCCGGGCCGGTTTCCGCGGTATCGTGTGGATGGATGCCGGCGGCGAGATGCAGGCCGGGATAGCGCTTGTAGAGTTCGAGCGACTGGCGGAAGGTGTCGATACTTGTCGCGGGTATGATGAACGCGTCTACTCCCGCTGTGCGCGCGTCGGCGAGTACGGCGGGGAGGTCGTGCTCAAACTGATTCCAGAATAAATGACAATGTGTATCTATCAACTGCACTCGAATAACGTCTCAATTTCGGAACATCGTCGGCGGCGGCGATCGTCGGCGGCGGCGATCGGCGGCGGCCGGCGCGCCTTCGGTCTAATCTACAACTTGTTTCGGCGATTTGAAAAAGCTCATGCCCGCGAAGGTCACGCCCGATTCGCGCTCTTCTTCGTGCCATTGGCGGTATTTGTGCAACTTTCCCGCGGTAGGCTGAGCGATACCGAAAAACGCGGAAATGCAACTGAAGCCGTCGATTTTTGTCTCGTTCCGGGTGGCGGTCAATAAGGCGCGGAAGCGCTCGTAGTCGCCGCGTTCGAGCGCCTCGAGCTGAAGCTTGTCGCTTTTTTCCGTCGCCTGAAGCAGCTCCGATGCGGGTTTTTCGTCGCCGAACTTGCGCCCGACATGCGACCAGTCCACGCTGAGCACGAACGCCGTCTTCCTGTTCAGCGATTCGATGGTATTCCTGATCCCGTCGACGAACGTGTTGAACTTCTCATGTTCCGCCGGCGGTTTCCCCTGAAGAATGCACTCTTCCAGCGACGAGACCAGCAGGGGCGCGATACGGACGGATTCGCCGAAGAGATACCGGAGAAAGACGGCGGGAAATTCGATGGAATGTTCCTGCCGGTGTGCGATGTCGTTCTTCGTGAACGAGTGCCCGGTTTGTTCGTGGAATGTATCGATGAACTCCACATCCGCCGGAATAACGCCCAGCGGGGTCTGGATATGCTTGCGCGATGCGATCACCAGATCCTCGGACGAATAATGGCTTGTGCCCAACACGACAACCGTATCGATATCCCCGCGGGAGGCGAGATGGCGGAACGGCGTCACGTACACGTCCGGGCCGATGCGCAGATCGATATGAGGCGCGATGATTCCCACCGGCGGATCGTCGGGTAACGGCTGGTCGTCGCTCGAAAACAAATCGTCGAGGAACGCGGTCAGTTCGCCTGGGTCTTCCGGATATGAATAGCCAGCATGGACGTACGGACGAACCTCCGCGGTTGTGAACTGCTCGTCGTGCTCCTGTTTTGTCCGGCGGAAGTGCGGACTGTCCAGAAAGCAATACTCGTCGAGCATGCGGACGATATCGAGAATCTGCGCGGCATCGACATGCACTTCGGTCGAACGGAATATTTCGCGCTGCAGCTCGCTGATGGTTTGCGTTCCATTGAACAGGGAGAACAACGCCCAGGCTTCCGGCTTGAACACGATCATCTCCGATCCGTATCCGGAAGGATCGCGAAGTATAAGAAGCTGTTCGCCGTTTTCTTCGTAGGGCATCAGTTCCAGGTCGCTGCGCAGCGGCGGAATTGGTTCGGTGACAGAATTAAACGCCATTGGTTCCAGGGTTAAACGTTTCAGTTGCCAGATGTTGCCGTTGATACAGGTGCATCGTCCGTTCGTCGGGCCAGGAGCATTGGTGGAGCAGACAGCGGACGAAATGTCCGGAAGTGTATTCGCCCAGGCGGGGTTCTACGGTCCGGCACGCTTCGAACACATGCGGGCAGCGCGTATGAAATGAACATCCGGGCGGGATGGAGGCGGGGTTGGGCACGTCGCCTCGTAGCGGCGTTCGAGTCCGAAGCGCCTCCGGGTCGGGGACGGGGGCGGTATCCATCAACGCCGTCGTGTAGGGATGGAGAGAGTTTCTCCCGACGACGCCAGCTGCGCCGAGTTCCACGATTTTTCCGAGATACATCACCGCGATGCGGTCGGAAATATGCCTGACGATGCTCAGATCGTGAGAAATGAACAGATACGTCAGCCGGTATTTATCCTTGAGATCCATCAGCAGATTCAGAATCTGCGCCTGGATGGAAACATCGAGCGCAGATACGGGTTCGTCGCAGACGATGCACGAGGGATCGACGGAAAGCGCGCGGGCAATACCGATTCGCTGTCTCTGTCCGCTGCTGAATTCATGCGGATAGCGTTTCGAATGGAAGGCGTTCAAACCGACGGTAAGCAGCAGTTCCTCGATTTTCGATTCTATGTCCTTCTTCGGAGCGATCTGGTGTACCTGCATCGCTTCGGAGAGCATTTCGCCGACCGTCATACGCGGATTGAGCGAGGAGTATGGATCCTGAAAGATGATCTGCAGTTCCTTGCGGATTGCCTTCATTTTCGGTTGCGGAACCTCCGACAAATCGGACCCCTGGAAAAACACCTTGCCGGCCGTCTGCCGTGTCAGTTGCAGGATGATCTTTGCGAGAGTGCTTTTCCCGCACCCCGATTCCCCTACCAGCCCGAGCGTCTCGCCTTCGCTAATGGCGAAGGAAACGCCGTTCACCGCATGAACATGGCGTTTTGCGCGGGTGAACCATCCAGATCTGATCAGAAAGGATTTCGCAACGCCGCGGACTTCAAGAGTGGGAACATTCACGTGATTAATAACCGACATACTGTACCGGATGATTCAGGAAAAATACCATTCCCCATCGGACGAACCAAAAGAAAACGCGCGTTCCACCGGCGGTCCGGTGCGGGACAATGAAACGTTGTCAGCCGCAGGCACTACCGTTCCAATCATGCGCTGGAATGCCGTGTCCCGGTCTGCGTCTCCCCGGATACTCGGATTGAGGATCGCTCATCGTTCTGTCACGGAAGGCAAACGCTTCGAAGTCGGCTCAGGAATTCGTATCATTGAAATACGGGACATTCGTCCCTGTTTTCCGGATTTTCATTCAACGGACCGGTAGCACAATGAAATATCTCAGGTCGGCCTTTACGCTGTTGCTGATGCTTGCATCGGCGTTCGGTTCGTTTGCCCAGCAACCGCAACTTCAACCGGGACGAAAAACTCCGAGGCACATTCCTTCCATCACCCTCACGGCGCTCCCGTATACAATCAGCGGCGGCGATACGGTATACGCAACCGATCTGCGGCACGCCGATCTCCGCGTCTGCCCATTACAGGTGCATTTCACCCACCTGCTGCGCTGCGATTTCGACAGTAAAACAATCTGGCCGGAGAAGGATCTGCCGCAGCATTTCAAGCCCGCATTCATTCAGGTGTTCGGCGGCGATCCGGGAACGGGAATCCGAGCCGCGGCGATGAAGGGCTTTACTGCGAAAAACGCAGGAATCGCCGTTGTCGGTCCGCCTCCGCTGGTGCAGCACGAAGAATTCAAGCACCGCCTGCGCAGGTACGAGGAAATCGGCGCGGTCTCCGACACCGCAAGCGACGACGGCACCGCCTGGGCGGGGATGATTGCCGGCAAGACGACGGGTATCGCCTTCGAATCGTGGCTGTACTATTTCGCCGTTCCTTGTACGGATAAGAACGGCAATATGATGTATTCGACTTCCGATGCCGTCTCGGCATTGAAACGAATCGTCGAGATCAATGCCGCGCTTCCGGCTGCCGAGAAAATCCTCGCCGTCGCCCTGCCCTGTTCGTACGACACAACATCGAAGGAATATGCCCGGATCTTCGAACAATACGCGGAACTCGCGCGTCAGGGAATCCTCCCCGTCGATGCGGGACTGATGTTGCTGGGAGGTCCGGAGAATATCTACGGACTTGGAAGAGATCCGTTGCGAAATCCTGAGGATTATGAATTTTTTCGTCCCGCGGCATATTGGTATCAGCGATACCGCGAGGTTCTGAGCGATTCATCGAGGAAGTGGTTCGTTCCGCTCGAGTCGAGGTTTCTTGCGTCTGCCGCCGGACACGACCAGTACGTGTTCCGCCGGTACCCGCCCCGGAATTACCTCGTACCATATTTCGCGGCAGTCTTTGTATTGGGTAAATCGGTCAACCGCGCTCTGAATCCCCTTACGTTTATGGATGCATTGTACCAAAGCGGCGTCGCGGTAAACGTGAAGGACGCAGCGGGAAGCTACGATATCAGGGCGATACCGAGCATTCCGCATTTTCTCGAATACATTCAACGAACAACAGAATAACGAATGCCTTCCGCATTCGGCTAACGCGCACATTCATGAAGGAGTAATCATTGGACTGGTACATTTCCTGGGTGCAGGCCAATCCGCTTTCATCCGCAGCAATTCAATTCGCCATTCTTGGAACGCTCGGCGAATTCATTTCCCACATCATGAAAACAAAATCCCCGGCGGGCTTTGCTTCGGCGATGGAAGTCCTCGGAAAAATTCTTGCGTGGGCGGTACTCGGCATCGTCATCAAGTACGGATTTACCGGAATGAAGGGCTTCGTCAACAATCTGCTCGAGCATGGGTTGTTCCCGGCTGTCTTCAAGGACGGGCTGGGATATGCGTTCGCCGTATCGGTGACGACCAACGTGTTTTTCGGTCCGCAGATGATGGCGTTTCACCGCGTCGAAGACAATCTTATCGCGCGCCGGTGGGATTTCACGGGCATAGAAAAGGCCTGGAAGACGCTTCTCTGGTTCTGGATTCCTGCGCACACCGTCACGTTCGTTCTCCCGGCGCCGTTTCAAATCGGTCTCGCGGCAGTCTGGGGGCTAGCGCTCGGTATCATACTTGGATTATCGACCGCTCCGAAAAAGAAATAACATATTCAGCCCGAAACGCACAACGCCGGCATCTAACGATGCCGGCGTTGTTGTATTCCGGTGAATATGGATTACATGAGGAATGAAATCAGCATACCGGCGGCGATGGCGCTGCCGATAACACCTGCGACATTCGGTCCCATTGCATGCATCAGCAGATAGTTGCTGCCATCTTCCGTTTGTCCGACCATATGCGCAACGCGCGCGGAATCGGGCACCGCCGAAACGCCCGCCGCACCGATGAGCGGATTGATTTTGTTCTCCTCGGAAAGGAAGAGATTCATGAATTTGGCGAACAACACGCCGCCTGCCGTTGCCACGCAAAACGAAAGAGCGCCAAGTACGAACACAAGAATCGATTGAGGCGTGAGGAAGGTTGTCGCCTGCGTGCTTGCTCCGACGGTCAATCCAAGGAGAATGGTGACGATATCGATAAGCGGATTGCGCGCCGTTTCCATAAGGCGTTTGGTGACGCCGGACTCTTTCAGGACGTTTCCGAAGAACAGAAATCCGAGCAACGGCAATGCGCCGGGAGAAATGAAGGCCGTTGCGATAAAACCGATGATAGGAAAGATGATTTTCTCGCGTTTCGAAACAACGCGCGGCGGTTTCATCCTTATAAGCCGTTCTTTCTTCGATGTCAGCAATTTCATGATCGGCGGTTGGATGATGGGAACAAGCCCCATGTAGCTGTATGCGGCGATCGCGATTGCGCCGATAAGATGCGGCGCCAGCCGCGCGGCGATGAAGATCGCCGTCGGACCGTCGGCGCCGCCGATGATGCCGATGGCGCCGGCTTCCTGCGGAGAAAATCCGAGCGCGAGCGCGCCGATGAGCGTCATGAAGATACCGACCTGGGCGGCTGCGCCGAGGAGAATCAGTTTTGGATTCGAGAGCATCGCCGAAAAATCGGTCATTGCGCCGATACCGAGAAAGATCAACGGCGGATAAATACCTTTCACGACGCCGTAATACAGATAATTGAGAACGCTACCGTTTTCGTAGATTCCGAGCTGCAACCCGGCATTTTCCAGAAACGGAATGTTGCCGACGAGAATTCCGAATCCGATCGGCACGAGCAGCAATGGTTCGTAATCCTTGACGATTGCGATGTAGATGAATATCAGACCCACCACGAGCATGATGGCATGCCCGACGGTGATATTGGAGAAGCCTGAGTAGTGAAGAAAATGAAAAATCCCTTCCATGGCTTAGGCTCCGATTTCGACAAGTAAATCGCCTTCGAGAACGTTATCGCCCTTTCCGACCTTTAACGCCTTCACGATGCCGTCGGACGGCGCAACAATATTATTTTCCATTTTCATCGCTTCCATTACCATCAGTACCTGCCCGGCTTTGACGGCGTCGCCGGTGTTGACTTTCACCTCGAGGATGACGCCCGGAAGTGGCGACTTGATCCCCTTGGTCTTTACTTCATCTGGTTTGGCGAAACTCTTCGTCCGTTCTTCCGCCGACGTATACGCAGGCGTGCGGACAAGCGTCGGCGTTTTGGACACCGCTTTCTTCTGCTCGTATTGCACGTCGTATTTGGTGCCGTTTACCTCAACGGAAGCAGCCCCGTCTTCAGCCTTGAGTATATCGACGGTATATTCGGTGCCGTTTATCTTGATGTTGAATTGTCTTGACGAATTCATGGGACGGTATCCTTGTTATCCTCGTTTCGATGTATAGTAGGGGGGACGGGTCATTGAATGAAGCTTCGAGCTCCAGGGAGAGTATGGACGGGAAATCCGTTGAATCGTGATGACGGTTTTCTCTTCGTCGTGTATCTCGTAGAGAATTTCGTTCATCGCCAATGCAATGGCTGCGATGGTTTCGCCGGATATCTGCGCCTTTTTGGCGTGCGCCTGCGGCGCTTCAACCTGAACGCGGGCTTCGGATTTCTCCGCCTTCCGCTCGGAATACAGCACCGAGCGCGTCACCGCCTTGATCAGATACACCAGTATCAGCAGGGATAGAAAAACGACCACCATCCCGACGATGGATATCATGATGCCGTTGCCGGTGATTATCGCATCGATCCCGTTCAATGTCCACTGTACCGAATCCGCTGCGGTTTTCGCGGAATCCTTCGCTGCGGAAATGAGCTGTGTTTGCATCTGCATCTCCTTTACAGCGGGATGTTGCCGTGTTTCTTCATCGGCATAGTGTCGCGTTTCGTTGCAAGGCTCTGCAACGCGCGGATGATTCTGAAGCGGGTGTTCCGCGGTTCGATGACGTCGTCGATGTAGCCGTATTTCGCGGCAACATACGGCGTCGCGAATTTCTGCCGGTATTCGTCTTCCATCATCGCGATGAATTGTGCGCGCGATTCGGCGTCTTTCTTCGAAAGCTCGCGTCCGTAGAGCACTTCGATTGCGCCCCGGGGACCCATGACGGCGATTTCGGCGGTCGGCCATGCATAGTTGATATCGCCGCGCAGGTGTTTCGAACCCATGACGTCGTAGGCGCCGCCGTATGCTTTGCGGAGAATGACGGTGATTTTCGGGACCGTCGCTTCGCCGTAGGCGAACAGCAATTTCGCGCCGTGCGTGATTATGCCGCCGTATTCCTGCGCCGTGCCGGGAAGAAATCCGGGTACATCGACAAGCGTGACAATCGGGATGTTGAACGCATCGCAGAATCGAACGAAACGCGCCGCTTTTCTCGAAGAATTGATATCGAGCACACCGGCGAGATACGACGGCTGGTTGGCGACGATACCGACCGACTGTCCGTTGAACCGCGCGAACCCGACGATCATGTTTGGAGCGTAATGGCGTTGCACCTCAAGAAACTCATGGTGATCCACAATGGCATGAATCACTTCCTTGACGTCATACGGTTTATTCGGGTTTTCGGGAATGATCTCGTTCAACACATCTTCGAGCCGGTCGATGGGATCGCTGCATTCAAACCGGGGAGGGTCTTCCATGTTGTTTTGTGGAAGATAACTGATCAGTTTGCGGATCAGCATGATCTGTTCCTGATCGTCTTCGCAGGCAAAATGGGCGACGCCGGATTTTGCCGTATGCACCGATGCGCCGCCGAGATCTTCCGTTGTAACATCTTCATTAGTAACGGATTTAACCACCTTCGGCCCGGTAACGAACATGTAGCTTGTGCCTTTGGTCATCAAGATGAAATCGGTAATGGCGGGCGAATACACGGCGCCGCCGGCGCAGGGACCGAACACGCCGGAAATCTGCGGAATCACGCCTGAAGACAGAATGTTGCGTTCGAAAATGTCGGCATAGCCGCCCAAACTCTTGACGCCTTCCTGAATACGCGCACCGCCCGAGTCGTTCAACCCGATCACCGGAGCGCCTGCCTTCATCGCGGCGTCCATGATCTTGCAGATTTTCTTCGCGTACATTTCGGAAAGCGATCCGCCGAACACAGTGAAATCCTGTGAAAACACGTAAACCAGACGTCCGTCGATCGTGCCGTATCCGGTAACGACGCCGTCGGAGAGATAGGCTTCGGATTCCAGGCCGAAATCGATGCACCGGTGGCTGACGAACATGTCAAATTCTTCAAAGCTTCCTTCATCAAGCAACAATGCCAGCCGCTCGCGGGCGGTCAGCTTTCCTTTTGCGTGCTGCGATTCGATGCGCGCTTCGCCGCCGCCCTGCCGGGCTTCCGCCCTCTTTTGCAGGAGTTCCTTGATTTTGTCTTCAATAGCCATTGTTTTTAACCTGAGGGTGTGTTGAATATGGGGTTGAACATGATATTCATGTGCAGTCCCGGATACATCCTATCCGAGGACGTCTATAATTGTGACAAAAGTAACGATTGATGCGGGGATAACAAAACAAAATATAAAACACTCTGCAAATTCATCTTATTATAGAGCTTGGGATATGTGAATCGTAGAAATCCAGCACGATGAAGGCCTCTCTTTCCCTAAAAAAACCGGAATGCAAGTTTTATAGAAGCCCTTGAAATCGGGCTTGCTATCAGAAACCGGATTCTCGAATTTGCGGGCACGTTATCATCGTGAAATCCGGGAATTCCCGAAGCGCCGGCTGGTTCGCCAGGAAGACGCCTCATAACGAAGCGCAGTACTGCCCGATCCGTCGAAAATGCGCAAATTCGCCCAACCCGGTCCCCGGATACCGCAGCGCAGGGATGCGGAATCCGGCGCTGACGCGGATAGCGCAGAGATTGTGCCACACTACCGGAGCCGACATGCCGGCGCTGCATATAGAAAAACAACAGGAATTGTACCGGGGAATATTCGACGCCTTTCTCGAATCGGTGGATACGGGATTGAAAAACGACCGGCGGAACATCATGATGATCAAACCGCTGCTTCAATTGCTCTGCCGCCAGATCGAATGCGACTGGCTCGCGGTCATGGAAGAAACGGAATCGGGCGTCAAACCGTGGATCAAGGTGTATCCGGGCGATCATTTCCTCGAAGAAACCGAACCGTCCGGTATTACGCCGGTACTGGACGCCAATAAATCCTACCCTCTTCTTCAAAACATCTACCTCGTTGTCGGCTATTCGGGCGGCTGGGAGCACGAAAGCGAACTGGTGCTCGATATCGTCGTCCCGCTGATGCGTATTCATCTTGAATGGATCATCCAGCACGACGTCATCGCAAAACTGACGCTGCTGCTGAACGACGAAATCGACCTCCATCACCACTGCAAGGACATGCTGAACAAGGAACGGTCGGAAAAGATCGGATTCCAGCACGAACTTGAAGAACACAACCGCAAGGTCACGGAGGCGATCGTTGAAACGCAGGAATTCGAACGCGGGCGCATTGCGCGCGAATTGCACGACAGCCTCGGAAACGCGCTTTCCATCACCAAGCTGCTCCTCTGTTCCATTCAGGAAGAGACGACGCCCCCGCTGCCCGGAAGCGCCGCCGGCTCGCTCAACCGCGCCATCAATCTGCTCGACGGCGCGATTGCGGAGTCGAGGCAGATTTCGAGAAATCTGTCGTCCGAAATGCTCATGGAACACGGACTGATCCCGACCATCCAGGAAATGATTGAACGCATCAACGGCAGCGGAATGATGAAGGCGAGTTTCCAGGTGTTCGGATTGTCGCGTTCGCTCCCGAAACATATCGAACAGAACCTGTTCCGCATCATTCAGGAGCTATTGAACAATGTTATCAAGCATTCCAGGGCGTCCGAGGTGACGGTACAGTGTATCGAACACGACAACGCTCTGATCGTGATGGTCGAAGACGACGGCGTCGGAATCAAATCGTCGCCGGTGCATATGCCGGCGCACGGAATGGGGTTGGCAAACGTCCAGACCCGGCTGAGCGTGATGTCCGGATCGATGGCAATCGACTCGACGCCCGGCAGGGGCACGGTAATTACGCTCGATATTCCGCTGCAATCGTCGGATTAATGTCTATTCAACTCCTGCATCTTGAAAGTGATTCAGGAATCGCGTAATTTCTGACGATTGAAAAATTCAATGGCATCTCCCCATTACAATCGGATATTTCTGCAGATACAGATATTCCGTTAGATAATTCGCATTCCTCTGCCACACATTTTCACGAAGGAGTCTCCATGAAGCATTTGCTCCGGACATTCATTCTACTCAGCCTGGCTGCACTCCCCATAGCCGGCTTCGCTCAAACTGCGCGCACCGTACTCATCGAGGAATTTACCGGCGACTGGTGCGGTCACTGCCCGAAGGGCGCCGATACGATTCATGCCATTCTCGGTAGTATGCCCAACGTCAGGGCGCTTGCATATCACGGCGGCTCCGCCACCGAACCGTTCCAGACAACCGAAGGCAACGCGCTCCTCAACAAGATCGGCCTCGGCGGATATCCTACCGCCGCAATCGACCGCGTGATATGGAATATCGGCGGCACCCTCGAGCGCTGCATCAGCCGGTCGATCTGGAGAGCCGCATCGGTTCAACGGTCGGCGACTCTCTCGCCGCTCTCCCTCAACGTCTACGGCAAATACGATCCGGTGTCGCGCAAGATGACCGTGTATGTCGAAGGCAACATCCTCGTCGATATGCCGGGCGAATACAACCTTAACGTCATTGTCTCGGCGGATAGCCTCTACGCTCCCCAGGTGTTTTATTCCCCGACCGGCACCGTCATTCTTGATCCCTATTATCATATGCATGCTGTGCAGAAAATGGTGACGGGAAGCGACGGCAAATCCCTCACGACAACGGGCTTCACGAGCGGTCAGGTTGTCAAGGATTCGGTGACCTATACCATTCCCGCCGGTTGGATTAAATCGCGGCTCGACCTCACGGTGTTCATTGCCCGCATGACCGGTACCAGTTATCTCGATATCCAACAGAGCTTCCAGAAGAAGCTTCTTCAGGCATTGATCGTGCTGCCGGTATCGCTGACATCGTTCTACGCGCAAACGGAGCCTGACGGTGTGTTCCTCTCTTGGACCACCGGTTCCGAAAGCAACAACAAAGGATGGTATATCGAACGGAAAACGGAATCGAGCGACTGGGCATCGATTGCCTTCGTGGAGGGAAGAGGCACCAGCGGCGAGGATAACTATTACTCGTACACCGACAGAACCGTCAGGGAGGGCGATATCTATGCCTACCGTTTGAAACAGATCGATTACGACGGTACGACGGATTATTCGCCGTCTATCCTCGTCGCAAACGATGGCCTGCCGGTCGCAACGGAATTGCATCAGAACTTCCCGAATCCGTTCAACGGTTCGACTGAAATCGGCGTATCGCTGGCGAATGAAGAACCCGTGACGGTCGAAGTGTACGATGCAATGGGCCGCCTCGTAAAAAACCTTTCCAACGGTACGTACGGACCGGGAAGATTGAATCTCACCTGGAACGGAACCGGTACGAACGGCGCGGCTGTCCCGCCGGGCGCGTATTTCTACAAACTTTCAACACCGACGATGACGGCAACAAAACAGATGATTCTCGCCAGATAATCCCGCGTTCGCGGCGCTCACGGGCGCATCGAACAGAACAACGCCCCGTCTTCCGGCGGGGCGTTGCTGTACATGATTCTCGTTGCCGTACGGATTGAACTCCGTCTTCAGCGCGACCGTTGTTCGAGAAACCGTTCCAGCGCCCTGCGCCACTGCGCCGACGATTCCGGCGACTGCCAGTCGATCCGTTCCGAATACCGGCCGTACTCCGTCTCCGCAATCAGGCGCCTCAGCCATTCGAGATTTGTATCTTTCAACACCACGCGCTCGTCGTCGACGATGTATGTCAGTTCGGGGATTTTCACGCCGAACCGCTCCTCAAGATAATACGCACGCAATTGCAGATGCAGCAGTGCCTGCCTGTTCCAGAGATCGTGAAACGAATCCAGCGAAAGGCGCTTGAGGCCGGCGCCGACCTCTCCGGGAACCGGCTCGCCGAGGATGAGACGGATTTTCGAAGCAGGCGGAAGCTCCGTCAGGCGGCCCGCCGTCTGGGACAATCCCAAAAGACCGGTCTTCCCGAACCATGCCGCCGTCTCGGCGATGCGCGCATCGAGACGGCGCATCCGGGCGCTGTCGCCCCGGTAGTATGCCTCCAGCTCGCGAATACACGGACCGAGGTCCCGCGTCCTGTGCATCCGGTACTGCCGTGTTTTCAGTCCCGTCACAAAATTACACCCCGCATCCACGGAGAGAACGAAAAGCAATGCGTTGTCCGAAAGTTCACGAAGCGTTGCCGGCATCCGCTTCCTGTAATCGAGAAGGAATCTGAATGCGGCGCCCATGTCTACCCAGTCCGTGACGACCGGCCCGTCGAAACCCATCATCCGGCGGAGCAATCCCTGAAGAATATGGGGCGAAAACGTCGCCGGACGGAGGACATCCGGCTGCATCCATGTCTCGATTTCCGGATACAGTTCGCGAAGGTCCTTTTCCAGACCGGGATAGCATGCATGGGAAGTCATCACGGCCGGTAAAAACGGTGCGATGCCGATGGCCGCCTCGAACGGTTCCAGACTGCGGCACCAGTCGCCGATACCGCCCGGAAATGCGACGGTTGTGGAAACCAGTTCGGTGTTTTCGAGCCAGCGCGTCCCGCCCGGGAAGTGTTTGACGCAGAGAATATGGCGCGCGTCGACGGCTCCTTTCCGGCGTCCCGAATAACCGGCAAGAAACATCGCCAACCGCTCCCCTTCCGGAATCGTTTCCAGCGCCGGTACGCCGTTCGCCAGCGCGAACATCATTTGCGGAGTGACGCCGTCGCCGGGAAGTTCCTCGGAGATATCCTTCAAGCGAATTCGGTAGAAATAGCAATCGTCGAAATTCGGACCGAAAATCCATCCCGGACGCATGCCCCGGGAGCGTCGTTCGAGATAGTCTTCGAGCCGGAGAAGCGCGCGGAATGCGGTGGAATCGGCGACGGATTCGCGGCGCGGCAGCGATTGCGCCGGGAGGGAGGGAGAAATTCCCGGGAAAACGCAGTGCATCGACATCAGTAGTATCGCGGCGGCGGCGGCCGTCCGGGATCGCTCAGTCAGGGACGATATGGTTCCACGTCGCGTTCGAAACACTGCATCGGGTCATTATATCACGGGAATTTCCGGAATCGATTTCAAATAATACGAAAGCGCCATGAAACCGGCAATGATCTGTTCGTTGCGGACGCGGATTTCCTTCGGCACCTGCAGCTCCTGCGGCGTGAAATTCCAGACCGCCTTGACGCCGGATTTCACCGCGATATCGCACACTTCCTGCGCCGCTTCCTTGGGAACGCACAGAATCACCAGCTTCACCTTGTGCTTCTCGATCATGCTTGCGAGCCGGAACACGGACATGATCTCGAACGTCCCTGCAATGGAACCGACTTTCTGCGGATCGTTGTCGAAGAGGCCCGAGATGCGCAGCCCATAAAGATCGAAACCGGGATACATCGCCAGGGCTTGACCGAGATGCCCCGCGCCGACGACAAAAGCTTCGGTCGGCTCCTTCAATCCGAGAAAATGCTCGATAGTCTGGCGGAGGTTTTCGATGGAATATCCCTGATTCGGTTTTCCGCGGATCGAAAGGTCCGCCATGTCCTTCCGCACCAGCGTTTCATTGATTTCGAGTATTTCCGACAACTCCTTGCTGGAAATGTACTTCCTGCCTAAATCCTCGAAGGCGCGCATAATCTGATGATACCTCGGCAACCGTCTGAACGACGCCTTGGAAATCGTACGGGCTGGCTCTGGGCTGTCCTTGCGTTCTGCAGGTACGTTTGTTTCCATCTTACGGTCCTTATCAATTTGCGTTGATCGGATGACTCCACATTCGCGCAATGAACGTCGGAAACGCGCGGTCGTTCAATACGAGAAGTATTTCACGAAATATAGCGCACTTGAAGGACTAACGCAAGCTCCCTTCGGCGGAATGCAATGAAATGGGATGATTGAAACAGAACGCGAAAAAAAATGCGCGATAATCAGCGGGGGATAATCATCAGTTCGATGATTCCTTGCTGGACGCCTGAAAGAAGAGGATCGGGCGCGTCCCGCCGGAGATACCACGCGCGGACATGCCGGTTGGACGGCGCGCCGGGAGAACGGAAGTACATGGAATGCGCGGCTCGTCCGAGCGCCGCGTCGCCATACCGCGCTGCATGAAACGACGCCCAGGGCGCAAATACGTTCACGCACGCTTCGAACATCCGCCCTTCACCGGCGGAAGCATTTCTGCAGGCCATCTCCGCGGGGAGATTCCGGGCCGCCCCGGCTGCGGCGGGGAACCGGACGATCCAGGCGCGCAACACTTCATACCACCCGCGCGACAGGAGAAACGACGCCATGCCCGCCAAAGCGGCGAGACGGGCCGGGGCGCGGTTGGATGGACGAACACCCGCACTCCGCCAGCCGCAGACGTCTGCGGCGCGCTCGGCAATGTATTTCAGCGTATGACCGGGGATCGATGCGCCCGCCGCCTGCAACTCTGCGAGCGGACACTTCTCCGCAAGCCGCTGAAACGGCAGTTCGTTCCCGCCGTATCCCAGGGCGCGGGCAAAGCATTCATAGACCAACTGCCGCTCGGCTTCTTCGTCCGGTAGACCGGCGGCGAGCTCCGAGAACCTGACGGCCATCCGTCCCGTCTTTCGCGCGAACCGCCGCGATGCGGCGAGGAGAATGCGCACATCGTCGTCGGCGAAGGTGGGACCGGAAGCGGTCGCCCTGAACTCGGCGTCTTGTTCGTGAAACGTGGCGAGCGTGGATCGGCGGCGTTCCGCAGCCGAAAGATGCGACGAGAGAACGACGGTCGGAGGAAGAAGAAAGACGGGCGAATCGGGCGGATGAAGCACGACATGCAGCACCACATCGCGGTAGGCCGGATCGTTGTGATGCCCGTGAAGGAACCAGTCCTCGACGCGCTTGTGGATCTCTACCGCGCCGCGGCGGGCCTCGCCGTCGATGAGAACGACCGCGTCGAGAAAATCGGGGCCGTCGTGGATGTTTTTCGTTCCCTGCCGGCACACCATGACGCGTTCGCCGCCCATCGTACGGAAACGGGCGCCTGGTTTCGCCGCGCGCATCCATGCGTGCGCGACGTTGCGCTCGGGCACTGCGGGAAGGGGTTCGCCCACGCCGCGCCCGGTTCTCCCGCCGGGGGTTGTTTGCGTCATTCGGTTATACAGCCGGTTGTCTATGCTGCAACATACCGTTTTTTCGCCGGGCTTTCAAGTCAATACATCACATATCGTATTCCCGCGCCCGCTTCGAAACCGGTCAGGGATCCGCCGCGGGAAAAGGTTCCGGCGGAGAAACCGATCCGAACCGGGACTGTCAGGCGTCCGATGCGGAATTCGGGAGCCAATGCGGCTCCCGCCAGCGTGACGCCCGACAGCGGGTCGTCCGTTTCATCGAAATACAATGCATGCAGCTCGAATCCGAGCAGGGTTTGTTTTGTGATGGTCCATCCATAATACGCGGCGAGTTCCATGTTGTCCGGTTCCTGCACTTCCTGGACGGAAATCACATAACCGGCATAGGGACTTCCGGGCGGCGGCGCGGCAGCGCTGTACTCGTCGAACGTCGGCCATAAATCGCTATCCGCCTTCACCCTGTACTGAAGCGACACGCGGAAGGTGTTCTTCCCGAACGCGGTCCGGTATTGCCCGTTCAACGTAAGGCGGTCGCCGTACCGGAACAACTCCATCCCTCCGAACTTGTCGTTGCCGTAATGCGAATACACCGCATCCAGGCCGATCGACGACGCTTCGCCCGTACTGTAATCCACCCCCGCGGTCAGGATGATCTCGTCGCCGGGATCGTATTCGCCGAGTCCCTTGATGGGACTGTAAGGCGCGCGGTATTGATAGGCTGCGCCGAGACCGGCGACGGCGTCGCGGGAGATGGGCGCCGCCCACAGCACGGCGGGTTGTATCTTCACGCCCTGTCCCGACTGGGGACTCCTGAACCGGAACAGCCGGTTGCTGACATCGAGACTGGTCCGGAATTCGTCGAGCGTGAGTTCCTGCCTGCCCGTCGGCAAACTCACTCCCAGCGAAAACGCGAGTCTCGCGGCTTCGAGCGAATACGCCGCCCCGAGTTGCGCGTCGCTCAGTCCGCTCAGCGCTCCGCCGCCTCCGTCGGACGAATACGGCGCGCTCCGGAATGTGAGCTGCAGATTGCGTCCCGCGGGAAACACCATCTCGACGGCGGCGCTGCCCTGCGATACCGTCAGGCTGTCGCGCACATTCCAGCGCTGATACAGCGGCTCGATACTTACGGTTCCGGAGCGGCCCACCACTGCGTCCTGTTGAGCGAAAGAAGCCGGGACCATGCATGCCGCGGCGATGGCCGGGGCAATAAAAAAACGGATCAACGTGTTCATTTCGTCAGCACCATCGGTTGTGTGAAGATGATTCCGTCCGCGGTCAAACGCGCGTAATACAAGCCGGCGGGAACAGACATGCCCCGGTCGTCCATTCCGTCCCACACCGCCGTATGAGCGCCGGCATTCCGTAGTCCGGCGGCGAGACGTTTCACCAGCCGTCCGTGGATATCGAATACGGTAAGTTCGACGTTCGTACGTTCGGCAAGCGAATACGGAACGATCGTCGATGGGTTGAACGGATTCGGATAATTCGGCATGAGCGCGAACGCCGCAGGTCCCGAAGGAATTCCGGCTGTGTGTTTCGCAATGTACGCTTCCGTTCCTGCGAGAACGATCAACTCCCGCCCTGCGGCCGGCGCCTGGACGTCGATCTCCCGGTAGTCCGGAAGCCGGATGCCCCGCTCCGGATCGACGATGCACACCGTCCATCCATCGGGCAGGCTGCCCCGCTCGCTCAGCGACAACTTCACCGGAGCGTTCCCCGGGTGCGATATTCTGATTCTCCACTGGTTCCCGTCTTCACCTTTGGCGGAGACGACTTCCATGCACGGAGCACCCTCGTGGAGGATGGAAACCGACGGTCCGGCCTGAACCGGCGGCGGCTCGGGGACGGTCCATCCAGCCGCGGCGATCCCGGCGAAATTATGCGAATCGCGCCAGGAACCGCCCGCGTCCGATGCGGCTATTCGCAGACTGTAGTCTGCCTCCCCGGAAGGCGAGGCTTCTTTCGACGGAGATTCGAGCGTTTCCACGGGCGGCACGGCAAGGAGGACCGGCAACCCGGTTTCGTTCAGTACGAAATAGCCTTTCCAGGCTTCGAGAATCCGGCGGTTGGGCACGTATTCCTGTCCGTCGAAACCGAACGGACGGGAAAGCGCCGAGGAGCCGGGGATCGAATCCCATGCGACATCGAAAGCGTACGGACTGCCGATCTGCGTCCATCCGGTATCGATTTCGATGAATCCTTCTTCGGGTGGATTGACCGACCTGCCCGCTCCGGCGTCAAACCCTGCGCCCGTCCGCGTGATGAGCCAGAATCCCTGGGCGCGGCGGACCGACGCAAAGACCGGAAATTCGTCGTAGCCGTTGCCGTTCCACCGGTGCGTCCGCCATGCGAGCGGATCGTATTCTCCATAGTCGTCGAAGAACTGCGCCGCGATTCCGTCATCGTCCAGCGCCGCGGGAATGCTCGCCATGGCAAAGCGGCGGCTTTCGAACGGCACGGGACCGGCGGCGGATACGAAGCGGACATCGATATAGCGCGGCTGCGATTCCGGATCCGCAGGCGGATCGGTGATCTCGCTCTGTCCAGACGACGACCGGGCGCGGATCCACGCAGAGACTCCCCGTATTCCGACGCTGCTCCCCGGAATAAAAGCCGAAAAGAGACCGCCCGAGCCGGTCATGGGAATGGAATCATATTCCGCCCTGCCGGTAGGCTTGTGGAACAGCACGACCCCGGAGGGAACGAATCCAGACGGAATCTGAACGGAGACTTCGAGCGGCGATCCGGCAATGCCTTCGCCGTACGATGCGGTCAGCGTTCCGTCTGCGGCGACAGTGAACCGCCACACGGCGGAGTAGGCGCCCATGCCTGCCGCGTTCGATGCGGCCACGCGCCAGTAGTACGTAACGCCCGGTTCCAGCGGCGAAGGCTGGAAACTCGTTCCGGCAACCGTCTCGTCGATATCGGGAGGAAACATCCCCGCTTCTCTCGAAACCTGTATCCTGTACTCTTCGGTATATTGCACGGCGCCCCATTCCAGCACGGCAGCCGCAGGCACATCCGCAGCTCCGTCGGCAGGCGCGGTGAGAAGCGGAGCGCCCGGAAGGGGCGGAAGCGTCGTAAACGTCCATGCCGCCGACCATGCGCCCGGTCCGGAAATGCCCTTCCCGCGAACGCGCCAGTAATGCTGGGTCAGCGGCGCCAGCGTAGCGCCGGAATAACTCGTCTTCGAAATGCCCGTTTCGTCCACGACGATGGATGCGAACGACGGATCGAGCGCTGCCTGCAAGTCGTATTCCGCCGCTCCCGAAGCGGCGTTCCATCTGAACACCGGCGAAAGCGCGACGCCGGAAGCGTTGTCCGCGGGTTCGATCAGCACGGGAACGCCTCCTTCGGTGCTGAATGTGTACGCTGCGGACCAGGGTGCGGCATAGAGACCAAACCTCGCCCGCACCCGCCAATAATACGCCGTCGACGGATCGAGCGCAGCCGTCGATGCCGTCGTATCGGTCTGACCGACGCTTTGAGCGACGATTGAGCTGAATGCCGCATCGTGCGCGACTTGCATGTCATACGCCGAAGCGCCGGGCACCCGCGACCAGACCAGAGAAACCGGCGGCGTCAATCCCGCCGCTCCTGCCATAGGCAGAAGGAGCGCCGGGACATCGGGGCCGGTCTCGAATTTCCAGACGGACGACCACGGCGTCGGACCGGTTGCGGTCTCTGCCCGGATGCGCCAGTAATGAACGGTATTCCCGGCAAGAGGAGAGATGTCGACCGAGGTTCCAGTCAATCCGCTCTGATCGTACACGGGATTCGAAAATCCGTTGTCGGTTGCGACCTGCGCGCGGTAGCTCAATGCACCGGGATACGACTGCCAGACGAGACGCACGACAGGCTCCAGACCTGCGGCGTTGTCCGGCGGCGACGAGAGCTGCGGCGCGGGCATTCCGGTGCTGAACAGCCAGACCGCCGACCATTCGCCGGCGCCGCCCGCGTATGACGCATTGACGCGCCAGTAGTACGAAGCGTTCAACGCCAGTCCTGACGGCTGATACGATGCCGTCGTCACATTGCTTTCATCGACAATGGGGACGGCAAACCCCGGATCGGCGGCAACCTGGATCCGGTACGAAAGCGCCGATGGAACCGGCAGCCACCGCAACGTCGCGGGCAACGCCACCTGTTGCGCCCCGCTGTCGGGAGCGGCGAGCGTGGGTCCCGCGGGCGAGGTAAAGAATGTCCATGTTTCCGACCATCCGGTCGTTCCACCCGCGTCGTCGGCATTCACGCGCCAGAAGTATTGCGCGCCTTTCGCCAGCCCGGCAGGCGAGACCGTCGTGTTCGCGGTCTTCGTATCGTAAACAACCGGAGAAAATCCTGCGTTATCCGAGACCTGGACGCGGTACGCAACAGCGCCCGTCATGGAAAACCATTCAAGCGTTACCGGAGGGGACACGAACGCCGCTCCGTTCGCGGGCGACTTCAATTGCGGGGCCAGACCTCCCGTGGTAAAACGCCAGGCATCGGACCATGTGGTTGTACCCGTGGCGCCCACCGCGCCCGCGCGCCAATAAAATAAAGTACCTGCGGCAAGACCGCCGGCGCCGATCGTCGTGTCGGTAAGCCCCTGCCGCTCGAAAACGGGATTCAGGAACTGACTGTCGGATGCCACCTGGACGCGGTAGGAAAGGGCGTTGAATGCCCGTCCCCACCGGAGCGTTACGGGAACGGACTGCCCCGGCGCATTATTGAGCGGACTGACGAGCGCGGGTTTACCGACCGGTTCTTCGATGGTCGTGAATTCCCACGCATCCGACCACATCGACCAACCGGGACCCACCTGCGCCCGGACGCGCCAGTAGTATTTCGTTCCGTGCAGCAGCTGCGGCGTCATCATGCTTGTCAATGAAACCGTATCGGCAGAAAAGACCAATTGGATAAACGCATCGTCGAGCGCGATCTGGATGGAGTACCCTTCCGCCGACGTCACGCTGTTCCATTCGAGCACGGGATAGAGACCGGCATTCTTTGCTCCGTTCGTGGGCGCGACGAGCGTGGGACCCGCGAGCGTGGTGGTAAACTTCCATACCTCGGTCCATGGACTTCTCGAACCGCCGCCCGACGCCGACACGCGCCAGAAATAATCGCGGTACGGAAGCGCTCCGGTGAACGTGTATTCGGTCAGCGAGATGCCGCTCTGGCTCACGACGGGATTGACAAACGCAGAATCTTCGCCGATGTCGATCTGGTAATAATCCGCGCCGGCGGCGGCGGCCCAGCGCATCGTCTGCGGAGCGGTTGCGACCAGCGCGCGGTTTTCAGGCGACAGCAACGACGGCGTTCCGACGATGACGGTGAATGCCCAGGGACTGGACCATACTTCGACGCCCTGCACATCTTTCGCGGAAACCCGCCAGTAATATTTCACTGCATGGCTGAGCGGTCCGGTCGTCATCGTCGTCGCGGTCAATCCGGTATCGTCAACCACAAGCGATGTAAAGGAAGGATCGGTGGACACCTGTAACCGGAATTTTACCTGTTGCGTCTGCGACGACCATTCGAGCACCGGATAAAGCGGAAGCCCGACGGCGTTGTTCTTCGGCGATATCAGAATGGGCGTTTCGGGCGGCGCCTTTTTCGTGGTAAACGTCCACGCATCGGACCATTCGCTCTCTCCGTCCTGATCGAACGAAAGCGCACGCCAGTGATAATTCGACTCGTAGTCCAGCGGACTCACCGTCGCCGATGTATCGCTATACTCGATTTTTTCGTGATGGACATCCGAAAACAATGAATCCTGGGCGACCTGCAACCTGTACCCCAACGCCCCCTGGACAAACCGCCAGTGCAGTTCCAGCGCTGTCGAGAGATTGGCGGAACTATCGGCAGGCGAAGCAAGCCTCGGTCCGCGGTACTTGGTGGTAAACGGCCTGATCTGCGACCACGGTCCGAATACCGCGCCGTCCTTTGCGCGGACGCGCCAAAAGTACGTCGTACCAGTAACGAATCCAGCCGGAGAAACTGTGGTGTCTGCAACATCATTACACTCCGCGAACAACGGCGAGAAGGAATTCGCGAGCGCAACCTGTACTTGGTATTGCACCGTTCCGTTCAACCGACGCCACACAAGCGGCGTATTCGACGGCACGGCGTGCTCGTCGGTCATCGGAGAAAGAAGCGTCGGCGCTCCGGGCAGCGTGCGGAATCTCCATGCCGCCGACCACCGGCTCTGCGTGCCGTGCTCGACGGCGGCAACGCGCCAGTACATCACCGTGTACGGTGGAATTCCATCGATGAGCAACGAAGAGTCCGTCTGCTGTACATCGGCGAACAGCGTCGAAAAATCGGGAACGATCGAGAGCTGGACGCGGTACGCATCCGCATCGGGAAGCGCGTTCCAACTCAGGAGCAGAGGTATGGATTGCCCCGTACTCCCGTCGGGCGGCGAAAGCAGCGCGGGAGGGGGCACAATGGTGCGGAACCGGCCGGTCTGCGACCACGATGTGGTACCGCCGGGATCCATCGCGGCGACCCGCCAGTAATATTCGCTGTACTCGTTCAGGGAAGCGTTCAACTGGTACTGCGCCGCAGTCAAGCCGGTAACATCCGCAAACGGCGTTTGGAATACGGGCGAATCCGCGATCTGGATTCGGTACGATGTCGCGGACGGCGATACGGTCCATTCGAACAACGGCTGCACGGGAACTCCCGTCGCGCTGTCGGCGGGGGATATCAACGACGGAGGCTGGACGATCGTCCTGAACGACCAGACATCCGACCACTCGGTCCACCCCCCCGGTTCCTGATACCGGACGCGCCAATGATAGGTGGTGAACGGCGAGAGCGCACCAGCCGGAACAGCGAACGCTGTGTCGGTCTGAGAGGACTGTGCCGCGGGCGAACCGAAACCGGCATCGTCGTCGATCTGGACCTGATATTGAATCGCGGCTGAGGCGGCATGCCAGAGGAGCGACACGCCGGGCGGGACCGCGGTGCTGCCGTCCGTCGGCGAAATAAGTACAGGGGGAGGCGCGATGGTCGTGAACGAATTGGAATACGGATACAGACCGTCTCCGCCGCTTTCGTACGCAACGACATCCCAGAAATAATAGTACGAGTTCGAGAGAATTCCCGCCGGCATCGTATACGATGTGTCGAGAATGCCGTCTACCGTATAGGAGAATGTGTCCACTTCGGGTTCGCCGTAAACCGAGAGCCGGTACGCGGTTGCGCCGGGAACGGAAGTCCACCGGAATGTTTCGGTGACCGGCACGCCGATTGCGTCGTCGACAGGCTGGATCAATTGCGGCGCGTCAAGCAGCGTCCTGAACCGCCAGGTCAGCGACCATGCGCTGGAGTCGTAGTAACTGAACGCCTTCACCCGCCAATAGTACGTCGTGTACGGCGCAAATCCGGAGAACGCGTAGTACGACGTATCCGAAAGGTTATCCACCTGAAGCACCGTATTGACGAATGCGGAATCGGTCGCGACCTGGAGACGGTAGTTGACATAGAGCGAGAACTGTCCCGGCTGACCGTATGTTTCGTACCAATCCGGTACCTCGTACCAGACAAAATACACCGAGGTGAACTGCGCGGTGACGCCGTTCGCAGGCAGCACAAGCGCGGGCGTTTCGAGCGCCCGGACCGGAGAAGCGGTAGTCAGAGCCAGCAAAACGAGGGCAGATATGTATATAAAAGGCATTCTCATGACGAGCCACGATTGAGTGTATCGAATTCTGTAGTTATAAGGGAGGTGCTGAAGACGGAGGTGCTCGGAACATCGGCGTATCAGCCGCGCGCTGGGGGAAGAGAGTGCTTCCCGTGGTGGCCTGTCACCGGGGTGGCCTGTCACCGGGGTGGCCTGTCACCGGGGTGGCC
>CAYPBB010000058.1:0-23515 GCA_964408855.1 uncultured Ectothiorhodospiraceae bacterium
ATCGCAGCGGGCGCCGGCGTTGCAGTGCCCCGGACAGTGATTCTACCGTCGAAAGAACATCCGCCCAATACCACCAGCCGATCGATGAGAAACCTCGACTACCCGCTGAACTGGGACGAGTTATTCGAATACATCGGTTTTCCGGCGTTCATGAAACCGTTCGATGGCGGCGGTTGGAAAAACGTGTACAAACTGTATTCCCCCGATGATTTCTTCAACGCCTACAATGAAACCGGGCATCTTTGCATGATTCTTCAGGAATCAATCGAATACACGTCCTACTACCGTTGCTATGGAGTGGGAAGAAGGGATGTGCATATCATGCCCTATGCTCCGCACCACCCTCAGGAAAGCCGGTATGTCGCCGAATACGACGACCCTCCCGAACTTATCGAACGCATCCGCAGCGGTGTGCTTGCGCTGAACCGCGCGTTGGGGTACGATCTGAATACCGTGGAATTCGCAGTCCGCGACGATGTACCCTATGCCATCGATTTCATGAATCCTGCGCCCGACTGCGACTACAACTCGGTCCAACCGGTGAATTTCGAGTGGGTGGTAGCCCATATGGCGCAATTTGCCATCGATTGCGCGCTCGAAGGCCGCACCCTGCTGGACGGGAACTCTGTCCATGGGTCAATTGATTTATCTACTAAAGCCGGTTAACCACATTATCTCAGGCGGACACGTATGAGCGGACTCGAAAAACCTTCGTTCTCCCTCGGAATCGAGGAAGAATTCATGATAATCGACCCGAATTCGAGAGAACTGAAATCTCATATCCAGGCGATCATCGAAGAGAGCAAAACCCAGCATAAGGAATTCGTTAAACCGGAGCTTCATCAATCCGTCGTCGAGGTTGGGACGGGCGTATGCAAAAACATTCAGGAAGCGCGGCAGGACGTGCTGAATATGCGCCGCGAAATCGCCGAACTGGCAATCGCCAAGGGAATGCGCATCGGCGCCTCGAGTACGCATCCGTTCTCGCACTGGAAAGACCAGTTGATAACGCCCAATCTGCACTATAAAAACATAATCGAAGGCATGCAGATGGTGGCGCGCGCAAATCTCATTTTCGGATTGCATGTGCATGTCGGGATCGAAAATAAAGTCACGGCGATAGACATCATGAACGAAGCGCGGTATTTCCTGCCCCATCTCCTCGCGCTTTCGGCGAATTCGCCGTTCTGGCAGGGCAGGAAAACCGGGCTGAAATCGTACCGCACCAAGGTGTTCGACAAGTTTCCGAGAACGAATATCCCGGATTACTTCGCGAGCTACGGCGAATTCGAACGCTTTGTCGAATTGTTGGTTCAGACAAACTGCATCGATTCGGGAAAGAAAATTTGGTGGGATATCCGCCCGCACCCGCATTTTAGCACACTGGAATTCCGTATCTGCGATATCCCGCTGCGAGCAGATGAAACAATCACGATCGCCGCACTTATTCAGGCAATCGTCGCCAAGCTCTTCAAACTACGGAGGCAAAACCTCGGCTTCAGATTGTACCGCCGCGACCTGATCATGGAAAACAAGTGGCGCGCCGCGCGCTATGGTATCGAAGGAAAGCTCATCGATTTCGGACAGGCGATGGAGATCGATTTCACGCAGATTATCGAAGAATTGCTCGACTTCACCGATGACGTTGTCGATGAACTTGGCAGCCGCGAGGAAGTCGCTCGTATCCGCACATTCCTCGACTCCGGTACCGGCGCAGACCGGCAACTCGCCGTGTACGACCAAACCAACGATTTCAAACGCGTCGTGGACTATATCATTCAGGAGACGCACGAAGGACTGAATATCGCCCTTCCGGAAGCGGCATAACACGAAATACGAAAGCAACGAATGATTCAACGTACTATCACCAGCATTCTGCAGACAGCGTTTCCCGCCGAATACAGGCACGGCGCCGATAACGCAATCAACGTATGCCTTCGCCTGCAGCACGGCGAACGTTTCGTCCTGATCACCGATGAAGCGACATTGCCGATTGCGGCAAGTTTAACCGAAGCCGTCAAGGAACGCGGCAATCCATTCGACGTCTTCGTTCTCGAGGATTTCGGCTTACGCCCGATGTTGACTATGCCGGAGACTGTATTGCAAGCGCTCGAAGCTGCGGATGTCAGCGTCTACGCGTGTAAAACTCAGACCGGCGAACTTCATCACCGTATCGAAATGATGAGCGTCATCAACAGGCGGCATATCCGGCACGGTCACATGGTGAACATCAATCACCAGATCATGCTTGAAGGAATGCGCGCCGATTTTCACGAGGTCGACGAAATCAGTTCGAGGTTGATAGAAAAAGCCCGCAAGGCGCATACGCTTCATGCCACAACGCCGCGCGGCACCGATATTACCGTCCGGTTCAGTCCCGAGTTGAAATGGCTGAAAACTAGCGGATTCATCACGCGAGAGAAATGGGGCAATCTACCCGGCGGTGAAATTTTTACCTCTCCGGAACGCGTCGACGGGCTGTTTGTCGTGGATGGCGTGGTCGGAGACTATCTGTGCGAAAAATACGGCGACCTGCAGGATGCGCCGCTGTTCATCCATATCGAAAACAGCCGGATCGTGCATTGCGACTCGGAGAACCGGCAGCTCCTCAACGATTTCGTGAAGTACTGCATGACCGATGAGAACTCTAACCGCGTCGGAGAGTTCGCAATCGGAACAAATATCGCATTGACAAAGCTTATCGGGCATATCCTTCAGGACGAGAAATATCCCGGCGTCCATATCGCCTTCGGACATCCTTACTCCGAACATACAGGCGCTCCGTGGACGTCGACAACCCACATCGATGTCGTGGGGCGGGACTTCAATATCTGGATCGAAAACGAACAGATCATGAAGGAAGGCGTGTTCACTTTTTAATTCCCTCCGTTCATCGTACATTGTGTAATGGCAGAGTATTCTGCCATTTTCATTTTGCTCTATCCTTGAAGATCGTATCAAGAACGACATCGTGATCTGGCGCTTCTTTTATTCTTTTATCGTACTTCCAGTCCTTTGGGCGGTGTTCCACGTCCTCGCCCTCGTCGATAGCAAAGTACGCCGGGGACTTCGCGGGCGAAAAACCGTACTCTCGGACCTGCGCGAATTCAGACGCAGGAATCCGGAAGCGCAGGTTTTATGGGTACATGCATCGAGCATGGGTGAATTCGAGCAGGCAAAGCCGATCATCGAAGCGCTCAAAGCCCGCATGCCGCACATCAAGGTGGTTGCTTCGTTCTTTTCTCCCTCCGGACTTGAGAACAACAGGCGGTATATCCATGCGGATATGGTTACGTACCTCCCGCTCGATACAAAGAAAAACGCAACCTCATTTCTCGATGCGCTGAAGCCCGCAGTAGCGGCGTTTATCCGCTACGACGTTTGGCCTCAGTACATCTGGCAATGCGAAGCGCGAGGTATTCCCGTACTGCTCACCAATGCAACCATGCGGAAGAATACGAAGCGGCTCCTCCCCGGTCTGCGACGTTTCCATCAGATGGTATTTTCGCCCCTGAAACATATTCTCACTGTCTCGCAAAACGATACCGGCCAGTTCCTCCGATTCGGATTGGATGCATCGCGAATTCTCCCGATCGGCGATACACGGTACGACCGAGTGCTGTTCAAGGCGGCCACCGCCCGCGAGAAGAAGCTTCTTCCGCAGTCGGTAGTCGAGAATAAGCTTGTCGTCGTGTTCGGAAGCAGCTGGCAGGAAGACGAGGACGTCTTTCTCCCGCCGCTGATGCGGATTCTCGCACAGCGGAAGGATATTCTAGCAATC
Source organism: uncultured Ectothiorhodospiraceae bacterium (assembly GCA_964408855.1). GTDB lineage: Bacteria > Bacteroidota > Ignavibacteria > SZUA-365 > CAYPBB01. The sequence goes on from CAYPBB010000058.1 coordinate 3,782, forward strand.
GTCGTACCGCACGAGCCCACGGTAGAGCATCTCGAACAACTGGAATACCGGTTCCGGAACGGAATCAGGCATATCCGGTTTTCAGCGATCACTGCGTACAACGGCGAGGAGGTCATTTTCGTGGACTCGATCGGCATCCTGCTGTCGCTCTACGCTTCGGCCGATATTGCATTCGTCGGCGGGGGCTTTAAGTCGAACGTGCATAATACGCTCGAACCCGCGGCGTATGGTATTCCCGTCATCTACGGTCCGAAGATTTTCAACAGCCAGGAAGCGCGCGAACTCGCAGATGCGGGAGGAGGCGTCATTGTATCGAACAAGCGGGATTTTTTCCGCGCTATACTTCGTCTCATCAATCTAACGGAATATCGAAACCGCACCGGTCAGATTGCCGGTTCATTTGTCCGCGAACGAGGCGGAGCCACCGCACGGATCCTGGAGTATCTTCTTCCCTTTTTTGAGCGGCGTTAAAGCCGCTTCGCAGCTTCCCAGTAGGTATCCATTTCATCGAGAGTGGAATCGGCGATATCCTTTCCCTCTTTCCTCATTTCCGATTCGATATACGTAAACCGCTTGATAAATTTGGCGATTGTCCTGCGCAGCGCGTCTTCGGCATTGATGTTGAGAAAACGCGCATAGTTCACAAGGCTGAACAGCAGATCGCCGAACTCCTCTTCCGTTTTATCTCGGTCGGTATGCGCCACGGCTTCCTCGAGTTCGAGTATCTCTTCCTTCACCTTCGCCCACACGTCCGATGCGTGTTCCCAATCGAATCCAACCTTGGAAGCCTTATCCTGCAAACGGTAGGCTTTCAAGAGCGCGGGCAGGTTTGCCGGGACGCCTTCGAGTACCGATTCCCGCCCTTCCTCCATCTTAATCTGTTCCCAGTTTCGTTTGACATCGTCGCTGCCCGCGACGACCGTATCGCCGAATATATGCGGATGCCTACGGACAAGCTTCTCGATGATAGCTTGCAGCACACCGTTGATATCCCAGCGCCCTTCTCCCTTCGAGATTTCGGCATGAAATACGACGTGAAGCAGCAGATCGCCAAGCTCCTGACGTAATTCATCGTAATCCTTCGAATCGATCGCCTCCACAACCTCGTAGGCTTCTTCGATGGTATGTCCCTTGATGGAATCGTGCGTTTGCTCCCTGTCCCAGGGGCACTCGAGCCGCAAGCGCGCCATGACTGCAAGCAATTCGTCGAATGTATAGTTCATTATTGCGGTTTCTGTTTGTTTGTATTATCAGGAATGGAATATAACATCTTCGGCGGCAACGCCGCTATTTATGGATATCTGGCGAATAAATCGTATTGTTGCAGTATTGCACACGATGGAACACATTTTCGATGGTATGATGAATTGCGCTGATTCATCATCTTCACACGTTCCGAACGGCATTGAATGAGCATTTCCTACACCATAAAAGAGAGTTTACTCGGGTTTAAGCGGAACAGAACCAGCACGCTTATTACCATTTTCACCGTGAGTATTTCGCTTCTGCTTCTCGGCGTCTTCACCATTCTTACCGCCAATTTCTCCAAACTTGTAGAAAACGTCCGCAAACGAGTCGATGTTGAGGTATTCCTGAAGGAACGCATCAACGAAGAACAATCGCGGCGGACAGGCGAATTGCTCCGGCTGCATCCGGGCATTGAAGAAGCGACATATATCTCGAAGGAAGAAGCAGCAAGGATTTTCGAGCAGGAACTTGGGGAATCGTTCACCGATATCCTTGAAGGGAACCCGCTTCCTGCCTCATACCGTCTGAAAATCAGGGAAGGATATGGAACTCCCGACAGTATCGCGTCAATCGAGCGGCATATCAAGCTTATCTGGACGGTGGATCAGGTCGTGTACCGGAAGCAGTTCCTTACGCTGATAGACAAACGCGCGCGGGCGTTTCAATATGCGACGTTGTTTATCGGCATCGCTCTCGCAATCTCCGCGATGATTCTCGTCGCAAACACCATCAAACTCACGATTTATGCAAAGCGCGAGACGATCAGAACGATGCGGCTGGTGGGTGCGACGCCTATGTTCATCCGGATGCCGTTTCTCTTCGAAGGTATGTTCCACGGAATTCTCGGCGGATTCATCGCATCGATATTGATTTTCACGGCCTTTGTTCTCTTCATTCAGCCGCTCTCCGACGATCTGCTCATTCATATCCAACTCAACGCCTGGTTCTTCGTCTTCCTTGTCTGGATGGGCGCAATGCTCGGTCTGCTTGGAAGCATTCTTTCAGTCGGACATTTTCTTAAAGAAACACTTTCCGCGGAGTAACTCTGCTATGAACACCGATTACCCATACTCCTACTCACCCGGTGGATTGAGATCCGCAAAACGACTCATCGGAGCGCTCGCGGCAACAGGCGGCTCGCCATCCGTTCTTCTCATCGGTGCGCAATTCGGCGAACTCGCATTGCAGATTGTCCGGGAATACGATTGCACTGTCACGGCAATCGATGCCAACGCGGAAGCGGTGATTTACGCAAAAATGATGGCGCAGAAATTCGGACTCGGAACGAAGACCGATTTTCGATTCATGCAGCCGTCGGCGATGACATTCGGGAGGGACGCATTCGACATGGTGTTGAGCGATAATGTTTTTTCGCAATACCCGAGAAAAAAGGTGCTGTCCGAGATACGCAAAATACTAAAACCGGGCTGCGCCGTAGGGATAATGGATTCGTACTGGAAAAAAACGCCCGTTCCGTTGTATGTCAGAAATGTATGGGAATCGAGGGAGAACAAGGTCCCGACGATGATAGAATGGCAGGGACTTATCGAGGAATCGGGATTGATTCTGGAAGATACGCGCGACGATTCGTCTGCCCTCGACCGTTTTTACACGCAATTCACCGCGGAAATAAAGTCGATCGCGCATTCGCGGTTCGAAGGAATGAAACACTACAAATCGCTTGTGAAGCAATACAAGCACGAGATCGATACGTATTTCAAGAACGGCGGAAACAAGTACATGGGGCATCTGACCATCAGAGCTATAAAACCCGCAGAGTCAGAATCCAGTCAGTCCGCGGAGTCTCTCGACGAGCCCTGATACTGTTGCCGTATCGATATTCGCCCCGTCGATGATGGTATCGGCGGACCGCGATGAAGGCTCGACGATAGTATCATGCATGGGTTTTACGTCCCGCATGAATTGGGCAACGACCGACTGCTTCGTTCTTTTCCTTTCCACGGCATCCCGACGAATTCGTCTATTCAATCTTTCGGACTCCGTCAGGGTTACGAAGAATGTGACGCCCATCTCCCGCCTGATTTCTTCAATGCTCAGCACGTGGATACCCTCGGCGATAATAATCGGCGCGGGACGTAGTATCCGTTTCGCCGTCGACGGCTGGTGATTGGAAAAATCATACACCGGAACACAGCATTCTGCGCCGCGCTTCAATTGCCGGAGATGGTAAAGAAACAACGCGGAATCGAGCGCCTGCGGGTGGTCGTAGTTGTACATATTCGGAGAGATTTCCGAACCGGGACCCTTGTAATAGGCGTCGAGCGGTAGAATTCCTGCATCGATCGGCGCAAGAGCCTTTACAAGCGCTTGCGCCAGCGTCGTCTTTCCGGAGCCGCTGCCTCCGGCGATACCGATAAACAGAGTAGGAACCATGTCGTACAACGAAAAGGGCGTTTCGAGAAACGCCCATGATTGCATCTGTCATTGATGTGCCTGGAACAGGAGTCGAACCTGCACGCCCTTGCGGACACTACACCCTGAATGTAGCGCGTCTGCCAATTCCGCCATCCAGGCAAGGTCTACAAAGGTACATCCGAAACTTTCGAAAACCAAATACCAGCAGGCAAACAATGACAATACCCGGTAAAAACGCATATGAAACTCATTTTCGGTTTGAGAAGTACCATAACTATAGCTATATTTGAATACCTGAAATTTGGAGCATTATCATGGCACTTCGTAAAACGGAAAAAGCAGATATCAAACACAAAACCAGACGTTGGTTTGAGATATCGCTTTGCATTTCTCTTCTACTGATAATCGGAGCCTTCAAGTTTTTCCCTTCGCTCGAACAAAAGGAAGTCATCCTTAAAGCGGAGCAGGAAGTCGTGAAGGTGGAAGATGTAGAGAATACACGGCAGGAAAATCGTCCGCCGCCGCCGCCGCGCCCGCCGATACCCATCGAAGCGCCGAGCGATGCGGCTCTTGAAGATATCGACATTTCGAGCGAAATCGACATTACAAAGGAACAAACCGGACCGACGGAACCGCCGAAGGTTCAAAAGCCCGTTGAAGAGGAAGAAGAAGTGTTCTTCGAGGTCGTTGAAGATCCTCCGACAATCGTGGGCGGACTTGCGGCGATTCAGCAGGATGTTGTGTATCCCGAACTTGCGAAGCGCGCGGGTATCGAAGGAACGGTTATTGTCATCGCATACGTCGATAAAACGGGCAGAATCTCGAAAGCCGAAGTCGCGCGTGGAATCGGCGGCGGGTGCGATGAAGCCGCTGTCGACGCAGTGATGAAAAATAAGTTCACTCCGGGCATGCAGCGCGGCAAGCCGGTAAACGTGAAGGTCGCAATCCCGATTAAGTTCAAGCTGAACTAATCCCGCTGTGCGCCCGACGCACCGTTAGACATTCATGCGCCGGCGGGTGCTCTTCCGCCGGCGTTTCATTTCTTCCCTTTTTCGTGTACATTATTCGTCATACCAGATAAATCACTACCGCCGCGTCCATCGGGACGGCATGTTTACGTTTCATCAGCGAGTCAAGAATATGAAGAAACACATCGTTACCCTCCTCACCCTCACTGTGTGCGCGGGAATCATCATCGGCTGTTCCCCGGATGTCAGTACCGACGCCCTCCAGGTCGGATTCAGCCAGATGGAAGTGAACGTAACCGAAAAGAAAGACAACGATTTCACATCTGCGACAAAGTTCACGACAATTATCACGAACCGTACCGAACGCGTCATGAACATCGTGTTCAGCGAAGCGACGATCGTCGACGCCAAAACGGGCGAAGCTCTCGTCCGGTTCCGTCCCATTGTTCCGGAATCGTATGGCTCAACCTCCACAGTGCAATTGTTCTCGAAACAAACGCAGGAATTCCCCGTTGTTTCTCCGGTCGATTTATACGGCTTCAATCCGGTGCAACATCCAGAAGTGATGATCAAAGTGTTCTTCCAGACGCAAGGATACCGCACGGAGGCTGTCAGTGGTCCGGTCCCTGTCCGCCGTTCGAAATAATTCCATCGCAGTCGCGGCGCTCATGTTCATGAGCGCTTGCGCCTGTGTGTATACAATTCCGCATCCGTATCCGAATCTTTCGGTATCGCTTTCCGAACCCCGGGTGTGGGTCGATATAATGCCGGGAGCCAAAGAACGCGGCTACGCGTTGTGGAACGCAGCCATCTCAAACGATACAGATACTCCCATTACCATCATTGCCGTCGCAGGGGCTGTTTGCGACACTCTCGATCGAATTCCCTTCCGCCGCTTTGAATGTAGCTTCGAGCTCGATGGACAGATGCGCACATCGCTCGATGTTCCTCCCGGCGCGTCATTCAACCTGCTGATTAAATCCAAAGCCGGATTCGAGCCATTCGATGTAAAGCGCTACCCTTCCGTTCGTTCGCATGTCGCTTTCACGGTTTCCACCGGAGAACCGCTCATCGTCGAATCTGCAGTTATTCCTGTCCTGGTTACCCAATAATGTCTCGCGCGCATCCCGTCATCGCGCCGCTCATCCTCTTCGCGATCTGCTTCGCTTCGCCGTTGTATGCGCAGCAACCCGATATCCGGCCGATGGTGGAAGAATACCGGTTCGGCTCGTTTACCGACGCCTGCGCCGTGAGCGTAGACGGCTTCGAGAATATCTATGTATCGGACCGGGGGACGAACATGGTGTACAAGTACTCAGTGCAGGGAAAGCTTCTGGCATCCGCGGGAGGCAAAGGCTGGGGCAATAGCCAATTCGATGAACCGATGGGACTCGATGCCTCGCTTGGAGTCTCGGTGTACGTCGCCGATTATAACAATCACCGAATCATTCGGATGGATAAGGATCTTCATTTCCAGGGCGCTTTCTCGACCCGCGAGAATCCCGGTCCCGAATCCGGTTTCGGGTATCCCAGGGATGTCGTCGTCTCGCCGATCGGCGATCTATATATCCTCGACGAAGAAAACTCCCGCGTGGCGTACACAACAGGTTTCGCGGCGGTGAGTTCTTCCATCGGAAGATCGGACGCCGGAGAAGGCCGGCTATCGTCGCCCAAAGCGCTATGTACCGGAAAAGAGAATGTGTTGTACGTGTTGGAATCGAACCGCGTCGTCGCGTACGATCAGTACGGAAATTTCCTGCGAGCCTTCGGCAACCGCCGTTTCGACGGCGCCGCCCGAATCGCCGCATTCGCGAACACCATCGCGGTAACCTCCCCTTCCAGCGTGTATCTCTTTCAGCAGGATGGAACATTCCTCACCGAATGGAAGACAAGCTCATTTCTCTTCGCAGAAAAAAGCGGAGCATTCAAGGATATCGCATTTACAAAGACATTCGTCTTGCTTTTGACCGAGCAGAATGTTATCGTGGTGCATAATCCGTTTACAAAATAAACTCGAAATTCAGGAACTAGTATGGCGTACGGACTCAACAAAGTGATGCTTATCGGCAATCTGGGAAAAGATCCGGAAATGCGTATGACGCAATCCGGCGTGCCGGTAACGACCTTCTCTATTGCAACAAACGAATCGTACCGCGGTCAGGACGGCAACATGGTTGACCGTACCGAATGGCATAATATCGTTGCATGGCGGAAACCGGCGGAAATTCTGAACGAGTACCTCAAAAAGGGAAGTAAAGTGTACATCGAAGGTAAATTGCAAACACGCAATTACGAAAAAGACGGACAGCGGCATTATATCACTGAAATCGTCGTCGAGGATTTCATGTTCCTCGACTCGCGCGAGAGCAGCGGCGGATCGGGCGGGCATTCCTCATCGGACAGCCACCCGGCGTACAGCCAGCCGGAACCGCCGGTTGAGCACGACGAAGATCTACCCTTTTAGGCATAGACAACCCGGCTCATAGCCGGGTTTTCTTTTAGCATCGCATGATGTAACAGCTATTCGTAGGATCCATTTTGTACTGCCTTTTTTCGCAGACGCGATTGATAACCGGTTAGAGTACAGTCCGTGGTTCAGGTCTTATTAGTTTGAACCAAGTCCGGTTACAACGGGAAGTTCACTACATTAACGGGCAATAGTAAATTTCGCGATCTTCTGTCCGGAACCGGTATCGATAACGCAGAAATATGCGCCCGGTTGAAGACCGGTTCTATCGATGCGCAGGCTATACGAACCTTGCTGCAGAGCTTCGCCCGCGGCGAGAACTTTCTTGAGCGTGCCTGCCGCATCGAACAGCCGTATGCTCACGCGGGCATCGCTTTCGAGCGAAAATGTCAACTGCGCCGATTCTCTGAACGGAGAAGGATAGACATAGGCATCCATCGCGGTACTTGACGATACAGTGAATACCTGAATTGCTCCTGTTTCATCCGACGAACCATCGAGATCGATTTGCCGGAGTTTGTATTCGTAGACGCTCGAGAGAATCTGTTCGCCATCGAGCTTATCTTCCCAGACATAGGTCTCCGGTTCGTTCGTCGTCCCGTTCCCTTCCACAAACCCGATCTGTTTCCATTCGCTTCCGGGTTTCCGGCGGTACACTTCGAAACCGGTATTGTTCAATTCCGAGGCGGTTTCCCATTGCAGCCGAACCGCGCCGTTCCTGTACGCTCCCGATAGCGATACGAGACAAACGGGCAGATACGAGTTGTTCGTAATCATGAAATCGGACAGCTCGTTAAATCCCGATGCCGACGCCGTATAGGTTCCCGATCCGGATACGGATGCCGTGACGTAGTTACCCCAGGACCCCGAAGAGGAACGGTCCATCAGTATTGCCTCGCTATGACTAAACAATGATGCTTCGCTCGCTGCATCCCATTGAAGCGTGATGTTGTTGCTTCCTCCGCCGGGGGAAAGCTCAACGAATGTCCACTGTCTGTGAACAACGCGGGAAGTATCGTTTGGCTGAATGGAGAGATACGGCTGTACCCGTGCAGCATATGTATCGACAATGCCGTTATTCGCCACCGTCGCCGGATTATACGACGAAGAATCCGGACCGATCGGCCATGTAAAGGGTGTGGATCCGACATTGGCTTTGCCAAGCATTCCATAGCCATCGGTTACGATATATGTACCCGGTCCGGCGCCGTAGAGATTGGAACTCGCTCCTAAAACGAACGTGCTGCTTCCGAGGAAGAATTTTCCGGCGAACATTTGAAGATTGCCCGTGATATTGCGGTCGGCATGGAGCGAAACGCCCTGGATGTTATTCAGATACAGATTTGCCGGTCCGTTCAACGAAGGAAATTCATTGCTGGTTGTCGTCTGCGGCACGCGGTATCCGGCGCCGGTGGAGTCGGAGACTACGTATTTCAGCGTCGCTCCGCTGGAATACGACAGCGTATACGCGCCATTAACCAGCGATGCAGGCGAGGTGCGAGTAAGGGAGGTGGCGATATTGACGTTGCTCATCAGGTAGTGATTGCCTGCGCCTTGCAGCAAGAGATTTCCATAATTCGGAATACTATGCCCCACACCCCGGATGCCCATGGAATTGCCGTAGAGCTCCCAGATACTATTATTTGCGATCGAATAGTTGGCATAATTTCGCGGCGTTGTGCCGTTCCAGCCGGAGTAATACGGCAGGCTCTCCTGAAATGCCGTTCTGAATATGGCTCCATCGGAAATCGTGAATGTTCCGGTCATCGTCGTGCCTCCGACGATGTACAGGTACACCTCGCCCAGATCGAATACTCCCGATGATATCGTCAGATCGCCGTCGGCGTGGACGCCGAGAGCAAGATGCGAAGTGCCATTATAAATAAGGTGGACATAGACGGTATCGTAAATTGAACTCTTTGCTATCTCGAGATTATAAACGTCGTGCATTGTGAGATTGTGCGGAATTACGTCGGAATGACCGCTTCCGAAAAACCGTACCGTGCTGCCGATGCCGCTGAGATTTCCGGTACCTAGCGATTCGAGATCGCCTTGAATGTTGATGGTGTTAGCACCCATTGCAAGCTCGCGCGCCATGCGAACGTTGCCATACACCGTCAGCGGTCCGTTCGCGGTTTTCGTTCCGCTGGTACCGCCGGTTTCGAGGTTGTAGTAGTCGACAAGTGCAACAGTCTGGCTGCCATTCCGATTGTAGTTGACCGTCGATGTTTCGTACGCAAAGGTCCCGTTCACAACGAAAGGAGTCGCTCCGCCGAGATTGATAGTGTTATTTCCGCCGCGAAGTGTTACACCGTTATCGATCGTGAGGGTATTGGTAACAGTGATATCATCGACCGCCTGTTTTGAGCTTCCCGATCCGCTCAGTTCCAGATACCCGTAGGTCCCGCCTGCTACATCCTGATTGGATGTCGAGCTATACAGCCCGGTGCAGGTCAGATTCAACGTTCCGTTATTAACAACCGGAGTGCCGGGTTGCTGAAAATCGAGGGTGTATGTTGTTGCGTTTGATGTAAGCGAACCAGTGCCGGAAATTGTGAGCGTACCGGTAATGTCTGCGCTTGCCTGTAACTGGTATCCGCCATTGATCGTGAGGTTATAAAACGTCGGACCCGTGAGCGTCCGGGTTGTACCGCCGGCGCCGAGCACTACGGAAATCCGGTCTTCGGCGTTGAATCCGCCGTTACCCGAAAAATTCCCGTTTACTGTAAGTGTACAGTACGTCACATTATCGCTCGAAAGCGACACGCCGCTGTTGATTGAAAGCGAAGCGCATGTCTGATTGCTATTCAGTGTCACATTATGCCGGATCTGCACCGCTGCTCCTGCTCCGGGCACATTGCCGCCCTGCCAGGTATTCCCAACATTCCAATACCCTGCGCGCGCTGTCCGGATGGTTTGCGCGTTCGATACATGCGCAATTCCAATAAGTGCAATAACGCCGAACATCAGCGCAATATTGAGAATCCGATATCGAGTTTTGTTCTGGATCGTTTCCATTTGCTCGCCGGTTTGTGAATCCACATCTACGCATACCTTTAAAGCGCAATTATCACGCCAGTAACCGAGGTTCCAGATGCAGGAGAACCTACCGTTTCCCAGCATGGTTAATACATTGTAGGGTAACAGGTTACCGCCAGCCACGGGTCTAGCACCCGGTGGAAGCTCGATAGCAGCGCTCCTGGAAGATGTGAGAATTTCAATCAATAATTGACGAAGTGTAATTCTTATAATCCGGAAACACCTTCATCTATCAAAGGTTAAGAATAAGATTGGACAAACCGCAACCTCATTCGCGGGAAAAGATACACTAAGTGCAACAAATACTTTACAGTTTAATCTCAAGAATAGCTCAGGGTGTACCAGTATTCTGGTACATCACCAGTATTCTGGTACATCTCTGTTCTGTGACCGCTCGACGTTCAAGTATCGAATGTTTTCCGCTGACGCCGTAACTTTTTGAATGAACGACTCGTCATTATACTGAAACCAACACGTTTGATGTGCATTTCAGACCGGGAACAATCCCGCGATTCGCGCATTCAACAAGAAACAACATCACCGAATAATCAGGAGGCGGTATGCCGCTCAAGAAAACGCCATCCGCAGACGTCAAGAGAAAAACAAGACGGTATTTCGAGTTCTCCCTTCTCATTTCGCTCTTCCTCGTCATAGCTGCATTCAAGTTCTTCCCGTCGCTTGAACAGAAGGTAGCGATTATGAAGGCGAGCCAGGAGATTATTAAAATCGACGACGTGGCGAACACGCGGCAGGAATCGAAACCGCCGCCACCGCCGCGTCCGCCTATCCCCATAGAATCTCCAAACGCCGATGCGCTTCCAGATTTCGATATAGAGGAACTGGACATCAACGCGCCTGCCGCACCCCCGACTGCGCCGCCGGTCAAAAAAGACGATGGCAATGCAGTCGACGAGGAAGCGCAGTATTTCGATGCAGTCGAAGAGATGCCGGCGATTATCGGCGGTCTTGCCTCGATTCAGGAACGTCTGACATATCCGGAGCTGGCGATTCGCGCCGGCATTGAAGGTCCCGTCACGATTCTTGCATACGTCGACAGAAACGGGAATGTCGTGAAAGCCGAAGTCATGCGCGGTATTGGCGGGGGATGCGACGAGATTGCGATGCAGGAAGTACTGAAGGCAAAATTCAGTCCTGGCAAGCAACGCGGAGTACCAGTGAACACGAAAGTCTCCGTGCGTCTGCGTTTCACACTCACCAGCCGGTAAACACACACCACGAATTGGGCAGCCTTCCGGTTACCGGGGGCTGCTTTTTTACGCCCCGCTGAGGACGCGACGAGATGTTTGTTTGGATATCTGGGGACAATCTGCTACATTTGGGACTGCCGGACGTTTAGCTCAGCTGGTCCAGAGCGCACGCTTCACACGCGTGAGGTCGCAGGTTCAAATCCCGCAACGTCCACGAAGAACTACCCCGATATTGCCCAAAACCGGCTGATTTAGCCGGTTTTTTGTTTTTCAAAACTAGGCATAAATCCTCATCCAACGTCGATTTTGGGTACATTTCTCCCAAGTTACTCCAGCATTTACTCCAGCAAACTCCAGCGATAAATTGTCGTCATTAGAGGTGATATTTCCGCTTCAGGTAGTTGTAGATTCCCCGGCGTTCGTAGCTCGTCACCTGCCGGCTGAAAGCGATCACTTCGTAGATCATTCCCTTCCAGAACCGAAATGAATTTCTCGGAGTCAGGGTCCAATTCTGAAATGCCCCTTTCCCTTGCATGTAGACGATCACCGGATTTTGAACGTCGATCCTCGATGAATTCTGCGAACTCGTACTATCGTTCACCCTCCATCCGCTCGCTATGACTGCGTATGGCGTGAAGTACGTCGCGGTTTGACTCTGGAGTATCGGTCCATCAGTCCATGAGAATAAATACTGCGTCCCATGGCCAAAGGGTGATGCCGACGTGGTATCGTACAGAATGACAAAAAATAAATCGTGAATATAGAACGTCCCGATCAACATGGAATCGCGTCCCACGCTGCCGTCGTAGGGATTGACGGCGAGTCCCCACATTTCCCGGCTGGGATCGTAAATGCGCTTGTATTGCTGTTTGGCGCTGTCCTGCACGGCATTCCTCGCGCTATCGCCTGAGTCGTACCAAATACGGACGTAGTTGCTGTCGCCACCGTGACGAATCGGACTCTCGAAGAGAAAATTCGACTTCCGTTCCGGATCGAGCCACATCGCAAGTCCTGGTACAGCGGATGGAGGCAGCACATGTTCGATGGTATCGAACGGCTGCCTGCAGGCGCGCGTCACTTCCAGCGTTGCGGTCCATTTCACCGTATCGTTTATCCCGGCTTTTCCCTGCACCCGCAGGATACCGGATGAAGTAAGTGAAAACCGGAAATCCCACAACGGATTATCCTCGTGAATGATGGTCAGCGCTGTGTCTTTGATCTGGATCGTATTCCCGACCCGGCGCACTGTCACATACAACCTGTAGCTCGCCGTTGTATCGTCGCATTCCGACCTCGCGACTGCATACGCCCTGAGGAGAACCGTACAGCTATCGGCGATCGACGGTTCGCTGTTATCGGATCTCCGAAGTGCGGAATACCCATCTCCGAACGTCATCGTCGATACCGTCTCCACCTCGCCCGCCGTTTGCGTCCCTCCTCCGCCGCCGTCCCAGTGCCAGAATGCAGAAGCGGACGTATCGGTGATCGAGAGACGTACCGCCTTGATGCTGTCGACCAGAAGCAGAACCAGCGAGTCGGTACTCTCCATGAGGATTTCCGAGACGATCCGGACGAGAAGCGAATCCTTCAGTTTCAGCGTATCGAGCGTGAAATGATAGTTCGGTGGAAATCCCTGCCTCACGACCAGCACATACTTCGTATCGCGAAGCTGACTTCCCTGTACCTGTCCAGACACGATTCCGGAAGCCGTTACCAGCATCAGCACACAAAGAGCGAGTTTCATTCGCGGCCTCATTTCAACAACGGCAGCGCGGGCGCTGCGCTGCTGTCGACGGCTATCCAGGACTGGTCGCGGTAGGTCGCCGTGCCGGCGTAGCATTTCTGGCGAATACAGGTCGTGTCCCGCAGCGTGAACCGGTAAATGCCGATCCAGCCGCCGGGGTACTCATGAAATTCCTGTGTGTAGGGATGCAACCCTCCCGCGAATTTTTCTTCGCGGAAATCGAACTCGTAATGTCCCGTCGACTGGAAGCAGGCATTCTGCCGCGAAACAACGTCGCCGTGTCCGAGCGCGATATCGGCATCGACCAGCGTTTTCATACTGTCGACGTAAATCTGCGCTTCGAGCTGCGAACCGGCCAGCGCGAGATAAATACATACAAAAACTACGTACTTCATCCTTTCTCTTCTCATTTTTGTTGAATTACCCAATTGTATACCTGCCCAGATCCGCTGTTGTAGTACGCAAGAACAAATGCTGCGGTCACCGCCAATCCCCGCCAGAAATACACTTCGTCGATTGCCCCCGACCATGTGTAGGTTCCGGCGCCCGTGCCCCCAATGGTGAACGGTCCTACGCCGGGAACGGCGCCGTTCACCTGCGTCCTGCCTTTCTCGACGCCGTTCATGTAGTAGTACAGCGTATCCTTTGCTGCGTCGAATACAATGGAGTGGTGCCGCCATACAACAGTCGTGTGTGGTGAAGAACTGATCTGTCTCGTCGTTCCGTCGTACAACCGGGCACTGTACGCGGTGTTTTGCGATATGGCAGCGTACTCGATGGTGTTGGCGCTCAGTCCTGTGCCGCGCGACAGTTCGACTCTCGCCAGACTCGCCGACGGCGCATTCGCTCGCTCCCACCACATAACGGAAAATGAACCGTTCATGACGCCAAGCTGCGGCGATCCGTTCTGCAGGTACTGCGATTTCAGATTATCGAATGTGCAGGCAGTGCCGATGACGCCTACGGTATCCGGGAAGACATTTCCCATGTTGAACATCTTGAGCGGAAACACGCCGGTGTGATGATCGAGCGTATCGCTCATATTCCAATATCCGCGTAATGAATCCTTGTATAACCCGCCCTGCGGCTGCAAAAACGAAAACGGCGCATCATGCTGCGCGAGCGATCCAAACCTTTTCCATGCACCTCCCGCCGTGCTCGAATACCAGCTCCACGGAGGGTACTGCGCCTGCAAGAGCGCGGGAAGCAATAACAGGAGTACGACAAACCGCCGCATGCTACCTTCTCCGCATATACTTGATATACAATGTATGTTTCGTATGACCGCGCACCGCTTTCCCCTGGCTCTTCCCAAAGAAATACTCCTCGAAATACGACGCGTACACGCCGGCATGGAGATAGTACATCGCTGTCCCCTGCGCGCTTGTCCCTGTCGCGGTCAGCGGCGCATCGATTGCTTTGGTATCGGTCGCGAGATTCACTACCGGGACCTTCGTAATCAGCGTATCAAATCCGCCGCCTTTCGGGAGTATTGTTTGCTTGTAGAACGAAACAGTATCTGGCACGGAACTCACAACTTCGAACTCGTAATACGCGTCCCTGGCATATTCTCCGTCCTGGGAGGGTTTATATCCGAGGGTATCATAACAGGTAGGATAGAGAAGGTATTTATCGCGGAGATAGCCATACAGCGTATCGAGTTCTGATTGCGACAATACTCGATTGTATATCATCAGTTCGAAGATGTGCCCGTCCCAGCCGTTCGACCCCGCCCCCGGTTTTCCGATACCCCACAGTTGCGTCGGTTCCCCGCTCCACGTTGCAGCCTTAGCGATCAGCACTTTATGCGAGTCCGGCGCGGAGACGAATGAATTGGTCGACATTTTATTGATTGTATAGTTTTCGAAGAACTGATCAATTCCATCGAACGACGCTAGCGTCCCGGCAGGTGTGAGGCTGAGAGTAGCGGACGTTCCTCCGTTGAGGAGCAACCGGTGCGGACCCGTTCCGAAAAAGGATCCGCTATCGTTGCGGATCGCGATGATGACGGTATTGGATTTGACGGGTAGCGACGTGTTGAGGTAGGTCCCGCCCCGGAAAAATACTCCGTTATGACGCGCTGGATGATAGTATGGAAACAACGGTTTCAGCGCCGGATCGAACTGGTACGCATGATTGTTGTTGCCGCTCTGATCCTTCCACCAGGTCACGCGCCCGTTGTTGTCGTTCTTCGCATCGAGGGTATCGATCACGCCACGGTCAGATTGGAGTAATAATTGTAGTCCTTCGATGGACTTCGGAAAATCCGGATTTGCGATCTTTCCGCCGCGCGGGTAACCGCACGTTGGATACCGTTCCCGGAGCGCGTAGGTTCTCCAATCAAACCGTGTATGGATCGAATCCGTCACAGGATTGACCGTCAGCCGGTTTTGCTGCGGGTATAATACGTCCATTATTATCCAATGAAGAATAACGATATATAATGCAACAAGATAATATTTCATCAGACAACCTTATTTGAGTGCGACAATCAGTACATCGAGGTCCCCGGGAGGAGGTTCCTTCAGCCAGATGCGGAGCGTCATCGCATTCCTGCATTGTTGCATGGCGATATCCGTCCACAGAAAGCCGCCACCGGTCATGAAGTGATCGGCTCTCGCCCGTTCGTTATTCAGATTGTGTTGGATATCGGCGGAGTAATAATCCTCGGGCGCGCGGGGATGATTCGCTGTGTCTACCGTCCATGCGGACACGGGAATCACAACGCGCCGGGCAGATAATTGCGCCGAACCGCCGGTAGCGCCTGACGACCTTGCACCGCCGCCGTAATATATTCTCGTTTCGCCGGCAGAAATCCTTGCAATTCGTTCGTCGAGTTCCATCAGTTCGCGGTACACCTTCCGCATGACGTCGAGTGCATCGTGCGGATCGCCGGAACGGAGCGCCTGCTGGTATTCCTGCACCAGATGTGGATGAAGGAGACTCATTTCCCGCGCCGCTCCTCCGCGTCTTTGAACAATCCGAGTATGCGCATCATCTCCGTTTCCATTGCCGCATTGATCTCATTCACGGTTTTCGTATCCCGCATCGCTTCCGCGCGTTTGAGATCCTTGCGCAGCGCCTTGATCATCGTTTCCGATTCCTCCAATTGATCTGCTACTTCCCAATACTCCGGATACTCCTGTTCCCAGAGCTTGATCAGTTCCTTTTCCGCATTCCTCTTTTCTACATCACTCGACGTACCACTTTCTCGAATCGCAACCAGGCGCTTGTCCCGCTCCATGATCCGGTCGAGCGTTTGTGCGTATTGGTAATACTTATCGCTCGAGTATCGTGCGTTATCGGCAATACCATAGAACCTGCGCAGAAACGGGATGTACCGCGTCTCAGGACTCTCTCCGCGCCTTGCGCTCCCTACCGTTGTAACGGTATTCATCACGAACCGCCCGAATCCTCCCGCGATGTAATCGAATGCGTTGTCGAGCACCTCAGGAGAGACGTCCAGCCAACCGGAGAATTCTTCGTTGCCGCCAGTAACCGAATTCAGCAGTTGCGCGAGTTCCCGACTCTCGGGACGCACCGTGCTGAAGTACAATTGACTCGCCGGTTTCACAGGTTCGTAGGGATTCGGTTCGGGATAGAGGCGCGATCCCGCCCAGTTCTCTTTCATCGCAATCTGCAACGCGAGATCGAATCCGGTCGGAGAAATCGTTTGCACGAACGATCCGCTTCCGAGAGGATTCATCGCGCCAATGATTGCGGAGAGCATACGCGGAATCGCTCCGGTGATGTTGAGTCCAAACACCGCTTCGCCGTCGTCGCCTGTTCCCTTAGCAATCGCCGGTTGTCCATGCATCATACCGGAAACTTCCTCGCCCATGAGAAACGCGACGTTGAATCCATATGGAAGCGGGATGCGGATCCGGTCGCCTTTCGATCCGGGGATCATCAATACGATGTTCGATTCGCGTTCCCAGTTCGGGACCTTGTCGTAGTACGGCACACCATTCTCGTCGTCGCCTCCCACCGTCCGGCCCGCTTCGGCGATCAAAAATCCCAATAGCGCCAGTCCGGTCATAAGGACGCGCCCTTTCTTCGATGTTGCGATGTTCGCGAGGAGCGTCGTGCCCTGAATGCCCGCATTCGCGAACGCATACAGCGCGTTGATGAATTCGCCGTATTCGCCCTTGCGGTTGAAGTTCACCGTGAGATTCTTCGCGACCGATGCCGCGCGTTGATCGCTGTAGCCCGCCTCCACCACCGCTTTGAACACCGCAACGCGGCTCGCGTTTTCGACGGCGGCATTCGCTTTCTCGACGAAGTCGAGAGCCGCACGCATTCCGTCCTGATACATACGCTTCACGCCGGTCGCATTCAAATGCTCGATACGCGTTCCAAATTTCTTCTGCAGGTGTTCGACGTCGTACAATTCGTAAAAGCCGACCTTGCCCCCGGCGTTCTGATAGCGATTGTACCATTGCTTCCATGGGCTGTTTATGTTTCTGTTGAATTCATAATCGAGGATACCCTTCACCGAAGGAGCGACGTTCTTCAGCATCGCGCCGGTGATCTTCCCACCTTTCGCTTCCTGTCCCAGGACCGAGATCACCGCCGTTTGCAAATCCTTCGCGAAGTTCGTGAGGATGAATTCCGGATTCATCGCGGTCGCCATCCGCGTCACCCAGCGCGTCATGCTCCGCATCCACACCAGCGGTTTCGGATTGCCGTCGACGAGCTGCTTCATCTGCCGCGCCATGACCGCATCGGAGATGACAACGAAATGCTCCTCTCCGTTAATCTTGACGCCGATGGCGTTCTCGTCCCATTTCTGCGTCACCGGCACGCTTTCCACTTCGCCGTCCGGATTAATGCGCTGCTTCATCTTTGGGGAATCGATCGTCCACAATTCGCTGTCGGGATTCATCGATGCCAGGTCGTACAACGCCTTCGAGACCTTGTTCTTCTCGCCCCTGATTACAGTGCGCAACAAACCGCCGACCGAGTACTCGATCAGGTTTTCCGCTTTCGTTCTGCGTCCGAGCGCGTCCTTGCTTTCTGGTCCCTTGATATCGAAGCCCTTGCCTGGACGGAAGCTCCCGTCGTCGGTTGTGAACTTCCCCGGCAGCGTCCACCGTCCGCGCAAGGGTACGTACTCCCTGCCATATGCTTCTTCCCAGGCGTTGATCATCTCCCGGTTTTCCAGTCCGTACGCGACCATCAGCTCGCGCGAGAGTTTATTGATATCCCAGACAATGCGTCCAATTGTTTCAAGCGCGGGTATTTTCCCTTCTTCCTTCAACGCGCTCATGATCGCAGCCGCTTCGCCGTTTGTGATTCCGCTTCCGCCATCAGGCAACGCCGGATTGATTCGGGCAATCATTTCGTTGCGTTTCGGTGCATGCTTCGCATAGAGATAATCTGTGATATCGTGGATGTCGATTCCCTTCTTTCCCGCGCTGGATATTTCCTTATATAGTTTTTCGAAATAATTCCTCTCGAAATCCTTGAAGCGTTTCTCGATTTTTCCAAACGACAGCGTTTCCTTTGTATAGACATCCATTTGCTCGATGAACTTTCCTCCCTGCGCCTTCACCGCTTCCTGGATGTATTTCACGCGGTTGAACCGGTCCTGCCAGAGCCGCTGCATTTTGCCCCACCACGATTCCGGTAGGATTTCGAAATGATGTTCATAGACCGGGTCCACGCCGAGTTGACTGGTGACCGCATTATATATTTCCTTTACATGCGGAAGCGCTTCCGCGCCGAAATTCTTCACGAGAAGATTCCGCATATCGATATCGGTTGTATATCCTTCGCGGAACGCCTGTTTGCCGAACTCGACCAGCGCTTCCTTCACTTTCGGCGTGAGCCGCTTGAGCTGTCCGGAGTAGAATGGGTCGTGCATCTTGTGCCGCCGTCCGTCCAGGAACGCAACGATTTGCGACCGCAGTTCCGCATCCGCGTTTCCCATTTTTGCGCGGAGGTTTTCCGCCATCCTGTGCGCGCTCCATAAAAACTGCGCAATCCGCTCCGTTCCCCAGCGCCGGAAGCGTTCGGGAAAAAGCCGCATAAGTTTCGATGCAATCGCGCGTGCCCGCTCCTGTGTGCCAAGCTTCCGTTCGGCGATGTTGCGGAACATCTCCGCTTCGAGTTCCAGTCCCCATTGATCGCGCCGGTAGAGTTTCCTGATCTTCTCCGCCGACTGTTTCCCGATGATTTCGTCCATCCGCGATGTCGACGCCATCACCGCGTCGTGCAATTCCCTTGGCGCATATCGGAGGAAGAACCGGTGCCCCAATTCGTGCAACAGCACGCGCTTGGGTTGCCCACGCTCGATACGGATGAGGTCCTTTCCCGGATCGTACCTGCCCTCGCACTGCATTTGCTCGACCAACAGAATCCGTTCGCGGAATTCCGGATTGACGCCCGGCAATAGTTCATCGATAACTGCAAGGACATTGGTAAACGGCTGTTCGCCCGGCGGGAACGCTTGTTCCTTCGCGGATTCGAGAGCAACAAATTTGTCCTTCAGCGCATCGACGGAGCGTTTGATGCTATGGTTAGATGCTATCTCGTCATCGGTCAGTTTCCGGATCACAGGATCGATGACGATCGGTTCTCCTGTCTGATCGATGAACAGATTCCGGGGAACGATATCCCCGATGAGATAGAAGCCGCCGTCGTTACCGGCAGTGACGAACGTCGTACCCGGTTCTTTTCCCA
>CAYPBB010000059.1:0-22458 GCA_964408855.1 uncultured Ectothiorhodospiraceae bacterium
TACTCTGACCTCTACGGCAAATCTCAGCTCGCTCGGCGTGTATACGATTACCGGTTCGCTAACGATGACCGGCGATCAGAATTCCACAAACAATGCGCTCGCCCCTGTGACCATCACGCCGGAAGCAGGCATCTCGACGTTCCCGTACACCGAGGATTTCGAAGCCACCAACGGCAACTGGACGCCGGTTCAGGTATCCGGCTCAAATAATACGTGGGCGTGGGGCGTGCCGAACTATCCGAATTCGGGCTACCAGGCGATGCAGACCGCTCATAGCGGAACCAAGGTATGGATGACGGGATTGACGACCGGCTACGTCGCCAGTGAAGACAACGCGATGACATCGCCATGTCTCGATTTCACGACACTCACGCATCCCGTGTTCACCTTCTGGATGTTCTACTGCCTCGAAGACGGATGGGACGGTGTCGTGATCGAAATTTCCACAGACGTCGGTACGACTTGGACCAAGCTGACCCCATATAGCCCTCCGTATAACAGCACCAGCACCAGCGGACCGATTGCACCTCCGAAATATTCCGGGACCACCGCCGCGCTGGGTTGGAACAAGTATGTATTCGATCTCACCGCGTATGCCGGCAGAGGCGGTATCAAACTGCGTATCCACTTTGGATCGGACGGTAGCGGTCAATACGGCGGTGTGGCGATCGACGATATCGCAATCGGCGATTTCTACGAGAAAGACCTCGCAATCACCCATGTGCAGTATAACTATGCTCCCGATACCTGGGCGCGCATTGTTACTAAACAACATGTGATCGAAGCCGATGTAACCAACACCGGATTCGAAGCCAATCCGACGTCGATTACGGCTGTGTATAAGATGAATTCAATGCCTGCCGACGAAATGGACGGTATTGCTCAAATCTTTACGCCTGTTTGGAATGGCAGCAAAACAACGTTGACGTTCTCTACTCCGCATGTTCCTGCCGCCGAGGGTCCGCTTACGGCATACGTGCGTGTATTCTACACAGGCGACGGTAACACGGTAAACAACGTCTTCCAATCCATGCCGGTTGTGAAGGATATCAAGACGTTCGGATACGAGAATTTCGACATCGTCAACCCGCCGAAGTTCGACAAGAACTGGGTCGTGAATAACGTCAACGGCAACGAGCAATGGACAGTCGGCACCGTCAACGGCGTCGGTGGAAGTTCTTGTGTCTCCTACCCGGGTGGCGCATCAGCTGCCGATGACTGGGTATTCACCCCCGGCGCACTTCTCGGCGCAGGCTCGAGCTATGCGTTGAAGTTCAAGTATCGAAGCCGTTCCGGCTCGCCGCAGATCCTCGACGTCGCCTACGGCACCTCCGCCGATCCGGCGTCGATGACCGTGTTTGCGAGCTTCAGCGGTTTCACCAATACCTCCTATATCGATGCGCTCGGTATCGAGGGTGTGGCGCCGTACTTCAACACGCCGAACCTTGCTCAGAATTACTACGTCGGATTCCATGTTCGCAGCGCAGGCAATGCCGGAGCGCTCGATATCGACGATATTCATCTGCTCGAAAACCCGACTCCGCCTCCGAAACTCGCATACGGCGACGGCGTCACGTTCATCGACAATCCGCTGGTTCCAATCACTTTCTCGGCGGTGTACAAAAAGTCGGGCATGCTTGTCAGGACGTATACAGTCGTGAACTCCACCGGCAAATACGGCAATCCTCCAGGCGATTTCCTGTGGGATGTGAACACATCGACCGCATGGATCAAGCTGACGAAATCGGTTCCCGATCCGTTGACCTTCCTGGCATCGAATCCGTTCCGTCCCGAATGGGCGCGCCAGAACCAGACGTTCACCATCGAGATCGATCCTTCGAACATGGTTCCCGGTCTGTTTACCGGCTCCATTTCACTTGACGGATACCTCTACAATATCGACTATCCAAGCGGTATCAGAGCGAGCAATACGTTAATGGTCGTTCCCGTTCAACTGACGATTGTCGGTACGGGCGGAACCGGTCAGCAACAGAACGCTTCTGCGACATTCACCGGTTTATCCGCTGCCGGAAGCCCATACGAGTACAGAGACCAGTCGGGTAACCTCTTCGCAACAGTAAGCGTCGTATCGGGCGTCGTACCTTCGATGACTATCACATCGTATCCAGGCCAGTTGCCTCGATACATTTCGCGGTACCGCTACGTGAAGCATTACTGGGTGATCGACGCGCCGGGGACCGGCTGGGTCGCGAACGTTCAGTTCCATTACTTCGATTCCGAAGTCGGTTCAGGTTCCGTCGCCGATGAAAACGCGCTGCGCGGCATGCGTATCGCTCCGAAGACATCGTTCTGGGAAGATCCGATCAATGGAACAACATCGACTCCGAACGCGATGCAGAACTTCGTGCTTGTAACGAACATCAATCCCGCAAATTATGCCGGTATGATTGCAGTGGCCCACGACTGGACGCTCACCGCTCCGACGAAATCGAGCGCAGGCTCCATTCCGTCAAGCGTCGTTCTCGACCAGAACTTCCCGAATCCATTCAATCCATCGACGACACTGAGCTTCGGAATTCCCGAGGAAATGCAGGTCACCCTCACTGTGACGAACAGCGCGGGCGAGGAAGTTGCGCGTCTCGTTGAGGCTGCGATGGAACCGGGTATGTACACCGTACAATTCGACGGTACCGAACTGCCGTCCGGCATGTATCTCTATACGCTTCGCGCCGGAGATACCGTCCAGACGAAGACGATGCTGTTGAACAAATAGCGTTGCGTCCGGCATCAGCCGAACGTACCGTATCTCATTGGAAAAGGTCAGCCGCAAGGTTGACCTTTTCCGCATTATTGCCATCTCATATCGCCGGAATCAGAGGCTGCATGTTCTACCTTTTTACAGGTATGGGTCGCCGGGGAATCCAAATTCGGTTCACTCCGTTCACGAGTCTGCATTTTTTTTTGCATTTTCGCGAAGTTTTTTTTGGACGCATTGTTTTGTATCCGTTGATTTCATGCGATGGCGCAAGCTATTGGTTTGTAATGATTTAGCTTGGTGGAACTCCGGATTTCAAGGAGAAAAACATCAAAAAGTCGGCTAATATACTGTGCCAAAAGACCACACGTGAGAATTTTTTTCACACATCCTCTTGACATTGACAAATCTGTGCCTTAATTTCACACTTGTGGTGTGCTAATATTTCACTATCGTGTGTGTGTGTGAACGCGATCATTGGAAAGGAGATCACATCAAGAGTTCAATGATCGCTTGTTTTTTTTAAGTGTTGTGTGCCTCGATTTCATTACTGTCCGGAGTATTTGCTAGAGAAGCTAAGTTACGGTCGCAAGTTTTCCATCATACTCCTCGATTGTCTACGAATTGACTAAGATAATTTGACCGGCGAGTCAAAAAGAATTCGGATTCATGCAGATGCGTTGCGGCGATGTTCGCATGGGTCCGAATACAAACAGATAGGTTATACATATATGTCGGATATTATACTCTTGCAAAGCGGATTTGAATCGCACATAAGCCAACCGGCCGATTTTGAAGCAATCTGGAACATCGATCCTTCAATGTGCGGCGATGTCGATCCATTTTACCTGGAGGATGTATCGTGTGTGTATTTCTGCGGGCATTACAGACCGTCTGTAAGCGGTTTCTCCCGTCCGAGGGGACTCCGGGTTGCCTATGAGGTTTTAGAGCGGAATGTAGGTGGTTCAACAGGGAAGAGGACGATTGAACAAAGTGCGGCTGTGTAGGAGCAATTTTGCGCGCCGTGCCGGTTACGGGGATTTGGAGGGTATGAACTCAGACAGAAAACATGTCCTGGTTGATATCCGCGGGTGAAAAAAGTATTCAAAATGTCGTGAACGGATTCGCTCACGCGAATCTCGCACCATGCGTCCCTGCCGCTTCGGCGGGGGCGTTTTTTTATTATATTACTCTGCGTCTTTCGCCGGAAAGGCGTAGATTTGCTACGGCGAAATCATTGTATCCCCTCTCAACATAATACTGCCTATGCATCATCATGCCGGTTCGGCACATATCTGGTCGAAAATCAGGAACGCGCACACGAAAGGCGGTTGCCTGGTTATGGGAATCCTGAATGTGACTCCGGACAGCTTATCGGATGGCGGGAAATATTTGGATACAGAAGATGCCCTTCGACAGGCAAGAAGATTGATCGGCGAAGGAGCCGATATCATCGATATCGGCGGAGAATCGACGCGGCCAGGGGCGGAACCTGTGAACGGGGAAGAAGAAGAACGGCGAGTACTACCGGTTATCGCTGCGATACGGCAGGAGTCCTCCATACCCATTTCGATTGACACCCGCAAGGCGCATGTCGCGCACGAAGCAATACGCTCGGGTGCGGACATCGTGAACGATATCAGTGCGGGGCTCCACGATGCAGGTATGCTCGATGTGATCCGGACGTTCAGGACGCCGTATATCATGATGCATATGCAGGGAAGCCCGGAAACCATGCAGCACAATCCCGTATACGCCGATACAATTGGGGAAATCATATCCTTCTTCGCCGAACGGCTCGAACATTGCAGCAGTTTGGGGATTACCGACGTCATCATCGATCCGGGGATTGGATTCGGCAAACGTCTCGACGATAATCTGGAAATCCTTCGGCATTTCGATGCATTTACGGCATTCGATGTGCCTGCAATGATAGGCGTTTCCCGCAAATCGTTCATCGGCTCGATTACCGCAAGGAACGAAGACGATCGTCTCGGAGGTAGTATCGCCGCAGCGCTCTTTGCCGCCATGAAAGGTGCGTCGATTGTGCGCGTTCACGATGTTCTTCCAACGAAATCCGCGTTGCAGGTGATGCAGGCCATTCAACACACGGAGGAACGTCCGGATGCTGTTTAAAATCGGTTTTCTTGTTGTGAACTGGGTCGACCTGATCGACATTGCCGTCGTTGGCTACTTGTTTTACAAGCTGTATATGGTGATGCGTGGAACCATCGCCGTACAGATTTTCGTCGGACTGCTGCTCATTATCGCCGGGAGTTTTATCGCGCGTGCGATCAATCTTCAGGCATTGACATGGATACTCCGCACGCTGACCGATATCTGGGTTATCGCCTTTATCATCCTGTTTCAGCCGGAATTACGGCGACTATTGGTTATTCTTGGGAGAGGCAAGCTGCTGTCGCGTGTTTTCAGCGTTTCGATCAACGACGTCATCGACTCAATCGCCGATGCATGCGAAGAAATGTCGCAGCGCCAGATCGGCGCGCTTATCGTTATCCAGCGTTCGACCGGCATCAGAATGACTACGGAAACCGGCACGCGGCTGAATGCGGAAATAAGCAAGCACTTGCTGATTTCGATTTTCAATCCCAAATCGCCTCTCCACGACGGCGCCGTCATCATCAAGGACCGGATCCTGGAAGCTGCCCGGTGCACGCTTCCCTTGACGGCGAAAACACAAATCAACGGCTTTACCATGGGTATGCGGCATCGCTCGGCAGTCGGTATCTCGGAACAATCGGATGCCATTGCAATCGTCGTCTCCGAGGAAACCGGAGCCATCTCCGTCGCAATGGACGGCTCGCTCCACCGCCGGTTGTCGCGCGACGAGCTGGCCGCGACGCTTCGCAGCGAAATGCGCGCGAAAAGCGTTTTCGAACCGAATCTATCATTCAGTAATGGAACCAAAACATCGAGTTAATGAATACAGAACGCACTATCGTCAATAAATCCGAATCCGAACGAAACGCCCTCGTCAATACGCTCGTGGAAAAAGGTATCCGCGACCAACGCGTTTTGCGCGCAATCGGGTCCATTCCCCGGCATCTGTTCGTCGAACCAATCTTCCTCCAACGTGCATACGAGGATTCCGCCCTGCCTATCGGATGCCAGCAAACGATATCGCAACCGTACACAGTTGCGCGGATGACAGAACTGCTCTCGATCAGCAAGGGCGATAAGGTATTGGAAATCGGCACGGGCAGCGGGTATCAGGCATGCATTCTGGCGGAACTCGGCGCGCGCGTATTCACGATCGAGCGTCACGGACCATTGCTGAACACGGCAAAGAAGCGGTTCGACGAATTGCGGTTCAACATTGCGACGCGCGTGGGCGACGGCACCATCGGCTGGAGCGAATTCGCGCCGTACGATAAAATTATCGTCACCGCAGGCGCACCGGAAGTGCCGCAGTCGCTCCTCCGGCAATTGCGCGACGGCGGCACCCTCGTTGTGCCCGTCGGCTCCGAGTTTTCCCAATCGCTGATTGTTGCCACTAGAAACGGCGACGAGTATGCATTCGAAGAAGTACAGGGATTCAAGTTTGTTCCGTTGATAGGACGCGAGGGGTGGAACAAGTAACCGCCCCGGCAGGACTTGCCATCGTTATTGCGGGACCTACGGCATCCGGAAAAACAACGGTTGGAATCGAGGTCGCACGGGCGCTGCACGGCGAAATTATCAACGCGGATTCAAGGCAGGTCTACGAACTTCTCGATATCGGGACGGCAAAACCGGATGCAGAGCAATTACAAACGGTTCCACATCATCTTATCGGTCATGTGTCGCTCACGGACAACTATACCGCGGGACGCTTTGCGAAAGAAGGGCAGGATGCGGTCATCCGGTTGCTCAACGCCGGATGCGTGCCCGTTATCGTAGGCGGATCGGGATTGTACATCCAGGCGCTGACCGGCGGACTGTTCGATGGTCCAGGCGCGGACGCACAATTGCGTGAAACTCTCGAATCGCGGTTCCGCGGCGAAGGAATAGAAAACCTGTATTCCGAACTGCTCCGGCTCGATCCCGCTGCAGCGGAGTTCGTTCCGAAAACGAATATACCCAGGGTCATTCGCGCGCTGGAGGTATGCCTCCTGACCGGCGAGCCATTTTCCAGGATACGCGTCGAACGCACCGCTCCTCCTCAATTCCGGTCGGTACAATTCGGGTTGCGCTGGAACAGAGAGGCGCTGTACGCCCGTATAAACGACAGAGTTCTCCGCATGATCGACTCCGGACTTATCGAGGAAGTGGAGTCGATTCTCAATCGCGGGATCGATCCGTCGATTCAGTCCATGAATACGGTCGGCTATAAAGAAACGGTGGCGTATTTACGCGGTGAATGCAGTTACGGAAAGATGATTGCCGATATCCAGCAGCATACAAGGAATTTTGCCAAACGGCAACTGACCTGGTTCCGGAAGGCGGCAGGTATGCAGTGGATAGATGTCGATTCGGACAGCGGTCTCGAACCGGCTGCTTCTGATATCGCAAAATCGTATGTTCAGATGATGGAGAACCAGCTTCCGGAAACGCGCTCCGTACCGCGCGGTAATTACGAATGAGAAGGATAGAACCATGACGACCAGCATAACCCGCAGTCTCGCTCTTGCCCTAGCGTTCATGACTTGTACAACGGTGCAGCTTTTTGCCCAGGGAGGGGAAAAGGTATCGTTCAACACAAGCGATAATGTAGTCATAGCCGGTACATTGTGGAACGCCGGCGCCGGAAAACCGGCGGTGATTTGCCTCCACCAATGGCGGAGCGACCGTTCGAGCTTCACTGCCCTGGCCCAAAAACTATCCGGAGCGGGGATCACCGTTCTCGCAATCGATGCGCGGGGATACGGCGATTCGAAGAAAAACACGGCGGGAGAAGAGGTACGCCCGGACCGGGATATTCAGAAGGATATACAAGCCGCATTGACATACCTGAAAGGCGCAGCTTCGCCGAAATCGTTCGGACTGATAGGCGCGTCGTACGGAAGCAGCAATGCCGTTATTTTTGCCGCCGGATCCAAGGATATTACCGCGCTTGCGTTGCTGAGCCCCGGAATGAACTATTTCAATGTTCTGCCGACCGAAGGACCGGTGCAAAAACTCGGCTCGAAAAAGGTCGTTGCATTTGCCAGTTCGGAAGACGTGCGGTCGGTAGAGGCGGTGAAGCGATACGCCGAACTTCTGGGATCGAATATTACCACGAAAATCTACGACAATATCGGGCATGGAACCGACATGCTGGGTGCGGAGAAAGAAATATCGTCGTTGATAAAGGACTTTTTTTCCAAACACTTACGATGATTTTTCTTTCATTCGCGACTTGACCTGTTGATTTTTTCATTTTAACCTTCTATATTGGTGATCCTGTTCTGGATTTGAACAGAGTACGCTGGCATAGCTCAGTTGGTAGAGCAGCTGATTTGTAATCAGCAGGTCACCAGTTCAAGTCTGGTTGCCAGCTCAGAAGACGCACTGAGAATGATGATCCTGCGTCAAAACATAGAGCTGAAAATGGTGAGGTACCGAAGTGGCTAACCGGGACAGACTGTAAATCTGTTGACTATTGTCTTCGAAGGTTCGAATCCTTCCCTCACCACACCGCGAAAGCATGCGGGAGTAACTCAGTTGGTAGAGTCACAGCCTTCCAAGCTGTTGGTCGCGAGTTCGAGTCTCGTCTCCCGCTCAAGGAAGCTTCCGCAGACCGTGCGAAAGCAAATCACTGCTCACGTAGCTCAGTAGGTAGAGCACTTCCTTGGTAAGGAAGAGGTCACCGGTTCAAATCCGGTCGTGAGCTCCGGAAGAACCACGCGCCGCCTTCGGCAAATACTGGCGGACCGGGAAACCGGGATGGTTCCGGAAAGCGCCGGCTAGATCAGGCAAATACCGGGCTTTCGCCTACAGCGCAAGCGGTCGATGTACGATACGCAACCTTCCGGAAGGAAGCAGGGGTATCGAACATCTTTTTGCATGGAATGCGCAAACACCGCCCGCTCGAAGACGAGAACAGATACGTCAGTGGCTCAATTGGTAGAGCAGCGGTCTCCAAAACCGCAGGTTGGGGGTTCGAGTCCCTCCTGACGTGCAGAATATGGTGTACCACCAACGACGATAAACGGTCATGAAAGAGAAAATCGCAAACTATCTCACAGACGTGATGAAAGAAATGAGGAAGGTGACCTGGCCCACGCGAGATGAGCTGAAGGAGTCGACGGTAATTGTCCTCGTTTCATCGCTCATCGTGTCGGTCGTTATCTTCGGGATCGATAAAATCATCGAGCTGGCGATGCGCCTGCTGGTGGGCAGCTGATTCAGGGTATGGAACAGGCAATGGATAGCGGAAACAACGGTAACAGCCAGCACATGCAGTGGTATGTTATCCGTACATACTCCGGGCACGAGAATAAAGTAAAGCAGTACATCGAAAACGAGATCAAACAGGGTGGCCTGGAAGACCGGATCGATGCCGTTGTCGTGCCTTCCGAGAAGGTCTTCGAGCTTCGCGACGGCAAGAAACGTACGAGGACGAAGAACTCGTTTCCGGGCTACGTGCTGATTCATTGCATTCTCGACCGGGAAACGAAACACTGCGTTCTGAACACGCCGTCGGTTATCGCCTTCCTCGGAACGAAAGACAATCCCACGCCGATCCGCGAGGAAGAAGCGAACAAGATTCTCGGACGTATGGAAGAGATGAAGGATGTCGAGGTTCCGGAGGTGCAGTTCAAGATCGGCGATCCGGTCCGCGTCATCGACGGGCCGTTTAACACCTTCAGCGGATTCGTTCAGGAAGTGAACCATGAAAAGATGAAGCTCAAGGTCATGGTTTCGATTTTCGGCCGTAAAACGCCGATTGAATTGGATTTTAGTCAGGTTGAATTTGATACATAACCGATAATTGTAAGGCTGTAACGTTATGGCAAAGAAAATCACCGGATACGTCAAGCTCCAGATCCCTGCGGCAGCCGCCAACCCGGCGCCACCAGTGGGTCCCGCGCTTGGTCAACACGGCGTCAATATCATGGAGTTCTGCAAGCAGTTCAACGCGCGCACGCAGGACAAAGCCGGTCTTATTATCCCCGTGGTGATAACGGTTTATTCCGACAAGTCGTTCACGTTTATCACGAAAACTCCGCCCGCGGCAGTATTGTTGAAGAAAGCGGCGAAGGTGGAACGCGGTTCTCCCGAATCGAACCGGACCAAGGTCGGAAAAGTGACCGCCGCCCAGGTTCGCGAAATCGCAGAAACCAAAATGCCGGATTTGAATGCGCACACTGTGGAAGCCGCCGAACGTATGGTTGCGGGCACGGCGCGCAGCATGGGCTTCACCATTGAAGGATAGAGAGTGCAACGATGAGTACTATTACGAAAAACCAGAAAGAAAACGCCAAGATGTTTGAACGGCTGAAGGAGTATCCGATAGCCGAAGCCATCTCGATCCTGAAAAAATCGAGAAAAGCCAAATTCAACGAGTCGGTCGACGTGGCGGTAAAGCTCGGCGTCGATCCCAAGAAATCCGACCAGATGGTGCGCGGCACCGCCTCCCTTCCTCACGGAATTGGAAAGGAAGTGCGCGTCCTCGTCGTGACCAAGGGTAACAAGGAAGCCGAAGCGCGCGAAGCCGGCGCCGACCATGTCGGGTTCGAAGATTACCTTGAGAAAATCAAGGAAGGGTGGACCGACGTCGATGTCATTATCGCAACCCCGGACGCCATGGGCGAACTCGGCAAGCTCGGTAAAATCCTCGGTCCCCGCGGCTTGATGCCGAACCCCAAATCGGGTACGGTGACGATGGATGTCGGACAGGCTGTCCGCGAAGTGAAAGCAGGAAAAATTTCGTTCCGCGTCGAGAAGGCGGGAATCGTTCATGCGATGGTCGGAAAGATTTCGTTCGACGACGCGCAGCTTATCGAGAACATCAAATCGTTCATTTCGACGTTGAACAAACTGAAACCCTCCGCCTCGAAAGGCGTGTACATCAAGGGGCTCAGCGTATCGACCACAATGGGTCCCGGCATCCGTCTCGATAAAACGGAAGCCGCGAACCTGCACTAACGGCAGAATCCCGGACGCACGTCCGGAACGGTAAGGCAACTATACGTGATGTATCGTTGAAATAGATACCGGAGCGCACATCCCGCTCCGTCATCAAACGCACTCGAATGCTTCTATACAATTAACTGAATTCACTCATCACCTTGAACCCAGGAATTACGTGACCAAAGAACAGAAAGCCGAAGTTATCAAGGATGCTGTTGCGCTGGTTAGCGAAGCCTCCGGGCTGTATCTGCTCAGCTTTAGCGGCTTGACCGTAGAGCAGGCGAACAACCTTCGCTCGGAATTCTTTAAAATCGGTGTGGACTATAAGGTGATTAAAAATACGCTTCTGAAGCGGGCACTGGACGAAGTCGGCGGCTACGATGCGGTATACCCGTATCTCGTCGATCAAACAGGGCTTGTCGTAGCGTATACTGATCCTATCCAGCCGGCCCGCGTTCTGGAAAAGTTTATCAAGGACAACAAGGATAAACCCCAGGTCAAGGCATGTGTGATCGAAAAGCAGGTCTTCGATGGATCGAAGCTTGCGGAAGTCGCAGCACTGCCTACACGCGAAGATATCATCGCCAGCATCCTCGGCAGCATCAACGCCCCGATCCAGGGCATCGTTGGAACAATTCATCAGGTCATGGCGGAAATCGTCTACGCCGTCGATGCCATCGAAAAGAAGAAAGCCGAAGCTGCTTAATCACGTCCGAACGAAAACGAGAATTGAACTTATTTTTCTGATCAGGAGATACACAACATGTCCGTTATTGAAGAAATCGTTGAAAAAATTGAGAAGCTGACCCTTCTCGAAGCGTCCGAGCTGAAGAAAGCCCTCGAAGACAAATTCGGCGTCACTGCAGCCGCCCCGATGATGATGGCCGGCCCGATGATGGGAGGCGCCCCGGCAGCCGAAGTCGAAGAAAAGACGGAGTTCGACGTAGAACTCGTCAGCGCAGGCTCCAACAAGATCAATGTGATCAAGGTTGTGCGCGCAGCCACCGAACTCGGTCTGAAGGAAGCAAAGGAACTTGTCGACGGCGCACCGAAAATTGTGAAGGAACAGATGCCGAAAGCCGATGCGGAAAAGCTGAAAAAAGAACTCGAAGACGCCGGCGCAACCGTTACCCTGAAGTAGTCATTCATCACTTTACAGGACTCGAACGTATTCTTGTTCGAACCTTTAACGTACCATATGTGACGTAAAAATCGACGAAATGCGAGCCAATGTAAATTGCCTCGCAATCGTCGTTTTGTTGAGTCCTTCGTTTTCACCGCATTTCAAGGACACGTCGAACAACGACCAATCGTGTTGATGCATCGTGTACCAGGCACATTCATTTGAAGGAGCGTTAAATTGAGTAAAATTCCGGCGAGCACCATACAAGAGACGCTTGACAAGCTTCAGCTTCAGCAGGAACTTAACGGCAGATTCAGTTTTGGTAAAATTCCGAAGGTGATCGAGTATCCCGACTTTTTGAACGTCCAGGTCGAGTCGTTCGAATCGTTCCTTCAGGAAAAGGTTCCTCCGGCCGAGCGGGAAAACAAGGGGCTGCAGCAGGTGTTTCTCACCAACTTTCCGATTCTCGACGCCCGCGAGAACTATATTCTCGAATTCATCGAGTATTTCATCGAAAAACCGAAGTACTCCATCAACGAATGCCAGGAACGCGGTCTGACGTTCGCCGTTCCTCTCAAAGCCCGTTTGCGCCTCTCCAGCAAGGATCAGGATCCGAGCAGCGCAGACTATTTCGAAAGCGTGGAACAGGAAGTCTATCTCGGCAACCTTCCGTATATGACCGAGAAGGGAACCTTCATCATCAACGGCGCCGAGCGCGTGATCGTCAGTCAGCTCCATCGTTCGCCGGGCGTGTTCTTCGGCGAATCGGTACACCCGAACGGCACCAAGATGTATTCGGCGCGTATCATTCCGTTCCGCGGTTCCTGGGTGGAATTCGCGACGGATATCAACGCCGTCATGTACGCCTATATCGACCGTAAGAAGAAATTCCCCGTCACAACGCTTCTTCGTGCCCTCGGCTATTCCTCGACGCAGGAACTTCTCGATCTGTTCGATCTTGTCCTGACGAAAAAACTCGCGCCTTCGACCATCGAAGAACTCGAAGGCAAAGTGCTGTGCGAAGATGTGATCGACCAAAATACCGGCGAACTTCTCGTATCGACCGATACATTGCTCGAAGAAGGGATCCTCCGCTCCATTCTCGAACACGGTGTTCCGGAAGTCCGGATATACAAGACCGACAACGAGAATGCGCTCGTCATCGCCAACACCATCCGCAAGGACGAGGCGACAACCGAACAGGAAGCGCTCGAAATTATCTACAAGCAACTGCGTTCCGGCGAAGCGCCCGATCTCGATACCGCACGCGGTCTCATCGACCGATTGTTCTTCAATCCGAAGCGCTACGATCTCGGTTCGGTCGGTCGTTACCGGCTCAACAACCGCCTCGACCTGAATATCGATCCCGAGGTGACGACCCTTTCGAAGGAAGATATCGTCGCCATCGTCAAGTACCTCATCGAACTGCTTCACGGGCAGCAGGATGTGGACGACATCGATCATCTCGGCAACCGCCGCGTGCGCACGGTCGGCGAGCAGCTTGCGGCGCAGTATAACGTCGGCGTGGCGCGCATGGCGCGAACCATCAAAGAGCGTATGAATATCCGCGACGTGGAAAACTTCACCCCGTCCGATCTCGTGAACGCCCGCACCATCACCAGCGTGGTGAATGCGTTCTTCGGCACCAACCAGCTTTCGCAGTTCATGGATCAGACCAACCCGCTTTCCGAGTTGACCCACAAGCGCCGTATGTCCGCGCTGGGTCCCGGCGGTCTGACGCGCGAACGCGCAGGTTTCGAAGTTCGCGACGTTCACTATACGCATTACGGCCGTCTCTGCCCGATCGAGACGCCCGAAGGTCCGAACATCGGTCTTATATCCTCGCTGTGCATTCACGCGCGCATCAACGATTTCGGCTTTATCGAAACGCCGTACCGCGTGGTAAAGAACAGCCGCGTCACCGATGTCATTCAGTATCTCACCGCCGAGCAGGAAGACCATGCCGTGATTGCGCAGGCGAATGCGCCTTTAAACCCGGACGGCACCTTCATTCTCGACCGCGTGAAGAGCCGGTACCGCGGCGATTTTCCGATTGTCGCTCCGGATGAAGTCCAGTTCATGGATATCGCGCCGAACCAGATCGTCAGCCCCGCCGCAGCGTTGATCCCGTTCCTCGAGCACGACGATGCAAACCGCGCGCTGATGGGCTCGAACATGCAACGCCAGGGTGTGCCCTTGCTGCGTCCCCAGGCTCCGCTTGTCGGCACCGGTCTCGAAGAAAAAATTGCCCGCGATTCGCACGCGATGATTATCGCCGAACATGACGGCGAAGTTGTGTTCGCCGATGCGAATGTGATCCGGGTCAAATACAATCTCGGCCGCTCGAAAGACGAATCCGTCGTCAGCTTCGATTCGCAGGGAATGGCGGAATATGAGCTGATCAAGTTTTTCCGCACCAACCAGGATACATGCATCAACCAGCGTCCGATTGTGACGCCCGGACAGAAGTTCAAGAAGGGCGACGTTCTCGCCGACGGCAGCTCGACCGAGAAGGGCGAGCTTGCGCTCGGAAGAAACGTTCTGGTCGCGTTCATGCCCTGGCGCGGATACAACTTCGAAGATGCAATCATCGTGTCGGAACGCCTCGTCGCCGAGGACGTGTTCACCTCGATCCATATCGAAGAATTCGAACTTCAAGTGCGCGACACCAAGCGCGGCGAAGAAGAACTCACCCGCGAAATTCCGAACGTGTCGGAAGAGGCGACAAAGAACCTCGACGAAGACGGCGTTATCAGAGTCGGCGCGGAAGTGCGCGAAAACGATATCATCATCGGAAAGATTACGCCTAAGGGCGAGTCCGATCCGACTCCGGAAGAGAAGCTGCTGAAAGCGATCTTCGGAGATAAAGCCGGCGACGTGAAGGAC
This sequence comes from uncultured Ectothiorhodospiraceae bacterium, assembly GCA_964408855.1. Taxonomy (GTDB): domain Bacteria; phylum Bacteroidota; class Ignavibacteria; order SZUA-365; genus CAYPBB01. Next base: position 14,781 of record CAYPBB010000059.1, read on the forward strand.
GCATCGCTGAAAGCGCCTCCGGGAATGAAGGGCATCGTCATCAAGACGAAGCTGTTCAGCCGCAAGAAGAAAGAAGCCGATACGAAGAAGGAAGAGAAGATGCGCCTCGAACAGCTCGAAGGCGACATCGAACGCAAGCGAAACAAGCTTCGCGAACTCCTCGCTTCCAAGCTTACCGACCTGCTGCGCGGCGAAAAACTGCTGGGCGTGACCGACGTCAACGGCAGCAGCGTGATCCGCGGCGGCGTTGTCGTCGACGATGCAACATTTGTCGACAAGATCGACGGGTTGGATTCGTTCGACGCAAACAAAGGCTGGACCGAATCGCAGAAGCTGAATACCTTCGTCAAGCGCATCTACGACAACTATATCTTCGAAAAGCTGGATCTGGAAGAAGAGTTCAAACGCGAGAAGGGCAAAATCCAGCTCGGCGACGAACTCCAGCCCGGTATTGTGCAGCTTGCGAAGGTCTACATTGCGAAGAAGCGCAAGCTCTCGATCGGCGATAAGATGGCGGGACGCCACGGCAACAAAGGCGTCGTTTCGAACGTCGTTCCCGTGCAGGACATGCCGTTCCTCGCCAATGGAACTCCTGTGGATATCGTACTCAACCCGCTGGGCGTGCCCTCCCGTATGAATCTCGGTCAGTTGTACGAAACAGCGCTCGGCTGGGCGGGCAAGGAACTCGGCGTCCGCTTTGCGACCCCTATTTTCGACGGCGCGCATTGGGACGATATTCAATATCTCAGTTCGAAAGCCGGTCTCAGTCCGACCGGAAAGACGGTGTTGATCGACGGCAGAACGGGCGACAAATTCGATCAGCCGGTGACTGTAGGGTTCATCTATATGCTGAAACTCTCCCACCTGGTCGACGACAAGATTCACGCACGCTCGATCGGACCATACAGCCTTATTACGCAGCAGCCGTTGGGCGGCAAAGCGCAGTTCGGCGGTCAGCGTTTCGGAGAAATGGAAGTATGGGCGCTCGAAGCCTACGGCGCGGCGCACGTGCTTCAGGAAATCCTCACTGTCAAGAGCGACGACGTTCAGGGTCGTGCCAAGGTTTACGAAGCAATCGTGAAAGGTGAAAACCTGCCGGAACCGAACGTTCCCGAATCCTTCAACGTGTTGGTGCGGGAGCTTCAGGGTCTTGGTCTGGAAATCAAGATTGAATGATTCCAAGAATGCGCCGCGTCCCCGCCAACGCCCGACGGCGCTTGAGCGGGAATGCCCGCGCATCGAGCAGGTAACACGTCGCCCTCACGTAGAAACGAGTTTGAGAACAAGTCACGATTGGAGTAAATAGCATGCAGTTTAAAACCCAAGACCCAATCAAAAAGAACTTCACCAAGATCTCAGTCAGCCTTGCATCGTCCGATGCGATTCTGGCGCGGTCGTACGGCGAAGTAACGAAGCCCGAAACGATCAACTACCGTTCGTTCCGTCCGGAAAAAGACGGGTTGTTCTGCGAGAAGATTTTCGGTCCGGTGCGCGATTGGGAATGCGCTTGCGGTAAATACAAACGGATCAGATATAAAGGCATTATTTGCGACCGTTGCGGCGTCGAAGTGACGCAGAAATCGGTCCGCCGCGAGCGGATGGGACATATCGCGCTTGCCGTGCCTGTCGTACATATCTGGTACTTCCGTTCCCTTCCCAACAAGATTGCCAATATTCTCGGGATTTCGTCGAAGGAACTCGAGAAGATTATTTATTACGAGAATTACATCGTTATCAATCCGGGTCCGACGAGCTTCCCGAAACCGTTTTCGGTGCTTGACGAAGACATCCCCGATGTCGCCGACGAAGAGAAAGTCGATAAATCGCTCTTCCGGAACGATCTTACCTTCCTGACCGAAGAGGAATACCTCGATATTCTCGCCGGTCTCGATCCGAGCAATGCCGACCTCGACGACGACGATCCGAACAAATTCGTCGCGATGATCGGAGGCGAGGCCATCAAAGCCCTGCTTCGCGCGGTCGATATCGAAAAACTTGCCGAACTGCTCCGCTACCAGATCAAGGTAGAAACGTCGATGCAGAAGCGGCAGGAAGCGATCAAGCGCATGCGCGTTGTCAGTGCGTTCATGTCGAACGACGAAACCGAAGTGCTCAATCAGCCCGAGTGGATGGTGCTCGACGTGATTCCGGTTATTCCGCCCGAGTTGCGTCCTCTCGTTCCATTGGAAGGCGGACGCTTCGCGACCTCGGATTTGAATGATCTTTACCGCCGCGTCATCATCCGCAACAACCGTCTGAAACGGTTGATGGATATCAAGGCTCCCGAAGTGATTTTGCGCAACGAAAAGCGCATGCTTCAGGAAGCGGTCGATTCGCTGTTCGATAACAGCCGCCGCGTGAATTCGGTACGCAGCGACAATAATCGCGCTCTGAAATCCCTTTCGGATATGTTGAAAGGAAAGCAGGGACGCTTCCGTCAGAACCTTCTCGGAAAACGCGTCGACTATTCCGGCCGTTCGGTTATCGTCGTCGGTCCCGAAATGAAGCTGCACCAATGCGGTCTACCGAAGGATATGGCGGCCGAGTTGTTCAAACCGTTCATCATCCGCAAGCTCATCGAGCGCGGGATCGTGAAAACGGTGAAGAGCGCGAAAAAGGTCGTCGATAAAAAAGGTCCCGAGGTATGGGATATACTCGAAAAGATCATCGACGGACACCCGGTTCTCCTTAACCGCGCTCCGACGCTGCACAGGCTCGGCATTCAGGCGTTCCAGCCGCTTCTGGTCGAAGGTAAGGCAATCCGCCTGCACCCGCTTGTCTGTACGGCATTCAACGCCGACTTCGACGGCGATCAGATGGCGGTCCATGTTCCGCTGTCGTTCGACGCCCAGTTGGAAGCGGCAATTCTGATTCTCTCGGCGCACAACGTCCTTTCTCCGCAGAACGGAACGCCGATCGCCATTCCGAACCAGGAAATCGTTCTCGGGTGCTACTATCTCACGAAAGCACTTCCCGGCGACACCGGCGAAGGAAAGCTTTTCGCATCGATGGGTGAGGCGATGATCGCGTACGATCATAAGAAAGTCGGACTCCATGCCCGCGTGAAAGTGCGTATTCCCGATGTGAAACAGCCCGGCGATATGGCGCCTGTTACGCACAAGGTGATCGAAACAACCATGGGCCGTATCATCTTCAACAGCATTGTTCCGAGAGGCATCCCCTTCATCAACGAGATTCTGACCAAGCGCAAATTGGTGCAGATTATCGCGTTCATCTTTCATCAGCTCGGCAACCTGAAAACCACGCAGTTCCTCGATGCATTGAAGGATCTCGGGTTCGGATTTGCGACGTCGGGCGGTCTTTCCATCAGCATCAGCGACGTGGAAATTCCGGAAGAGAAAAACCAGCTCATCGAAAAAGCTCAGAGCGACGTCGAGAAGATTACCCAGCAGTATCAGCAGGGCTTCATCACGAACGGCGAACGCTATAACAAGGTCATCGACATCTGGACCCGCACCACGAACCGTATCGCGGACAAGTTGTTCGATACGCTGCAGGTGAGCCAAAACGGATTCAACTCGCTGTACATGATGATGGATTCCGGAGCGCGCGGTTCGAAAGAGCAGGTGCGCCAGCTCGCCGGTATGCGCGGTCTCATGGCGAAACCGCAGAAGACCTTGACCGGTCAGACGGGCGAAATTATCGAAAACCCGATCACCGCGAACTTCCGCGACGGGCTGTCGATTCTCGAGTACTTCATTTCCACGCACGGCGCGCGCAAAGGTCTTGCCGATACCGCATTGAAAACGGCGGACGCAGGGTACCTCACCCGCCGTCTCGTCGACGTTGCGCAGGATGTTACAATCATGGACTTCGATTGCGGCACTATCCGCGGAGTGAGCGTCGAAGCGTTGAAGGAAGGCGAAGATGTCAAGGAACCGCTGAGCGAGCGCATTCTCGGCAGAGTATCGCTCAACGATGTGAAGGATCCGCTGTCCGGCGAAATGCTGATCCGCGCGGGCGAGCTTATCGATGAAGACAAAGCGAACGCCGTGGCGAGAACATCGATTGAATCGGTCGTTATCCGTTCGGTGCTTACCTGCGAATCGCGCCGAGGTGTATGCGCGCAGTGCTACGGAAGAAACCTCACATCCGGCCGCGCCGTCGATGTCGGCGAAGCGGTTGGTATTATCGCCGCGCAGTCCATCGGCGAGCCGGGCACGCAGCTCACTCTTCGTACGTTCCACATCGGCGGTACAGCAAGCCGTATCGCGGCGCAGTCGCAGATATCGACAAGGTTCGACGGTATCGTTGTGTTCGAAGGGTTGAAAGTCGTTACCTATATGGACGACGAAGAGGAGAAAACACTCACCGTCAATCGTAACGGCGTCATCAACATTCAGGACAGCGACAACCGGACCATTTACAAGTACGACGTTCCGTACGGCTCGACGCTTCTCGTTACCGAGGGGCAACATGTAACGCGCGGAGAAGTTCTGTACGAATGGGATCCGTATAACGCGACCATCATTGCTGACCAGAGCGGTACGATTCAGTTCAGCGATTTGTACGAAGGCAGAACCTACCGCGAAGAACCCGACGAACAAACCGGTCATATTCAGAAGGTGGTCTCGGATTCGAAAGACAAGACCCTGAACCCGACTATTCAGATTGTGAACGATCACGGCGAAGTGGTTGCCTCGTATGCAACGCCTGTGCGGGCGCACCTTACGGTGGAAAACGGACAACGCGTGATAGCCGGTACGGTACTGGTGAAAATCCCGCGCGAAATCGGCAAAACCCGCGATATCACAGGCGGTCTGCCGCGCGTTACAGAGCTGTTCGAAGCGCGCAGCCCGCAGAACCCGGCTATCGTGTCGGAAATCGACGGAGTGGTGTCGTTTGGCTCTCAGAAACGTGGTTCGCGGGAAATCATCATTACCAGCCACGACGGTTCGGATATCAGGACGTACCTCTCGCCGATCGGACGCCATGTTCTCGTTCAGGACAAGGATTACGTAAAGGCGGGCGAACGACTGACCGACGGTGCGGTAAATCCGCACGATATTCTGCGTATCAAAGGCTCGAGCGCGGTACAGGAATACCTGGTGAATGAAATCCAGGAAGTGTACCGGATGCAGGGCGTGAAGATCAACGATAAGCATATCGAAGTGATCGTCCGTCAGATGCTCCAGAAGGTGAGAATCGTGTCTCCGGGCGATACGCGCCTGCTCGAAGGCGATATCATCGAACGATTCCGCGTTATCGAGGAGAACGAAAACCTTGCCGACAAAGTAGTCGTCACCAACAAGAACGATAGCAAGCTCAAACGTCATCAGATTATTCTGAAGAAGAAAATCCGAGAAATGGCGCTTGAAATGAAGAAAAAGGAGAAAACCCCGCCCGAATTCCGCGATGCGGAGCCTGCGAACTACGAACCGATTCTGCTCGGTATTACTCAGGCATCGTTGACGACGGAAAGCTTCTTCTCGGCGGCATCCTTCCAGGAAACGACGAAGGTGCTGACGGAAGCAGCAATCGAAGGAAAAGTGGATAATCTCCTCGGCTTGAAGGAAAACATCATCATCGGTCACCTCATCCCGGCAGGCACCGGATTGAAGCCGTTTAAAAATATTACGGTCCTTCCTGCAAGGGATGCGGAGACAATGGAAGAAACGGTAAAAGAAACTGTCGCCGCCGTCTAGAAAAACGAAGCGCCAAAGTCCTTTAAAAATGGGGCTTTGGCGCTTTTTTCTGTCCGGCGGGGCAATATACCCGTAACATTTTCGTCGTCTCCACTTGACTATGAAAAAATGAAATGTTAACTTTACAAGCTCTCATAAGCTTCTACCAAATTAGTGAAGTAGTAGTATTTACGTAAGGAACAGTGATTTGCCAACCATCAGCCAGCTAGTACGGAAAGGCCGCAAGGTCATCATAGCGAAGAAAAAAGCGCCGGCTCTGGACGCCTGCCCGCAGAAGCGCGGCGTGTGTACCCGCGTATACACGACGACGCCGAAAAAGCCGAATTCCGCGCTGCGTAAAGTTGCGAGAATCAGGCTTTCCAATCAGCAGGAAGTGACCGCCTACATTCCCGGCGAAGGTCATAACCTCCAGGAGCATTCGATTGTGCTGATCCGCGGCGGAAGAGTCAAGGACCTTCCGGGCGTGCGTTATCACATCATTCGCGGCACCCTCGATACGCAAGGCGTTGATGGCCGCCGTCAGGGCCGTTCGAAGTACGGCGCAAAACGACCGAAATCCAAATAGTAAGCGGAACTACACGACATGAGAAAGAAGAGAGCTGAACGCAGATATCTTACGCCGGACCCGAAGTTCAACGATGTCATGGTCTCGCGTTTTGTGAACAACCTGCAGTGGGGCGGTAAGAAAACCACAGCCCGCCGCATTTTGTACGGCGCGATTGATTTTATCACTGAGAAGACCAAGGAAAACGGGTACGAAGTGTTCCGCAAGGCGTTGTTCAACGCCCAGCCGATGGTTGAAGTTCGCGCGCGCCGCGTCGGTGGCGCCACATACCAGGTGCCGACGGAAGTCCGCCCCGAGCGCCGCACCGCACTGGCAATCCGCTGGCTGATCGGATACTCCCGCTCGCGCAACGATAAGACGATGATGATGCGCCTGGCCAACGAGCTTATGGCTGCCGCCAAGAACGAAGGCGGTGCGATCAAGAAGAAGGACGATGTCCATAGAATGGCTGAAGCCAATAGAGCCTTTGCCCACTACAAGTGGTAACAGGCAGCAACCCGGTAATTTTATACACGAGCAGAGAAAGTTAATTCACGAATGTCTTCCAGAGAGTTTTCAATAAAAAACACGCGTAACATCGGTATCATGGCGCATATCGATGCCGGCAAAACCACCACAACGGAGCGCATCCTGTTCTATACGGGCGTGCTGCACCGGATGGGCGAGGTACACGACGGCGCAGCCACCATGGACTGGATGGAGCAGGAAAAGGAGCGCGGTATTACGATTACCAGCGCGGCCACTACTTGCTTCTGGCGCGACAATCGTATCAATATCATTGATACTCCTGGACACGTGGATTTCACGGTCGAAGTGGAGCGGTCGCTCCGCGTTCTCGACGGCGCGGTAGCGCTGTTTTGCGCCGTAGGCGGCGTCGAGCCGCAATCGGAAACGGTTTGGCGTCAGGCGGATAAGTATAAAGTGCCGCGTATTGCGTTCGTCAACAAGATGGACCGCGTGGGTGCGAATTTCTACAATGCCGTCGACATGATGCGCGAACGCCTCGGCGCGAACGCGATTCCCATCATGCTTCCGATCGGACAGGGCGAAACCTTCGTCGGTATCCTCGACCTGATTTCGATGCATGCCCGCATGTATCATGAAGAATCGTTCGGATCGACCTGGGAAGAAATCGATATCCCCGCCGATCTGCAGGAGCGCGCCCGCGAATACCGCACCAAGATGCTGGAAGCGGTCGCAGATGTCGACGACAGTCTTCTCGTCAAGTATCTCGAAGGCGATGAGATTCATTGCGACGAGATCGTCCGCGTGCTTCGCGAAGCCACGATTCAAATGAAGATCATTCCCGTCTTGTGCGGTTCGTCCTTCAAGAACAAGGGCGTTCAGAAGCTGCTCGACGGGATTGTCGATTTTCTCCCCTCGCCCGAAGATGTCGGGTCCACGACGGGGCACCACATGAATCTCAGCGATCATATCGAGCGGATGC
>CAYPBB010000060.1:0-22245 GCA_964408855.1 uncultured Ectothiorhodospiraceae bacterium
TCGCATAGAAATTTCGATTCCCTCGACAACGTCCCCTGGGATGCCGCGGAGTATAAGCGGCAACCGGGGGACGGTTCTATTCACCATGTCCGATTGGCATACACAAAAAAAAAAGCCGCCCCGGAATCCGGAGCGGCTGTATGTCTTTACCCGTTTTCGGGTTACTTCATCAGCGTCATGCTCTTTGTCTGGACAAAGCTGCCAGAACGCATGGTCACGAAATACGTGCCCGACTGCAATCCGTTTGCATTGAACGTCGCATAGTGCAAGCCTTCTTCCTTCACTTCGTTCACCAGCGTGGTGACTTCGCGGCCAAGAACGTCGGTTACGACGAGCGAAACGAGCGCGCGGTTCGGCACATTGTACTGGATCGTGGTGGAAGGATTGAACGGGTTCGGGTAGTTCTGCTCGAGAGCGAATGTGCCTGCGAGTGCGGGCGGCTGCGCGGAAACCAGATTCAGCGTCATCGGCTCGAAATGCGCCTGAAGCACCGGACCGCTGAACGGCGTACGGTACTCGTACACGAACAACGTCAGATCGCTCAACGACGGGATCGAGTCGGCAGAGGTATACCAGAACTCCTGCGTGTACTTGGTGTTCGGCATAATGAATGTGCCTTCGCCAAGCTGATAGCCGAATTCGTCCGGGATGATACCGTCAGCGACATGATCGTGGAAGAATGGATCGAGAACTGTCGTCGGATTGTACTTCGTCTGCTTGAAGTTCCTGTCGTTGTTGGTTTGGACAAGCATCAACCGATAGTCGGCTGCAAGATGCGCGGCGAGGAAGGTCACTTCGGCAGTGAACTTCAAATCCTTCGTTGCGGCGGTATATTGTTTGTTGAGCAGCTTGATCTCGATGCCGCTGCTCTGGCGGTCGAGTACTTCGCGTACTTTGTTGCCCCAGTCGGTGCGGCTTATGGGAATCTCGGTCTCGCCGTCGAAAACAATGCGGTCAATCGCGGCTGTGGGATATCCGCTTACGCCGATATAATCCTGCACGGCTGCGCCGGTTGTATTCTCCATGACATCGCCGGAATGGTACGAGATCACGGCGACTCGGTCGCCGAACTGGGCTTCAAGTGCTTTCAACGAATCGACGCCATACGGGCACCAGCCGCACCATGTGCCGGTGAATTCTTCAACGAGTACAACCTTATCAGTAGACGCTTTTGCATCGGACAGATATGCTTGTACCTCAACAACAACCTCTGTAGGAATGCTGGTTGTCACCTTGAAAGAACCGGTATTCAATCCCGGAGACATCCTCGATGGATCGACAAGAATTGCCGAATATTCGTAGCCATACTCAAGCAGCGTCCCGGACGTCGAACCGTCGATAGCGAGCCAGGGGATATCGCCGTTCACGGCCAAATCATACATTTGGGGAGCGGGACCTTCGTTCATCACCTTGAACTTCACTTTGGCGGGATTCGTATCAAGCGACGATACGGTCACAAGAATCGGATTCTTGTCGACTGTCACGCCGCGCGCCGGTTCCATGGAGGGATCGAATTTTTCCATCACGGTCGAATTGCCGGCAAGCGTTTCGCCGCCCGGAGCATAGATCACACTACCGTCGGTGGCAAGCTGTGCGCGCTGGAATCCGGTGATTTTCTTTTCGACCAGCTTCCATGACTGAGTGTCGACGTTGTAGGAATAGCACCAATCGGTAGACGCGGCATTGGCGAATGCAGACGGACGGCCGCCGAAGAAATAGGCGGTGGAACCGACGCCCGCTCCGCATGGGAAGATGATGCTGCTCAACGGATAATCTTCCACCTGATTGAATTCAAGGGTTCCGGCATTGAGCGACGCAACGAAAACGTTGGCGGTGTAATACGTATTGACGAACTGGCTGTATCCGCCGGCCAGGACGATGCCTTTGGAGGTCGTGGCGGAGCCGATGTACATCACCTTTTCCGGAAGCTTCACCGTGGAGGATTCCCACGTATCGGTAGAAGGATCGTAGATCTGGACAAGATCGAGGTATGCGGCCTGCGAGTTAATCGCGGTATTGTTTCTGCCTCCGATGAGATAAATCTTGTTATCGATAATGCCCGCTGCGCTCATGAACTGCGTGGCGGGAGCGGCGGTCTTGATAGCGTATGAATTGGAGAGCGGATTGTACTCATACACATACGACATGCCCTGAAAGTCGTTCTTTGCCGAACTGTATGTGGATCCGCCCAGCAAATAGATTCTATCGTTGACGGCGAATGCATATCCATGAAGGAATGAGGAGACCGGGAAATCCGCAATCGGCGTCCATGTATCGGTGGCAACTTCGTAGCGGTAGCATTTTTTTGTCGCCGCATTTGTTGCTCCATTCAATGTATAGCCGCCAAAAACATACACGTACCCGTTATAGAACGTGGAAGCATGATACATTTTTGGCTCCGGTAGCGGCGCGAGCGACGACCACTGAGAATGCGCGGCTTCAAAATCGGCGGCTGTCGGAATACCCGGATCGACTATCGCTTTTCCCTGAAGCTGATTCGCCTGAGGCGAAACCGTTTGAGCGTATGCAAGCATCGAGAAACTGCACAGCATCATGAGAATTACTGCTGTAGAGCGTAACTGTATTCTCATGTAGTACCTCCTTAAGGTGATGTGTTGAAGTAGACTATGTGAAAGCGTCTTTGATATCGAAATCTCAGGGAACGGCCGACCGTTCCGCGATCATTTCCTATCCATGTTGTCTCGAGTAGAGCGTGTATCGAATCGAATGAAGCAATATACGGCACATCGCACATTAAAGTCACGCGTCTGCAAGCCGTGTCGCGGTTCCGACACAAAAAAAAATGGATTTTGAATGCGGGTTGTTATTCGATGTAGCGCATCAAATCGTCACGTTCCGTCAGATGAACGAGAATATTGAGCGAGTACAAATGGTGGACGGTTTCCTTTCCACGTTTGAGCGGAACATTGTACTTGTAGCAGAAATGCCAGATATCGATGGGCGAAAGCAGAATCTCGAACAGCAATGCTTCGCCGATGGAAAGCTCGCCTCCCGACTGCGCTTTGTCGAGTATCTTCTCCGATTCTTCAATACCGGCAGGGGTGAGATGTTTCGATGTAAAGAAATAATTGGGATTGTCGACGAGCTCGCAAATCGGGAATCCGGTGCTCCCCTTTTGTAGCGCGGGAATGTACGAGAGCGCGACCAGGAGGTTTTCGTCTTCTCCCCATAGATCGGTCCATACGCCGGGATCGGCGGTACGGAGCCATTCGAAGAATGCCCGCTCGCGTGGCGGAAGCTGCAGCAGAACGGAATCGCCATACTGTTGCTGGAGAGACGCGATTTCATCCGGCGTCAGCGAATCTATTTCGCTGTCGTTGAGTATGAGATAGGCGCCGGGCGCCTGGGTTATCCGTTGTTCTATTTGGTCGATGAGCATAGCATTCCCGCTCTTAATTATCCGATTTTTCGTCCGCTTGCGATCCGTCTTCATCGCCGATGAGCGATTTCGGAAGAACAATATAGAATTCGGTCCCTTTCTCATCGGAAGTTGTGAAACCTACTTTCCCACGGAGATATCGTTCGACAAGCAGTTTTACGCTATATGTCCCGATTCCCCTTCCCTGTCCTTTCGTGGAAAACGATCGCTGGAAGATCTGCATCTCTACCTGCCTCGGAATTTTCCCGGGATTTTGAACGACAAACCGCCCGTAGTTGGGATTCATGTTGCGGTACGCGATTCGAACAGTGTCACCATCTTGTACAGCTTCGAGTGCGTTCTTTACGAGATTTCCAAGACAGCGGACAATATGCGTCTCATCGGTCAAAAGGATATCTCCAGCGTTATCTGTTTGAATATCGATGATCCGATTCCGTGCAATCGTATGGTGTTCGTATATAGTTTTTACCGATTCGAGTATTTCGAGCGCGGTTACCGGCTCCGCGCGGACATCCAGTTCGTCGTTCTCGGCGGCGAGCAAATCGCGTTGCGCATCGATTTCATTCAGAAGTTGCTTCGACGCGGTGGCAATCCTTTGGATGAGTTCAGCCTTATCCTCCTCCGAATCGAGCGCCGGCAAAAGCGAAGCCATTCCATAGATACCGCCGGCGGTATTATTCACATCGTGAAAAAATATCCGCTCGAGAACCTTGCGCCGTTTCTCGCCGCTGACATCTACAAGAGAAACGATGGTGAACCGCTCGCCTTCGATATCCATAGGCGACGTGTAGACCCGGAAATCCTGCGACGATAAACCAACGGTATCAAGCATCGTCAAACGGCACTCCTCGACATGCGATTTCCCTTCCTGGGCGGCGAGAATCGAAATTAGCGCACCGCAGGTTTGGCACTTTTCCGTAGTGCCGCAACCGTATTCCGATTCGATCGCATTGATGCAGCGAAGATGTTCGCCAAGCCGGCTGCCAAGTACCGGCGCTGCCGGAATTCCGTTCAGCATTCGTTCGAGCGTCGAATTTGCAATCACGATCTGCCGGTGCGAATTCAGTACCGCTGCGCATTCGGGAAAAGCCTCAAGTACTTGTGAGATAAATGGAGCACGCAGCAGTACCCTTTTCTGTCGTTCAAGCTCTGCTTGTTCCGCCCTTTCCCGAAACAATTCCATCGACTGGTATAAGCTCATTTTCGATACCGGCAATCGGAAAAATACAATTTAGACGCAGAGTATAGCATCTTTTGGTATTGAAAGCAACCCTATTCGCTAAGTCCAATAAAAACAGCGCCATCCTGACATTTGGCGCTGTTTTTGGAACTGCAAAAATCGTACCGGTTATTGGGTAATCACCACGTTTTGTGTCTCGATACCCGCTCCGCTTTCCAGCCGGACCAGATAGACTCCGGGCGTTATCGGATGTCCCGCCTGGTCGAGGGCGTTCCACTCAGCGAAATACTCGCCTTTCGGAAGCAGCTGCTGAACCACTGTCGCTATTTTCTGCCCGGTCACCGAGTACACTGTCAGCGTTACCGGCGTTGCCGAAGCCTGAGCGACGTTGAAACCGAACAACGCTCTCCCGCCTGCAGCAACCGGGTTGGGGTATACCGGCAGAAGTTGAATTCCCTTCGCGCCCGGAACCGGCGTTGGATCGACCGGCGTGGCGTTCTTCGTGAAGAGCACCGGACCCTGAGGCCGCTGCGCGCCGTTGACATCGAGCAGGTACTCATTTGTCCAGTCAGGGCGGGTGTACATTCTATTAGCGATACCCTGCGCCCATTCGTCGTCGTTGAGACGCTTGAAATTCAGAGTTGTGTGTTCGTGATAGCTCATCATCGGACCCGTGTATGCGGTCAGACCGCCGCCGATTGACGGCGCAATGACGATTCCCGTATTGATAAGACCGGTGCCGACGTGCTTGACCCACCCGACGGGCGCACCCGCTTCGTCGGTCGGAGCAGTATGGACATCCGCAACGACGTAGTTATCAGCGCTAACGGAAAAAACAGAATAGAACAGATCCTGATACCATCCGTCGATGATAATGGGGTCGCCGCAACCGGGCGCAGACTTCAGTATCTTTTGAATAAACTCGACATCAGCCGCCGTCAGTTGCATGCCGTTCAATTCGCGTTCAGAAATGCCCTGCAGCGTGGTCATGATCTCGGCGAAGCGGTTGAAGAACGGCGCCGCCATCTGAAGCTCGGTTGCCGTGACCTGCGTGGAATACAATTGCTCGCCTGCCTGGGCAAAGAGCGCAAGCCTGCGGTACAGTTCCGGATACGGTTCCACATATCCTTCCGGATAACTGCACGAAACGCCGCCGCTGTACGATTGTTTCGCATACAGAAGGTTATCGTGCCGCAATTGCGCCCACGACGAAAGCTGCGTGTTCATCTTTTGCTGCCACCATGCGGCGGTCTGCATGAACTCGGGAAGGTTCTCGACGCTCTGGGGCGGATTCAGGCTGCGGATGGAATTCAGCCACAGCGTGTACATGGAATTCTGCCAGTAATCGTCGCCATACCCATCTATTAAATACCGGAGCGATGCGAGATACGGAGCGTAGTAGTAGTTTTTCAACTCATCCTGCAGGAACTGCGCCGCCGCGTCGTTGCCGAGCGCGAACAGTGCATCCATGCTGGATGGAAGCATACGGCGCACCTTCTCATTATCGTGGATGATCTTGTCGTACACCAGACTTCCGAAGATGTACGAATCGAGAATGAACCGCTGTCCCATAATCAGGAATGCCGAAGGCGGCGCAAGCTGCTCGGGCGACATCGGGTCGGACATCAGGATTTGCGAGTTGATGCGCTGTCCCGAGTACGGTTTCTGCGCCAGCAGAGTCTGGAACTGGGTGAGGGTGGTTGTATTCAGCAGATCGAGCGGAGAGGTAAATCCTACCTCGCTCTGCAACGCGTCGAGGTGCGCCATGGTTACGTTATCGCAATCGCCGATGAGGAATTTTAGATAAGCTTCAATCTTCGCGAATGCCTGTTCGGCAGCGCTCGTCTTCACTGCGTGACGCAGCAGATACGCGTCGATGGTCTGCCGCTGAATATCTTCGTCCGATTGTTCGGGGACGCCCTGTTGCACGGGTTTGCTCAGCATGAACTCCGTCCGCCCCATCCACATGAACGCCTGGAAGTACTTCTCCAGAATGGGGTCGCCTTTATAGTGACCGCGCACCGTGAACTGGCTGAAATCGTAGTTGCGTCCCGTCGTACTGAAGAGCTTCACATCGGCAGGCTGTTCCGCTTTGATGAGATCGAGCAGATCAGCAAGAGGAACGGCATTCTCCGGATAAAACGGCTGTACATTTTCGCCGAGGAGTTTCAATGTCACGGTGATGTACAGATCGACGTCGCGGAGCATGGGCTGAACTGCCGCAACATTCTCGTACGCCATGTCCATCATCGGTATCTGCGAGGCTGCGCTCTGCATCGCGCCGAGGAACAGCGGATACAACTCGTATTTCTCCGTCGCCTTCAGGATATCGTCGTACGACATGTGTACTGCATGAAGGATGGCGTCGGAGGAGACGAACACCGGCAGATCGCTGTGGTACACATCGCCGAGAACGGCGGTCACATGCGGTCGCGCGAGGCGTTCGGACACCATGAAGCCGTTTTTCAACAGCATCGCCTGTTCGTCGCCGGTGAGGTTGTACTTGATAATGACGGAATCGAGCCACTTGACGTTCTGCGGTTTCTTGGCGAGCGTTCTGTTGAACAGAACCGCCGGGTGTTCCGCAAGCACCTGCTCGCCGGACATATTCTTATGCGCGTCGAGGTACTGTTTGTATTGTTCGAGGCTGAATTGCTGCGCTTTCGCGGGGATTGCCGCCGCTGTTACGCAGAATAGAATGAGAATAATGCGAAGCATTCGCGCCATGTCGCTGCCCTCCTTCGGACGTTCTACGGTAAACTGTAAACTTGTTGTTTCCTTACTCAATGTCAAGCAAAATCGGCAGGCTGAAAGCTCGACCGGATTCTCGCCTGCCACGAAAAGACACCGCCTAAGTGGAACGGTTACACACGAAACAGGATAGTTGCGCTCCAGCCGACATAACTACACAATGAACGTGTGGGAGTTGTTATGCTATATTTACATTTCACGTCTACGCATTCGTGTATTGTTAGATCATCAGGTAGAAGCTGTTTGCGGCTATACCATAATCGATATGCATTCAACCCCGGAGGGGTGGTATCTCAATAGGAGGCATCCCTGACAGAATCGTTTAACACCGGAGGGGTGCTATATCTCTCCTTCAACACCATTAGGCGCTCCGAAGACGGAGCGTTGATATGGAATATTAGGGCGCATTATTCTATTGATGTTTCACGCCTCCGGCGTTCATGTATTGAAATCCGGGTAGATGTTTATAAATGAATACGAATTCTTATTCCAACCCCATTGTAGCAGAATCTCCAATACTATGTATCTAAAACGCGTTCGACAAACACCGGAGGGGTACAATCCCATTTCCTCGTGCTGTCATCCTGACTGCACTCCCTCCCGTCTTTGAATTTCGGACGTATTTCTCTACTTTGAACCTCTTGATGCGGCGGGGCTGCCGCACGCGCATTCTTTGTCCGGAGTCCGATTTGCGGGCTGCGAGAGACGAGGAGATTCCGGCTCGCCTGCGGCGAGCCAGAATGACAGGTGTGGATACGCTACTATAAGCCCCGGCGCCGTTTTCTATCCATCGATGTGTAACGACTGACCTCCAGGAGTCTGTATGGAACCTACGTCGCGCAGTCTTCCGAAAAACGCCTACACCGTGCTGAAGCCGGGCGAACGGTACGAACCCGTTGTGCCGTCGTCGGCGACGCCGCGTGAAATCACGCCGTACTCGGTAATCTGGGGCTTGTTCTTCTCGGTAGTCTTTTCCGCAGCCGCCGCCTATCTCGGCTTGAAAATCGGGCAGGTATTCGAAGCCGCCATTCCCATCGCCATTATCGCGGTCGGCATCTCGGGCGCAACCAAGCGGAAAAACGCCCTTTCGGAAAACGTCATTATTCAGTCCATCGGCGCGTCGTCGGGCGTGGTGGTGGCGGGCGCCATTTTTACTATTCCGGCGCTCTACATTCTGCAACTGCCCACCAACTTCTGGCAGGTCTTTCTCGCGTCCATGTTCGGCGGCTTCCTGGGTATCCTGTACCTGATTCCGTTCCGCCGGTACTTCGTGCGCGATATGCACGGCGAACTTCCCTTCCCCGAAGCGACCGCCACCACCGAGGTGCTTGTCGTCGGCGAAAGCGGAGGCAACCACGCGAAAATTCTCCTTCTCGCCGCCGCTATCGGCGGTACGTACGATTTTCTCGTCGCCACATTCGGCGCATGGAAGGAAACCTTCTCGACGAAGGTCGTCCCCGGACTCGACTGGCTCTCCGATACCTTCCGTATTGAATTCCGTCTCAACACGCTGGCGTCGGTCACGGGTCTCGGGTACATCATCGGACTGCGGTATGCGGCAATCATCGCTGCCGGATCGTTCCTGTCATGGTTCCTGCTCATCCCGCTCGTCGCCTATATCGGCGAAGGACTTGCCGTACCCCTCGGTACCGGCGTCGATGCGCTGATCAAGGACATGAACGCAGGTCAGATCTTTAAAGCCTACGTGCGGCATATCGGTATCGGCGGTATCGCCATGGCAGGCATCGTCGGTATCATTAAATCCAGCAAGATCATCGGCGGCGCGTTCAAACTCGCGGCTTCCGAGATATTCGGGAAGAAAGATACCTCCCACACTGCCGCAACCTCCGAGCGCACCGATAAGGACATCCCGATGGGCACCATCATTGCACTCATCGTCGTGACGCTGGCAGCCGTGTTTGTGTTCTTCTGGCAGGGCGTCGTCGGCAACTTCGGACAGGCAATCACCGGTCTGCTTATCGTGGCAATCATCGCCTTCCTCTTCACTACCGTCGCGGCGCGCGCCATTGCCATCGTCGGCACGAACCCCGTTTCCGGCATGACGCTCATGACGCTGATTCTCTCGTCGTTTATTCTTGTGCAGGTCGGACTCACGGGTCCTACCGGCATGGTATCTGCGCTTATTATCGGCGGCGTGGTCTGCACGGCGCTTTCCATGGCGGGCGGTTTTATCACCGACCTCAAGATCGGGTACTGGCTCGGCAATACGCCGAAATACCAGCAGCAGTGGAAGTTCCTCGGAACCATCCTTGCGGCGGCATCGGTCGGCGGCGTTATCCTGTTGTTGAACGAAACCTACGGCTTCACTGGCGAGAACGCCCTTGTCGCGCCCCAGGCAAACGCCATGGCGGCGGTAATCCAGCCGTTGATGTCCAACCAGCCCGCCCCGTGGGTCCTGTACCTCGCCGGCGCGCTCATCGCCCTGACGCTTGAAATGATCGGCATTCCCCCGCTGGCATTCGCGCTGGGTATGTACATCCCGCTGGAACTCAACACCCCGATTCTCTTCGGCGGTCTTGTCGCGCATCTTGTCGGCAAGAGCACGAAGGACGAAGAACTCAAGAACGCCCGCCGCGAACGCGGTACGCTCATCTCATCCGGTCTCATCGCGGGCGGCGCCATCATGGGCGTTGTCAGCGCGGCGCTGAAGTTCTTCGGCGTCAACTATGTGGATTACGGATGGACATGGGCGGAATCCAACGGCGCGGAATTCCTCGCGCTGGTGATGTTCATGGCTCTCTGCGCCTACCTCTACTGGGACAGCACCCGGGCAAAGAAACCGGCGTAGTTTATACCCTACCCTGCTTATCAACACCCCGCTCCGGCGGGGTGTTTTGTTTGCAAAAAAAACAAATCGTGTGCTGCGATGTCCCGCCCGGTCACATTCTTCTACGTATATTGATGTGGCTCTACCACGAAGGAAGAGCATAACTCAACGGCGCACCCGCTCGCGCCGCATCGTCAACAAAACATTGAAATCCATGCTCAAATCAGTACTTACCGGCGCAATTGCCATTCTGCTTCTTGCCGCCGCAACCACGCAAGCACATCAAACCAACGAAGGCGGAGGAATATCCTCAAAAGCCGTTCGGTACTATGTAAAATCCGCGATCATCGAGTTCACGTACTCCGGCAACCAGACCGGCAGCGAAACCATGTACTTCGACCGGAACGGCATGCGCGAAGCAACCTTCTCCAATACCGTCACGAAGGTTATGGGCATCGAATCGCCAGCGAATACCATCTCCATCCTCCTTGGCGAATACCTCTACAATATCGATCTGAACAGCAAAACCGGAACGAAGATGGTCAATCCCCTCTTTGCCGGACTTGCCGAAGCGCACGGAACGGAAGACTTCGCGAAGATCGGCGAGAAAATGCTGATCGATATGGGCGGCGTGAAGATCGGCAAGGAAACTATCTGCGGCAAAGAATGCGACGTTTGGGAATTAAAACAGATGAACACGAAAACGTGGACATGGAACGCCGTTACCCTGAAATCCGAAGTCAACGTCATGGGTATGACCATCGTCAAGACAGCGACATCCATCAAGGAAAACGTGAGCATTCCCGAGGATAAATTCAAGGTCCCCGCGGGCATCGAAATTTCCGAAGTAGACCTAGGAAAGGAATCAGGCGACGACTAGGATCGAAATTTCTATTGTTAATATCATCCGGCTCCGGCCGGATTTTTTTTCGCGATTTCTAGCGGCGTTATGATGAAAGTTCCTATTTGTTCTCCGATGTAAACCTCGTATTATTGCAGGGTCAACACCGGAATTACCGCTCCCGTATGGTACAACCGGGGCGGCGCGCTAATACGCCGCATATCCGTCAACTACAACTATGGTGAATCATGAGACGTTCGTTCCTCCTTTCAGCCCTGGCGCTGATCCTCCTCGTGGGATGTAAATCCAACAATACCAAACCAGCCGAAGACGGCTCGGCAGTGAATGCCGACAATGCCGCCACAGCGGAAAAGAAGGAAGAGACCTACAGTGGACCCAGACGCTATCTGGTAAAATCGGGTATTATTCAGTATCAGTACTCTGGTATGCAAACCGGCACCGAAACGTTGTACTTCGACGACTACGGAATGAAGGAAGCCAAGTTCACCGACGCAACAATGAAAATGATGGGAGTGGAACAGAAGCGTCAGGAACTAAGCATACTCGACGGCGATAACCAGTATACGATAGATCTGACGAAGAAAACCGGCATCAAGATGAAGAATCCGTTCCTTTCGCAGGCATTGACCGATTCCGACGATGAAGCTATCATCAAACTTGGCGAGAAGATGATGGCTGAAGAAGGCGGAAAAAAGATCGGGACAGAAACGGTTGCCGGCAAAGAATGCGATGTCTGGGAACTGAAAAAGATGGGCGTGAAAACATGGGTATGGAAATCGCTGCCGCTTAAATTTGAAATGAATGCGATGGGGATGAAAATGGGCATGATCGCCACATCCATACAGGAAAACGTAGACATTCCTGCCGAGAAACTGGCAGTACCCGAAGGCATCAAGATCACCGAGCAGCAGGCTCCGGATGTATCCCAGATGATGCCCAAGAAGAAATAACCCAAAGTCCGATTATACAAAAAGGCAGGCCTTTCAGCCTGCCTTTTTCATTTCACTCACTGTTTGTCCGTGCAGGTCCTTGATCGTCCCTGTACGTCTTTGGCGCTTCCGCCTACATATAGCTTTCGATCGGTGGGCACCCTTCACCGCTGACGCGGTTCAGGACAGGCCCTTCGGCATATTTCTTCAACCTTTACTTACGCCAGGTTCCGCCTACATATAGCTTTCGATCAGCGGGCATGCGCACACCACATTACGGTCGCCGAAGGAGTTGTTAACCCTACCTACGGCAGGCCAGAACTTCTTGTGGCGCAGATACGGCAACGGAAACGCCGCCTTTTCGCGGGGATAGGAATGCGCCCACGCATCGCTTGAGACTTCCTGTGCAGTATGAGGAGCGTTCTTGAGCACGTTGTCCTTCGGATCGGCTTTGCCGTCGATGATTTCCTGAATCTCCGCGCGAATGGAGATCATCGCGTCGATGAAACGGTCGAGTTCGGCTTTGCTTTCGCTTTCGGTGGGTTCCACCATCAGGGTATCGTGAACCGGGAACGACACCGTCGGGGCGTGGAAACCGTAGTCCATCAACCGTTTGGCGATATCTTCCGTTTCGATGCCGTAATCGTGCTTGAAGGCGCGGCAATCGAGAATGAACTCGTGTCCCACCATGCCGTTTTTGCCCGAGTACAACACCGGATAATGTTCGCTCAGGCGCTTGCGCATATAGTTGGCATTGAGAATCGCAAATTTTGTCGACTCCGTACAACCGCGCAATCCCAGCATCCGGACATACGCGTAGGAAATGATAATGATGGATGCGCTGCCGAACGGCGCCGCCGATACCGGCAGAATACCCTGTTCGCCGCCCGTTTCGAAAAGCGGGTGCTTCGGCAGGAACGGCGTAAGATGCTTTGCCACACATATCGGACCCATGCCCGGACCGCCGCCGCCGTGCGGAATGGCGAAGGTCTTGTGAAGATTGATATGGCAAACGTCGCCGCCGATGGTTGCCGGGGAAGTGATGCCTACCTGCGCGTTCATATTGGCGCCGTCCATGTACACCTGGCCGCCGTGCGCGTGAACGATTTCGCACAGCTCGCGGATGTTCTGCTCGAAGACTCCGTGAGTCGATGGATAGGTTACCATGAAGGCCGCGAGGCTGTCTTTATACTCGCCGCACTTCTTCCGCAAATCTTCCGTGTCGATGTTTCCCAGATCGTCGCACGCGACGACAACCACATTGTAGCCGGCCATCACAGCGCTCGCCGGATTGGTGCCGTGCGCCGAAGCAGGGATAAGCACGACGTTCCGCTTTCCGTCGCCGCGCGATTCATGATAAGCGCGGATCACCATAAGACCGGTGTATTCGCCCTGCGCGCCGGAGTTCGGCATGAACGAGGTCGCTGCGAATCCGGTGATGACATTCAGGTGCCCGCCGAATTCCTCGATAATCTGCATGTAACCCTGTACCTGATCTTTCGGTACGAAGGGGTGAATCGCCCCGAATTCCCGCCATGTCAGCGGCAACAGTTCGGTCGTGGCGTTGAGCTTCATGGTGCAGGAACCCAGCGAAATCATGCTGTGCGTCAACGAAAGGTCCTTGTTCTCCAGGCTCTTGATGTAGCGGAGGACTTCCGATTCCGCGTGATTCTGGTTGAAGATGGGGTGCGTCATGAAATCGCTGGTGCGGGCGAAGTTCGCGGGATAGGAAATATCCTTTACATGCAATTCCGCCGGCGGACATGTTTTCCCCGCTGCGCGGGCGAAGATATCGGCGATGGCGTACACATCGGCGGGAGTGCTGGTTTCGTCGAGCGAAATACCGATAAAGCCTTCGAAGTAGCGGAAGTTCCTGCCGGCCGCCAGAGCCAATTCGCGAATCTTGTCGACATTGGGAGTTTCGATCTTGAGCGTATCGAAGTACACCATATTCCGTTGATCGTATCCCAATCCTTTCAGCAGTTCGTCGAGGGAAACAGTCAGGAAATGGATGTTGGTGGCGATCCGGCGCAAACCTTCGGGACCGTGGTACACGCCGTACATTCCGGCCATGATGGCGAGCAACGCCTGCGCGGTGCAGATGTTGGAGGTGGCTTTTTCGCGGCGGATATGCTGCTCGCGGGTCTGGAGCGCCATACGGAGCGCGGGTTTACCCTGCGAATCGACGGAGACGCCGATGATTCTGCCGGGCATCATGCGCATGTGTTCTTCCTTGCAGGCGAAGTACGCCGCATGCGGACCGCCGAATCCCATCGGCACGCCGAAACGCTGACAACTGCCGACCACGATATCCGCGCCGAGTTCGCCCGGAGGAGTCAGCAACACGAGGCTCATCAGATCGGCGGCAAAGGTAACAGCAAGACCGAGCGCGTGCGCTTGTTCGACGAACTCGCGGTAGTCGTTGATAACACCGCTCTGCGCCGGATACTGGACGATCGCACCGAAGTAGCTGTTATCGAGTTCCGTTTCGCTGCAATCGCCGACGACGACTTCGAAGCCGAGCGGAATGGCGCGTCCCTTGATCACGTCGATGGTATGGGGGAAGCAGGATTTCGAGATAAAGAATTTGTTCGATTCCTTTTTCGCCGCTTTGCGGGTCACAAGCGTATGCGACATAATCATTGCCTCGGCGGCGGCGGTGCCTTCGTCGAGAAGGGAGGCGTTCGCGACCGCCATACCCGTAAGGTCCATGACCATTGTCTGGAAATTGAGCAGCGCTTCCAGTCGGCCCTGCGCTATTTCCGCCTGATACGGGGTGTACTGGGTGTACCAGCCCGGATTCTCGAGAATATTGCGCTGGATGACCGTCGGCAGGATGGTGCCGTAGTACCCGAGTCCGATATGCGATTTATATACAAGGTTTTTCTGCGCGATTGTGCGGAGTTCCTCAAGATACTCGTACTCCGAGATGCGGCGCGGGAGGTTGGGCGCCTGCTGAAGCCGGATATCCGCCGGAACGGTTTTATCGATCATTTCGTCGAGGGAAGACATTCCAAGCGTGGCGAGCATGTCCTGCTCTTCCTTTACGCTGGGTCCGATATGGCGGACATCGAAGGTTTCTTCAGTGAATTGTGCGTTCTTCATTGCCTGGCTATACTTGAGGTGAATAAAAGCGTGTACATCTGCCTGCTTCGAGGGTGTTATTGCGTGCCCATGCGGAATGACCCGCGTAGGGCAGCCCGCTTCGGGCATTCTGCAATGTACCATTCGTGCAAGACTTAACGAAACGCCGCCTTGCGTTGACCGGCGCCCCATTCGTGAAAAAATACACTATTTTTGCGAGAAATGAAAATGAGGGAGGGAATAAAACCACAAAGGCCGCCCAAATGGACAGCCTTTGTATAGTTAATTTATTCTGTCCTATTGCATCAGCAGCATTTTCTTCGAAAGCGATCCGTTTCCGGCTTCGATTTTGTACAAATACATGCCCGACGGCAAGCCGATTGCATCGAACTGGACGGTATACGTACCTGCCTTGACGGGTTGATTCACCAACACCCTCACTTCCTGCCCAAGATTGTTGTAAACAGCAAGTTTTACCGCGCCGTCTTCGGGGATACCGTATGTGATCTCTGTTGTTGGGTTGAATGGGTTGGGGTAGTTTTGTGATAAAGCTAATACAATAGGTACATCAATACTCCTTTCATCCGCTTCATACTTTGCTAGATTTAATGTTCGTAGATTTATCTTATGTGGTTCTACGCGATAAAATATTTGTCGCAATAGCAAAGCAAAGTCAGTTATCGTAGTATCTGGATATGTTATTTTCAATGCATTTGTTACTGATTCAACCACTGTTGTATCATTCAGCCAGATGGCGATCTGTTGCCTCAAGCCCATCGCAGGCAATAGATATTCAGATTGCGTTATTCCACCTAACAATGGCTGCAATTCGACAATTGCAGAATTTAAATCTGCGTAATTGATATACACTCGCGCAAGTATATACTTTAAAGCGTTCTTTACTTCGGCATTTTGCTGTATAGCTATTTGCTGCTTTAAGAATACTCCTAATCGCAAACAACAAACTGTAAGACTATCAGGCGTATTCCGGATGCATCTATTTTCTACATCCAATAATGCTGACGAGACAGCAAAAGCATATGCATGATCTTGGACATCTCCGAGTATGTTATTTGCTAATGCGTATGAGTCGTTTATCTTTTGCTGTGAACTATATTCACGAAGAAGAGATAATTGCTGTTCGTGATTTAACAGATACGACTCCTTGAAATATGAGTCATGATTTATTAGTTGTTTATTATTTGATATAGGAATCTGCTTTCTAATTACAGAATAAGGAAGCTGGCTCTCATCTATACATTCTCCAATACCATCCGGGACATTCATTAATGCTGTATCACAAAAGAGCGACGAACCTGCATCCTTGCTAAAGAATCTCTGTATTTGGGTGCTCGATAACACTCCGAAATCGATCCCAGGATTATCTGGTTGCTCCCCCCAGTAATTGCCCTTCACTTTCGCGTACGAATAATATGCTATTTTAAGATGTGTAACATCGCTATTCCCAAAATAGTTCATTCCGTATCTCAATACCGGTGGATTTCCATAAAATTCTCCTGCATACAAATATGAGGCTGCACTGAGGCTGATATTGTAATTCACACCCGAACCGTTATCCAATAATGTATTATACGCTCCATAATATGTATTGCCTTCCTTAAAATATATTTTAGCGCCTTCTGTTCCTTCCATTCCGGATATTGCTTGAAGAGTAACGCAATTGTGATGCCATGTAGATTCCCCGGATTGATTATACATTCCATAGTAATTACTAAATATCCTGCTATAACTCGTAAAATCACTTGAACCGTAATTATACATAGCGTATAGCCATTTTCTCGATATGCATGAGTTTTCTACTTTCATGTTCGATTTTATCGTATTGCCGCTAGACGAAATGTCTTTCTCTATTACAATACCAAAACTTTGATAATCAAAGCCCTCCCTATTTATTGAAGTATTTTTTACGCTGTTAATGTTCTCGTCGCCTGTTCCGATTACCATTATCCCGGCAAACGCATCCGAATATATCAAATCATGAATATCTAGAATATTGGAAGAATCCATTTCCAGGTGCGATGATTCGCCCATTGACACAATACCTGACCAGTGTTCCTTTATATTCGAGTCCGTCACAAAGCCCGACAGAGTGGTCTTGTTGATATTTATATTGCCGTAGCTTGTTATTCCAGACAAATCTCTGAAACTCCAACTATTTATGACGGTACTTCCGTCGCTTGACAATGTGCAATATTCATAATTGTCAATGTTGGGCAAACCACGCAAAGATGTACCGCTCATACTATGCATTCTTGCGCTAGGCGAAACAAGAGTTATCTTCCCAATATTGTCAAAATAGTACTCACAATCATTAATATTTTTATAAACAATTGCACCATGTATCCACCATTTTCTGGCTGAGTCGCTCGCAAAATGCGCGGATTTTGTGGAATCTACAAATACAAGCGAATCGCCTTGTTCCAGATCGAAGTCGCATTCCCAGCGGATATTTGCATCGACAACATTGCCAATGCCGCATAAACCATGAGGATCTCTAATTAAAAGCAATCCTCCATTTCGAAATTTCAATTCCGGCATTACGTCATTCATATAACTCCGTTGTCCCGTAAGCTTTATTCGAGAACCAGGCTCGACAATCACCGTATCTTCTATTACCATCGAAGTTCTGTATGTTACATCCAATAACACGCCTGGGTCGAGCGTAAAGTTTATTTTCTCCACGGTTCTAATATTGCACTGCTGACTTGAGTCATATCCCCAGCATAGAGTTATTCGTTGCCCTGAATCTGCAAATGCCACTGCTTCCTGCACCGACGAAAACACGTACGGTACATTCAAAATATTACCATATAGAAAGTTCACTGCGGCAGTATCCCAATATTCAATTGTCCTCAGTTCAAACGGTCTATGAGGAGATGAATCATACCATCCATCTGGCGTATTGCAACGCCGTGTATAAGATGTGTCATTGCTCCAAATAATTCCAGTGATCATTGTTTGAGGGTTAATAGGATACCAGTTACAATTTAACGAAGCATCTCCATGGCCTAAGCCAAGCATATGACCGATTTCATGCGTCGCTACACTTTGGACATCGTATTCTGCAGGGACCAGCATTCGACTAGGGTACCAATTCGGGAAAATGTAGCTATCGGTATGCCATTGTGCTAACTGCCAATTGAACAGTGAGTCACGATAAGTGCATGAATCATTAAAAAATATATCTACATCATATATTCTACCGCTGGAATCCATTGTTAACCAAGTTACACCGGCTGCTCCTCTTGGGCATATAAATACATTTTGCGTCCATTGTATCACATTCAAAGAGTCAATGCCTTGTCGTATTAATGTCGTCGTATCATTTTCATAGAATTTTAGGATTGTTGGTGTATTCACATTCCACTCTTCAAACGCCAACCGTATTGCATTAAAAACGTTTGCAGTGTCCATTTCAAGTGTGCCTTGCACAGAGCCATATTTGTTAAAGGTAAATTCAACATTCGCTTTCGACCAATGAGCATAAGATGAATCATCATACATCGTATGTGTATCATAATCATAATAAGCTTCCATAAATCGAGCTTTGTAATTAGGCATGATGTTTGAATGATTGAACAATCTGAAACCCAAGTCCTGACAATACGCTTCATTCAATGTTAACGCTACAACAATCATTATGATATATTTCATTCTGTCCTCCGTGTTATCGAATTACTGATTGTTGAATAACATTTATCGCAACGTCATATTGCAACGACCTTCCACTTGCTGCAGTTTCGCGTGCAACTCCTGCCTCGCATATTACTATCTCTTTCCCATCTTGATCCGCTATTATATTATATTTTCCTTCAGTTCCATCGACTACGAAGCAATTTCGGTAATCATTGTTACAATTCTGTAAAAATACAAGCACTTTTTCATTTTTCCTGAAACGAGCATCATTATATGTTGTTCGCTGTATTACATTTCCCACTCTACCACCATATGTAATAATTCTAACAACAGGCGGAACTTTGTTACCATGTATAATAACGGATATTTGTATATTCGTATACGTATAGATCCGACTATTATCATCATTCCACTCAGAATATGTAGTGTCAACGATCCCAACAACAACCGATTCCGAGCTTGCCGACAAACGAGATATACGATTTACAGTTACTTCCGTTTGTGCATACGTAAAATCAACGTGAAACAAACAAAAGCACATCAGAATAAACGCTATTCTAATCATGGTACCACCTTTGCTATTATAAAACATACAACTTGCCGGATGTGACAATCCGATTTGCGCGATAATTCACTATATTATAGTAATACACACCGCCCGCTAAATTACATATTGGAAACGATATGTATATATTGGAACCGGCATCCGTCATTCTGCTTTGTAAATCGATACGTTCACCGTATTCATTCGTCAAGTAAGCTCGCAATTCAGATAAACGGATCGTATTTGACATAATTATCGTCACTGTATTTTGGCCAAATAGCTTTTGAATCGGATTGGGATAGACTATGCTTGCAACTTGACTTGAAATGTTTTGGATATGTTCACTTACGCTAACGTTTTTATTTACATACTGCCATACTTTTCCGCCAACTCCCACCGCGAAACCAAATGTACTATCAAGAAAGAATATACCTCCACTCATATTTTCCAATTCGCAATCCATCTTGCGCCAGGTTTTTCCTATGTCCTCGGATAAATAGAAATGGAATTCGGTTGACCATCCACAGCCTACATAAACATGTTTTTCATCGAGAGCAAACAACGACGTAGCCTGACTCCCCGGCCCCATCGCTTCCCATGTCTCGCCACGGTTGGTGGTTCGTGTGCCTTGTCCCCAGCCATAAGCAAAGCCTGTACCGCTCGGCAGTACGTGGATTTTGTTCAGCGGTCCCGTGCGGTTTGGCGAATCCTGTTGTTCCCATGTATCTCCGCCGTCGGTGGTATGATATATGATTTCGTTTTCAAAGTTGTCTATATAACTGTATGCGCCCGCAACCCAGCCTTCCATGCCATTCAGAAAGCTGCACGAGGTGAATACGCCAAACAAGCCTGTTCCTTTTTCTTGCCAAGTTTCACCACCGTCGGTTGTTTTCCAAACCCTCCTGATACTATATCCTACCGCCCAACCCGTATCTTTACTTACAAACTGTATGTCCGTGAAATCGCCTAAAACTGGATATTGCTTCCAGTTATCTCCTCCATCGATCGTTTTATACAATCCAGAACCCTTTGAAATACCGCCGCCTACAATCCATCCGGTTTGCTCATCTATAAACCAGAGCGCATCCACATCTCCGCCTATGGGTAGGTACTGCTGAAACCAAGTATTGCCGCCATCGGTAGTTTTGATTAACGTACTATCGCCGCCACCCGCCCAGCCCACCAGCTTGTTCACAAACTGCACATCCTTGAGGTAGCTCGAAACACCGCTAGGCACAACGCGCCATTCCTGTGCATATAGCAAAATGGGATAAAACAACAATACAAGTACGCCCTTCAGCATAGCAAGCCCCATAAACTCGTAAGCATGTTTCCGCAAACATAGTCTTTTATCCCCGGATTGTCAAGCCCTTCAGCAGTCCCCATACTGCATATCAAGTTCAGGTAAGCGCCAGTAGCGCATACGGAGGAAGTCAGGACAACGATCCCCCGCCTGGGGATGCCCGGCAAATGAATTCAGTAACAGTAGGAGTAGGGAGCTCTACCGCTCTTTGCTCAGGAAGTACTTCAGCGCTTCGGCGGCGGCTTGCTGCTCGGCGGCTTTCTTGTTGCCGCCCGTGCCGGTTCCTACGGGGATACCGTTGACCTGCACTTCCATCTTGAAAACGGGAGAATGGTCGGGACCGCTCTCTTCCAGCAGAATATACCGGGGCGCTCCCAATCCCTTGCCCTGAGTGAATTCCAGCAACCGGCTCTTGTAGTTTTCGTCTTTCGTGAGACGCGCAAGCGTGTACCCGCTCAGAAGTTGTTCGCGGATGAAGGTGCGGGCGCACGAGTACCCGCCGTCGAGGTAGATCGCGGCAACGAACGCTTCCATTGCATCGACAAGAATGGAATCGCTGCCGTCGCGGATGGATTGATGCGCGCTGGGACTCATGAGGACAAAGTCTTCCAGTCCCAACCGCCGGGCGCACTCGCCGAGCGCGGTGCGGTTCACCAGCCGGGATCGGATTTTCGATAGCTCCCCTTCCTCCGCTTCGGGCATGGTATGGTACAGGTTTTCGGCAACAATGAGGCTTAAAACGGAGTCCCCCAGGAACTCCATCCGTTCGTTGGATTGGAAGGATCCCGGGGGACAAAGCTGAAGATAGGAGCGGTGAATCACCGCCTGGAGAAAATACTCGTCGTTTCTGATCTGATATCCGGTACGGCGCTCGAATTCCTGCGAATCGAAGGTCGCGAATGCGGAAAGCGCAATGCGCTCTTCTTCCACATGCTCGGCAGGGGAAGGACCCTGCGGGCTGGGTACAGTGCTTCGTGTCGATAAAAGCGCTTTAATTAAGCGTCGTAGCATTTGCTGCGCCTGGCTAAAAGAACCGGCTATTTATGAAATTTACGGAACACCAGACTCGTATTGTGTCCGCCGAACCCGAAGGTATTGGTAATCGCGGTATCGACGGTGTAATCCTGCGCCTTGTTGGGCACATAGTCGAGGTCGCACTCCGGATCCGGAGTGAACTGGTTGATGGTCGGGTGGACTTTATTGTTCATGACCATCAGCACGGTAGCAATGGATTCCACCGCGCCGGAAGCTCCGAGGAGATGTCCGACCATCGACTTCGTGGAATTCACTTTTATTTTATAGGCGCGTTCGCCGAAAACGGATTTAATCGCTTCGGTTTCGCCTTTGTCATTGTACGGCGTCGAGGTGCCGTGGGCGTTCACCATATCGATATCGTCCGGAGTCAATCCGGCGTCGCGAATGGCTGCGTTCATACAACGGACAGCGCCTTCGCCGCCGGGCGCGGGTTCGGTAATATGGTGCGCGTCGCCGGAGAAGCCGAATCCGAGCAATTCCGCGTAGATATTCGCTCCGCGCTGTTTCGCATGTTCCAGTTCTTCGAGCACCAGAATTCCGGCGCCTTCGCTCATCACGAACCCGTCGCGATCCTTATCGAACGGACGGCTGGCGGTTTTCGGATCGTCGTTGCGGGTCGAGATGGCTCGCAATGCGTTGAATCCGCCGATTCCCATCGGGCAAACAGCCGCTTCGCTGCCGCCCGTCACCATGACATCGGCATCGCCGCGCT
>CAYPBB010000061.1:0-21642 GCA_964408855.1 uncultured Ectothiorhodospiraceae bacterium
GGTGCAACATACAGGTTTTTCAACCTACACGTGTTGCACTAGATACTTGACTTGATACTTGTCGATAGGGCGTTGAGCGTAAACGCGTACCGGTAATGACGACAGGAAATTCTCCCACAACAGACGTTCACAATCTGTCATATTGTTGCGTAGCTTCTTCGCAAAATGGATGAGTCGTTTGTTATACGGCAAGTGTTTTCCGTTAAAGGTCAGATGGCGTTCGCGCGCAACCTGGTAGTAGTCTTTTGCGGATGCATTTCCCATAGAAATTTGAATATCTCCAAAACAATAGAGTTCAAACATGTAATATTCGTCAACATAGTATCCATTGATTAACGAGTCAATCCCATTTGATAAGATACAATCAATAAGCTGTCACTTTTTATCGCCCCCCTGATTCAGTCTTCTGAATCGAAAGGGGGGCTGGATTGCGCACACCAAATTCGGCCCGGTTGCCGGGGGGTATCAAGACGGAGTATGGCGCATCACAGATTTGATCAAACCAAAGAAACACTCCGTCGGACGCTCGAAATTGCCCCCTGTTTCAGTATTCTGAATCGAAAGGGAACACTGGAACTTACTCCCTCGCCGATTTTAGCCCGCTTTCCTACCTCCCCACTGCCTTTCTGATTGCATCATGCAACGGGGCGCGGAAGCGCGGGAGCGCCTTGTTTTCGCGCGAGGGATAGACCCGGTTGGTCAGGAAAATCACAAACACATCGTCCTTCGGATCGATCCAGATCGACGTGCCGGTGAAGCCCGTATGACCGAACGACGCGGCGGAATACCTGCTCCCCGCCGACGAACCCGAATCCGACTTGGTGTCCCATCCCAGCGTTCTGCCGGCAGCCCCGCGAACCGGTTTCGTGAACTCCTCGATTGTCGCAGCCTTCAGAATCCTGCGGCCGTTGTGCGTTCCGCCGTTCATCAGCATGCGGACAAAATTGGATAGATCCGCCGCCGTGGAAAACACGCCCGCATGTCCCGCTACGCCGTCGAGAAGGGCGGCGTTTTCGTCGTGTACCGTGCCCTGAACAAGCCGGTTTCTCCAATAGGTATCCTTTTCCGTGGGCGCGCACTGGTTGCGAATCGCGGCCGGTGGGGCGTACATGGTGTTGCGCATCCCAAGCGGCGAGAAAATCGCGGAATCGGCGTACCGGTTGAGCGGGGTGCGCGCGGCGGTTTCGATGCATTTTCCCAGCATGATATAGCCCAGATCGGAATACTTCATCCCTTCGCCCGGCAGATTGTCGAGATCCATCGCGCAGATAGCTGCGATGACTTCCTCACCCGTTTTCATCGTTTGGTAATACAGCTTGAACGGCGCCAGCCCGCTTGTGTGCGTCAGTAGATGGCGGAGCGTCACGCTGCGCTTCACGCCGATGCCGAACTCCGGCACGTACTGCACCACGGGATCGCTCAGTTTGATACGGCCTTCCTCGTACAACTTCATCGCCGCTGTTGTGGTGGATACCACCTTCGAGAGCGAAGCGATATCGTACATCGTGCTGTCGGTTACCGAAGGCGAACCGGCGTCGTAGGTCAGCCGTCCGTAGTTCTTCCGGTAGAGAATGCCCATCCTCGATCCGACGATAAGTTGCGCTCCCGGGAACGCCCGCTCCCTGATCTTCGCTTCGATCATCGCATCCACCTCCGCGAAGGAATTCGCCGAATCCTTTGCCGGGGCGGCGGGTTGCGGTGCGTTTGCAGCCGGTTGCTGTGCCGGCATAATTCTGGCGGCAGAAGTATCCTGTTGTTTTGGATATGAGAGTCCCGCTCCGTATGCAGCGATGCCGGGAATGCTCACCGGCAGTTTGCCGGAAGGGACAAGCTCTCCGCAAAGCGCTTCCGCCATCGCCTGAATGCTGGGCGCGCTCTTATCGTACGAACACAGCATCGCACCGGCATTGGGGAACGACGCGAGGACGTACGGACTTTGCATTGCCGCGAAGACGACAGGCGTTTTTTTCGAACCGAGGGAATTTAGCAACTGCTTCTGTACCGCCGAAATGCCTGCCGGATCGCCAGTCGTGCGGATGCCGGCAAATGAAGCGGCGACGATCCGCCGCGCGGTTTTCGCGGATGCGAGGATGGTATCGAACTCGGATACCTGAGAGGAACGCTGTACGAAGAAGACATTCCGCAACGGGATCCGTGCACGGAGTTGATTGTAGAGCGCGCGTCCCTCGCTGTCGCCGTTACCGTTGAGAAGCAGCACAAGGTCGGTAGCCGGCGCCGCTCCGGTGCGCAGCGGGAGAATGCCGTTGTTTTTCACCAGCGTAACCGCTTTGCGGGCAATCTCCACCGCGAGTTCCCTGTTCCGCGAGGAAGCCGTAGCGGAAAGCCGCGCGGGAGAGCCATATTTCATTGCCCAATACTTGTATTGCAGGATGGCGCGCGCCGATGCGTCGATTCTGTCCAGAGATAGTTCGCCGCGTTCGGCGAAGGCGGCAAGCGAATCGACCGCCTCCTTCGGATCTTTCGGCATGAGCAGCACGTCGATACCGGCATTCAACGCCCGGCGGGCTGCTTCGGCGCTGCCGTAGGTATTCGCGATCGCGCCCATATTCAACGCGTCTGAAACCACGAGTCCCGAGAATCCCATCCGTCTGCGGAGAAGGGTATCGATCGCCGCACGGGAGAAGGTCGACGGCATGCTGCTGTCGCCTGTCAGCGCGGAGACGGCAATATGCGCCGACATCACCGCCAGAACGCCGTCCTTCACAAGCCGTTTGAACGGCGCGAGTTCCAGGGTATCGAGCGCCGACCGGAATTTATGGATTGCCGGGAGATTCGTGTGAGAATCGACATCCGTATCCCCGTGACCGGGGAAGTG
This sequence comes from uncultured Ectothiorhodospiraceae bacterium, assembly GCA_964408855.1. Classification (GTDB taxonomy): domain Bacteria; phylum Bacteroidota; class Ignavibacteria; order SZUA-365; genus CAYPBB01. The sequence continues at coordinate 2,837 of CAYPBB010000061.1, forward strand.
CTTGGCTGTGGCTATGACGCCGCCTTCCTGCATGCCCCGCATATACGCCGAGGCCAGTGCGCCGACAAGCGCCGGATTTTCTCCGAACGAACGGACGTTTATCACGGGATTACCGGGATTGTTGTTCACATCGCAGACGGGGGCGTAATTCTGCTGCACGCCCAGAGCGCGCATTTCCGCGGCAACCGCTTTGCCCATTCCCGCCGCAAGCGCCGATTCGCGCGTCGCGCCGAGCGCCATCGCGGATGGAAATTCCGTTGCGCCCTCGAGCCGCATTGCCAGACCGTTCTCAAAATCCGCCGAGATGAGCGGAGGCGTTTGCGCCCAGGAGCGGATGGAATCGCAGATCGCAGAAGCGTCTGCCACCGTGCCTTTGCTGATAATGACGCCGCCAATGCCGTAAGAGAGGACCAGCTCGCGCAGGGGATTCAGGGTTTTCGGCGTGAGTTCGCTGAAGGTAAAGACGGTGACCAACTGGCCGATTTTTTGCCGGAGCGAAAGGGTCGCGAGAACGCTGTCGGCCCACTTGCGGGCTTTCTTATCCTTCATGATGGTCGCCGGATGGATTTTCGCCGAGCGCGCTGCGTCCGGCGGATACGCCTGCTGCGCCGCAGCGCGCGGCTGAGCGATGGAGAGCGAAAGACTGAGTAAAAGTGCGGCGGTTGAAATCTGGCGTTTGGTCATCGTCCTGCAAGCTTATGAACGGAACGCCTTCAATGTACGAAGAGACGGGGGGATGAAAAAAGCCGGTCCGCAGGGGCGAACCGGCTTTGAGACTGTTGCTAATCCCCAATTCCGGAGAATACATTGCTGTTGATGAAAACACCTCCTCACCCCGGGCTCCGACCCGGGGTCTCTACCCGAACCGGCTTCGACCCGAATCGGCGGGAGGTTACCGTTTCGCCAGGAACTTCTCGAAGAAGAGAATCGTGGCACGCATGAAATAATCGCGGTTGTTCTTCTTCGAGAATCCGTGGCCTTCATCTTTTGCGAAAAGCGACCACACCGGCACATTGTTCTTTTGTACCGATTTGATGATCTGACGCGCTTCAGATGCCGGCACGCGTGGATCGTTTTCGCCCTGCGCGACGAACAACGGGCTGGTGATCTTATATGCATTGTTCGTCGGCGAAATGCGTTCGAGGAATTCCTGCATCCTCAGGTCCTGTTCGTCTCCGTATTCAACGCGGCGGAGGTCGCGGCGGTAGTCGCTTGTATTTTTCAGGAAGGTGACGAAGTTCGATATGCCGACGATATCCACGCCGCAGGCAATGCGTTGCGGATACGTCGCCATCGACGCCAGAACCATATACCCTCCGTACGATCCGCCGAACACGGCGACTTTGTTTGCATCCATCTTGCCTTGCTTCCCGATCCAGTCCAGCAGCGCGCCGATATCTTTCACGGAGTTCTCGCGGTTGTACCCGTTATCCAATGCGAGGTAGGTTTTTCCGTAGCCTGTCGATCCGCGGACATTGGGCTGCACGACGGCAAAGCCGAGTTCGTTGACCCAATACTGCACCGTGGATGAGAAATAGGGGAGCGACTGCCCTTCCGGACCTCCGTGGATATCGATGATGACGGGGACCTTGCCTTTTGGATTTTTCGGCATATAGACGAATGCCGGAATGGTGCGAGGCTTGCCGTCCACTTTGTCGAAGGTCGCATACCGGATGAGTTTCGGTTCGACGAAGTTCTTCTCGCTCATCTCGGGGGGAGCGCTGTTGGTCCAGCGGACAAGCTTTCGGGACTTCAGGTTAAGGACGTAGACATCGCCCGGAGCGACGGGGCGGTAGATAGAAAATGCAAGTTCTTCGTCGTTGAGGTTGAACGACCCGCTTCCCATCAATCCAACCGGAAGTGTTGTAAGCGTTTCGTCCTTCATTGATTTCAAATCGAGGATATGGACGACACTGATACCGTCTTCGTTCTTGACGTACGTCATAACGGAACGGTCGTGCGACAGCGAAAAACCGTCGACATCCCACTTCGAGTTTTTGAGCAGCGGCTTCACTTCGGCGGTGGCGACGGTGTATTCATACAGCGATTTGAATTCGCCTTCTTCATCCGAAGTGTAATACACATCCTTGCCGTCCTTACCCCAGCGGGCCTCTCCGAAGCTCACGCCCGGCTTGTTCTCGTCCCGAAGCGGAGTCATGGCTTTCGTCGCAATGTCGAGAATGTAGAGCTTGCTGACATTGGCGGAGATATACTGGGACACGATCAGTTTCGTCTCATCCGGGGAGAACGATTGCGCGTACCAGGAGCCTTCGCGTTCGGTGAGTATCTTCGTCTCGCCCGGTTTATCCGGATTCATCATCCAGATGTCGGTATCCTTGCCGTTTCTTTGGCTGCTGGAATATGCCATCCATGCGCCGGTTTCCGAGAGTACCGGTTCCTCATAGCGGCTCTTGCCGTCGGTGAGAAGGGTATGAATTGCGGACTTCCGGTCCCAGTAGTATATCTGGTAGTTTTCGCTGCCGCCGATATCCTTGAGAAAGAAAAACCCGTCTTTTCCCGGACGTTTATCTACAAGCATCCCGCCGATCGGTTCGTCGAAATCGGTCACCTGCACGAGCGGCGCCATCGGTTGCGGCAGGTAATATACCTGAGCCGTGTTTTTCAGACGGGTAACGACATACACGCCCCCGCCTGCGCGGTTCCACCCGGCGAAGCCGGTACTGCGCATATCCGCATAGCGTGCGGTTGTGTTGATGACACGTTCGGGAATATCGGGGATACCCTGAACTTCGAGGTTATCGCCGGGCTTCGACTGAGAGAAGGCGGAGCTTCCGAGGAAAACGAAAAGCAGAAGAAGGAGGGAGCGTTTCATTGGCGAATCACTACAAACGGTACAACAAATCATCGCCAAATGTACGAAGAAAGCCGGGAAAAGTTGGCGCTATGCCTTCGCTACAACCGGTAGGTTTTTCAATTGCCGCGCATTCGTGTTATGACCCTGTCGAAGAATGGCGCAAATTTTCAGGCAATAGGTGAGAAGACAGCATGCAATGAATCGCGACCGCGTCTTTCTTCAGTGTGTTGTTTCCTTGGAATGCTCGGACTTGGTCAGCATCGAGTGAACGCTGGATGTGACATACTTCTGAAACGCATCGTAGTCCTCGTAATAATCCCATATCTTTTTCAGATTCTTCCACTCTATTTCCTTGCCGTTTACTCTCTTCGAGATGATGAGCGCCTGGTTTTCAATGCCATATTTGTTTACGGAAGCAGTATCGCTGCTTTTTTCATAATCGATTGCTTTCCAGACAATGCTTCCCTGCTTCAATTTATCGGAGAACCGGTACTGCATCGTCATATCTGTGAAACGCTCGATTTGCATGCATGCGTGACAGCGGATTGTACCGTGAAAGTATAAAACATGTACCACCGTCGAATCGCCGGAACTCCGGTTGTCTGCGTAAATCGTTGTCTGCGGAAAAACAGTGAGTGTTAATAGCAGAAGCGCCGGTATAACAAGATGACGGAGGTTCATTTTCAAATCCATGAATGATTCAATAGAGTAAGTTGAATAGAAAACCAACCAGTATTATCCCACTTCCAACGATTCCCACAAAGGTGATTATCAGCGGCAGTTTCAGCACTTTCCGGAGAATGATGGTCTCGGGTAGCGACAGCCCGATGACCGACATCATGAATGCGAGCGCCGTACCGAGCGAAGCGCCCTTTTCGAGCAGCGCCTGGACGATGGGGATAATTCCCGCCGCGTTCGAATACAACGGAATGCCGATCAGCACGGAGAGCGGGACGGAATACCATGCATCCTTCCCCATGAACGACGCCATGAAGTCTTCCGGTACGTACCCGTGAACGCCTGCGCCCACGGCAATTCCTACGACGATGTATATCCATATTTTAGACACGATATCGCCGACTGCGGTAAAGCCTGCGCGCACCCTGCCGTTTAGGTCGAGGCGCTCTTCTTCGATTTGAACCGCGTTGACTTTGACATTGTACACCCAGTCTTCCACCCAGCGTTCAAGTTTCAGCTTCCCGATGATCCACCCCGAAAATATCGCGATAGACAATCCGGCGGCGACGTACACCAGCGCCGTTTGCCAGCCGAACAGGCTGAGCAGCAGGATGACGGCAACTTCGTTGATCATCGGCGCCGCAATGAGGAATGAAAGCGTCACGCCGAGCGGAATGCCTGCTTCGATGAAACCGAGAAACAGCGGAATAGCCGAACATGAGCAGAACGGCGTCACAATACCGAGCGTACCCGCCATGACGTTTCCCGCGAATAACGGCTTGCCTTCCAATGCTTTTTTCGTTCGTTCAGGGGAGAAGTAGGTTCTGACAATTCCAACGAAGAATACAACGATTGCAAGAAGAAGAAGCACCTTCGGAATTTCATAGACGAGGAACTGCACGGCGCTCGCAAGGTGCGAGCGGTCTCCCGCGCCGAAGATCAGCGTCGTTGCATATTCCGACAGTTGTTCGATGGATACATACGCGGCAATCCAGAGTGGGATCAACGCCGCGGCAATGAGAATCGGCGAGTGTGATATAAGTTTCGTTTTCATACAGCTTCAGCAGGGGTAAAGTATTTAGCTCTCAAGCGCAGCGCGACGTTCACCAGCGCTATGAGCGCGGGAACTTCGACGAGCGGACCGATGACCGCGGCAAATGCCTCCCCCGAATTGATGCCGAACACCGCTACGGCGACGGCAATCGCCAGCTCGAAATTGTTGCTCGCAGCCGTGAACGAAAGGGTGGCGGTCTTCGGATAGTCGGCGCCCAGTTTTCTGCCCATGTAAAACGACACAAGAAACATGACGACGAAATAGATCAGCAGTGGGATGGCGATTCTGACGACATCCATCGGAATAGCGACGATATACTCGCCTTTCAACGAGAACATGACGACGATGGTGAACAACAGCGCCGCGAACGTCAGCGGACTGATTGCCGGGATGAACTTCCTGTGGTACCATTCTTTCGTTTTGAACCGGAGAAGAATGAATCTTGTAAGCAGACCCGCAATGAACGGTATTCCGAGGTAGATAAACACGCTCTCGGCGATCTGACCGATTGTGATATCGACCTTGAACGATTGCAGCCCGAGCCAGTCCGGAAGCACCGTAAGAAATATCCATGCGTAGACCGAGAAGAACAGCAACTGGAAGATGGAATTGAACGCGACGAGTCCCGCCGCGTACTCCGTATCGCCTTTCGCGAGTTCGTTCCAGACAATGACCATGGCGATGCATCTCGCCAGACCGATCAACACCAGCCCCGCCATATAGTGCGGCATATCCGAGAGCAGAAGCACGGCGAGCGCAAACATCAGTATCGGACCGATCACCCAATTCTGGACCAGCGAAAGGGCGAGCACTTTGACATTGCGGAAGACATCGCCGAGCTCTTCGTACTTCACCTTTGCGAGCGGAGGATACATCATGAGGATCAGCCCAATGGCGATCGGGATATTCGTCGTTCCTGACTGGTACTGATTCCAGAACCCGGTGACCTGCGGGAAGGCGTATCCCATTAAAACGCCCGCCGCCATCGCGAGGAAAATCCAGAGAGTTAAATACCGGTCCAGAAACGATAAACGCGTTGCGATAGAGTTCATGAATGCTGAATCTGTTTATTGAGTAGATCTATGTTAATGTCGTTTGATTGGATATACGGATCTCTTCACCGGGAACGCAGCGTGATCTGTTCGGACTACTGGAACGTGCTGTAAATCATGTACACACCGCCGAGGATGATCAGCGCTCCGCAAATACGCTTCACGACGACAAATGCCTTCGATTGCTCCGTCCAGTTCAGATAGCGCTGCACTTTTCCTGCTGCAGTTCCGAACAGCACGATGACAATGCAATGTCCCACCGCGAAGGCAAGCAACAGCAGTACGGCGTTCCACATCTGTGTTTGCGCGAGTTCAAACACGACGCCCAGCACGGGAGCCATGAACGCAAAAGCGCAGGGACCCAGGCCTATTCCGAAGATCAATCCCAGAACCAGCGCCGCAAGCCAGCCCTTGTACCGGGTTCCTTTAACGTTGACTCCGAACCGGGACAAATCGATGACGTCGAAGAAATAGAGTCCGACGATGAAGAACACGACGGCGACGATGTAATTGCCTATGCTGCCCAGATCGCCGAGCATTCTGCCAAGCGCGGCGGTCAGCAGACCGATCAGCGCGATGGTGATCAGGATGCCAAGCGAGAACCAAAGCGAGAGGGAGAACGACTTCTTTGTTGTGATTCCCGAATGCGACTGAATGAATCCGATGACCAGCGGAAGGCTCGACAGATGGCAGGGACTCAGCAGGATGCTTGCCACACCCCAGAGAAACGAAGCCAGCATGGACACTGCGAAGCTCTGGTACAGCGCTTCGCTCAGAAAATCGAATAAATCGCTGATCATGACTTCGGCTTCAGCCCGCGTTTCTTCAGAAACTTATCGATGTCTTTCTCCGGGTAGTAGCCGATATGCCGGTGGATTTCCTTTCCTTTCGCATCCAGAAATATCTGCGTTGGGATTACGTCAACACCATACTTCTCGGCGACTTCTTCGTCCTCCCTCACATTGTGAAAGATAACTTTTATCTGGCTACCGTACTTCCTGGCGATATTCTTAATAATCGGCTGCATTTTCTTGCATGGAATACAATTGACGGAACCGATTTCCAGAAATGTGATCTTCGGCGCTTTGGCGCCGGTGCTATCCTGGGCGTTGAGATTCGCCGCTCCGGCGAACAGCACGGCGGCGATGAGCCAAACAACCGGTCTCATTGCGCCTCCTTCAACCACGACAGGATCTGATCTTCTTTCGGTATCATCCCGGCGCTTTTCACGACCTCGTTTATGACGAGACCAGGCGTACGCATGATGCCGTATGCCATGATGTCCTGAAGTTCGCTGACCTTCGTGATTTTAGCGTCGATGCCGTTCTTTGCGGCGATATCGCGAACCGCGCGTTCAAGGTTCTTGCAGTTGGCACATCCGGTGCCCAGAATTTTTACATGCATGTGCGAATCCGTATTAGATGTTGAACAAGTGCGTTTGGTGGAAGGCGGCGAATTGCGTTCGTATTTCGTCGCGAATGCGTCTGAATTCGTTGCGTATCTCCTCATCACTTCCCGTGGCTTCGGCAGGATCGTCGAAACCGATATGAAGCCGGTGCGTAACTTCGCCCGTAAAGAAGGGACAGGACTCCCTGGCATTGTCGCATACCGTGATGACGAAATCGAAGCGTTCCCGAAGAAACGGATCAACGATTTTCGGTACGTGCACGCTGATATCGATGCCGATTTCGTTCATGACCTGCACTGCCACTGGATGTACACGAGCTGCGGGCGCGGTTCCAGCCGAATGCACTTCCAGAGTGGGATCGATCGATTGGAGAATTCCTTCAGCCATCTGGCTGCGGCATGAATTGCCGGTACAGAGAATCAGTATCTTTTTCATATGCAACGTTTACTCAATGCTTCAGGATTACAGGGTGATATTGCAGATCGTGTACCGGTCAATCGTTCCGAGTCTGGCGGAATACGACTGTACTTCCTCATCCTCGCGGCAGCAGGAGGGGAGAAAAGTAAGCAGATGCTGGATTGTTGGATCAGCAGAGCCGGTATTGAGGGCGTATTCGACAAACTTGCCATCCTTGCGGTCATAGATAAATCCCGCATCGCGCAGAATCTGGAGGTGCTTGGAAGCCGTTGAAGTGGAAATAGACAGGATTCCGGTAATCTCGCAGACGCAGAGCGGTCGGATTTCCAGCATTTTCAGGATGCGGATCCGGTTGGGGTCGGACAGGGCTTTGAAGACTTTTGCTGTATGTTTCATAGAGGTATTCATTTCGTCATTTCGTCGAACGTGAAAATAAAAATTCGTATCGACTCGCGCAAGTGTTTTCTTTTACGGAGTGTGGTTATAATAAAAATACCGCACTCCATAGAGGTACGGTACTATTAGGGAAAGGGAGGATGTCTGCTTCTACGCCGGTGTTACCGCTGAGCGATGGTTTTACCAGAAGTCTTTGACTTCACCGACTGCCAGAGGCTGTCGGCGCGCAGCATTTCCGCGCGGAATGCAGGCATGAGCGATTCGGGGAGTTTTTTCAGGGATGGATTCTTGACGCTTCTCGGAGGCGTGAACCGCCCGTTGACGAGGAATTCGAAATGCAGATGGGGTCCTGTGGAATACCCGGTGCTGCCTACTTTTCCAATGGTCTGATGTTGCGCCACGCTTTGTCCGCGCCGGACGGCGATAACGGAAAGATGCGCGTATCGCGTTTTGATGCTGCCGGTATGCTGAATTTCAACCATTTTCCCGTATCCGCCGTGGTAGCCCGCAGTAACCACTTTGCCTGCGCCGATTGCCCATACCGGCGTGCCTGCGGGCGCGCCGTAATCGATGCCGGTATGCATTTTATGTTTGCCCGAGATGGGATGGCGGCGCATACCGAAGGCGCTGGTGACCTTCAGGAACGGCAATGGCGCGCGTTTGAACGCCTTTTGCATATTCTCTCCGCTCGGCGCGAACCATCCCCGCATTTTACCGCTGTCGCCGCTGAACCAGTACCCCTTCACCGAACCTACGACCTCGCCTTTGTACTCCGCTGCGATAATGTTGCCATATCCGACGATTTCGTCGCCGAGCTTGATTCGCTCGACGAGTACGTGGAATGAATCGCCTTTACGGGGATCGAAGATAAAGTCCATGTCGTACCCAAGCACTTCCTCGTATGCAACAACCAACTCCGCCGTTTCGCCGAGCGTCTGCATGGCATTCCAGACGGACGATTCGATCGTTCCTTCGACGGAGACCAGCTCTCTGGTCGTGGGGGTGTTCCAGATCTGGGTGAAGAGTGCACCCGAGGAGTCGGGCACGATCCAGTAGCTCTTCAGCCGGTCGACGGCATAGCAGAAGGCTTTCACCGCGCCGGAGGTATCCACCTGGACGGTGAACTGCTGCCCCGGTTTGCACATTCCGAAATCGAACCCCGACGCCTGGAGATACCGCTGAATCGTATCGGCGGCGCAGCCCGGAATGCCCGCGTCGAGGAGCGCGCCCCGGAAGGGAGATCCGTTCCGTATCTCACCGGAATAGGTGACCAAGCCTTCGGCGTCGCTTCCGGCAAGCAGGCATGGTCCTGCAGGTGCTTCTGTGGCAGGTTCCGGCGCAGTGGCATTCTGATGCTTCAAAGGCATAAACGCAAGTGTCGCGAGAAGAACGACAAGCAGCGCTGCGGCGAGGAGTGCCGAGGGGTGTTTCTCCAGGAAGTGTTTACTCTGTGTATTCTCGGTCATGAAATAAGCTCTCCAGGTACGGCGGACGCGCTGCACAAACAGGCAGTAACCGGTGAATCGAATATCGTTTGTCAGGTGCGGGCTTGCTCCGGCGGATATGCCGCTGATCGGGCCTCCGTCCGGATTCGATCGAATCCGAATAATACGTATCTTTTACAGTTCGGGACAACCCCCGGCTCTCTGCAACCACGAATGGATATGTAACATCATGACTTCCGCTCCCAATCTTCATGCGTCCGACCGCGCGCGGTCTCTCCTCGAATCGATTCTTGAAAAATGCGATCAACAGCAGTTTTTGACCGGTGAAATCGTGCCCCGCGACTGGAGTGTCGAAGCGGAAGTCAGGAATGGTGCGGATAAGGCAAAGGTCACCGTATGGTATAATGCCAAAGGTCAGTTAACGCCGAAGATACAGGGGAAAAAGGGACCGTTCATCGAGCTATTGGAAACATTTCTGTACGATGATGCGCCGATGGGTAGCCCGTTTCTTCCGGCAACCGTTCATACCTGGATAGGCGTCGATGAATCGGGAAAGGGCGACTATTTCGGAGGATTGGTAACCGCCGCCGTGATGCTGACGCCCGATTCATTCGAACAACTCCGGGGCGTGGTATTGCGCGACAGTAAGCAGCTCGACGACAGGTCCATACTCCGGTCGGCCGAGAAACTGCGTTCCTCGCTCGGCGAAGGGTGTACGCTTGTTTCCTCATACCCGGAACGGTACAACGAAATGCTCGACGGTCCCGGTTTCGAAGGAAATACCAACCGCTTGCTTGCATGGCAACATGCGCGGTCGATAGAAAATCTTCTGGAACGGTTTCCTGAGACGACGCATGCAATCAGCGACCAATTTGCTGCGAGCGAACATACACTGAAGTCGGCGATGATGAAACTGGGAAAGGGAATCACCCTCGTCCAACGCACCAAGGCGGAAGCCGATCCGGCGGTAGCGGCGGCATCCATTCTTGCCCGGGCTGGGTTTTTGCATCAGATCCATAAGCTTGAAGAGCTGGCAGGTTGCAGGTTACCGCTAGGCGCGACGGACGAACACGCGATCCGCATTGCTGTTCGTCACATCAGGGAGCGAGAAGGGCTCGAAGCGCTGCGCCGGTACGCCAAAATACGCTTCAAAACCACGCAAAAAGTCGTATGACGCGGAATCGCAGGCAGCCTCCCGAGGATGCGCTCAGTTTGCCTCTGATTTCTTTAAAGAAAAACGGGAAATACAAGCGTTTTCTACGCAATCGGCGGGCGGCGGCAGAAGCCGGGACGTATCCGGAAGGGCTGCACAAGAGGGACAAAGAAATCACCGTTGGAAAGTTCTTCCAAACTGACCCTATTTTCGAATACAGTTCAAAAATGTTGCGCGTATTATGAGTAGCTAATCTCCGTCGTTGTGAATGCGGGATGATGAGACTAGAGTTGAATACGAAACAAATGTGCATTGAGTAAGAAAGCGTGAGAGTGACTTTTCGGCACACTGTAAAACGGATTTTTCGGTGTGCAAGAAAAAAAAGTGATCTTTTTTCACACTCCTGGGATGAATGTTGTCCTAATTCTATTTTGATGAAAATGGATTACCCGGCGCAAAATCGCAATGTGTACAAAATAGTACAGTACATTAACGACTATTGTCGCATACCGGACTCTGGGTAGTTCCCCAAAACCCTTGACTTTTGCATACTCGTATTGTAATTTCTCCCACCAACGTTTACGTGTGTGTGTACATTAGGTGATGAATGAGGTGCGGCAAACATCATCGTCCCTTTCGCCAGAAGGTATGTGTGTCCTGAATACGGCGGATAGGAAGATCCCCTCTTCTCACTGATTTATTCGCAAACTACATCCTATTAACCGTATCACAACAAGGAGTATCCCGTGGTGTGTATGTTACGTTCACTCCGCAACCGTATGCCGAGGCGAAGCATGCGGTCAGTGATAGCAGGCGCAAGCCTTGCTTTCGTCTTGCTGTTGGTGTCGGGTACGGCTCAGGCGCAGCTCAGTGGTAATTATACCATCGGCGCAGGGCAGACCTATACCACAATAGCGGACTTCGTCAATGCTCTGAATTCTCAGGGCGTCAGCGGTCCCGTCACCGCAACCGTTCTCCCGGGCACGTATACCAGCGCAATCACCGTGAATACGATTACCGGAGCTTCATCTACCAATACAGTGACCATTCAGGGTTCGAACGTCAATACGTGTATCATCAGCGTGAACACGAATACCTCGAACAGCTATGCTGTGAAACTGAACGGCACCGACTATTTCCGGCTCCGCAACCTGACCATCAACGCGACCGATCCGAACTACGGATACGGCGTGTGGTTTTCGTCTCAGGCCGATTACAACGAGCTTACGGGCTGTATCATCAATGTGAGCACCAGCACGACGAACTCGTATTGCGTCGGCGTTCTCGGTTCGGGTGCATATTACTATTCGACCGGCAACAACGCCAACTATAACCTCGTTCAGAACAACGTTGTGAACGGCGGCTACTATGGTCTTCTCTTCTACGGTACCTCCTCTTCCACCATGTGCAACGGCAACCAGTTCATCGGCAACACGGTCACGAACTGGTATTACTACGGCGCGTACATGTACTATCAGGGTTTGTGCAAGGTCAACCAGAATACCATCACTGACCGCGGCAGCAACAGTTCGAGCTACGGCGTGTACTTTTACTACTGCCAGAATGCCCCCGAATTGAAGCGCAATTACATCAGAGCCGGTTACAACCCTATCCGGTTCTACTATTGCAACCAGGATAACGTCAACTACGGCGAAATCAGCAACAACTTCGGTATCGCCTATGCCACCGGCAGCAGCTACAACTACGGGTTGTATGCATACTACTGCTACAAGATGAACATATGGCATAACAGCATCAACATGATGACCTCGTACTACGGCTACGGTATGTACATGTACAACTACAGCACGTCGTACTACGATGTCCGCAACAACATCGTGAAGTTCGGCGGTCCCCTTGGTTCCACCGGCACGTGCTACTTCATGTACACCGGCGCTTCCGGCGCAGGATATTTTTCGAACCTGAACTACAACACCTGGTACCATCCGGGCGGCACGAGCTACTACTACTTCTACCACGGCGGCTATTACTACAGCCTGGCATCGGTACAGACAGGACGGTCGCCCTACTATGCCAACGATCTCGGCCTCGATCCGGAATTCAACAGCGACGCCGACCTGCATACGTATTCCCAGGCGCTGAACGGCACCGCGACTCCGATTGCCGCCGTAACAACAGATTTCGACGGCGATACGCGCAGCCTTACCACTCCTGACAGAGGCGCGGATGAGTACACGCTGTTCGCGAACGATGTCGGCGCACGCGCCCTTATCGCTCCGGTCGAAAAATGCGGTTTGACAAACGCCGAGACCATTACGATCGGTATCCGCAACTATGGCACCGCGACGATCAACGCCGCAACCACTCCGATCACGGTAAATGTGACCGTCACCGGACCCGTTCCTCAGAACTTCAGCGGCACGATGACAAGCGGCACTATCGCTCCGGGTGCGGTCGGCAACTTCAATGTGACCACGAGCCTGAATCTCGCGACGGGCGGTGTCTATACGTTCAACGCAACGACCAGCATGGCGGGCGACGGAAACGCGGCGAACAATGCCATGGCGCCGGTCTCTCTCACCGTGGATCCGACGATTACCGGATTCCCGTATTTCCAGGACTTTGAAGCCAGCACCGGCGGATGGCGCTCCGTCTCCCTCGGCGGCGTGGATGATTGGGAATACGGCGTTCCGAACTACTCGGGCACTTACTCGATCAACACAGCGAACAGCGGCACCAAGGTTTGGGCGACCCGGTTGACCACGACCTACAGCAACGGATCGCATTGCGCATTATTGTCGCCGTGTCTCAACTTCTCGACGCTCACGGCGCCGGTGTTGCAATTCTATGCCAACTATGCAAGCGAAAGCGGATACGATGGCTGGGTCGTCGAAGCATCGAGCAACGGCGGTCAGACATGGAATTCACTCACTCCTCTGTATCCGGCGTACAACTACACATATACTTACGGTCCGCAGCCCGCGCCGCAGTATTCTTCGACGACGCTGCACGGCTGGAGAAAATACGTGTTCCCGCTCACCGCATATGCATTGCAGGCGAGCGTGAAAGTCCGTTTCCGGTTTGGTTCGGATGGAAGCGTCAACAGCTATCCTGGTCTTGCGCTTGACGATGTCGCCATCGGCGATTTCCTCCAGAAGGATGTTCAGGTGACGGAGATCGTGTACGACAACGCAACCAATTATTGGGCGCGGCGTCAGGGCGCATCGCACAAGGTGCATGCGCGCATCGTGAACCTCGGCTACGAAGCCAATCCAACAAGCATACCGCTTACCTACAAAGACGGATCCGCTCCGGCGTTCCAGGGCGACGGAACCGCTCAGACATTCACTCCGGCCTGGAGTGGAAGCTCTGCATGGGTAAGTTTCACGACGGAACACACTCCGGGCGCAGCCGGTCCGATGAATTTCTACGTCGGCGCGTTCTATTCCGGCGACCAGAAAGCATCAAACGATTTCACGATGACCGTGCCGAACATCCAGCCGCTTTCGGTGTATGGATTTGAGGATTTCAACATGCTGACCCCGCCCAACTGGGAGAAGCTATGGTCCGTCAAGAACCAGAACGCCGACGCAACCTGGCTGACCACCGCAGGTAACGGCATCGGCGGTTCTGTCACCGCCACCTATCCCGGCGACGTCAATGCCGCCGACGACTGGCTGTTCACGCCCGGCGCATGGCTCCTCGCGGGATCCAGCTACAGTCTCGACTTCCAGTACCGCAGCCGCACAGGCGCACCGCAGATTCTTGAAGTCGCATTCGGTCCCTCGCCGAATCCGGCATCGATGACCGTGTTCGCGACATACAACAACTTCACGAACACGAGCTTCACACCGGGACTCAACAGCTACGGCGTTGCTCCGTTCTTCGCGACCCCGAACGTTGCCCAGCTCTATTATATCGGTTTCCGTGTAAAGAGCGCAGCAGGCGCGGGCGAACTCGATCTCGACGGCATTCGTCTGTACGACAATCCGTTCCCGCCGCCGAAAATTGCCTACGGTATCGATCCGATCTACATCGACGATCCGTTGATACCGATTCAATTCACAGGCGTCTACAAGAAAACGGGCGTTCTTTCCCGCACGTATGAAGTCGTGAACTCCACCGGCTGGTACGGCAATCCCGAAGGCGACATGCTTTGGGACGTCAATTGCACCGCAAGCTGGATCAAGCTGACGAAGTCGACCCCTGATCCGTTGACCTATCTTACCGTCAATCCGTTCAATCCGCCATGGGCGCGTCAGCGTCAGACCTTCACGATGGATGTGAATGCATCGATCCTGCCGGTCGGCACGTATCAGACGACGCTGGACTTCGACGCATATCTCTACAATACCGTCTATACTCGCGGCATCCGCGCCTCGAACGCCATCTTCCGTATCCCGGTTGAAATCAAACTGAGCTCGGCGGGCGGCGTCGGGACCTCCACCGGTCCGGCCTCCATGTCGTTCACAGGGTTGTTCCCGGGCGGCGGTCCGTACGAATTCAAGGATAACCAGGGTGTGGTATTCGCCACGGTCAACGTCGTATCCGGTGTCATTCCGAGCATGACCATCTACTCGTATCCCGGTCAGTTGCCGCGTCACATCTCTCGTTACCGCTACGTCGACCATTACTGGACAATCGACGCGCCGGGCACGGGCTGGGTCGCGAACGTCCAGTTCCATTACTTCGACTCCGAAGTTCTTTCGGGCGGCGTTTTCGACGAGAACTGGCTCCGCGGAATGAGGATCGCCCCGGGCACCAGCTGGTGGGAAGATCCGATTGCCGGAACAACCTCGACTCCGAACGACTTCTACAATTATGTTCATGTCTCGAACATCAACCCGTCGAATGTCGGCGGCGAATTCGCGGTTGCCCACGACTGGAGTATTCCGATCGAAGGCAAACAGGGCGTCGAAGTTCCGTCGAGTTATTCGCTCGGACAGAACTTCCCGAATCCGTTCAATCCTTCGACTGAGATCAAGTTTGCTCTGCCCGAGCAGCAGTATGTCAGCATCGTCGTGATGAACTCGCTCGGCGAAGAAGTCGCAACCCTCGTTAACAAGACTCTTCCGGCCGGCTATCACAGCGTCCGTTTCGATGCCTCGAAGCTGCAATCCGGAATGTATTTGTATACACTGAAAGCAGGTGAATTTGTACAAACGAGAACAATGATTCTCGCGAAATAAGGTTCGCCTCGTCAATCCGCACCAATCAGTGTAGACTGCCCCCGCGCGTAAGCGCGGGGGTTTTTTTTTCGCGGAAATAATAGGTCAATTAAAAACAGCACCCATTTCTGCGACTATTATCGTTATGAGATGGGCTATAGTTAAAAGCTATAGTACGGATAGGTGTTCTATTGTCATCAGTAATATATGACAGAATGCGATAATAAAAGAAAGCGCGCTGTTTATGAATATTCCTAGTCTTGAGTAATAGTAATGATTGTTAACGCATGCTATCCCAAGTTGTAGAAAAAGACGACGTGTTCTATTTGGGAAATGCTTCCGTACTGTTGCGTATTTGGTAAAACATTCAGTCTGATAGCGGGTGATGACCATTTGCTTATACAGAAAAATATAGCAAAATGTAATAAATACGCGAGTGTATAGAATTAGATTATTAAGCGTTATTTATGTATATACCAATATACAGGTATTATGTAAAATAATCTAGATGTAAAGAGGTAAATCCTTGCTACTTAAGCATTACTGATGTATGTTCGCGTTATTGCGGTAACTTAATCACAAGCTTCGCCACGAGTCTTTCCATCGAATGCACGAACCGCTGAGACATAGGATACACGCAACGATCGTATCAGGTTGGAGTCCCACTGCAGATATCAGCTTCGAATACAAACCTTCCCACATACACATCACCACATTCATTCACATTCAGGAGTATCAGCGGTGAATATGCTCCATCATCGAAGTAAATGCTCGAAAGCTCGGTCGATCTCATGGATCGCATTGAGCGTATTCTTGCTCTGCACTGCGCTGCCGTTGCGCGCACAACTAAACGGCGTCTACACCATCAATCCCATCGGCGGCAATTACACATCGATTGCCGATGCGGTGGCGGCGCTGACAACCAGCGGTGTCTCCGGTCCGGTGACATTCAACATCGCACCGGGCGCCTATGCCGGGAACATTTCCATTCCCGCTATTACGGGCGCTTCGAGCACAAACACCATTACGTTTAACGGAACCGATGTCTCGACATGCATCGTGGAGTACAATACTCCCACTTCGTATACGTATGTCATCAAACTCGACGGCGCCGATTTTATCCGGCTCCAAAATCTGACAATCAACGCAACCGGCGCCTACTATGGGTACGGCGTGTTGCTCACAAATGCCGCCGACTCCAACCGGATCACCGGCTGCCGTATCAATGCCAGCACCACCTCGACCTACAGCGCATGCATGGGCATCTTCGCCGGAAGTACGTACGATACGTATTCTTCAGGCAACTGGGCGAACGGCACATTGATTCAGAACAATACTATTACAGGCGGCTATTACGGCGTCTTCCTGATCGGACAGTCGGGAACGTATTGTTCAAATAACCGTGTGTTCGACAATACGATCAATCAGTTCTACTATTACGGCGTGTATATGTCGTATCAGTCCCAGCCCAAAGTCGGCAACAACACTGTGACCGACGGCAATCTGAACGTTTGGGACTATGGGATTTATTTGAGCGATTGCTACAACGCTCCGATTGTTATTAACAATAACGTGACTGCCGCGTATGCAGGTATCTACCTGTACTACTGTAACCGCGACACCTTGAACCGCGGCGTTGTTGCGAACAACATGTGCGTAGTTAAAGGCAGCTCGTACAACTACGGTATCGAAGTATACGAATCGTTCAAATTCGATATCTGGCATAACAGCGTTCATAACATGAACGCCGTGAGCACTTCGTACGGTTTGTACGTTTATAACTGGTCTTCAAACAGCATGCACCACGATGTCCGCAATAATGTGGTGCGGAACAGTTCAACCGGAACATTTTATCCATTCTATACACAAAGTGTTTCATCGATCGCATTCTCTGCATTTGATTACAACTGCTGGTACAGCACCCTTGGCGCATACAATTATTACGAGGGGATTGGATATGCGAGTCTGACAGCGTTGAAGGGCGCATACCCTGCATATTTCCAGAATTGTATTCAGACCGAACCTGCGTTCATTTCGGCGACCAATCTCCACGGCGTCGGAACTGCCATCAACAATGCCGGTACACCGGTCGCAGGTGTGACGCTCGACATAGACGGCGAAGCGCGCAGTGCGACGACGCCGGATATGGGCGCGGATGAGTACACTCCGCCAAGTAAGAACATCGCGTTCGCGGCAATTGTTGATCCGTCGCAGAAATGCGGTTTCGGTGCTGCGGAAGCGATTACCGTCCGGTTAACCAACAGTTCGACGAATGCATTCGATGCGA
The DNA here is from genome assembly GCA_964408855.1 of uncultured Ectothiorhodospiraceae bacterium. Taxonomy (GTDB): domain Bacteria; phylum Bacteroidota; class Ignavibacteria; order SZUA-365; genus CAYPBB01. The sequence goes on from CAYPBB010000061.1 coordinate 20,671, forward strand.
GCGTCGATCCGGTTACAGTAACGATCAATGTCGCCGGGCCCGTAGCCCAGACCATTATAGGAACGATTTCGACCGGAACGCTGACCTCAGGCGGTTCGGGTAATTTCACGCTGACGCAAACCGTCGACCTGTCGACGCCCGGAAATTACTCCTTCAACGGATCTGTCTCGATGGTAGGCGACCAGATTGCTTCCGATAATCAATTGCCTTCCGCCGTTTCGATTGTTGTGGACAAAACTATCAGCACGTTCCCGTATACCGAGGATTTTGAAGCAACCGACGGCGCATGGAAACCGTTCCTTGTTACTGGTGCAAACAATACCTGGGCATGGGGCACGCCGAATAATCCGAATTCCGGCTATCAGGCAATGCAAACCGCGCATAGCGGTACAAAGGCATGGATGACCGGTTTGACGACGGGATATGTCGCGTCCGAAGATAACGCGCTTACCTCGCCGTGCCTCGATTTCACGACGCTTACCTCGCCTGTCCTCAGCTTCTGGATGTTCTATTGCCTCGAAGGCGGCTACGATGCTGTGGTTATCGAAGGTTCGACCGACGGCGGCGCAACATGGACAAAGCTGAATCCGGTATCTCCGGCATACAACAGCACCAGCACCAGCGGACCCATCGTTCCTCCGAAATACTCGGGAACGACGACTCTCGGCTGGAACAAATATGTATTCGCCCTTCCGTATGCAGGTCTTTCGGGCGTGAAAGTGCGCGTTCACTTTGGGTCCGATGGCAGCGGTCAATATGGCGGCGTCATTGTCGACGATATTACGATCGGCGATATTTTCGAAAAGGATCTTGCTGTAACGCATGTTCAGTATAACAACTCCATCGATACATGGGCGCGAATTGAAACTAAGCCGCATGTGATTGAAGCGACGATCCGGAATCTCGGTTACGAAACAAATCCGGCTTCGGTGACCCTGGTGTACAAAGCGAACGCCAATCCCATCGATCCAA
>CAYPBB010000062.1:0-19928 GCA_964408855.1 uncultured Ectothiorhodospiraceae bacterium
AACATACAGGTTTTTCAACCTACACGTGTTGCACTAGATACTTGACTTGAAGAGGGATAAAATCTTCGATATAAATCCTCCACCGGTCACATCAGGTTGGCTTGACTCACCACAGGCGCTTCAAGCTGCATACGAAGATGTTGCCGGGAGCTTTGTCCAAACAAAACCAAACGTCCGCATTGGTCTCGTATCGCTCATACAAAACACCTGGCAATTCCGCTTCATCTCCGATACTGATACGCTCTTCGTCATATTGGATTCAAAAACAGGGACCACGACATACTCGCGGTTAACTCCGGTTGGTATCTCCCCGTTGGAATCGGCGAATTTTGAAGTAAGGTCCATCTTCCCTCAACCATACAATCCTATGGTCAATAATTGTCTTTCCATTTCGCTCGCCGCGAACACCTATGGGCAGGTATCCATAGAGCTCTGCGATATTTCCGGAAGAGAGAACTATCAAATCTTCAATGGGTTTGTCGCCGATGGAATCAACAATCTGGTTTTAGCACTGCCGTCACCGGTTTCCGAAGGCATACACTTCCTGATAATCAAACAAAACGGCACAACGACCACGAAGCCGTTCATGGTCATTCGTTGATACTGCTATAGCAAAACATCAATAGTATCACGGTATAGACAATCCGATTGCTTTGCTAGCAATCACCTCTCGTAAATTATCGGACTATCCGTAATCGGATTGCAGACAATTCCGGCAAGATGAAAATCGCTTTCCTCATCGGGAACATTACGCATTCCCTTGCGTCCAAGAATCATCCCTAATGCAATACACTGTCGCCGGGGTTTCCATCCTAATTCTAACGATTCAGGATAATGAAATGAAGTCAACGAGATGGACGATACCTGCAATTTTGCTACTGAGCTATCTGCAAGCTCATAGTCAACAAACAACGCTCACGGCAAACGATGCGTATCAGCGCATTCTACCTATGGCGAAGTCATTCGCCGACGACGTCACGTTGACGTACCTTGTGTTTATTCGGGACACTATCGGGAACGTTGCCGAGTCAAGGATGGATGTTTATACCGGTAAAACAAACGAATGGACAGGTAGCTTTTACTCATCGATCAAAGATTCCAGTATTAATATTTCGTGTTACACCAACAATGATAGCGTTACAATTGTGGAGATCCATAGAGGCAAATTACCTGCTGGATTCAATCCTCCACCGGTCACATCTGGCTGGCTTGACTCACCACAGGCGCTTCAAGCTGCATACGAAGATGTTGCCGGGAGCTTTGTCCAAACAAAACCAAACGTCCGCATTGGTCTCGTATCGCTCATACAAAACACCTGGCAATTCCGCTTCATCTCCGATACTGATACGCTCTTCGTCATATTGGATTCAAAAACAGGGACCACATTATCATATACACTCAAACCAGTAGGAGTTGCGCCATTAGCCAATGCTACATTCGAATTAACATCCCTCTACCCCCAACCCTTTCAGCCCATGGTAAATGATAAGCTTTCCATCGCGCTTTCCGCGGAATCTTACGGCCAGGTATCGATCGAGTTGTTCGATATGCTTGGACGCGAGTATAAACAAATCTACAGTGGGACTGTCGCCGCAGGACTCAACAATCTCACGTTATCTCTGCCGTCCTCGATACCTACCGGCATCCATTACCTGATCATCAAGCAGAACGGCGCAATGTCCACGAAACCGTTCATGGTCATCCGTTGATGCGTTCATGGCATCGCACCATTGATATCACGCCAAAGTTGATTAGGTTGCTGGCGAAGCATTTATTCGTGTAACCGATGCTACGTTCCATATCCGAGGTATGGACCTATCCGGGAGTAAAACTATTCGTCGTTATGGCTATTGGCGTTTGGGCCGGCGATAACTATTCTTTCACGCTCCCGGCTGCATGGCTCCTGCTCCTCACCGTTTCCTGTTGTAGCGGCATCATACTGTTTGTGCCGTTCTTCCGGCGATTCCATCTCGTCCGGTTGGGGGCGCTTGCCCTGATGGGATTCGCGCTTGGCCTGACGCTTCAGGTACACGCTCTTTCGACGATTAAAAGCGGCATTATCCGCGAAGCTGAATCCGGAAGTATGATCACGCTCTTCGGTACCGCCGCCTCCGAGCCCGAATTCCGGACCGGCGGTTATTCGGTCGTACTCGATGTTGATTCCATCGCCTCGGGTAGCGCGATACGGCACACCGGGGGCAGGGTTCTGGCGTTCATCGACCGCCGCGACGGCGATGTTTCAGCTGTTACTCCTGTGAGGGGAGCTGCGTTTGCCGCCCGAGGCTGGCTGAGTCTTCCACGCGAAGCGACGGTTCCGGATGGCTTCGACTACCGCAACTATCTGAACCGCAGCGGGATCGCCGCGACTTTTTTTGTCCCCGGTGGGGAGACCGTTTCCATCACCGGCAACGGATCGTGGCTCTGGCGCGCCGTACACAATACGAGGACATATATCCATGATGCGGTCATGCGGTATGCTGAGGCGCAGCACCGCGGCATACTGATGGCGCTCCTCCTCGGCGATACGGGGATGATCGACCCGGCAACCTCCGATGCGTTCCGGGCTTCCGGAGCCGCACACATTCTGGCGGTATCGGGGCTTCACACAGGCATCATTTTCCTTATTCTGCAGGTACTCTTCCTGCGGTTTCCTTCCGGTTTCCGACTCTTCTGCATTCTCGCCGGATTATTATTCTATGCGCTCCTCACGGGATTCGCGCCGCCGGTCGTCCGCGCATCGATCATTGCGGCGGTGTTTTTTGCAGGCCGGGCGATGCAGCGGTCGCCGCATCCCGTCAATACCCTGGCAATAGCGGGAATCGTCATTCTTCTATACGATCCGCAGGCGTTGTTCACGGTCAGTTTTCAGCTTTCATTTCTTGCGGTACTCGGGATCGCTCTTTTTTACCAGCGCATCGATTCCGTGCTTGCGCGGCTTCCGCTGGCGTCGCGGTTCGCGCCTATCCGTTGGTTGCGCTCGACGGTATCGCTTACGATTGCTGCTCAGGCCGGCACGCTGCCAATACTGATAACGGTATTCCACAGCGTCAGCATTGTGTCCCTTGCGACGAATCTCGCGGCAATCCCGGCGGCATTTGCGGCGGTGTTCTCCGCCGTCGCTTCGCTGTGTCTGTTGCCGTTATCGGAAGTAGCCGGAATCATCTTCATGCGTTCAAGCGATGTATCGATCGCGGCATTGATGACATCGACGACAATGCTGGCGGGCGCCTCATGGACAGAACTTCACATACCCGGTCAACCGTCATGGATTTGGGCAGGCTATATTGCCATCGTTCTGTATCTGGGTTTCGGGAAAACCCGCCTTCGAACTAGAATCCTCGTGTCCGCCCTGGCTGCCGTCGTCTGTATTACCGCAGGAAAAATCGCACAGTCGGCGTTATATCCGCCGGGCAGAATGGAGATCGCATTCCTCGACGTGGGGCAGGGAGACGCGGCAGTCATCAGAACCCCGAACGGAAAAATCGTTCTCGTCGACGCCGGACCAAATTACCGCACTTCCGATGCAGGCGCGCGCGTGGTGCTTCCCTATCTCCGCTCGCAGGGTATCGGTGCTATAGATGCGCTGATACTGACCCATGCAGACGACGACCATATCGGCGGAGCGGATGCGATACTGGCGGGGATAGCGGTCCGCCATGTGTACTATTGCGGTTTATGGACGGCGAAGCCCTCGACGCGTCCGATCGATAGTATCATCGATGCACGGCGGATTCCCGCAACACCGATCAACCGCGGCGAAACCATTGCCGTCGACAGTTGCATCCGTTTGTACGCTCTCCATCCCGGAAAAGGCGAATTCCCGGTCTCTTCCGGCAACGATGCGTCCATCGTCCTTCTGCTGAAATACGGCGGAGTCTCGGCGCTGTTCACTGGCGACGCGGATATTGCCGCGGAGCGAATGATCGCCGGCCGCTTTGGCCCGCTCGTCCGGGCAGATATCCTCAAGATCGCGCATCATGGCAGCGCTTCCGGGACCTCTATCGAAATACTTGGAGCAATCAGCCCAAAAACCGCAGTTATTTCCTGCGGCAGGCATAACCGGTACCGGCACCCTTCAAAGCGGGTCCTGCAAGCATTGTCAAAAGCGGGCACACGCGTCTACCGCACCGATATAAACGGAACGGTCATTTTTGAAACAGACGGAAACCGGTACTGGTATAAACCCTGGAAGTAGGAATCTGCAGCAACTGAACGCCGGATTCCCTATATTTTACTGAAGTCACCATCGTATCAGCGTATAGGATCGATTATGGGCAAAGGCGCGCACATCGGAACATGGAGCAAGGTAGTTGCATTTTGTATCATTCTCCTCCCCGGTATTCTCCTCGGCCAGAGCAAGGTAAAAAATGCTCCGCCTATCCCTGCATTCGATGCGAATCAACGGCTCGAAGGGCAGACGCTTTCGTTTTTCGTGCTCGGCGATTGGGGAAGCGGCCTTCAGGCGCAGAGGGATGTCGCGAAAGCCATGATCGATACATACGCAAAAGACGGTGCGGCAGCAGTACTCTCCACAGGGGACAATATTTACGAGGACGGCGTAAAAAACATAACCGATCCGCTCTGGGATACCCGTTTCGAACAAGTGTATCCGGCTTCCGACCTGCCGATCCCGTTTTACGCGATTCTGGGTAATCACGACTACAACGGCAATCCCGACGCACAGATAGAATATAAAGGCGCACGGCTTAAAGGCGGCGCGCATCACTGGAACATGCCTGGAAGATACTGGTCGCATGTCTTTCATGCCGGGAACAAGTCCCTCTCTCTCCGGGTGACGGGCATCGACACGCAAACGCTGGTAACGGGCAAAAAGGAAGAGCGGGAACGCCAATTGAAGTGGCTCGATTCCACGCTCGCCGCATCCGCTGAAACCTGGAACATCGTCATCGGACACCACCCTGTGTATTCAAACGGGCATCATGGGAATACGATCAGTCTTATTCTGCAACTCAAACCGATCCTCGAAAAGCGGAAGGTGTTTGCATACTTCTCCGGTCACGACCACGATTTACAGATACTGAAGCCAGCGAACGGCGTTCACTACATCGTCAGCGGAGCGGGCGGCAAATCCAGGGATGTGGATTGGCGCGAAAACACGGTTTTTGCAGCGACGAACCATGGATTCGCCTGGGTTCAGATAAATACATCCGATTTCCTGGTGAAAATTATCAACGCATCAGGTGAAACCCTCTTCTCCTCCATTCTGAAATAGCAAAAAACCTTAGTAACTGCATAAAGCAGTCATCTATCAGACGGGGTATAAATCCGCCCCTTTACAAGGCGCGGATTGTTCAGTATATTGCGTTTGCAACAAAATACGAACATATATCGGATCGATTCGTCCGAAGTATAATCCGCAGAATATCACAGACGCTGCCGTCTCGAACAGCGTATGTTTATTTCGTAGAGCCAGGAGAGTAAAGCTATGAGACATGTTACCGCATTCCGGAAGCCGGCGACGTTCTATGCCGGGCTTCTTTTTGCCGCCTTTAGTTTGTTTGCCGGCGTGAGCACCGCTCAGGCGCAAACAATGATGCCGATTCCGCCTCATTACAGTTCGTATACCGGATATGTCCGCGGATACTGGTTTGTCGCGCCGGTCGATTTCTATATGCTTGGTGTCCGCGTACCGACCGACGCCAGTTCCGCACAGCAATCCATCGAAGTGCTGCGCCTGGCAGCCGCCCCTCCGGTGTATTCGACATGTACATCGAACTTCACAAGCCTCGGGTACTGGCCGAACGAACCGGGCAACAACATCCTTCCGATGAAGGTTCTTATCCGCGCCGGCGATGTCATCGGAATTTTCGGCGCGCGTTGGACGGTGTCGGGATACTTCAACTCGATCAATTCGTATTCCAGTTCGGGCAACTATAATACGACCATTCTCGGACAGCCGACGGTACTCAAACGCTTCCTCTTCCAGGACGGAATCATGTACCAGCAGGCAACATGCGTTTCCGACAATAGCCCCGGTCAATTAGGACGCGTGGAAATGTATTACGGTCCGCCGTGCGAAGTCCCCGCCGGCAACCTTGAAGCGAGTCTTGTCGATGCCAGCGGCCAATCGCAGGGGTATGCGGAAATCCCGGGCACGGTATGGGTTAAATACCGCGTGAGCTATCCTTCGGGAGCAAGCGATGTCACGGTCACCCTGAATTTCCACCGCGTTGGCGATCCGAATCCCAATCCTGCATTTACCGCGTCTGTGAACGATACGAAACTTGACGGTGTCGAGCTGGTCAATCAACAACTCGTAAATATCCCCGCAGGCGTATTGCCGGGGTACTACCGCGTCGTTCCGGTTATTAATTCGTTGAACTCCTGCAAGGAATACCAGGACAGCGAGCTTCCAGAGCTGACCTTCATGCTCGTCAATCCCGGCACATCGCCGTGCATCGTATGGCCCGGCGACGTCACGACCGACGGAATAGTAAATTACGGCGACCGCAAGGGGTTGAATAACTACATTCACGATGCCAACCTCAATTCTTCCTGGTTAAACGGACCCGCGCGCTACCGCTCAGACGCCGCCACCAACCCGCTCACCTATCTCGAATGGGAAGCGCAGGCGGCTGTTCCCTGGGCGACGGCAAGCGGCTGCCACATGGATACCGACGGGAATGGAACCGTAAACAATTTCGATTACATCGCCATTAAGATGAACTGGATGCGGACATGGGGCATGGGCGGCGCCAAGGATAACGACCGGATGAATGCACACTCGTTCGATCTTGGGCAGAACTTCCCGAATCCGTTCAATCCCGCGACCCAGCTTCAATACAGCATGCCCGAGCGCAGCAAGGTGCGCATCGTTGTCATGGATATGCTCGGGCGCGAGGTTGCCGCACTCACCGACGGCATCGTTGAATCCGGCGTAAGAACAGTAACGTTCGACGCAACAGGAATGCAGAGCGGCGCCTACGTCGCCGTTGCCACGATGCAGGGTCTCGAAACGGGCATTACGTTCACTAAATCCATCAGGATGACGCTGACGAAGTAACGCTAAAGCTCCTCAATCCCCGTACGGGCGTCCGCCATATGCGGACGCCCGTTTTATTTTCTCCTGTAGCAACAAAACGCATCTCTTTACGTAAGGATACCCACACCAACACGACAAACCGTTAGATGATAATAATGTTCTGACGGTGACTTCGTTCGCGAAACGTTCATCGAACCGTCGATGCGTCAGGATACGGCGCCGATGTTTCCATTTTGTTGGAGAATGGAAAAAAAATACGTTTCCCGCATTTTTTGATTCCGGAGCAATTAGAATAAGCGCGATAACCATATGTAAAATCGAAACATCAAATAGCATAACCAAAATGGTATCGGTTTCCTCCGTTTTTCGTGGAACAATTGCATATTCCCTTTGACTATTCCAAGAAAGCTCGCTAATTTGCGGAAGACAATTTATACTCTGGTCACAGTTTCAGCGCCTATGTTGAAACGAATCGCTCTCTTACGATAGAAAATCCACACGTAGCGCTGCCGGATACCGCTCATGTCACCGGCGGTTGCACTTTTCAAATACGTTATGTTCGAGGTATCTATGAAACGCTCTCTTACAGCAATTGTTACCTTGATTGCGATTTTCGCGTTACTGGCGCCGGAGGGCTATGCTCAGTCCCCGACTCCAAACATCGCAACACAGGCAACATGTACGCACTCAGGCGGAGGTGCGACAACATACGCCCCTTCCAACTACAACGACGGCATTATCGCCGCGCCGGGATCGCTTCCCTGGGGCTGGACATCCGGTTCCAGTGGCGCAGGCGCCTGGATTATGTTCGAATGGCCGACTCCGCGCACATTCGGAGAAATCACACTCTACTACGGCGGTATTAACAACCGCTATCTCGCCGGTTCCGCCATCGAGGTCTGGAACACTGCCACCAGCACCTGGTACACGCATCATACGTGGTCTACCACGGTGTACACCGATTGGACCCGAGTGATTCAATTCCCGCCCGCGACCTCGACAAGAATGCGCATCATCTACTGGACCATGGCGCCTGTCGGTCAGACATCAAATCCGAATTTCCGCGAAATCGAGATCCGCAATATCTGCACCGATCCGCCGACAATCGTCGACTTCACCGCACCCGCAACGACCACTCAGCCCGCCGTGATACCTGTGAGCTATCATATCGAGCGGCCATACGGCGACTTCCTTGCTACCATCACGTTCAGATTCTTTACGCCGACCGGCAATCTGGTGCTGACGGAAACCACGCAAGTCCCGTTTACAGGCGGTTCGATTGACAACGTATACAACTTCCAGAGCACCAGCCTCCCGCCGGGCTTCTACCGCCTCGAAGTAACCTTCAACGTATTCGATATCTGCAACGCGCTGGCCGACGTGAAGGTGAACAAGGTCGTCATGGTTCTGGCGCCGGGACAGGTCGCCTGCGAAGTATGGCCGGGCGACGCAACGAACGACGGCGTCGTGAATTACGGCGACAGAAAAGCGCTGAACACCTATATACATGACGCGAATCTGAACGCGCAGTGGCTGAACGGCCCGGCCCGCTACCGCGCCGATGCGGCTGAAAATCCGCTGACCTTCATACAGTGGGAAGCGCAGCCCAGCGTGCCCTGGTTTACTCCGACAGGTTGCTACATGGATTGCGATGGCAACGGCGTCGTCAATAATTTCGACTTCATCGTCATGAAGATGAACTGGATGAAAACCCATGGCCCCGGCGATGTGTTCAAACAGGGCGAATCCTTCAGCGTGAATACGTTCGATGTCGGTCAAAATTTCCCGAATCCCTTCAATCCGACGACGCAAATCAAGTACAACGTGCCCGAACCCAGCAATGTCCGCATCATTGTGCTCGATATGCTCGGGCGTGAAGTAGCGACGCTCGTGAACGGCACGGTTCAGGAAGGAGTTCACACCGTGAATTTTGATGCCAGCGGATTGGGCAGCGGCGCATACGTCGCAGTCGCGACCCTGCACGGCATCGAATCGGGTCAGGACTTCACCAAAACCATCCGGATGACGCTTTCGAAATAAAAGGACGCATGGTGTTATTGAAAGGGTATCCGTCCAGGGTACCCTTTTTTATTTTCATGAGCAATTCAAACATTGCATTTCTTCGGAGCACCGTACCGGCGACTCGTAAAATCCTTTGTTCGAGGAATTCTGATTTGGAGTTGATACGATTCATCGCAATCAGCGAAGTCGTTCTTGCCAGGAAGGATGTCTTATAAACGACTCAGAACGACGGATTGGTTCATTGGCTGGATACACAACATGGTATCGTCGAGAAACTGGAAACAGATGGTGTATTTCAAAACGGCGAATGGAAACTCCTCCGAAGGGGAACAACAGCGTACCAAAGGGACATGACCGCGTACAACCGCTCGGAAATTCACGGTAAATACAAGCAAAACAAGAGGTTACGCACCAATCGCGTAAATGCCGCCGATTGGTTTCGAGAGAATGAACGGAATTAAATAAGAAAAGATACGAATTTCGTTGAAGCATCTGTTTTTTGTTCCGCCGATTCTGTAACTTTTTACAGTTTGCAATGTCATTACCGGAAATGACGTTACTTTAGTCCGGTGCTCCTCTGTTTGCTCTGACAGGAAGCATGTGTGTACCGTTCGGTTCATTGGCACATCACCGAACCGTGAGTTCGAAGCCGCGTACCGGCTATCTCTCACCGTCGATCGACAAGACATAACTCCAACTGATAAGCGGAGGTTTGCGGCATGCGTATTATTACGGCATCGATGTTCCTGCAACACCATCGTTCCCGCTGGGTATTAACACTCATCGCGGGAGTGTTTGTTCTGCTATTAAATGCCGGATCGATCATCGGGCAGGGATTGATGCTGCCTCTTCCTTCTCATATCGGCACCATCGTCGAAGGCGTGCGGGGGTATTGGTTTGTGTCGCCGGCGAAATGCCGGCTTACCCATGTCTATGTGCCCACGAGCGCCGGACAAGGGCATCAGCAGTTTCAACTTATCAAGCTTACCGAAGCGCCTACCTATTCGCATATAATCACAGGCTTTACTACCCTGGATTACTGCATCAATGCCGCATCCGACAATATCATCGATCTCGATGTGAGTATCGATTCCGGAGATGTGATCGGATTAATCGGCCGCAGAGTCGCAGATATTGGGACAGGCGTCAATTCGATCGGCGAGGGTGGATACGTCTCCAGTCTCCTCGAACGTCCTGTAACCCTTCGCCGGTTATCGACGAACCACAGTTTTGCAAACGGGCAGCCCGCGACGACGGTGTTCGCAAGCGTCGATGAAACGGATATCGGCAGGGTACATCTGTATTACGAGCCGGACTGTATGATTCCCCCCGGTACGCTCAGCGCCGACCTGATCGACGCATTCGGCAAAACGCCCGATATCGGCTATATCCCCGGAAAGCTCTACATGCAGTACTCTATCGGCTTCCCGGACACATCGTCATTCGTTAAAGTCCGTTTCGATTTCTATCATATCGAGTCAAATCCAAATACGGTAGCCTTCAGTATTGAACAGCTGGACAGGAAAGCGGCGCGGTATACCTTGGCCGATACAGAACCGTTCAATATTCCGGCGACAGCACTCCCGGGGTATTACGAAGTCCGCCGCACGGTTTTTTCTCTGAATAGTTGTCTGTATCTCGACAGCACCTATCTCGGCAACAATTCAATCATCCTGATCCCTCCGGGGCAACCGCTGTGCAGCGTGTGGCCGGGCGACGTCAACAACGACGGACTGGTGAACTACTCGGATAAAAAAACACTCGACATCTACCTCAGCGCCGCGGGCGGATCGCCATCGTGGTTGCGCGGTCCCCGGCGGATCGACGGTGTTTCTTATAATTACGGCGAGGCTATCTCCTGGAGGTTGCACACCGCTATTCCGTGGTTAACTGCGTTGGGCTGTTATATGGATGCCGACGGAAATGGCGTGGTAGATAACAACGACAAGTTTGTCATCAACGCCAACTGGATGCGCGATAACGGTAAGCCAAGAAAAGACGAGCAGTCGTCTGTTCAAGGATTTGCTGTTAGCGACAACTTTCCAAATCCGTTCAATCCGGTCACGAATGTTACCGTGGTTCTTCCCGAGCAAAGCTATGTCAGATTTGTAGTTTTCGACGCCGCCGGCAAGCAGGCCGGAATCATCTCCGACGCAATACTCACAACCGGGACGCATACTCTTTCATATCGAGCTTCAAATCTTCCTTCGGGAAACTACACCGCTATTGCATTCATTCTCGGAACCGAAAGCGGCACCTACTATCAAAAAGCAATTGGGATGACGCTCAGGAAGTAACTCCAAAACGCATCCCTCATTTCTTGGCGCGCCTTTATGGCGCGCTTTCCGTTTGGACCATCATTCCGTAGTTCTGCCTCCGGCTCATTGCTGTCAGCCTTCCGACGCACGCCATCCCTGACGCAACCTCAGATCTGATGTTGCGTCCTTACAGCTGGAAACATAATCGCCGATATATCGCACAAACAATATCCGGATTACTGCAACCCAGCCGACACTTCCGGCTGTCGACGCACGGAAATGCATATGTCTGTGTATCAAACATGATGAGTGAAGTGTCTATTAATTGTCGCAACACACAATTTGCCTTATACGGTACACAGCGTAAAATCGTCATCGCGAACGCTCTGCCGCATTACATACAGTATCTTTGGAGGTATTACAATGAAAAGAATCGCAACCATTGTCATTATCATGGCAATAGCCGGAACCGGTGGTTTCCGGGAGCTCTACGCTCAGGACTCGCGTCCTGAACTCATGTATTTCCGGTTCGATGAAGCCGGACAGCTCGTCACCGCCAACAAGGCAAACCCCGGTACGCGGGTCACGCTGAATGCAACCATCGGCGGAACAGCGACGATGGGCAGCGCCGGGCAGTTCGGATCGGCGCTTGTCGGATCGGGAAGCGGCAGCTCGAGCATGCTGAATACTGGCTGGTCGACGAACCTCGGAATGAACAGTTGGACGCTTTCGGTATGGATCAACAACATGCCGTTATCGACAACCCTCAACTATATTTTTGGCGATGCTTCGGCGGGAAGTTTCCGTTGCTTCAGCGGCGGAGTTGCGGGGTCGGGTAATATATGGTTGCGCGGCCCCTTCGTTGATATCAAGATCAACGGCGTAGCCCCGGGTCCAACGGTCGTCCATTTCGTATGCGACCGCAGCACGAATCAGATCCATACATATAAAAATGGAGTATTTGTCGCATCCACGACGGTGTCTTCGACGTTTAACTTGACGGGATCGGGGGGACAATTCAAAGTCGGAGGCTACGCGACAAATCCGATGCTGGCTGGTACGCGGCTGGATGAATTCCGCCTGTACAACCGGGTGCTGACCGCACAGGAAATTGCGGCTACATGGAATACAGATGTGGACTGCTTCATCCCCGGCAATCAGATCGCATGGGAACTGCTCGATGCGGCTGGTTCGCCGTTGCAATACGCCTATACGCCGGGGGAGATGCAACTGAAATACTCGGTTTCATATCCCGAACAATCGGCGCCGGTTGTCATCACCGGCAATCTGTTCGATACAAAGACAAACGCCCTGAAGTACTCATTCACGCTCAACGACGTGAAACCCGCAGGAATGCCGCTGCATAACACGCAACCCGTATCCATTCCGTCTTCTGTCCCTCCCGGTATCTATAGAGTCGAGTTGGTATTCAATACAATGAACTCCTGCGGCGCGATGGTGGATTACAAAGCCGGCGAAACAGCATTATACGTTCTGGAACCGGGTACCGGTATCTGCCTGGTCTGGCCCGGCGATAACAACAACGATGGTCATGTGAATTTCGGCGACCGCAAAGCGTTGGCAAACTACATCCACCAGGCCGACACCCGCGTGGAATGGCTGACAGGACCATCGCGCTACCGGACCGATGCAAAAGGCAATCCGCTCGCCTACATGAAGTGGGAAGCACAGGCATCGATTCCTTGGAAAACCTCTGACGGTTGCTACATGGACAGCGACGGCAACGGATTGATCAATAATTTCGACTACATCGCTGTGAAAATGAACTGGATGCGCACACATAACGACCCGTCGAAGAAGTTCAACGGATCGCCGATGGATGTTGGATTCGATCTGAGCGCGAATTTCCCGAATCCTTTTAATCCTTCGACAAACCTCACGCTCACTCTTCCCGAGCGCAGCAATGTCCGCGTAACGGTTATCGATATGCTAGGAAGAGAAGTCGCAATTCTCAAGGACGGAATAGCAGAGGCAGGGATATATCCGCTTCGCTTCGACGCAGGGCAATTGCAGAGCGGAACCTACATCGCTACTTCGACTATCGCCGGCATTGAAACCGGAACACAGTTTACCCGATCGGTACGAATGAACCTCGCGAAATAAAGGAAGATCTACGAATTCCATATCACCCGTTTCCTTCAGAAGGGCTGCCGGTGCCGGGTAGCCCTTCTTCTATTATTCGCAATCTAACAACGAATAATGCGTTTCCCGTTGAAACGGATTGTCAGAATTCCAACAATTAGCCGCCTTCTTTCCAGATATGTTTCTGCGTTACTCTTGATTCGTTTTGGTAATTTATTATATTTGCAGTGATAGGTAAAAGTCGTGTGTGTGAACTGATTATACCTTCATTGAAATGTCTACCTGATTCTGTCACCTGACCTGGCATGACATTTCTCTCCATACCAACAAGACATAAGACAACCTGTTAGCGCGTACAATACGCACGGATCGACTATATAGTCACCCTTCAGAGTTGTCGAATATGAACCCGGACGAACGCCGTCGTCAAGGCGCCGTACAGGACGTCCACATGTCCTGTACGGTCGGACGGTGCGCAGGGTCGCGGATTCAACAAACGCAGTATTCAACGATGTAAAGGTCTATTCTTCATCGTTCGTGGCGGAGCTATGTCTTGTTTTCTACCGAACGCTCTTGTGACCTCTGGATTACCGGAGCATCATGAAATACAATACATGTTTCACGAGGTATCTCTATGAGAAGATCTGTTACTGAATCAAGCGGGACCTGGAAAGGCGGAGCAACGTTGGCTTGCGTTGCAGCTTGTTTGTTCCTGACCACCTGGTTCTCACCGGCGTCTGCGCAGAATACGCATACATACTCGCAGTATTTTTACTACGGACAGTATGCGACAAACCAGTGCCTGGCATGGTCCACATTCCGCGCAGCTCTGCAACCGGGACGCTATACGAAAGTCACCGTGCGCGGAACGTACCACACTGCAGGTATATCCTGCACCGACTTCACGGTGGTCAACGATCTCGCCAGCGCCATGAAAAACCTGACGACATACATTTCCCCGACTACGCAGGGGCATGTATGGCATTTCTGTACGCTTCATACCTGGTACATCGAAGGCGGGCTGTGGATCGATCCGCCGTCGAGCTGCGCGGGCAGCGACTGCCCAAGCCCGGGGTATATCATCAGACCCTGCATCGGACCGAGCAATCCGAACTGGGGCGGCGTCAATACCGCGACGTGCTACGCGCCCGACCAATTGATGGAAATCATTTTCGAAATGCCGACCGCTCCGAACGATGCCGGAATCGCCTCCATCGATTCTCCGCTTAACTTTTGCGCCGGCACGCTTCCGATTGTCGTAACCTTGAAAAATTACGGCACCAATCCGATCTCGAGCGTCACCATCAACTGGAAACTGAATAACGTTCTCCAGACACCGCTCAGTTGGACCGGCTACCTCGATACGCTGAACCAGTCGACGCGCGTTGCATCCGTTACGCTGAACAGTGCGTACAACTTCGTATCAGGCGTGCCCTACACCATCGAAGTGTGGACAACGAATCCGAACGGCGTCATCGATACGGTAAAGATGAACGACACTGTGAAAGTCACGCGCAAGGCTGCGATGAGTGGAACGCTTACAATCGGCGGCGCGGGCGCCAACTACACCAATTTCACCGCCGCAGTCAACGACCTCGTGGCAAACGGCGTCTGCGGACCGGTCACATTCAAGGTGAGACCCGGAAATTACCCCGAGCAGATTTCGCTCGGCGCCATCAACGGCGCTTCGGCAATCAATACGATTACGTTCGAGTCGGAATCGGGCAACAACAACGATGTGTTCATGAGTTATACCGGCACATCGACGACGAACAACTACGTTGTGCGTCTCGACGGCTGCGATTATGTGACATTCAAAAACATGACCATGACGGCGACGGGCGGAAGCTATGGGAACGTGGTGGTGGTTCAGGGCGGCGCAACATATTGCACGCTCGATCGCCTGGTTCTAAACGGCGTTCCGACAACATCCACTTCCACGTATCTTGCCGTCGTCTACTCGCCCAGCGGTTCGCTCGATCATCATACGACTATCACCGGATGTATGATCAACAACGGCGCGTACGGCTTGTACTGGTACGGCTCTTCTTCCGCCTCGTATGAAATCGAGGATGTTATCGAGAAGAACATCGTTCAGAATTTCTACTATATGGGCATGGCGTTGTACTACCACGACAAGATCCGCGTCGAAGGCAATACCGTGACAACCATGAGCACCTATACCAATTACCTGATTTACTGCTACTACGGCGCAAATCAGATACAGATCATCCGCAACAATTGCAGCGCCCTCGGCGGAGCGGGCACCAAGTATGGATTGTATATCAACTATTGCACCGCATCCGCGGGTAATGAAGGACTCATCGCGAACAACTTCGTAACCATAGCAAACGGCGCAAGCACTGCCTATGCGATGTACATCTATTATTCGAATTACCAGGAAGTCTACTTCAACACGGTGTACACCAACAGCACCTATTCGCTCAGCCGCTGTTTGTATTCATACTACGGCAGCAATCTTAAAATGAGCAATAACATCCTGTATAACGACGGTCTCGGATATGCATGGTACAACTATCATTCGAATCCGAATACGAACGTTATTTCTTCGGATGAGAACCTTCTGTACACAAACGGCGCGAATATCGCCTATTGGAACGGCGCAGCCCGCGCGACGCTCGGAGATCTTCAGGCTGTTTCAGGAAAGGAAAATAATTCGATCACGAAGGGCGTCGTGTTTGTAAACAAAGCCCAGGGAGACCTGCACCTGACCGGCACGTCGGAAGACGATGTCGATCTCATCGGCGCGTTCGAACCGGAAGTGTACGATGATATCGATGACGACGGCAGATTCCTCCCGTACCGCGGCGCCGACGAAGCGTGCTACATTACCCGCGGAACGGTGTTCTTTGAATTCGTCGATGGAAACGGGCAAAAAACCCCGTATGCGAATATCCCCGGTACAACAGCGGTGCGCGTCTACGTCGCCTTCCCCGAATTCGAAGCCGACATCGATGTAACGCTGAATTTCTATACTGTGCCAGGCAATGCATTGGCATATACCACCACTGTCAGCGCACATAAAAACGAATACCAGACGCTCGACGTGATTCTTCCGCTTTCGTTGGGTACGCTGACCACCGGTCAATACCGGGTGCAGGCGGTCTTCCACACGAAGAATTCCTGCGGCGGTTACCGCAATTACTCGCCATCCGACCAGGCGATGATGCTGTTGCCGACCGGTCAGACTCCGTGTCTTGTCTGGCCAGGCGACGCCAACAACGACGGTATCGTGAACTTCGGCGACCGCAAGGCGTTGAACAACTATATCCATGATGCGAACCTGAGTCCGTCGTGGCTGAGCGGACCGGCGCGCTACCGTCCGGATGCGGCAACCAATCCATTCACGTACTACACATGGGAAGCGCAGGCGGCAGTGCCGTGGTCGACACCTGAGGGTTGCTACATGGACTGCGACGGAAATGGAACAGTGAACAATTTCGACTTCATCGTACTGAAGGTGAACTGGATGCGCACGCACGGCATCTTCACCCCGAAACAGGAGCAGACTACGGTACCGGGTACGTTCGACATGAGCCAGAACTTCCCGAATCCGTTCAACCCCTCGACGCAAATCCAGTATAGCGTTCCCGAACCGAGCGAAGTAAAAATCACCGTGTTCGATATGAACGGAAAGGAAATCGCGACGCTGGTAAACGGAATAATGCAACCGGGAACCCATACGGCGGCATTCGATGCTACAGGCCTGGGCAGCGGCATGTACATTGCCACTGCAACCATGCGAGGAACTGCGTCTGGTACAGAGTTCACCAGAACGATCAGGATGACCTTGAATAAATAATCTCTCCCTCCAGTAAAAGCCGGGGTCCGGAGGCGTCAGTCTCCGGACTCTTTTCTTTCTGCGCCGAAATAATCGCGCCCTGTGGTTTTTCAATTCATCTCTTTTCCCTATTTTACGAGTAGGAAGTCCGATACGTCGGCAAGCACTCCGTCCCTTGTGGTCGCGCCTTCACAATGATGCCAACCCCGGGAACGATGCCGCCGGAAGGAAATCCATTAGTGCGGTATCTGGTTTCTTGTCTCTGTTAGGAGTAAGCGGTCTACGGGACGGGACTGGAAGCACTCAATGCCGAATACGCGCTTTACGAATTCGATGTGAACGAACCTTCAGCGGTGTTGGTTTGTGTGTCCTCAATAATATCGATGTCGAAGCGTCACGGCAACTAGTAATGCAAACGCGATCAATGACAGCAGGCGCCTGAACCCCACATTTCCAGGCACTACAGTCCTGCGCATACTCGATCATACCTGCACGACAGAATACCCGCAATGTACTCATTGCCGCTTCTTCGTATGAATGAAGCGGCAGCGGACGAAATTGTCAATCGTTTCTTGTCTTACTGGAGGTTTTATGATTGAATTCAGCATGAATGACTCTGTGCGGCATGGCGTGCCAGCTATATCCGTCAGACATCTGCTTCTTGGCCTGCTCTTGGTGGCTGCATGCGCCGGGATATTGCCCCATAGCGCAACAGCCCAAACAATGATGCCGCTTCCGGCATACGGCTCCACGTACACCTCGACGCAAATTCGCGGATATTGGTTTACTGCTCCCACCGACTTCATCATCACCGGACTTCGCGTACCGACCGATATCGGGACGACGGCGCAGAACATTGAAATCATCAAACTTAACATTGTTCCGCCTGCGTATTCCGCTTCGACCTCGAATTACTCTGTTCTCGGATTATGGACGAACGTGGCAACGACAACGGTCATCCCCACGTATATCTTTATCCAGTCCGGCGATATCATTGCCATCTTTGGAACCCGTACCAACGGCACGAGCATGAACAACTCGTACGCAACACCGGCCGGGCAGTACACATCGAGCATACTCGGTTTCCCTGTCGTATTAACGCGCATGGTATACCAGGCTGGGTCCTTCCCGCTGGTTGAAGTGTCGCAGGAAGTATCCGGAGCAATCGCCCGTACCGAAATGTATTACATCCCGGCCATCGTAGCGCCGAACGACGCCGCAATTACTTCGATCGATTCGCCGCTCGATTTCTGCGCCGGGACGCTCCCCGTAATCGTAACGCTCAAAAACTACGGCACTCAGCCGATGACCTCGGTCACAATTAACTGGTCGATCAATGGCGTCCCTCAGACCCCGTATCCGTGGACCGGCTTGCTCGACACAACCAGTATCGCCGCGAGAAGTACGCAGGTTACTCTCGGCACGCAGAATTTCCTTTCGAACGTACCGTACACGATTCGCGTGTGGTCGTCAATGCCGAACGGACAGGTCGACACGGTGACGCGTAACGACACTGTTCAGGTGACTCGAAAAGCCTCTCTGAGCGGTACGTTCACCATCGGCGGCGCAGGCGCAAACTACGCCAACTTCGCAGCCGCGGTCAGCGATCTGAATGCAAACGGCGTCTGCGGACCGGTAACGTTTAAAGTGCGCAGCGGTACGTACAACGAACAAATCGCGCTCGGCGCCATCGCCGGCGCTTCGGCGGTCAATACAATTACATTCGAATCGGAAACGGGAAATGCAGCCGACGTCAATCTTTCGTATGCAGGGACGTCGACGAACAACTATGTCGTTCAATATAACGGGTGTGATTGGGTTACCTTCAGGAATATGACGCTGACCGCAACGAATGCATCATACGGCATCGTATTCCAAATACTGGGCGGCGCGGAGCATTGCACGCTCGATAACCTGACGTTGAACGGCATCCCGACAACCACTTCGACATCGACCAACCTCGCGGTCATCTATTCGCCGTCCGGTTCGATGGATCATTACACCACCATCCGCAACTGCCGGATTCTCAACGGCAGCATGGGGATGTACTGGTACGGCAGCGGCAGCGCTTCCCTCGAAATGGGAACGGTGATCGAAAACAATACCTGCACCGGTTTCGCCTACTATGGCTTCCTCATGTACTATCAGGACGCGCCGATCGTTACAGGCAACACCCTCCGCACCGACGCGCATTATTCCACGCTCTACGTCCTCAACCTGATGTACTGCCAGAATAGGATGCAGGCGACCGGCAACACCATCATCGCGAACGGAAGCGGCACCGTCTACGGCATGCGCGTGTACTACTGCACCGCCGCCAACGGCGCCGAAGGTCTTGTCGCCAACAACTTCATCACCATCAACAATGTGTCGAGCACGGCCTACGGCTTATACGATTATTACTCGAACTACCAGAAGGTGTACTTCAACTCGGTGTACATCAATACCACCTCGACCAGCTATGCGGTCTACACCTACTATGGCTCGGCGCGGTCGTATTCGAACAACATCTTCTACTTCAACGGACCCGGCTACGCCTGGTATTGTACCCCCGGCACGAACGTCATTGCCTCGGACTACAACGTGCTGTACACCAACGGGACCAACCTTGCCTACTGGGGCACCACCTGCCCGGCCATCGCGAATCTGCGCACAGCCAACGGCAAGGACGCGAACTCGATCACGAAGGGCGTCAATTTCGCCAACACCAACGACGGCAATCTGCACCTGACCGGCGCGT
>CAYPBB010000063.1:0-19079 GCA_964408855.1 uncultured Ectothiorhodospiraceae bacterium
CGTCGGATTCGTTATTCCATCTGCCGGTTCCCACAGATATGTATACGGCGGGACGCCGCCGAGAGCCGTTTCACCGATCGTTACCGGCAGACCGGGACATGTCTGTACATCCGGGCCGGCGCGGCAGATGAGTTGAGGATCGACGGTGATGATAATCGTATCGTAATTCCTGCAGGCCTTTTCGTCGGTGATAATGACTCTATATACAGTCGTGAATTGCGGGGAGAGTATTGGAGAGTCGGATGTCGTATCGGAAACTCCTTCGGACGGCGTCCATTTATACCTGAATGGAGGAAGTCCGCCCGCCGCCATCGCGGCGACGCGTACCGATCCGCCTGAGCATATTCGTCTGTCGCCGGTTGTCTCGACCGCAAGCGTGGAGACTTCAACCGTAACGCTGTCGTATGCGATGCATCCCAGAGCGTCGGTGACGCGCACCTCGTAATCGGTTGTCGTCTTCGGGAATGCTTTCGGACGAGGATCGGAATCGGAACTCAGTCCAACCTTGGGCTCCCATTCATATCTGAATGGAGGTTTGCCGCCGACCCCGAATCCGCCGATTTCGACGCTGTCGAGAGGACAGATAAATACATCCGGACCGGCATTGATGCTGAGTTCATAGACATTCACATGTACCGTATCGGTGACGATACAGCCAGAACTCGAATCGATAATTGAAACGATGTATGTTGTCGAAGTGTCCGGCCGGTGTTTGATGTTGGGCATGGGGAGGTTGTCGGGAATCCAGGCATAGCCGAACGGACCCGTCCCGCCGTACACCTTGACGCCCATCGACACATAATCGCCGTGGCAAATAGCGGTATCCGAGGTCAGTTCCGCTACAAATCCGGTCGCTTCATCGATGGTAAGCGTATCGCTGTCGACGATGCTTCCGCAATTATTCTTCAGGGATAGCACGACGTTTTCGGGCACATCGGCGTAGTGGTCGTCGAACGCATTGACGTACACGAATGCAGTGTCTTCCTCCGATTCGAAAAACACGGAGCCGGAGAGCGTCGAGTAATCGACGCCGTTTACCGCCGTGCCCGTTAGTTCGTATTTGTAGGTGATGGGGTGATGTATGCGTCCGATCCGGACGACCATGAAATAGCCCATTCCGCAGCCTTCGACGGCGTTTTTCGTTTTCGCGATATATACGCTCGACCCGGATTCAAAGCTCTTCGCTTTCAGAAACACTCCGGAATCGTACCGGAAATCGCCCGCATCGGCAATTGCCAGCTTCAGGTGGTACTGCATACAGGGAACAACCAGCGCTTCCGCAAGCAACAGTTTCGTGAATCCGTCGTATTCTATCGTTGCGCCTTTGGTATTGTCGATGTAATGCTGCGGATTTATCTGATGATTCACTGTGTTGATCGATACCGGCGTGTATGAATCCGGCACGAACGCAATGTTTTCGTTGCCGACGTATCCCGGACCGCTGATGAAGAAACCGAATGTATCGTTGTAGATCGAGCCGACATATTCGGGATACTCTTCCGAAGCGAAGACATACTCGAAGGTGACGCGGTCGGCGAAGCACATGAAATCGAACTCGAGAACCGCCGCATCGAGAACCGGGATTCCGTACACTTTATCCAGATCGGGATCGCCCGGCGTGTGGTTCTCTTTTGTCGTCATCGTGTCTTTGTTTGGACCGATGGCGTTGTGGATGCTCCCTGTTGTGAGCAGAATCCCTTCCTGGATGCCGAGATTTGTTGTACCCGCCGTAAACGACCCGATGGCTTCCGGGGCTCCGGTGTATGTCACATTCGAGATAATTGCGTTGTTCCCAACAAAAATGACATTTACCAAGTCTTCGGCAGTCATTGCGTTGGAGACGTTCAATTGCGCATACGAATCAAATCCGGTCGCCGCCAGAAACAGATATAAATACAATAAAATGCGGGTAAAAACGCGCATTGAAACTGAACTCCAATCGGGCTATGTACACAGTTCCAGCACAACGCGCAGCGGGAAATGCCGCGCGGAATCACAAAATGCAGAGCATCGTTAACGTAAAGAAGATAATACGGGAAATCAAGAGTTTTTAAAGATTTCCCGTGTAGAGTCGGCGATACGGCAATAAAGAAATAAGCGGACGATCCGGCTCTGGATTGAAAAACCGGGTCCTTTCTTATTCATTTCAGTACAACCGTCTATTTCAGAACGCGCATCGTTTTAACGAGACGAGCGGTCGGGGTTTGGAGCGCGTAGATGTACGTGCCCGATGCAAGCGCCGAGGCGTTGAAAACATACCGGTATGTCCCCGGCTTCATCGTGTCCCGCACCAGCGCCGCCGCTTCCCTGCCGAGCAGGTCGTACACGATCAGCGTTGTGTAGCCCGTTTCAATCAATTCGAACTCGATCTCCGTCGACGCGTTGTAGGGATTTGGGTTGTTTTGTTCGAGACGCAGCGTGCCCCGGTCGTCGAACAACCGTTTCCCCCCTTCCTCGCATATCTCGATTGTGACGGAACCGCCGATGGCCGTTACATCGATATGCGGATTATTCCAGAAAAAGCGTTCGAGCGATAAGGGCGAGGTATCTGATTTTCCGAGGGTGGAGGTGAATTCGAGAAGCCCAAGCGTGTCCTTGCCGGGAGCCCAGGTTCCGGAAAACGGGATGAACCGCCAACCGTCGACGACATCTCCTTGCGGCGTCGTTGTCGAAGGGCCGAGTATGCTTGCGTCGAGACGCAGTATCCCGGAATACGACTGCGCGAAATCCTGAAGATTGACGCTCGACGATACGAACCTGACCGGGATGACCACGCGTTCGCCGGGACGCGAATGAATATCCGGCAACTGAACGACGGTCAGGATCGATTGCGGGTACATGACGGCATCGGAGCGCCCGGTACAACCGTTCGGCGCCGTGACGACAACCGAATAGTTTGCCGCCGCCGTTACATGAAGGAAGCGGCCGCCTGCATCGGTGATAACTGTGTCGTTCCTCAGCCAGACATACGCATCCCATTCGCCCGCATCGAGCGTATCGCCGCGAAGAATCAGTTTCGGAGCCAGCTTTGGTCGAAGATATACGCGCGGTAGAATCCCGCTTCCGGCGCAGCCGTCGACAGTCGTCTCCGTTACCTCGATAGTGCCCGATGTCGTATCGGCCCATTCGACGTCGACCGAAGCCGTCCCGTTCCCTTGTAGGAGTCTTCCGCCGGTAATCCGCCAATCGAACCGGCTTCCGGTTTCTCCTTCAGCCGTATAGTGCGCCGAAGATAACGCGCAGCTTGAATCGCTTCCTGCTATCGCCGGGACGGGAAGAGGCACAACGCGTATTGTAACCGGATTCGATTGGGCTTCGCACGATTCCGCCGTTCGCACGGCGACCGAATACACGCCCGCTACGCTCACGGCAATTGCCGGCGACGACTCCCCGGTCGACCAGCAGTATGCGTAGTATTTTCTACGGGTTGCGAGATGAACGATTTCGCCCTCGCAAAGTACGCTGTCGGCGTCCAGAATGATTTCCGGAGGATCGATGGTTGCATACGCCATGGTTCGCGGCGGCGATGTAGCAATGCACCCCGACGAATCCTCTACCGTTACGCTGTATTGCCCTTCCTGGGTAATAGCGATGGCGACCGTCGTATCTCCTGTCGACCAATAGTATCGGACATACCCCGGAGGAGCATGAATAACGATAGTATCGCCCGGACAGAACACGGAATCACCGGCGATTGACGGCAACGGCAACTGGATTTTCCGGAACGCCAGAGTCAACTGCTTGGATGTTCCCGCGCAGCCGTATCGATCGCGGACGAAAACGCTGTATGTCCCATCGCCGGTAACCTCGATAGCCGCCGTTGTATCTCCTGTCGACCACAGACAATACTCGTAGCGTTTATCCGTTGAAAGCGAGACGGTCTGACCCGCGCACGGCATCGAATCGCCGCTGGATATAATCGCAGGCTCGAGCGAATCGGAGACGAGAACGGCAATCCGGTCGGTTCCGGAACATCCGGTAAGCTGATCGGTTATCGCGACCTCTACCATTCCGGCGCCGGGTGTGTTCCATTGCACCTCGATCGATGCCGTCGATTGCGATACCACCGTGCCGCCGGTCGCCGACCATTTTGCCGATATATATCCGGGCAGAGGATCGAATACATAGACGGCGATACCGTTCACACAGGCCTCCTGCGGTCCGGAAACGACTGGTTCCGGTGAAGGATTCACCTCGACAGTTATTGTATCGGATAGCGTTTCGCAACCGCTGCCGGTCCATGCGCGGCACCAGAATGCGCCGCCGGATTTTACAGCGATAGAACGGGCGGTATCGGTCGTCGACCATTGAACCCGGCTGAAATCGCCTTCGATCCTCAGCACAACGCTATCGCCGTTGCAGAAGCGGGTCGATCCATCGAGGGTTATTGCTGGGATAACCTGCGGATGAACCGCAACGGAAACGCTATCCCTGGATACGCACCCCAATGCATCGCGGACGGTGCAATGATACACGATAGAATGCGGCGGATACGCGCGCGGCGTTGCGGATAATGGATCGTCCAGCGACTCGGGCGGATTCCATTCGTAGCGAAGCGGCGGTTTTCCTTCTTTCGGCTGAACGGATAACGCCGCATAGGTTCCCGGGCAAATGACCGTATCATTGCAAGCGTTGACTTTGAGCGGATTCGTTACACGTATGAGTAGAGTATCGCTCGCCCGGCAGCCGAACGCGTCGGTCACATTCAGGATAAGCATCTGCGACCAGTCGGCGGTGAAAACCGGATTTGGGATATCGGGATTGCTGAGCCGATTGGCGGGACTCCATTGATAGCGGTACGGAGGAACGCCTCCTTTTGCCAGTCCATCGAGCTGCACTGCCATGCCGGGGCATGCATTCGTGTCCTTTCCGGCAACGGCTGTGAGCTGCGGACTGACGGTAAGATTCAATGTATCGCTGATCGTGCATCCTGCCGAGTCTGTCACGGTCAGAATAAAACTGCGGCTCGAATCGGGCAGAAGAAAAGTCGAACCGGCATGCGGATCCGTGACCCTGTTGGGCGGGTACCATGAGAACGAATACGGTGGAGCGCCCATCGAGGCGACAGTGCGGATATATACGGGTGTCGTTTTGCATACGACCGTATCGTGAGGCATAGCCAGCACCGGATACGAATAATTGACAATCACCGTATCGGATGCGGTGCAGCCGTTCGCGTCTGTGACTGTAAGCGAATACTGCACGGGAGTTCTCGGAGATGCATACGGTTGCTGGATATCGTACGCCGACAAACCATATACAGGCTTCCAGTGGTAGGTATAGGGAGGGATGCCGTTCAAGCCGCCCAATCCATCCAAAAGAACGGAATCGCCGCGGCAAATCAGTTTGTCCGTTCCCGCGTCCGCGGTCAGTTCATCGATCCGGACGCGGAATGAGTCCTTGCCGGCGCACGCATACACGAGATCCTTGACTGTTACGAAATACGTCGTCGTTCGATCGGGCGCGACGGTTTGCCAGGGGAGCCTGCTGCCTCCCGGTTCCCAGTGGTAACTATAGAATCCCAGCGAATCGGGGGTGCGGACCGTGAGCGTTGTCTGTTCTCCGGCGCATAGCACCTCTTTCCCTTCTATCGAAAAATCCAGACCGGATTTGATCAGGACACGGAACGAGTCCTTTGCAATGCAACCAGAAAATTCATCGGTTATTGTGACGGTATACATCGTCGACAGCGACGGTTTGTCGAACAGAATCGCATTCCTGGAATCTACCGGAGCCCATTGATAGCTGACGCGCCCAAAGGTATTCCTGACTGATGCCGTCAGACGGACCTCCCCGCCGATGCAGACTTCCTTGTTTCCCGAAATCGTAACTCGCGGCGCATCGTGCAGGTATACGACAGCCGAGTCCGTCAGCAGACCGCAATTCGCGGTCAGTACAGTGTTTGTAATTGTGATGAACTCGCCACTTTCATCGATCCCGTCCTCGTATGCCTCTATGGGAACAAACACCTGCGAGACTCCGGCTTCCAGAACGACCTCGGTGGGGATATCCTTGTAATCTATTCCGGGCTGCGCTGTTCCGCTGATTTTATACTGCACAACGGCGGGCTGAAGTAGCGAACCGACCCGCTTGACGTAAAAGCCGCCCGGCGAGCATCCTTCGTAGGCCGGTTTCCCGTTATCGACCGATGATATGGAGCCGGTTTCGAAGCTGCCTCCTTTGAGAAAAACCGCCGAATCCCACAGCCCGTCGGACGCGTCGGCGATGACCAGTTTCAAATGGTAGTATTTGCATGGAGTGAGAGTTGTCGAGGCAACGAGCGGCGTGGTGAAGCCGTCGTACTCGATCGTCTGACCGTTCCCGTTATCGACGTAGTACTTCTGTTTGAGACCTTGATTGATCTCGTTGATCGCTACATAGACATTTTGGGTCGTGTCAGGCACGATCGCAAGGTTTTTGCCATTGTCCGGGAATCCATCTCCGAAAATGATGAACGCAAATGCATCGTTGTACTTGGAATTGACCCATTCCGGATATTCTTCGGACGCGAATACGTAGATAAACGATATCCTATCGGTATACGCGAAGAAGTCGAACTCGATGACACATGCATCGGATGTATTGTATCTCAGGTAGTCGGTCAGATACTTATCGCCGGGACGTAGATTGGCTTTCGAAGTTTTCTCGGATTTATTCGGACCGATTGCAGAAGCGGCGTCGCCGGTGCAAAGAATGATTCCGCTGTCGAGTCCAAGATTGGTGTTGACGGACGAGAAGTAGGCTATTCCCGCCGAATCGGGTGTATGCGTGATGTTCCGGATTTTTCCGGAATTGCCCGCAAAAATCTGCAGAATAAGGTCCTCGCTTGACCTATCCTTCCGGATTTCAAGTTGACCGTATCCTGTCTGCATGCACAGCAATGTCAACGCAATACATGCCAGAGCAGTAACGTTTCTCATCATATACCCCCATGCAATGATGAATGAACAAGAACATAGTCCGGGGACGACGCGCTGTCAAGTCACGCTTTCGTCCCTATGTATCGTATCGGCGCAGGTTATTTCAAAACCCGCATCGACTTGACGAGCCGGGCGGTCGGGGTTTGCAGCGCGTAGATGTACGTTCCCGAAGCGAGCGCGGACGCGTCGAAGACGATCCGGTATGTTCCCGGTTTCAACGTTTCCCGGACAAGCGCCGCCGCTTCCCTGCCCAGTAGATCATACACTACGAGCGTTGTATACCCTGTTTCTATCAATTCGAATTCTATCTCTGTCGACGCGTTGTACGGATTTGGATTGTTCTGCTCCAGACGCAACGCGCCCGTATCGTCGAACAACCGTTTCCCCCCTTCCTCGCAGACAATCACTGTCACGGATCCATTTGAGAGCGCAGTGGCCACATCCGGATTATCCCATGCGTATCCGGCGAGCGTTAACCCGGTGTAATCAGTTGTTCCGAGCATCGCGATGAACTCAAGCGATGCCAATGTATCGCGACCCTGAGCCAGCGTTGCAGTGAACGGCACGAACCGGTATCCGTCTTCCACTCTTCCCGACGGCGTCGCGCCTGCGGGCGCGAGTACCGTCGCGTTCAGTTTCAGTTCGCCGGTAAATTCCGATGCTATCTCGTGCAGCGGCCCATTCGACGACGATAGCACCAGAGGAATCCGCACTCGGTCGCCCGCGCGGACGCGCAGGTGCGGGAGGGATACCGTACTAGTAAGCGCGCCGGTAATAACAACCTGACCGGACAAACCCGTGCAGCCGAACGTATCTTCGACCCGGACGCTATACATC
The DNA here is from genome assembly GCA_964408855.1 of uncultured Ectothiorhodospiraceae bacterium. Taxonomy (GTDB): domain Bacteria; phylum Bacteroidota; class Ignavibacteria; order SZUA-365; genus CAYPBB01. The sequence continues at coordinate 7,758 of CAYPBB010000063.1, forward strand.
CCCGGCTCTCTTGTTACAAAAAATCTCTGAACCGCGTCCATAATCGGCGCGTCCTCGAGGTACCATTGATACGCGCTCCACGATCCGGCATCGAGCGTGTCGCCGCGACGGACGATAGAGACCACCGGCAGGGCATGGATTTCCACCGGGAAGTACGATGTTCCCTCGCACCCTTCCGGCGTTGTTTCAATTACGCGCACCGAGCCAGCGCCGGCTTCCCGCCATTCCACTTCAATGGAGGCAGTCCCGTTGCCGGACATAACCGAGCCGTGTTCCGCGCTCCAGAGAAGCGTGGTTCCGTTCGCCGGTTGAATGCCGTACCGTTCCCTGCTTCCCACGCATACATCGGCGGTGCCTGCGATTTCGGGTGCGGGAACAGGCGCTACCGTGATTTCGACCGGATCGGAGACATTATGGCAGCCGCTTTGGTTGGTGACCTCGACCGAGTAGATTCCCGCCGTTGTCACGGTAATTCGCGCGGCTGTTTCGCCTGTCGACCAGCGGTATGCGGCGTATCCGCTTTCGGCAATCAGCTCGACGGTATCGCCTTCGCAGAGCGCCGGACGGCCGTTGAGTGCAACCGACGGCTTCCCGGTGAACGATGTGAAGATTGTTTCTTTTCCCGAGGTTGCTGTACAGCCGATGTCGTTCGTTACCGTGACGGAGTATTCGCCGGTGGCGCGTGTTGTGATCCGTTCCGTCGTATCGCCGGTGCTCCACAGATATCTCGAATATCCGGGAGGCGCAACAAGGATGACCGAATCGCCGGGACAGAGGATAGCGCTCCCGATCAGGGTGATAACCGGAACCGGCACGGAAACAAATGTCATCGTCAATGGGGCCGATGTTCCGGCGCAGCCGTATTCATCTTCCACAGTCACCGAATACGTGCCCGATGCAGTCATGGTTATGGTGGGCGTCGTCGCGCCTGTCGACCAGCGGTACGACTGGTAGGGTATTGTTGTCCGCAGCGTGACGGTATCGCCTTCACAACGGATGCTGTCTCCATCGAGGACAAGCGCGGGGACAATGCTTTTCCCGACCGTTACCGGGTAATCCATCGAAGCGCTGCAGCCAGTCGCTTTATCGACCATTGTCAGCGAAACAGCGGCGCTCACCGAACCGCCCCATTGTACCTGGACCCGGTTTGCCTGCTGCGAAAGAATTGTTCCTCCTGTTACCGACCAGACGGGATCGAAATCAGGATTCGGGGGATCGTAGGCGTATTCCGCAACGGCATTTTCGCAAACGATACTCTGGCCTGCAATCTGGAATTCCGGCGGCGTGTGAACTGTAACCATAACCGTATCGGATGGTGCGATACATCCTTCCGCATTCGCGGCAAAACAACTGTACATTCCGGAGTGCCGGACGACGATGCTTTGCGTTTTATCGCCGGTCGACCAGAAATAGCCGGTAAATCCCACCGGCGCCGAGAGGCGGACGCTATCGCCTGTACAGAATACCGTCTTTCCTTCCGGTTGTAGGAAGAACGGTTCCGGGACGTGTACATCGACCGTCACTGTGTCGGCGAATTCGCATCCCAGGGAATCGGTAACCGTCAGGATATATTCCGTCGCTGCAGCGGGCGTCGCCAGTGGAGTGAGGACTGACGGATTATCGAGGGAATACGGTGGGTCCCAGCGGTACCGGTACGGTCTGAAGGTACCGGCAACCAATGGATTGAGTCTGACGGAGTGACCGAAACAAATTGCAGTATCCCTTCCTGCATTCACCGAGGTTTGCCTGCCGGTAAATACATCCACTGAGTCCTGTGCTACGCATCCGAAGGCGTCGAGAACCTGCACAATGTATGTTTGCCGGCTGGTTGCAACGAAGCTCGGATTCGAGCTACCGGGATCGTTCAAGCCGGCTTCCGGACTCCAGTGATACGTGTAGGGCGGTTTCCCTCCCATCGCCGATACTCTCAGCGTGAGCGCGCTTCCCCTGCATACGAGCGTGTCGTTTGTTACCGTCAACGCCAATTGCGGAAGTACGCTGATTTCGATCGTTCCACTGCTGGTACAGCCTATCGCATCGGTAATGGTGACTGTGTAACGCGTTGACGTATCCGGCGCAATGATCGGCGACTGGCTGTGAGGGTTCGATATACCCGTTTCGGGATGCCACCGGTACGTAAACGGCGGAGCGCCGTTTTTCGCCGATGCCGATACGCGGACCGATCCGTTGTGACATACCGTCGTATCGCCCGGCAGGACAATCTGTAGTTCCGATACCCGGACAAGGACGGAATCGGTAGCGGTGCAACCGGACTCATCGGTGACGGTGATATAATACATGGTGCTTTCGGAAGGTGAAAACACCGGCGTTTGGGACTGGATATTATTGATGCCGTTGACAGGGCTCCAGACGTACGTATACGGCGGAGCGCCGTTGAGAACGGTAACGCCGCCCTGAACGGAGGCTCCTGGACAGATGACGAGATCGTTTCCCGCCGTGATTTCCAGCTTCGCGACATTCAGGTAAACCGAATCGACCGCTTTGCATCCCATGGCGTCGGTTACGACGACATAGTAATACTGAGAGACTACCGGATATATTTGGGGATCGGGTACGGTCGATGAACTCAATCCGTTGGATGGATTCCACTGGAATGAATACGGCGGTTTCCCTCCGGACGGGTACGCCGTAACGCTGGTGCTTTTACCGGCGCAAGTAGTTACCGTATCGATCACGCTCAGGAAGACATCGTGGAGCGTTACATACACGGAATCATTGAACGAACACCCGCTTTCCTGATCCTGGATTGTCAGCACGTACATAGTGCTGACCGTTGGAGTGTCGGTGAGAACCTTCGTCCTGCATCCGCCCGGCTCCCAACTATACGATGGGATACCGTTGAAATGTGGAAGTTTTGCCTCGATCGTCACCGGCGAACCTCGGCAGATATGTGTTTCCCCATCGAAGATGATACCGCTTCCCTTGAATTCCCGGATCGTGATGCTGGCGCTATCGTACACGAAACCACAGACGATGGGAACGGCAATGACGATCATGATAGTTTCGTCAGGATCAAAGACCTGGTCTTCCAGCGCCTCGACAGGGATGAATACCGAGTTATCGCCCGGAGCAAGCGTCAACTGACCGGCAAGCTGTGAATAATCGATCCCCGCCGTTGCACTGCCTTTGACCGTATACGTAATATTCAACGGTTTGTCGATTGGTCCGACGCGCGATACGGTGAAGCCGCCGGTTTTGCATTTCTCGACCGGGTCCTGGAAGGGCTGCACAATAGCCGCCGAGCCGGTCTGGAAACTACCAGCCTTCAGGAATACCGCCGAATCGTAGATCCCATCCGAGACATCGGCGATCGCCAGCTTCAAATGATACACGCCGCAGGGTTCGACTTTGGCGGTGGCGGTAAAAATGGCGGTGATGCCGTCGTATTCGATATCCGGTCCGTTGAAATTATCGATAAAGTATTGCTGATTAGTAAGATGATTGACGTTGTTGATGGAGACGTACGACGCGGTGCCGGGGATGAGGGCGATGTTTTGTATTCCGGAGATGCCGGGACCGCTGATATAGAATGCAAATACGTCGTTGTACGGACTGCCGACGAATTCGAGATACTCTTCCGACGCGAATGCATATTGAAACGACACGCTATCGCCATAGGGGATGAAATCGAATTCCAGCACGCAGGCGTCGTAAATGATGCCTCCGGTTTCGTTCTGGAGATCCGGTTCGCCGGCAAGAAAATTGTCGGTGCTTTTCGAGCCGTTAATGTTGGGTCCCGGGGCGTTTTGAATGGAGCCGGTGGTCAGGACAATCCCTTCGGAGATACCGGGCAGCGTTCCAACCGAAGTGAACGACCCGATTGCATATTTCGCGCCGGTGTATTTGACGTTCTGGATCGTCGCTCCGCCGCGTACCAGAACTTTTTTGACGAGTTCTTCTGGCGAAAGCAAGGTCGATACTCCCAGTTGAGCATATCCGGAATGGGATACCGCGAAGAATGAGCAACAAAGGATAAAAAGGAAACGCCCTGACCGCAATTTCATAACGACACCAGTCGATCGATTCACTAAAGTAACGGAAATCGGCGTCCGTCGATTCCGGCAGATCACCGAAAGTGACATGTGAGCGAAATAACTATTTCAACTTATCCGAGCGATGATAAGATAGGGACGAGAAAGTGACCTATTTTTTGCATTGAAGATGTCGTATTATACGGTTATTCTTTAGAGCACTTACGACATGCTTCGAATAAGACCGGGCTTCATACCCGCAGCAAGTTAGACATGACAATCTACAATAAATCACGAAGAAAATGAAAATTTTCGCTATTTATGTGCTGTTTCATGTATTGTTTCTTGCAACGGCAAACTTCTCACAATCGCTGTTCCCTACCGGCGGTCCTGTGGGCGGCGATGTAAGGGCGTTTTCATACGCCGGAACAAACATCCTTGCGGCGACTCAGGGCGGCGGTGTTTACAGACTTGCAATCAACAAGTGGATTCCAACGAATTCCGGTTTATCGGGGTATGCATTGTTCGTCAACGATTTTGCGCGCAGCAATACCGACGTTTTTATCGCGACGTTCAACGGAGTCTACGCATCGAGCGATGATGGCTTGTCGTGGGAGCGGCGCAGCGCCGGGCTGCCGAATGTGTATGTGCTGTGTATCGAACGGCACAAGGACATTCTCTATGCCGGACTCGACAGCGGCGGCGTGTTCCGCTCGACCGACGACGGCCTGAGCTGGCATGCCTCGAATCAGGGATTGGCGCCGTTCATTCCTGTGGCGGTCATGACCTTTATCGGGGAATACGTTTTTGCCGGCACTTCCGGCGACGGGGTCTATTTCACCAACGATCAGGGCGTACACTGGACAAGTCTCTCGATCGGGATTCCGCAGTATACCGAGTTTATCACTTCGCTACATGCATTCGCCGGCAACGTCTACGCGGGCATCTACAACTATGGTATTTACGCGTTGCCTGTCACCGGAGGGTGGTGGGATGTAAAAAACTCCGGTCTGACAAGCGCATCGGTATTTGCGTTTACCGTTCTCTCGACGACGATGTACTGCGGCACGGAAAACGGCGTGCATTATTCCACCGATTTCGGTAGTCAATGGATCAATAATAGCGCGGGGTTGCGCAGCAAACGGGTGCGAGCGCTGTTCAGCGACGGCGGGAGCGTCTATGCCGGAACCTACGGCAACGGCATTTATCAGCAAACCGGACGAGCGAATCCCTGGCACGAATACAACGAAGGAATGACCGCGAGCATCATTCAGCGGCTCGATCTTTCATCGCCATACGACGGAAAACTGTATGCTTCCACATTCGGACATGGAGCCTTCAGACTCGATACGGTTCAGCGTAAATGGACGGAAATCACAACAGGCCTTTCCGACGACGCGCTGGAAGTGAACCGCATCCTATTCCATGGCGATACGCTCTATATGGCGACAAACGGCGGATTCTATTTTTCGACCGACAGGGGCGAAAACTGGACGCTTCACGACTGGGGCATGGGCACTCAAATCATTACCGCCGTCTATGCCAGCGGGGATACCGTGTATGCCGGGACCTACAACCAGGGTCTGTACCGTTCAACCGATTTCAGCAAGTTTTGGGTGGCATTCAACTGGGGATTTCCGACGCCTGCAGGTACTACGTATCCGAAGATCAATGCAATTTGCCGGCAAGGCCGCTATCTCTATCTCGCAATGGACGCATCCAGGATGTTTCGTCTGAATACAATGACACAGACATGGGATTCCATACAGACCACGGGGTTGGCGATTACGCGTATCATCGAGATTCAGGGTAACGACTCCTTACTGTATGCCGCCGGTTGGGGCGGAGTGTATTTTTCCCGCGACCATGGCATTACATGGCATCCCGATACGCTGGGGATCGGTTCCGCGATGGTGCGGACGTTCAAACTTGCGGCGGGGATGCAGTTCAGCCGGTGGAATCACGCCCAGCTATGCACCTACGACGGCCGGTTGTTTATACAGGACGTCCCCTTCGGAGCATGGAGGCAGGAACCGCTCGGTAGCGACGGTTTTGCGATCGATCATGCGCAAATGCCCTCCAAATCATATGTCGGATTTTATGGCCGGGGAGTATACACGACGGGATACATCCCCGTAGAACTGTCTCTTTTCCGGGCGTTTGCCGTCGACCGCGGGACAAATGCGCTTGTATGGGAAACCGCATCGGAAACGAATAATGCCGGTTTCGAGGTGCAACGGTCGAACGACGGCGAACAATTCGAGTACCGCGCGTTTGTGCCCGGGAAGGGGACAACAGCGGAAACCCAATGGTATGAGTACTCCGATAATATGGACGCGACTGCGTATTACCGGCTCAAACAGCTCGATTTCGACGGAACGGCGACATTTTCGCCGGTGATTTCGGTCGTCAAGGAACCGCAGCCCGGAGCGCTCCGGATCGACGCGTACCCGAATCCTTTCATTGGAGAAACGACCATTTCGTTCGAATCGGCATACTCCGAATCTGTAACGCTCCGCATCAGCGATGCGCTTGGCCGCCTGGCGGCGGAAATGAAGCTGCGAGGAAATCCTTCCGGCTCCTATACCTACACCTGGAACGGATACGATATTTCCGGGAATCAGACGCCGCCCGGAGTGTACCTTTGCTCGGCGTACAGCGCCGAAGGAAGAACGCTTGCAACGGTTCGTCTGGTCAGAAAGTAAGAACGGTCCGGTCCAACACGGTTGCGACCGATTGTCTTTGAGAACACTATGCAAGAATCTTCAACCGGTTCGGTTCGAATATTCTTTTTCATACGTGTTCTGATGTGTACTTTGCGCGAAGTATAATCAACCGTGCGAAGCCGGTCGCGGTACCGGCAATGTGAGCCACAAATTCCTAATGTTATTATGAGCACCTACAAAAAGAACTATCTGCTCTTCATCAAGGGTCCCGACCGGATTGAAACCTTTCATATCAATGCCGATGAAATCAGCGTCGAAGCTGACGGTTGGTACTTTATCGGACGGGGGACGAAGATTGCCCGCTTCAATCCGCACCATGTGATCGGGTACTCCGATGTGCCGGTATTCGAAAACAACCCATATATCGACAAGTTCAAGATCAGAGACTAATCTTCCTGAAGCCGCCGCCGCCTTTCTTTCTCTCCAAATTACCGTACATTTGCTCCGGTATCGTTTCATCATTCCCCGTCGCGCTATGAAACACTTCTTGATTCTCGCTATCGTGCTGCTGCCTGCCGCCGTCTCAGCGCAAACCGATCTTGTAACCTTGGCGCTGAACCAGTTCGGATTGGATTCATCGAATATCGGGTACCGTCCCAAACGAACCTGGAATACGGCCCCGCATGTCGACGGATTCAGGCTTCCGTGGTTCGACGATCTGCTGGCGCGTCCGCTCAAGGTGCCCGCATTCACGCAGCGGATGCTGTGGGACTATAATGTCTACGCGCTCGCCGATAGCGCGAACATGGCCGGATACCATGCCAACAAGGTGCGGCCTCTGGCAATGATGGTGGTGAATTCAGCGCAGAATCTCGGGTGCGATATCGGGAAGTACGGCTTCGATTACACGCCGAACATCGATTCCGCGAATCCTCTTCCGGGCGAACTCCGCGCGTTGTACCAGGAAAACGGCGGCGTACCCGGCGATTTGATTGTGTATCCGCTCCCGACACAGGACTGGTCCGATAACATACAGAGGTTTGAAGCGCAGCTTCGCGCATTGCCGTCAGATTTGCAGCGCGCCATTGCCTCGATCCTCGCCGCGTCCCGCGAAGCGGCGCGCTACCGGAACGACGCCCTCAGGCGCATTCCGCGCGGCGATTGGCAGCATATCTACACCAGCACGACGCTCGAAGAATCGCAATGCGACGCGCATACCTTCGATCAGACGGTGTACGACGCGGCGGCGGCGTTCGATGTCGCGTCCTGCGCCTGGGGCGCGGCGCTTCTGGCGCAGGCAATCGAAAAAGCGCTCCCCGTTATCCAGGCGCACCGGGGCGAATCGTACGAAGCGGATATCCCGACTCCCCTCGGAAGAATAGTGCTCTCCGGAGGCAATTCGGATAATCATTATGCAGGCGACTGCCTGCTGCTCATCGATTTCGGCGGCGACGATGCCTATTATGGATCAGCCGCCGCGACGGGTCCAGGTCTGCCGGTTTCGGTTCTCATCGATGCAGGCGGGAACGACCGCTACGAGAATCGTCACCTCAATGCTCCCTCCCAGGGCGCGGGCGTTCTCGGTATCGCGGTTCTTGCCGATCTCGAAGGATCGGATGTGTACGTTTCGAGGACCTTTTCGCAGGGATGCGGGCGGTTCGGTGTGGGATTGCTGTACGACCTGTCGGGGAGCGACAAGTATCTCTCCGAAGGTTTTTCGCAGGGCGCTGGAATGTATGGTATCGGCGTTTCGCTCGATCTTGCCGGTGACGATGAATACCAGACCGTTTACTACGCGCAGGGATACGGTTTCAGCAAGGGATTGGGACTTCTGATGGATGTTCGCGGTGACGATACGTACCGTGCCGACGACGAACATCTGACGCACATCGGGGATGAAACGCCGAAACACAACGAAAGCGACGCGCAGGGATTCGGTGCGGGAAGACGCGGCGATCATACCGACGGGCATAATATGAGCGGCGGTATCGGCATTCTGAACGATCTTTCCGGCGACGACAGCTATTCCGCCGGCGTGTTCGCGCAGGGAAGCGCCTACTGGTACGGCTACGGTATCCTGAACGATGCGGCGGGCAACGACAAGTACAGAGGTGTGTTTTTCAATCTCGGCGCAGCGGCGCACTACGGTATCGGCTGCCTGTTCGAAGGCTCGGGTAACGACTATTCCGAACTGGTCATGACGCTTGGATTCGGTACGGGACACGACGGTTCGGCGGCATTCTATCTCGACTTCAACGGCAACGATACCTACGAAATGACTCAAGCCGATAACAATGCCGCCAGTCTCGGTACGTCGCTGAACAGTTCGTTCTCATTCTTTGGCAATATCCGGGGCAACGACACATATAAAACGGTGGGGCGTTCGTTCGGCTATGCCATGACGCGTAACGCCGGCGAACGCGCGCAGTTCGGTCCCACCACCGGGATGTTTATCGATCTCGGCGGCGACGATACGTACCTGCCCGGTCAGCCGCCCGCGAACGGAGGCACGCCCGCGAACAATACGCGATGGCTTTCCGCCCCGACAGACAAGGGCGCGGGTATTTATAGTATCGGCATAGATACAGATGAAGGTTTAATCAGATTTGAGAGGGAGTGAAGAGGCGATTACAGGGTTGAATGTATCGAAGCCTGAACTCGATTGATTCCCTCGCCAGCTACCTCCCAGGCAGCGGTTGCCGGTTCAGATTGGACCAGTATAAAATGGCTCGTTGAATAACGCTGACGAATTCGTTGTACTGCGTGGGTTTCTGTAGATAGCTGTTTACTCCGAGCTTATAGCTGGCAGTCAGATCGCTTTGCTCGATCGACGTCGAAAGAATCACGACGGGAAGGTGCTTCGTCCGGTCGTTGGCGCGGAGACGCCGCAGCACTTCCAGCCCGTTGATCTTGGGGAGCTTCAGGTCGAGGAACACGACCGAAGGCAGCGAATCGGCCAGATACTCGAATTTGCCGACCGCGAACAAATAGTCCAGCGCTTCCTGCCCGTCCTGGACTACATCGATGTTTTCCTTTACTCCGGCGTTTTTCAATGCATGCAAGGTCAGTTCCATATCGTCGGCATTATCTTCCACAAATAGAATTGTTGCGCCAGTGCTCATACTCCGCTCGCTTTTTTCCTTGTTCTTCGGTCGGTGGTTATGCAAACGTGAAAAATACTGTTGTCCCCTTGTCTACTTCGCTTTCGAACCAGATTTTTCCTCCATGCCGCCGGATGATTCGCTCCACGGTGGAAAGCCCGATTCCGTGCCCCGGAAACTCCGCGGCGGAATGAAGGCGCTGAAACGGCACGAACAACCGCTCTGCGTAGGAAGGATCGAATCCGGCGCCGTTGTCGGAGATGAAGAAGACAGCGCCGTGTTCATTCTCCGATTTTCCAAATTCGATCGAAGCGATCTGCCGGTTTCGGGTGAATTTCCATGCGTTCCCCAGAAGGTTTTCGATCACCTGCCTGATGAGTAGCGGATCGCCCATAGTAAGCATCCCTTGTTGAACCGCCGCATCTACCTGCCGCTCCGGGTCCTGATGCCGAAGGTACTCGAGCGTATCGCCGGCGACGAGCGTCAGGTCGACCGCTCTGCGGTGAAATTCCGTTGTCGTTACTCTCGATAGGTTCAACAGTCCGTCGATCAGTTCCGAAAGACGCTGTGCTTCGCGTGTGAGGACGTCCATATAGTGAAGCGAACGTTCGTCGAGCCCGTCGCCGCACTCGTTCAGCATTCTCTGGCTGTAAAGGGATATTCCGCGCAGCGGGGCGCGAAGATCGTGCGACACGGCCGAGGTGAACGCATCCAGTTCCTTGTACATGAATTCCAGCTCCTCGGTGCGTTTCCGGAGCGATTCATTCAGACCTTTAATTGTGTCTTCGGCGCGCTTGTAGAGGAACACCTGCACCATGGCAATGGAAAGCGCCTCGATCTGTTCCACGTCTTCGCCGGTGTATCCGCCAGGTTTATTGGCAAGGCCAACCATACCGATAACGTCGCCGCCGTGATGCCAGGGAACTCCGAGGAAGGAGTGTATTTCCAGATGTTCGCCGGGAGTGTCCCGGTGATCGGGGTGTTGGAGGAAGGCATCCTTACCATTGACGATGCGTGATATCCCTTCATGCATTGTGCCCAGATTTACCCCGCGGATTTCCATGTTTTTCAGAACCGACTCCGGCTGGCGCAGCGATTCGCTGTATGCGCCATCCGGACCGCTGACGGATATCGTATCGAACCTCCCTTCGGCATTGATGATGCCGAAGTGGCCGGCCTCGCTACCGGTGAGGTCGCGCGCGACTTCAAGAAACGTACTCCCAAGTTCCTCTTCCGTTTCGCAACTGATGGCATTGAGAATCACTTTATTGATGGCTTCGAGAAGCACCGTCTTTTTCTTTACCTCGGCGGTGCGTTCCTCGACGCGTTCTTCCAGACGGTCGCGGTACAGCATGAGCTCCTGTTGCGCGGTCTGATGTTCGGTGAGCAGATTCCATTCCCGGAGCACTCGCCCGGCCCGGTGCGGCATATTCAGAAAGGCTTCCGCCGATTTGATCACATAATCCATTGCGCCCGCTTTCAGCGCGTCGACGGCGAGTTGTTCTGTGCCGTAGCTTGTCATGATCAGCACGGGGAACGCGTTGGACTCCGGAGGGTAGCGGA
>CAYPBB010000064.1:0-16970 GCA_964408855.1 uncultured Ectothiorhodospiraceae bacterium
CGGGCTTCGCGGACAGGCAAAAACACGGATTGTCCGCCTGCTGCCGGAATTGCTCGACGAGTACACGCCGATCATCAAAGGTTCCGAACTTAACGAAAACCCGTTTCAGCCCATTACCCGCTATGCCGTGGACATGGTACGGCAATACGGCGACGATACAGAGATAGAGTGGATCCCCCGCGAACAGCGGTTCGGCGAAAAGCTCGCGACTCCTGATGTCACGATCGCCGACCTCATCGGCGACATCGATCCAATCAAAGCGGCGGCGCAGCGTCTGCATTATTCGCATGAAGGTGCTATCCATTTCGGTCTCATCCCGCGAACGAACCGGGGTATTTTCGCGATCAACGAACTTCCCGATCTTCAGCCCAGAATCCAGGTCGGATTGTTCAACATCATGCAGGAAAAGGATATTCAAATACGCGGATTCAACGTCCGAATCCCTCTCGATATCGTGGTCGTCTTCACGGCGAATCCGGAAGACTACACAAACCGGGGCAACATCATCACGCCTCTCAAGGATCGAATTGATTCGCAAATTCTGACGCATTATCCCCAGGATATCGAACACGCCATCGAGATCACGAAACAGGAAGCATGGACCGAGAGACGCGAACGGGACGTCGTCATTCCGCACTATTTCCGCGAAATCATCGAGCAGACCGCATTTCACGCGCGTGAAAGCGAATTCGTCGACCAGAAATCAGGCGTTAGCGCCCGGCTCACTATCAGCGGGCTTGAAAATCTTGTCTCGAATGCGGAACGCCGATGCATAGCGACAGGCGATACGACGATTGTTCCGCGAATCAGCGACCTCCTGCGCATTCTCCCCGCTATGACCGGGAAGTTGGAACTGGTATATGAAGGCGAACAGGAAGGCACGGTGAAGGTGTCGAAACTTCTTATCGGACAGGCCGTGCGGACGATCTTTGCGCGGTACTTCCCCGATCCTCTGACGAAGAACAGGAAGCCGTCCAAACAACGGGAATCCACCGACGAGGCTCAACCGGGCAACGTTCGAGTGTACGCGGATATTATTGCCTGGTTCGAACAAAGCAATACGCTTGTTCTCTCCGACGATATGCCGTTCGATGAGTATTACCGTGAGTTGAGAAAGATCCCCGGTCTGGAGGCATTCGTGAAGAAACACCTCCGGCTCGACAGCGCGGCGGCGAATGAGATTGCCTCGGCGATGGAATTCGTTCTCGAAGGCTTGCACCAACATTCACGCATCGCGAAAGGCGAGGCAAACGGAAATGTATCGTACAGCGATATGGTTGGAATGCTCTTCACCCGTATCGCCGACGATTACGACGAAGAAAGCCGCTACTAGGCGGCGGAGAAAGGCGGCAGGGATGTTCGTACAGTATTCGCGGTGGATAGAACAGGGCGACTCCTTCCGGGACCGGATGGAAGGCTTGATCTCGTTGTTCAATCATATTCTCATGCAGGTGGAAGGCGATATCGACGAAGCGCTCGAGTGGATGCAGTACGTCGACCAGAAGCAGCCGATTTTCGATGCCGCTTTGACTATGCAGGACTTTATCGACGAACTGAAAGCCCGCGGATATATTCAGGAAGACCGCGACGGCAACCTGGCGGTTACAGCAAAAGGAAACCAGCGGATCCGTCGCGACGCGCTCGACGAAATTTTTCTGGGGATGAAGAAAAGCGCTCTGGGAACTCACGAAACGCCGCATATCGGCGGGGGAGTGGACCGGCTGAGCGAAACCAAGCAATACTCCTTCGGGGATGTGCCTTCGAACATCGATCTCACGTCGACGCTCACGAACGCCTTCCGGCGCAACGGGATCGACGAGTTCAATCTCGTGGAAGACGATGTCGAAGTCTTCGAAACCGAGCATCAAACATCGGCGGCAACGGTTCTGATGCTGGATATTTCCCATAGCATGGTCTTGTACGGCGAGGATCGTATTACGCCTGCGAAGCAGGTGGCGCTGGCGCTTTGCGAGCTGATCCACGTTCGATATCCAAAGGACAGGCTGCATATCCTCCTGTTCGGCGACGATGCGCGCGAGATCGACCTCGCTGAACTGCCGTTCGTGAACGTTGGACCCTTTCATACGAATACGCGGCAGGGTTTGAAACTCGCCCGGAGTCTGCTCCGCCGTTGCGGCAATTCGAACAAACAGGTTTTCATGGTGACCGACGGAAAGCCTTCGGCGATCTTCGACGACAATGGAAGAATCTATAAAAACTCCTTCGGTCTCGATCCGAAAATCGTAAATAAAACGCTCGACGAAGCCGTCGCTTGCAGGAAAGAGCGGATCGTCATCAGCACATTCATGGTGGCGCGCGATCGCTACCTGATGAATTTCGTCGAGGACATGACGCGCGCGAACAACGGGCGGGCGTACTTCACCGGTCTGGGGCGGCTCGGGGAATTTGTTCTTGTCGACTATATACGCAACCGGAGGAAACGAGTATAGCAGGCGGCGCGCGCCGAACGGCGCTGCGGAATACAAACGCAACCATTTCCTTGTATTTTCGTATCGAACAGCAATTACTCAGGACACGGCTATGAATACGACGCTTTCTGCCGCAAAGGAAACCGGCTCGATAACTACGGGTACATATCCCTCGCCGCTCGGAGAACTGGTCGTTACATTCCTCGACGGTAGGATCTGTCATTTGCATTTCGGCGAAGACGGTGCGGAAACGTCCGCCAGGCGGTTTCTTGGGCATCATGGAATTGAGGTCCGCGAGACGATCATCGAACCGATACCCAAAGAAGTTGCGGAACAACTCGATGCATATTTCAACAAGTCGCTTTCGCGGTTCGATTTGCCGTTGACGCTTTTTGGAACGCCGTTTCAACGGCTGGTGTGGGATGAACTACTGAAAATACCGTTCGGAACCACCGAATCGTATTCCGGGCTTTCGCGCAGGATCGGCAGACCGGACGCGGTTCGAGCAGTCGGATCGGCCAACGGCAGCAATCCGGCGCCTCTTATCGTGCCATGTCACCGTATCATCGGTTCGGAAGGAAACCTGAGAGGATATGCATACGGAATCGAGGTCAAACAGGCGCTGCTGGTACATGAAGGAATTTTACTGGCATAAAACAGACGATATTTTCCGCCGGTCCGGTCTTGTTGAGAATCGGGATAAAATATTGAAATTAAAGAGAAAAGGTACTTGACATTGACCGAAATTCGTCTATGTTCGCTATAGTGAGGAACATCCGCTCTGTATGTAACGCATGAACGTGTAAAGGTAAGTAAGGAAAGAGAATTGCTATCCAAGCCCCATATACTGGAACTTCAGGAACGTATCCTCGTACGGATCGCAGCGATTCTGACCGCCGTCTATCATGAGCCTCCGGATGATTTATCGATCGAGAATGTCAGCGCGAAACTGGCATTCAAAGGAGATCCGCATCTGAACGAACTCCGCCTTGCGCTCGAGCGCATCATGCGCGGAGAATATGGGCAATGTATCTTTTGTAAAGGCGATATCCCGCTGGATATCCTTAAGGAACTGCCGACGGCTCATTTCTGCAAGGAATGCGCCGACAGACTCGTCCAGAAAAATGCAACCGTCAGGCTACACGGAACGGTCAGTTGAATCCTGTCATAATGCCTTCACCTGAATAGGGGATATCAGGCATCCTCTGACAGTGGTATGCCCATTTTACTCCTGACGGTCGAGCAACGCTTGAATCCCTCTCAAGAATGCGTTCTCTCCCGATAGAAATTCCATCTTCATCTTCACGCTGTAAAAAGGGATATCCCGGAAAGACGAAAGCATTTTCGTTAAACGCATCCGGTCTTTCTCGGTGGTCAGCAATGCCTCGGCATTCGAGGCGGCGAACTGCTCCGCCACCTCCCTGATATCCGCTTCAGTATAGGCATGGTGGTCGCCGAATGCCCGGAATCCAGCGACGGTACATCCGAGCGATTGCACGGTCGATTTGAACGATTCAGGCGAACCTATTCCGCAAAACGCAAAGACGTTTTTCCCCTGCGCTCGATTGATTGGCCATTCTGTGCCTGAGCCGTCGCGAAGCGCCGACGGGATGAACCGCGTCGTTGAGACAGGCGCGTCCGAATATTGGTTCAAAGCTTGCATCGCATCCGACGCGGCTTCTTCGCTGTCGCAACGGGTGAGGAGAATGAAGTGGGCGCGTTTGCAGTTGGCGATTGGTTCGCGGAGCCTGCCGTGCGGGAGCATCGTTTGCCGGGATACGGGCGTCGACGCGTCGTAGACCAGGATGTCGGCATTTCTGCCGCAGCGCCGGTGCTGGTAGGCGTCGTCCAGCACTATGATGTCCGGGTTGAAACGTTCCACGGCGAAATGGCATCCGCGGACGCGGTCTTCGTCGACCACAACGAATGTTCCGGGGCAATGCTCAGCAATCTGGACGGGCTCGTCACCGCCTGCGGTAGAATCTACTTCCGGACCGTTCCCTGAGGATACGGTGTATGTGCCAGTGGTGGAGCGTCCATACCCTCTGCTTACAACGCATACCCGTTTACCTGCAGCCGTGAAAACCGACGCAAGGTACTCGACAACGGGCGTTTTACCGCTTCCACCGGCGGTAATGTTGCCGACTGATACGACTGGGACAGGGATGGAATGGATAGGCAGGATTCCTGAATCGTATGCCCGGTTCCGCATCCGGATGACCGAAGCATACAAAAACGAAGCGATTCGCAGAAGGAAACTCACGCCGGTTCGCTTTGCAGCTCGTGAATATAGGACATACAGTAATCGTGCGCCTGCTGCATATCCAGCTGGAGTTCCAGGCGGAAGTTATCGAGCGAGACGCCGTCGAGTTCCACCGGGACGTGGATGGGATCGCTGAACGAAAGGCAGGCGCGTGTGAATAGATGCGGTATTTCGAATTGATCCCAGCTCCGTAGGGAGGAGAACTGCTCGTACCGGACCGAGCAATACACAAGCGGCACTTCTTTTGTCTGCGCAATACGGATACCGCCCATTTTCAATTCCATGCGCGGTCCTCGCGGTCCGTCGGGAGTAATACATACGATGTGCCCGTAATCGATCAGTCTGCGCATGAATTCCATCGCTTCCTTGCTGCCTTTGCTGCTCGATCCGCGCACGACGTTGTAGTTCCAGCGTTCCAGAATATCCGAGAGAATCTGTCCATCCTTGCTTCTGCTGATAAGCGCCGCAGGCCGCGCATGTCTCATGTGCCACCAGGGCAGGAGCATGGAACCGTGCCAGAACATCAGGACAAAGGGCTGTTTCTTTTCCAACAGTTTCCGGACTGGTTCTTCATTCACTACATGCAGCTTCAGCGAACGGAGAAGGATAGGAACGATCATGGAAAGAAGAGTGCTCTGCCACATAACGCCTCCGGCGGTTTATAGTTCGTAGGTTTCTGGTCGGCGGTCGGCGAAAATATCGTTCCACTTGGAGAAGCTTTTATTCAACGCCTTTTCCGGGTCGATAACGGCGGTAATCCATCCTTCAGTGGTTTCGTCCGATCTGGAAATTACCGTGCCGTTGACATTTGTGATCTGGCTGCATCCGTGGAACACAAGCGAGTCCCCGCCCCTGTATTCCGTCCCCGTCCGGTTGGCCGTGACTGTAAAAATCTTGTTCTCGAGCGACCGGGTTTGCATGACGGGTCCCCACATACCGGGGAGGGCGACGAGGTTCGATGGATGAAAGACGATTTGAGCGCCTTTGAGAGCGAGGGAGCGCACCGATTCAGGAAATCGCCAATCGTAGCAAATCATTGTTCCGAATTGGATGCCATGATATTCGAGAACGAAAAAACCGGTGTTTCCCGGTTCGAAAATGATTTTTTCCTCTGCAAAGAGATGGATCTTCCGGTAAATATGGGCATTTCCATCCGGCAGTGCAATGACGGCGGAATTATACAGCAGATCCCCTTCGCGTTCCGCGAATCCGGCGATGACAACAGACTGGCGTTCCGCCGCCAGGCCGCGCATTGTTGTGCAAAATCGTCCGTTCCGAGTTTCCGAGTACGCCAGCGCTTCGTCTCTATTCGCGAAGAAATATCCCGTGGCACTGAGCTCGGGAATGACGTGAAAATCGGCGTCTTCGCTGCGGATGGCTGCGGCGATGCGCTCAAGATTGCGGTCCGGTTGCAGAAAGTCCGGCGTAAACTGATACGCGGCGACGGTAATGTTCATTCGGCTACTGGAATTGGTGACAAAAAATCAGAGGCTGCCTTTCATATCCCGGTACAAGTCCAGTCTGGGCTCGTAAAACACGATATTCATGTGTGAATCCCGGATTGTTCCACCGGACGGATAGAAGTAGAAAACCTCCACCGTGCCGGTTTCCTGTTTTGAAGGACGGCCATTCTCGGTATAAAAATGAAGCTCGTAAAAGCCCAGACGGAACGGAGCGGCTCTCGCCTGTTCGAGAACGTTTTCAATCGAGTAGCAATAATATTCGTTCGGTTTCATATTACAGAATAGTAAACTCGACGCGGCGGTTTTGTTGTCTGCCTTCATCGGTAATGTTTGGTGCAACCGGGCGACTTTCGCCGTAACCCTTCGGCACGGCGCGGTGGGCATCGATACCGGCGTCGAGAAGATATTTTACCACCGATGCCGCACGGTCGCCCGAGAGTCGCAGGTTATATTCATCCGTTCCGACGCTGTCGGTGTGTCCGGCAATTTCCAATCTGACCGACGGGTTTTCCTTCAGAAAGCGGACGAGGCGATCCAGCTCTGCGCGCGATTCGTCTTTCAACGTCGCGGCGTTAAAGTCGAAAAAGATGTTTTTCAATGTGATGGTGGAGCCTTTCGTCAGCGGAATAAGCGTAAGGTTGCGTTCGATTTCCTCGTAGGAGGTTAGTTGTCGCAGATCGATGTTTTCGCTCACGGGGTAGTAGCCTTCCGCTTCCGCGCGGAATCCGTATTGTTCTCCGGAGGGAAGCGCGATCTGATATTCGCCGGTCGATGGATTCACCTCCGCTGTACCGACTGGCGTGTTGTCGCTCAGACGTTCGTAATGAATCGTAGTAGGCACGACGCTGTTCTTATCGTCCCGTACTTTTCCATACACAATCATCACAGGAGTGGGAAGCATTTCGTTCGGCAGCTTGACGCGGAAAATGTCGCTTTTCCCATATCCCCAATTGCCGGCTCCTTTCGACGGATCGGTGGTCGAGACGACATATCCGTATCCTTCGCTCCCCGGAACGGTGAAATATGCATCCCATCCGGCTGTGTTCACCGGATGCCCGACGTTTTGAACAGGCGTCCACTTACGCCAGCTATCGTCGAGCCGGCGCGTCATATACACATCGTTCTTGCCCAGTCCTCCCGGCCGATTGCTGGAGAAATAGAGTGTTTTTCCGTCGGCGGCGAGATACGGCGTTATTTCCTCGTACATCGTATTCACCTGATCGCCGATATTGCTCGGCGCCGACCAAGTCCCATCTTCGTTTTCGAAACTGACGTACAGGTCGCGCTCGCCGAGCGAGAGGGAAAAGTACGTGTCTTCCGGCTGGATCGACATCACCAACACGTTGGAATGAGGAGAAATAGTATACTCGGAGTATTGCTTCCTGTTCGAAAATTCGGCGAATTTAAGGTTCCGAGGGAAGCTCCAGCCGGTCGCCGTCCGGTGCGAGATCGAGACTCCCTGACTCATGTTCCCATCTTCGAAGTAATAATTACCCAGCAGGAGCGTGTTGTTGTCGGGCAGAACGCCGCAGACATAATTAAAATTCGCATTGTTGAGAGGCGGACCGAGGTTCACGGCTTCCGACCAGTTTCCGTCCTTGCCGCGGATGCTGCACCAGATATCGTCCTTGTACCGCATCGGGGAGCGTTCTTCGATTGATTCATCGGGGATATTATCCGGATGACCCTTTCTGACGAAATACAAGGTCTTACCGTCGGGGGATATCAATGGGTACACTTCGTCGTAAGCGCTGTTTACGGCGGGGCCGAGGTTTTCCTTCTGTGCATCAACCTTTTGAGAATACAACTCGGGGCTGTTCACATTGAAAAGAACAAAACAAAGCGTCAACGTTGCTACAAACTTCATACGGTAAGGATACGTCCGCTGGGAATAGTTACCAGATTCCAATAAAATGAAGGAATTTTAGCACTATTGCAACACACACGGACGGCAGCATCCGGAACGATGCCGTGATTGTTTTTCCCTTGGTGGTTTGCTAGCTTGGTTTCTGCCATGAATGTGCGGTATACATGACAAAACGATTGAAATTTATTTATGGGGTCGCCGGGACGCTTGCGTTGCTTTGCGCGGGCGCCGCAGCGTTAATTTATTACCTTCTCGTGAAATCGCTGCCGGAAACGGAAGGCGAGCTTTCGATGCCGGGTGTATCTGCCGAGGTCGAGATCATTCGCGACGAGATGGGCGTGCCTCATATCATGGCGCTGAACGAGTACGATGCATACTATTCGATGGGCTTTGTGCATGCACAGGACCGGCTATGGCAAATGGATGCGACCCGGCGGTACGGACAGGGGAGGCTCTCAGAATTGTTCGGGACGGTGACATTACCGTTCGATAAGATGATGCATACATTGGATATCGCCGGACTTGCGGATTCGTTATATGCGCATTGTTCGCCTCAAACGCGGAATATCCTCGAAGCGTACAGCCGCGGCGTCAACGACTGTATCGGACATATGAAGAACCGCTACCCGATTGAGTTCGATGCGCTCAATTACACGCCTGAACCCTGGAAACCGCAGCACTCTCTTCTTATCGCCCGGCTGATGGCTTGGGAGATGGCGCTTTCCTGGTGGTCCGATCTCACATTTGCGGAGATCATTGCCCGCATGGGCGCGGCGAAGGGAATCGAGATCATTCCCGACGGAAAGAAGTACCTCGACGCGCAGCAATTATACCGCGACAGTGCATTGTTCGCCGACGCCAAGGTGTTTCGCGAGACATACCAGAATTTGCCTCTTCTATTGAAGCAGGCGGGCATAACAGCCGGAAGCAACAGTTGGGCGGTTACTGGCGCAAAAGCGGTGCGGGGGAAACCGGTATTCGCCAACGATCCGCATCTGAGACAGTCCCAGCCGGTGCGGTGGTACATTGTGCATGTCGTTTCCCCGGGTATGAATATCTCGGGCGCCACGATCCCCGGCGCGCCCGGCGTCATCATCGGCTCGAACGGCTCGATTGCGTGGGGTATTACAAATGCGATGATCGACGACATCGACGTATCGTACGAACGGCTCAGACTGCGCGATTCGACATATCAATCCGAGGACGGGTTCAGAAAGCTCGCGATGCGTACCGACTCCATCTTTGTAAGAGATACTGCCGGCGTGGAAGTGAAAATCTACCGTGCCGGTAAACGCCCTGTCGTAACGCTGGCGCCCGGGGTGCTCGAACCGCTTTCGCGCGAAGAGACCGCTCCGGCGATTTCGATCCGGTGGACCGGCTATGAGTACAGCGATGAGATTCTTGCGTTATTCCATTTGAATCGCGCGCGCAATTGGGGCGAGTTCCGAAACGCGGTATCGCATTTCGGAGCGCCATGCCAGCGGTTTATGTACGCCGATACATCGGGAGTAATCGGCGTTCAGGACGCCGGCTTCGTACCGCTGCGGAGCGCTCGAAACGCGATCCTGCCGAGCGCCGGGTGGAATCCGGGTAACGCCTGGGATGGGATAGCGGATTTTTCATCCCTCCCGTTCGTCGTCGCTCCCGAAACACAGTATCTTGCCGCGGCGAATACGCATCCGGTCGTGCGTCCCGGTTTTTTTCTTTCCAACATCTACGAAGATAGCTCGCGGTACACGCGCATCAACCAGTTGCTTCGCGAACAACCATCGTTCACGTCGAACGATTTCCGGTTGATGCAAATGGATTATACGTCGCCGTATGCGGCTGCTATTCGCGACGAGTATTTGCAGGCGCTTTCCTCCGACCCGGGCAGAAGGCTCGAAACAACGTGGGCGATGAACGTTCTTGCGGGCTGGGATCTGCGGATGTCGCCCTCGTCTGTCGCGGCGGCGCTATTCAACGCAGCTTATCAGGAACTGCTGAAAGAAACGTTCGAGGATGAACTCGGCGAGGCCTTGTATACCCGGTATGTGTTGCTTTCCAATGTCCCGACGCGGGTCATTGCCTCGATGCTGAAAGATACCTCGGCGACATGGTTCGACAACAGAAACACCGCCGTCGTTGAAACAAAGACGGACATTCTTCGCAAGAGCTTTACACAGGGAATGCGGACCCTCCAGACCCGGCTCGGTTCGTCGATGAACGAGTGGAAGTGGGGCGCTATTCATACTGTCGAATTTGGGCATCCTTTCGGTGCGGTGAAGCCCTTCGACAAAGTGTTCAATGCCGGTCCCTATTCGGTGGGCGGCAACAACAGCACGATCAACAATTCGGAATACTCTTTCGCATTGCCGTTCAATGTGTCGGTCACAGCGTCGATGCGGTTCATCGCCGATATGGCATCGCCCGACACTTGCTCCATTGTGTTGACGACAGGGCAATCGGGGCAGCCGATCAGCGATCATTACTCCGATCAGGCAGGTCTATGGCAGAACGGGGCCTATCATACGCTCCTGAGAAATCCAGAAACGATACGCAACAAAAACTGGCGTACGTTGCGGCTCGTCCCGAAACGATAATCCGCGAAACGATGGAGGCCGGTACATGTTTACGGAAGCGCTATTGGACATACTCGCGAAAGCAAAATCGGTTGCAGTGCTGACCGGCGCAGGAATCAGCGCCGAAAGCGGCGTCCCTACATTTCGCGATCCGGACGGACTTTGGGCGAAATTCAAGCCCGAGGAACTGGCGAATTTCGATGCGTTTATGAACAATCCCGATCTTGTGTGGGAATGGTATCAACACAGGCGGGCCATTATTTCCGATGTTGAGCCGAATCCGGGGCACTATGCAATTAAAGAGATGGAAGGGATGTTCTCAGGTTTTACTCTCATAACCCAGAATGTCGATAATCTGCATTCGCGCGCAGGCAGCGCCAATCCCCTGGAACTGCACGGCAATATCGAGCGCAGCTTCTGCATCAACTGCCATACGTTTTACTCCAAAGTGGATCTCCCATCGGAGAAGGCCGCGCCGCTGTGTACCTGCGGCGGACGCATTCGTCCCGATGTGGTCTGGTTCGGTGAAATGCTTCCCGGCGATATTCTCTCCGAGGCATGGCGCGCCGCCGAACAGGCGGACGTTTTTTTCTCCATCGGGACGTCGGGCGAGGTATACCCGGCGGCGCAGCTTCCATGGGTGGCGCGCTCACACGGCGCCTACGTGGTGGAGGTGAATCCCAAGCCTACCAGTATCTCGCATCAGATGAACGAATGCCTCCTCGGACCGTCGGGGGTGATCCTTCCCGCGCTCGTCGACGCGTTGAAAAAACGCAGATTTACCGCCTGACGGAAAATCGAATCAAACCGTCACTATTGCCTCCAATCGACGTATATTGAATGCTGAATTATGCCCGGAATCAGGCGGACAGTTTTACGTACTCTCAAGGAGAGCGCAATGCGCAGAACAAAAATCGTGTGTACTATCGGACCGGCGACGGCGAGTCTCGAAATGCTCGTCAAGTTGATGAATGCCGGTATGGATGTCGCGCGTTTGAATTTTTCACATGGAAGCCACGAAGTACATCGGCAGACAGTCGACAATATCCGCGAAGCATCGATGATCACCGGTAAAACGGTTGCAATTCTTCAGGATTTGCAGGGACCAAAAATACGGACAGGGAAGGTGGAAAACGGCGCCGTCTTTCTCGAAGAAAATGCGCCGTTCATCATTACTTCCGACGAACTCGAATACGGCAACGCGCAGCGGGTCGGAACCGGCTATAAAGAGTTACCGCACGAGGTAAAGCCGGGCTGCGAAATCCTTCTTGACGACGGATATCTTTCCCTGAAGGTGGTCCGCGTCGAGGGCAACGATATCCATACCACCGTCGTCAAAGGCGGAATGCTGAAGGATCGAAAGGGCATCATTACACCCGGATGCGCCCTCTCCGCTCCCGCGATGAGTGAGAAAGACATCGAAGACCTCAAATTCGGTCTCGATCTCGGCATCGACGCCGTAGCGCTTTCGTTCGTTAAATCCGAGCGCGATATTCTCGAACTGAAAACCACGATGAAGCTGCTCGGGCGTTCCGTGCCCATCATAGCGAAAATCGAACGGTACGAGGGAATCGAGGATATAGAGGATATCATCGAAGAATCGAACGGAATCATGGTGGCGCGCGGCGATCTTGGCCTCGAAATGCCTGCCGAGGAAGTGCCCGGATTACAGAAGTTCATCATCAGCCGGTGTAACTACTACGGCAAGCCCGTCATTACCGCAACGCAGATGCTCGAATCGATGATCGAAAATCCGCGCCCTACCCGCGCCGAAGCCAGCGACGTTGCGAACGCCGTCATCGACGGGAGCGATTGCGTCATGCTTTCCGCCGAGACAAGCGTCGGGAAGTATCCACTCGACGCGGTGAATTATATGGACCGTATCATCGTCAACGCGGAGAAGTACAAAAGCGACGCCCGTCTGGAATACGACATCCCGAAAGACGATAAATGGAATGTTGCCGACGCAATCGGACGGGCATGCCGATTGATCGCCGAACAGATCCATGCTTCGATCATCGTCACTCTCACGACAAGCGGGGGCACGGCGAAGATTATCGCGAAGTACCGCCCCGGCATCCCGATCCTCGCATTGGCGGACAACGACGAAACCGTCCGGCAGCTCTCCTTTGTATGGGGCGTGACGGCGGTCCGTTTCGATCCGATGCCGGAAACGGAAGAACGCATTCAAAAGATCCGCGAAACCGTGCTTGGATCGGGGCTCGCGAAGGAAGGCGAGTTCGCGATTCTAACCGCTGGAATGCCGTTCAAGCGCCGGCTTTCGACGAACATGCTGCGCGTCGTGCAATTGTAACCGCTGGTAAATAGTTGTTTCTCTTGATGTTATGACTGCTGTAGGTTGATACGCGCGGTAGGTTATATCGTGAAAAATTTCTAGATTAGTAATCGCTTCATTATAAAGCGATCGATATCCATTGTGTACCCAAATCAGATAGTGCAAGCAATTGTTATTACGGATAAATAAAAGGGCTTACCCATGTCTTTGAAACAAAAAATCATGGACTTCTTTTCCCGGAAGGCGAAGGTTGTCGACGGCGGGGGCGAGCAGGCGATTAAAAAGCAAGTTTCGATGGGGAAAATGACTGCGCGCGAGCGCATCAAGGCGATTCTTGATCCCGATACGTTCCATGAGTACGATCTGTTCGTGGAGCACAAGTGCCAGGATTTCGATATGGACAAGAAGCAGCTTCCCGCCGACGGCGTTATCACCGGCACGGGAAAAATCTTCGGGCATCCGGTCTGCATTTATGCGCAGGACTTTACCGTTGCCGGCGGTTCGCTCGGGCTTGCCCATGCACGGAAAATCACTAAAATCATGGATCATGCCGTGAAACTCGGCGTCCCGCTCATCGGCATCAACGACTCCGGCGGCGCGCGAATTCAGGAAGGCGTGAACTCGCTCGCAGGCTACGGCGAAATCTTCTACCGTAACACGCTTGCTTCGGGCGTCATTCCGCAGATATCCGTCATCCTCGGACCCTGCGCGGGCGGCGCGGTGTATTCGCCGGCGCTGACCGATTTTGTGTTCGTCGTCGAAAACATCTCGAAAATGTTCATCACCGGTCCCGAAGTCATCAAGACAGTCCTCGGCGAGGAAATCTCGATGGAAGATCTGGGCGGCGCGCGCATCCATAACGAGGTGACGGGCAATGCGCACTTCTTCGCTAAAAACGAACTCGAATGCTTCGAGCAGATCAAAAAGCTCGTCACCTTCATCCCCTGGAACAACACCAAACGCGCCGACGGCTTCACTCCGAAACAGCCGCGCGCCAACTTCGATATCAACGCGGTTATTCCGCAGGACTCGCGGCAGCCGTACGACATCCGCAATGTGATCCGCGCGCTTGCCGACGATTCCGACTTCTTTGAAGTGCAGGAATTATGGGCGAAGAATATCGTCGTCGGATTCGCGCGCCTGAACGGTCAGACGATCGGCGTTGTCGGCAACCAGCCGCTGGTGCTCGCCGGCGTGCTCGATGTAGACTCGTCGGACAAAGCGGCGCGGTTCATCCGCTTCTGCGATGCGTTCAACATACCGCTGGTCACGCTCGTCGATCTTCCGGGATATCTCCCCGGCGTCGATCAGGAACATGCGGGCGTCATCCGGCACGGCGCCAAGATCCTGTATTCGTACAGCGAAGCCACCGTGCCGAAAATTACCGTCATTCTCCGCAAAGCCTACGGCGGCGGATATATCGCAATGTGCTCGCGGCATCTGGGCGCCGATTTCGTCTTTGCATGGCCCAGCGCAGAGATCGCGGTGATGGGTCCCGAAGGCGCGGCGAACATTATCTTCCGCAAGGAAATCACCGAAGCCAAAGATCCGAACGCCATGCGCCAATTGAAGGTGCAGGAGTACACCGAGAAGTTCGCGAACCCCTATATTGCCGCGGCGAACGGTCACGTCGACGCAGTGATCGAGCCGCGCGAGACCCGCGAATTCCTCATTCACTCGCTCGAAATATCGGTTCAAAAATCAGAAACACGTCCTCGTAAAAAACACGGAATTCCTCCGTTCTAGTTATGGATGAACAGCCTAAAATGCACAAGATCGTCATCGACGATACCGTCTACGAAACGCAGATCACGAGAAATTTCGCCAACCGGAAAACCTACGCCAAAGCCGACCCGAAGGAAGTGACGGCGTACATTCCCGGTATCATCCAGAAGGTGTACGTGCAGCCCGGGCAGCGTTTGCGCTGGGGCGACAGTCTGCTGATTCTGGAGGCGATGAAGATGCGCAACGATGTTACCGCGCCGATTGACGGCGTCGTCAAGGAAGTGCTGGTGAAGGAAGGGCAGATGGTTCGCAAGAACGAACTGCTCGTTACGTTCGAATAGGTTCCGAAGGTCAGACTGCGCGCATCAGCCCGCGGATGCGCGGCGGGAACGCGCGGCATAGTTCGCATGCCTGCAATCATTGGTTGCGGGCATTTTTATTGCCTTTCAAAATGCCGCGCCGTATCATTGCACTATCTATCCAACCAAGACTGGAGGTCACAATGGCGGGCAAGTTTGAGCTGAAAAAAAGCGCAGACGACAAGTTCTATTTCAACCTGAAATCCGGCAACGGGCAGGTGATCCTCACGAGCGAAATGTACAATACGCGGCGCAGCGCGGAAAACGGAATCGACTCGGTGCGCAAGAATGCGCCCGAAGCGAAGCGGTTCGACCGCAGGCAGTCGCAGAACGGCAAGCCGTACTTTGTGTTGAAAGCGGGCAACGGTCAGGTGATCGGCAACAGCGAGATGTACGATACACCCGCATCGATGGAGAAGGGGATCGCCGCCGTCGCGTCCAATGCCCCCGCCGCTCCGCTGAAAGATTTAACGGCGTAGGAATTCGCATTCGTTACCGCCGGTTCGCTCTATGCCGGCGGTGAGTTTGATGGAAATTGATAATTGATAATTGATAATTGATAATTGAAAATTGACAATTGAAAATTGAGGAAGAGTGATGGGAGTCGATTTAGGGGCGAGGACGTTGGAGTTTGCGCTGAGGATTGTGAAGCTTTCGCAAAGGCTGGATGAGATGCCGGGTCCGGCGCGAGTGCTATCGAAGCAGGTATTGCGTTCCGGTACCTCTATCGGCGCGAACTTTGCGGAAAGTCAGGGAGCGCAATCATCGCCGGATTTTCTTTCGAAACTCAGTATCTCTTTAAAGGAGACATATGAGACCGAGTATTGGCTCGAACTTCTCACTCGCGCGGAAATCGTTCCTCCTCAGCAGTTAGAGTCTCTTAAAGCCGAATGTTCGGAACTCGCCGCGATTCTTACCTCTATTGTAAAAAAGCTGAAAACGGGAAGAAATTGATAATTGATAATTTAAAATTGTCAATTGTCAATTATCAATTTCTTCACACACCGCGGGTGCGGCAATGTAATACGTTCCACGGTTTTCCGGTTTTAAACTCGCGGATTCTGCCGTGAAACGTTTTTGACACACTTTCGATAAAAATGACACACGTTGCACCAACCTTCGATTCCAGCCTGAATTCGGCGGTAGAAAATGACACACTGTGTCATTTTTGTGTCAAAAGTGTGTCATTTTGTGTCATCTTCGTGGAACATACGTTGCCAATATTAAATTAGCGCAACCCGGCGATTGCATGAGGGCTTGTATGCGCTCAACGTGTCATTCGGGAAATACTTCTCGACTAGCTCCAAATTCTGTGTGTAATTTTCATCCGCAAAACCGCCTTCCGGAGGAGCAAAAATCTGCCCCGAAACCGGACCGCGCCGCCCGGGGGGGATTTCAATAGTCACTTCAATACGGGAAGTACGCTGTCTGGAGTTCATCCGCATTTGCGACCCCCTGAATCCGCCCGGAAATCATTGGGCGGATTCTGTCCCCCTGGTATAGACGATGGAAGAATCGCATCCGATTTTGCACCTGGTACCGCGACGCCTCTTCCATCCCCCCTTAAATCTCGGCACGAGTCTGCGATGTGACGAGATGGTCAAGGGGGGATAAGAGGGGGAATTCTTCGTCCCCTCTCAGCACGGCTGAATACGAGTGGGTTGTAAGATGTTCAGAGAGGGGACAACAGGGGAGAGCTTCGGCAACAATACGGAAGGCTTATCGATTGTCTCATCTCAATTCCGGCTGCACTGCGCGTGTGAAATACTCCCCCTCCGTCAAAGCCGGACTTCCGCCCGTCGGGCGCAATTCGCCCGCATTTGCGACCCCCTGAATCCGCCCGGAAATCATTGGGCGGATTCTGTCCCCCTATGAGGGGGACGATGATAGAATGACCGCGTCTCTGAACCGGGCGCGCGTTTTTCAGATTCGTTTTCGTCGGGCGCAATTCGCCCGCATTTGCGACCCCCTGAATCCGCCCGGAAATCATTGGGCGGATTCTGTCCC
>CAYPBB010000064.1:17070-19002 GCA_964408855.1 uncultured Ectothiorhodospiraceae bacterium
TGAATCCGCCCGGAAATCATTGGGCGGATTCTGTCCCCCTATGAGGGGGACGATGGAAGAATGACATAGAATGACCGCGTCTCGGGACCGGGCGCGCGTTTTTCAGATTCGTTTTCGTCAGGCGCTATTCACCCGCATTTGCGACCCCCTGAATCCGCCCGGAAATCATTGGGCGGATTCTGTCCCCCTATTAGGGGGACGATGATAGAATGACCGCGTCTCGTAACCGGCGCGTATCTTTCAGGTTCACGGTTTTCTTTCTATTTTTATGCACTCTATCCGCAATGATTTACCGGGGCTTTCGTGTCTGAACTCAAGCTGCTTCCATCGCATAAACCCGTGCGCGAATACTACGCCGCGCTCGATATGTTTCGCAATCATAGTGTCGAACACGAGACCGCCGTCCGTAATGCGTTCCAGGCGCTGCTGACGTTCTCGGCGCGTAAGGTCGGGTGGGACTTCATCGAAGAGTACGCGCTCACGTCCTCGCTCAACCGTACCATCCATGTCGATGGGGCGTTCCTCGACGCCTACCACATCGAACACGGCTATTGGGAAGCAAAGGACGAGCAGGACGATCTGGATAAAGAAATACGCGCCAAGTTCGACCGCGGCTATCCGGCAAGCAATATCATATTCCAGAGTCCCGAACGCGCCGTCATTTTTCAGGAGAAGCGCAAGGTCTTCGACGAAACGCTCGAGACGGGCGAAAAGCTGGTGGGCGCGCTGCACATGCTGTTCAACTATGCGCCCCCCGCGCAGGTGGACTGGGAAAAAGCTTCGGAGCGCTTCAAGGAGGATATCCCCAGGTACGCGCGGGGTTTGATGCAGATTATCGATAAGGAACGCCGCGACAACAGGATGTTTACGCAGGCGTTCGCCGACTTCGCCGCGCTGTGCAAAGCCACCATCAATCCCAATATTGCCGATACCGCTATCGAGGAAATGCTGATTCAGCATATCCTCACCAAGCGGCTGTTCGGAAAGGTGTTCGATAACCCGGACTTCGTGCATCGGAACGCCGTTGCCCGCGAAATCAACAAGGTTACCAGCGCGCTGACCTCGCGCAGCTTCAGCGAGGCGGAGTTCTACGCCAATCTGGACTACGTGTACGGCGCTATCGAGCAGCGCGCCCGTACGCTGGAAAGCTATTCCACCAAGCAGCACTTCCTCAACGCCGTGTACGAGCGTTTCTTCCAGGGCTTCTCCGTGAAAACCGCCGATACCCACGGCATTGTGTACACGCCGCAGCCTATCGTCGACTTCATGGTGCGCTCGGTGGACGAGATTCTGAAAAAGGAGTTCGGCAAGAAAGAAGGACTGGGCGCGAAGGGCGTGCATATTCTCGATCCGTTCGTGGGCACGGGCAATTTTATCATGCGCGTGATGCGCGAGATACCCAAAACGCAACTCGAGTACAAGTACGCGCACGAGCTGCATTGCAACGAGGTAATGCTGCTGCCGTATTATATCGCCAGCATGAACATCGAGCACGAGTATTACGAGCAGACCAAAACCTACAAGCCCTTCGACGGGATATGCCTTGTGGATACCTTCGAGCTGGCGGAAGAGAAGCAAACGCAGATGGACTTCATGGTTCCCGAGAACACCGAGCGCGTAAAGAAGCTCAAGGAAACCCCGCTGTTCGTGATTATCGGCAACCCGCCGTATAACATGGGGCAAGTAAACGAGAATGACAATAATAAAAATCGTAAGTATGAGACGATGGATCGGCGAGTAAATGAAACATATGCGAAAGACAGCAATGCAACCTTATTAAGCAAATTAAGCGATCCCTATGTGAAGGCGATTAGGTGGGCAAGTGATAAAGTTATTGAAAATGGCGAAGGCATTGTTGCTTACGTGACAAATAATAGTTTTTGGTAATACCCCGTCAAACCGGACCAACGAGATGCGTATATTGGAGCAAAA
>CAYPBB010000065.1:0-15379 GCA_964408855.1 uncultured Ectothiorhodospiraceae bacterium
TGCAACATACAGGTTTTTCAACCTACACGTGTTGCACTAGATACTTGACTTGAAGCAACATTAATCTCAATCCTAATATTTCTACTGGTGTGTATTGTAGAAATGAAGATAATAGCACCATCCTATCTTACATGCATACAGAGCAAGGAAACAGTGGTGGGCCTGTCTTCGCCGTGCTTAACAATATCGATTCGTCAATAGCTGAGGTAAAACTATTGGGCGTACACTATTTGCATCGAGATTGGCTCGTAGAGCGGATGACATTTACTTATTCATACTGCATCGATAGTATCTTGCTAAAAAATCTTTGTGAAAAAGCGCTACAACTTCGATTTTTAAAAAGTAAATAGCAGCATATGTTCCTTCCTCCTCCAACCTCCCCATCTCCCTCTACCTCCCCGCCGCCCCTTTATTCCGGCGCTGCGTTCTTATGCGGTGCATGCGCTCGGTAAAGCCGCCTTCCTGTTCAAATGTCGCTGCCAGCGATGCAATTTGTCTGTCCAGTAACGAGCAGGCAACCGTTATCAGCGCCAATGCAGCGTTGGCGGCAATTTCCTCCAGACTCGAAGGCGCTTGATTCATTCTCGCACCGGGTTCAGCGGACGCTGCGGACGTTGCGGACGAGGCTGCGCGATTTTGCTGTTCATATTGCCGTTTTACCCACCTTGCGGTTTCGTCGGCGGTTGTAACGCGCAGTGCGATCAGTTCCGAGCGCCGGGCATCGCTGCGTTCCCATATGGGCAGCTTCCGTTGCCTAAGGAAATCTTCGTAATCCAATCGCAGCTCTTCAAGACTGGCGCGCGCAATATTGGTCAGCTTCAGTTCAATTTTCTTCGAGGTTGCGGAGGCTATGCTGCCTTCGGCAATATTCTGAACGCCGCTTCTGGCTGCCTGCACCATCTGATCGTGCGTTCGGCTTCGCCTACTGATATACTTGTTGCAGAACCGCACTGTGACATCGTACACAAGCTGAGCAACGAGAAAGCTTTTCAGTTTTCTGTACCCACCCCGCTTTGGAAGAAGATGTTCGGTATCCATAAAGAAAGTCCCTTGTTTCTACTTCGGTAGTAAAGCAGCAATCAAATACTATCCATCGGCGCAGTCCGCAGCGTCCGTACCGTCCGCAGGGTTACCGCAGTGCCCAAAGCATTCCACCCTCCCCCCTTATAGCGTCTGAACATCCTCCCCGAAGAACAATCGTAGCAGGCGGTTGGCGGCGAGAAGGGGCGGGAGCTCTCCGGCTTGAACGGCGCGCTCCATCGCAGGTAATGCCGCGGCGACTTCGGGATGCATGAGGAATTTATCCCGCAACGAACCGAACATCGTATCGAACATCCAGTCGCGAGCCTGAACGCTGCGCTTGCGCGCAAGCGTGCCGTTATCCGTCATGATCCGGTGGAAATTGGTAACCGTGGTCCAGACATCGGGCACGCCTTCGCCCATCAGAGCGGAACACACATCCACAGGCGGCGTCCAGCCGGGATACGGGTACTGCATCATGTGCAGGGCGGAGCGGTACTCCTCGCGCGCCCTCCGCGCCGGAATGATGTTATCGCCGTCGGCTTTGTTGACGAAAATCGCGTCGGCAAGCTCCATGATCCCCCGCTTGATCCCTTGAAGCTCGTCGCCCGCGCCGGCAATCATCAGCAGGAGGAAGAAATCCACCATACTGTGCACCATCGTTTCGGACTGTCCCACGCCGACGGTCTCAATTAAGATGACATCGTACCCGGCGGCTTCGCAGAGCAGCATCACCTCGCGGGTTTTGCGCGCAACGCCGCCGAGCGATCCGGCGGAAGGCGAGGGACGGATGAACGCCCGCTCGTCGCCGCTGAGCCGCTCCATCCTCGTTTTATCGCCCATGATACTGCCGCCCGAAATCTGGCTGCTCGGATCGATCGCCAGCACGGCGATACGCTTGCCGAGTCCCACCAGATGCATCCCGAACGCCTCGATAAACGTGCTCTTCCCAGCGCCCGGCACTCCCGTAATACCGATACGCACCGATTTCCCCGTATGCGGCAGGATGCGTTCTATTATTTGAAGCGCCTTTTCCCCGTGCTCAGGCAGACGGCTTTCCACCAGCGTGATCGTACGTCCGAGAATCACCCTGTCGCCCGCCAGAATGCCTTCGACGTGATCGTCGATGGAGAGGTTGCGTTTCCGCGCGGCTTTCCTTGCCGGGGCAATATTGCCCGGCTGCTCGATGCCCGGCATCACGCCCATAGTGCGCTGCCGGTTCGCGGCTTCGGTATCCGGAAGCTCCGCGCCGCGACGATGTTCTTTTTCGTCGTTTGTCATGCGGTAAAAATAGGAAAATGCCGGATGCGATGAGAACCTGCAGCGTTGGTCGCCGCCGGGGTACTCATGAGGTTGTAAAACCTACACTGGTAAGGAAGAATTCATTATTCCGGCGACCTGCGGAGCAGTATTCTTGCAGAAGAATTGTATGTCTCTTTTTACCGTGCAGGATTTCCTATGTTTTGCTCACAATGCGGCGCAAAGCTCACGGCTGAAGCCAGGTTCTGTCCTTCCTGCGGAAAGCCGGTCGCCGTTCCCGCCCCCGCGCCGAAAAAACCGGCAGCGGGCGTCGACGACACCAAGCCGCTGTACCGCGTCAAGCCGGTGTTCATTCCCTGGGTCACGATACTCTCCGTCCTTCCGATACAACTGTTTTTCACCGTGTGGGGCGCAGGCTTCTTCGGCGGATTCGGGATGGTCGCGGTGCAGGCTGTCGGACTTCCGCTTCCCGGGTGGTTTACGTTCGTGTTCTTCGGATGCGCGTTTTTCTTCGGCATTCCAATCCTCGCATACGTCTCCAAGTCGCGAACATACGCGGCAACCGAGTACCGTTTCTACGCCGACCGGCTTGAATACGCCGAAGGCTTCTGGGCTGCCGAAAACAAGTCCATCAAATACGACAAGATACTCGAAGCGTCGCTCCGGGAAGGCGTGTTCCAGCGTCAGTACGGACTGGGCACCATCTTTCTTTCGACCGCAGCGACCGGATTCACATCGGGCAGATCGCGCAGCGGCATCAGCATATCGGATATCGAAAACCCGCAGAAGGTCTACGCCGCGCTGAAAGAATTGATGGAATGCTGACAGCCTGATCATCGCGTATGAATATGAAGGAATCGCCGCGGCGATTCCTTTCTTTTTACAATTTGGTAACAACCGGGGCGCATCCGATCCGTATACAACGGCGTGAAGAGCAACAACACAAGGAACATCCAAATCGAACCACTGCTCATCGCACGTCCCGTTTTCAAACCCCATTCACTCCTTGTCGCATTCCTTCCGCTGCATGTATTCCTCACGTTCTGGGCAACCGGATTTTTCGGCGGATTCGCCTGGATGGCTCTCGAAGCGCTGCATATTGCCGTACCCGGACGGTTCGTCTTTACGGCAATCGGGGCGCTGGTGTTCTTCGGTTTACCGGCGCTGGCATGCCTATTCAAGTCGAAATGGGCTGCGGGAACAGAGTACCGTATTTACCGGGACAGGATAGAATACACGGAGAGGCATTGGAGAGTGGAGATGAAGACGGTACAACTCGGCAATGTAATCGAGGTGACAATGCACCAGGGTCCGCTACAGAGGAGACACGGTCTGGGCACCGTGCGCGTCTCGACGGCGGCGCACACCGGCGAAAACGGCGGCGCGAACGGCGTTCAGATCGCGGAGATCGAACGTCCGGAACGCGTGTACGTGCTGCTGCTTGAACTGACGCAGAGATGAACCGGGCGGCTAATCCAATTCGAAGACAAAACCGTTCTTGATTTTCGATGCAAGTTGGGCGAGCCGTTTTTCTGCGTCCTCGCGCGAATCGAAACTCGCGATCACGATCCGGTAGTAAACGTCGTCCTTCATCGACGCCACCTGAACGTGGAGATTGTCCAGACCATTCTTCTGCAGAAGATCGAGCTTGCGCACAAGATTATCGAACTCCTTGTACGACGCAATTTGTATCCCGAATCCCTTCAGCTTTTTCTGCGCAACGTCGACGGCGTAGTATTCGCCCGGTTCAAGGCGCAGGGGTTGATTGGGATCGGCGGATTCGAGGCGCACCTGCGCCGTGCCGGGTTTTACCATCCCGATTTCGGCGGCGGCGGCTTTCGAGAGATCGATGATTCTCCCCTTCATGAACGGTCCCCGGTCGTTGATGCGCACGATCGTCGACTTGCCGTTGTCGAGATTCACCACGCGGACCTTCGTATCGAACGGTAGCGTGCGGTGCGCAGCCGTCATTTGCCACATGCTGTACACTTCGCCGTTCGCGGTGGCT
This sequence comes from uncultured Ectothiorhodospiraceae bacterium, assembly GCA_964408855.1. Lineage (GTDB taxonomy): Bacteria > Bacteroidota > Ignavibacteria > SZUA-365 > CAYPBB01. The sequence continues at coordinate 4,289 of CAYPBB010000065.1, forward strand.
TTACCGTGGAATTCTTCGGCGTAATAGGAAGCATTGCCGGTTTCCGGAAGCTGTGCAACGGCTGCAAACGGCAGCGCTGCGCACATAATGAACGTTGATAATAGTATGCTGGTGAAGTTCGGCATACGGGTACTCTGCTAATTCGATGATGGTTTGCGGTGAATGGTGCCCCCCATGACGTGCGCCAGCGGCGCCAACGGCTCGATATGCTCCATGATCAGTTTGATCGTCGCCATGATAGGCACGGATAGAATCATTCCCCAGATACCCCATATCCATCCCCATAGGGCGAGGGAGACGAGCACAAGCAGCGGGCTAAGATTGAGGCTAAACGCCATGATCTTGGGCTCGACCACATTCCCGATGGTAAACTGAACAATAATAAGAAGGACGACAGTAAGAATTGCCGGAGTGACGCTGTCGAACTGCAGCAAAGCAACCAGCACCGGCAGTATGGTCGCCACGATGGAGCCGATATTGGGGATGAAATTCAAGAGGAAGATGAGAAAGCCCCAAAGGATCGCGAAGTCCACCCCGATGATCATCAGAACGATAGTCGAGATGGTTCCGGTGAGCAGACTGACGAGGGTTTTGGTCAGCAGGTACTGCCGCACCTTGTCGTCGATGCTTTCTATAATAGTGGAAATTTTTTCCGAATGCGTGTTCCTGAACGCAACGGCGATTTTTGCTGTCATATCGCCGCTTCCAGCAAGAATGAACATCATGAACAGCAAGATAAGAACGCCGTTCGAAAGCAGGTTGAGAAACGATCCGGCGCCGCTCGCGAGGACATCGGCAAGCGAGGATAGCTGGATGGCGTCGCGCCAATCGTATGTGTTGAGATCGACGCCGATACTTTGCGCCGTCCCGTATATTGTACTCTCGAGCGAGTTGACAAGACCCTCGAGCCGTGTCTGGTATTTCGGAACCGCAGCGATAAACGAATCCAAGCTACTGTAGATCGCCATCGAAAGTCCGAACAGAATCGCTGAAACGAGTAGAAGCACTATCAGCAAGGCGATTGCAACGGGCACGTTGCGCCTTTTGGCAAACACGATAATCGGCTTGAAGAGGTACGAGAGGAACATCGCAATGGTAAAGGGAAGCATGACCGATTGCATTTCGACGAGAAGAAACCCCGCCGCGACGACGACCAGCGTTGCGAGGAGACCGGCGACAACCCGCGAATCCATCGCAGTAGAATGAGTCTGTTCAGTCATAGCATCCACTTGAGCTGTTGAAAATTCGTGTTGCGGTTTGAAACGGAAACCGGTTGCCACGTGCCGGAAAGTGGGTATAAATATTCGGGCGTTAAAGTTATTGTTCAGACGGTGGCACGTACGCATTGAAAAATAAGAACTTTTCGAATTCGCATCAATAGGGAGCTAAGTAAAGGAAAATGGAGATGATAGTTGACTTGTATGGAATTTCCCCCTATCTTGTTCCTTCCGGTATCTACCATCAAACTCATGTTTCATTAATAGGAGTATTATGAATTTGATTGTTCATAAAAAATGTATTCTGTTTATAGCGTTGGCGACGGTTTTAGCCTTTAGTTCGCTCGCCTCTGCTCACAACAGACCCGGTCACGGTTCGCTTCGCGCAGCGCTTGCGTCGGCAACCGGAGGCGAAAAGGCAAAGAACAAGCGCGTCCCGCTCGAAACCCAAAAAATCCCCGCACGTTCATTGCCTGTGCTTCGTCAATACCTGCCACAATTTGTAGATATTCACCAAGCAGAGAACTTGACCCCCGAGGATGCCTACATCCCAGTCCCCCCCACCTTCGATCCTTCATCTCCTTTTATCGATCCTGACTTGCGGTTCAAACTGGTGCGTACCATCGGCGCATGGCTTGGCACCCGCTACCGGTACGGCGGCTCGTCGCACCGCGGTGTCGATTGCTCGGGGTTCGTCGATGCGGTCATCCGTTCAGTGCTCGATAAGGAAATCGGCAGTTCCTCGCGCACAATGGCGGAGAACTTTACACCGATTCAGGATGTCGACAGCCTGCAGTTTGGCGATTTGCTGTTCTTCTCAGGCAGAAACCGCCGTTCCGATAAAATCGGTCATGTCGGGATCTATGTCGGAAACGGCGTGTTCGCGCACAGCTCGACCGGGAAAGGCGTCATCTATACGCACATTTCTGACGGTTATTACATGGAACGCTTCCGCTGGGGTGGACGCATGATTGCCGAACACCGCGGAATCGTCCGCAGCTTTTCTCCATACCGCTCAGTGCAGTAGCGCTCGCAACGGTATCAAACGGAAGATGGCTCGCCGCAAGGCGGGCCTCTTTTATATCAGGGAGATGATTGCGATATCGATGATTCCTGTAAGTATTGTAACCACGAGCGCCTTCTTCTTCGGTAACTGTACCGCAGTAATCAGACTCACATATGTAACGAAGAATCCATACAGGAAAAACGGTTCGATAAAAGCGAGATAGGTATGCGCCGGATGCCTTACCGGCAACGATGTCAGTTGAGCTATACTCAGACTGAAATCCGTTACGCCTGTTATGGCCATGACAATTTGGGAGATGATAACACCAGGTATAACCGCTGCAAAAATTGGTCCCTGTAACGAGAGCATCAGTTTATACGTGGTCTTCACTCCTCCTACAATTGCTGTGAACAACCAGAAGAGCAGCGCCGAGATTACAGTGAGAATAACACATCCCAACGGGAAAATTATCGGACCAACAATCTGAAATACCTTTTGCGTATAGTATGCGCCGCGTTCCACCTCGACGGGGGTGGTTTTACCCTGCGCGAGCTGTTCTGCCATGACTTCCTTGGAGAGCTGCGTGAAGTTCTTCTGGTACGCCGGATTAAAGAACGCTGCTGAAAAGAGAATTCCCGATAACAATGAAAGAAGGAAAACCGGCATAAGCCAATCGCTTGCGCGGGGACCGCGTTCCCTGAATGTTTGAAACAGATATGCCGGTTTGAGGAAGACCCCTGGGTACCAGTCGGTGAACCGGAGCGCCGGTCCCTGGTATTCAGATTTCGGGCGAGTGGAGTCGAAAAATGCCATACTGCCCCCTGAAATGTACGTGATGGATGTTCTTCAGGGGAACATATCGAATATTATACCCACTATCAAAAAGATGGATTGAATCCGCGTGCTAAACCGCAGCGAACAACTGCACCTGTCGATCAATAGAGTATCACGCGGACGATATCCGGAACGAGGGAAAGGACAAGAATCACCATTGCCGCAAGGAAAGATCGGCTTACCTTCGCATCGACTAGATAATGCACGCCGAGTCCGATCAGGATGATTTTATAGATGCTGAATGGATTGATGTTCGAAAGCAACAGGTACATCGGACCCATTTTAACCACATCGAAGGCGCCCGCCAGACTCAATGGAGCGGGGTATCCGGCGATCGCAAAAAAGGCGAATTTCAGTACAATCGCGGTGATGCTGACGATAGTGATTACGCCGAGTATCGACAGCGACGCCTTGAAGGGAAAGTCGCGGCTGACAATCAGCTTCACGAACACCCAGATGATGAAGGCTTTAAACAGTATTCCTGCAAGGAGAAGAATCGGAGAAGACAGTATCGCGACGAGCGCCTGCCCAAACGACACCTCCGATAGTCGCTGAAGAACATCCACCGGTGAAAAATTGGTATTGGGCAAGAGGATGGTGCTTGTGTCCTGAATGACTTCGTCGAGATTGCCGAACAGTCTGACGCTCGAGACGATACCGAACATAACGACGGCGAGGAGAAGAAACAGGATGGAAAGCGGAATCAGCCAATCGGAATGCCGCGGCCCGCGTGTACGGATACCCGCAAACAGTCTGACCGGATGGAGAAACACTCCCGGAAACCAATCCGAAAAACGGAGACCGGGTGCGCCGGTATTCCGTTGCGGGGAAATCGTTTCTGTTGGTTCGGTTAACTGGGAATCGATTGTTGCCATGGCGCTTTTACCTCAGGGAGATGGTATATCCTCTCCCGAAATTACACCAGTTTGCCGATAATGAAAACAATCGTTTAATTCTCACGCATTTAATGCCCCGGTTTTTATCGCAGGAAAACCGGGGAAGCGATATATTGCGCAGGTACTATCCCGCACCGGTTCAATGACGACAGAGGAATACACCATATTTCCCACGCATCCCTTCATCAAACGGTTCGTTCAGTCGTTCTGGTTGCTTCGAGGGGATGCAGGCACAAAGCCGTACTTACTGCCCGCAGAGCCTTATTTCGATGTCATCTTGAGTTTCGGCAGCGATACGTCCCTGCTCGATTCGCACGGGAATCGCGATTCAATTTCCGGTAGCTTTATCGGAGGATTACGCACGGGACCGTTCCTGCTTTCGCCCCGGGGGCCGGTGGAGTACCTCGCGATTCGATTCTATCCCTATGGGTTGCGGCCATTTCTCAATACGCACTGTACCGCAGTAACGGATGCGTTCGTTGAGTTAAACACCCTGAAAGGAAAACTATCGGACGCGCTTCAACATGTACTGGATAACCGGCTTTCGGTCGACTTGGTACCGGACATCGAGAGGGCGCTCGCCGGCATGCTTCGGCATTTGACCGTCCAGCCATCGCTTTCGCTCATGGAATCGGTAACGCGTATCGGCGCGGAAATGGGAAACACGAGAGTTTCGGCATTGTGCCGGCAATTAGGCTGTACCGAACGGCAGCTCCGCAGGGAATATGACCGGTTTCTCGGCGTGCCTCCGAAACAATTCGTAAAAATATCCCGCTTCTCGCGGCTGCTTCGACGAATCGCCGATACAAAACGACTCGACGGTTTTGCAGCGATCGCGTGCGAATGCGGTTATACCGACCAATCTCACATGATTCATGAATGTATCGAGTTTTGCGGGATGACGCCTTCCCAGCTCATCCGAGAGGGATCGAACAACTCGTAGCTCCGCTTCTCTCCCCTGTCCGATTCTTACAATACCGGCAATGAACCGTTTCCGATGTTGCATCACGGGATCTTCGAACGCGCGTTCATTCGGCGATCCCGCTCAATAATGTATCAATAATGAAAGGATTCGGATCATGATCCCGGTTTCAATCGAGATCGATCATCTCGTCAAAACGTATAAGAATGGAATTCAGGCGTTGCGGAACGTCTCGTTCGATGTAAAGCGCGGCAGGCTCTTTGCATTGCTCGGTCCAAACGGCGCAGGAAAATCGACGCTCGTCAGAATCCTGACCACACTCTCGCGGCGCGATTCCGGTACGGTCAGAATCAACGGTATGGACCCTGAGCTCGATGCGTCCAGATTGATGAACTGTATTGGAGTCGTGTCGCAGGACAACGACCTCGACCCGGTATCCACGCCGCGGGAAGCGCTCGTCTTTCAGTCGCGGCTGTTTGGTTCTTCTGCAGGCAAGGCAACCGCCCGAGCCGACGAACTTCTTCATGCCTTCGGTCTCGAAGCAGAGAAAGAAAAACGGATTGAATCACTATCGGGAGGTTATAAACGGCGCTTACATGCCGCGCTCGCGATGGTTCACTCTCCTGAAGTGTTATTTCTCGACGAACCAACTGTAGGAATGGACCCGGTTGCGCGCTCCATGTTTTGGTCGTTCATCAATTCGTACAAACACAACGAAGGCGCGACCGTGTTTCTCACGACGCAATACCTCGACGAGGTTGAACGGTATGCCGATTCCATGGCGCTGCTTGTCGAAGGTACGATTCGATACACCGGCTCGGTTCCGGAATTCAAGCGCATGGCGCATCCGGATGAAGGAGCGGCGCTCGAAGACAGCTTTATCAAATATCTGCAGGACCTACCCCAACAAACCAATCTTTCGGAGGTGTGCGCATGAACGGAACAAGCGTGCTTCTTATCACCCGGTGTATCAGGAAAATCGTGCGTCAGCCTTCCGCTCCGTTAAGCGGACTAGGGATGAGCGTCTTCTTCCTGTTTGTCTACGATGCCGGGATCGGCGGTATCGAGAAGCTGCCCGAATTCGGAAATGCAGGCTATTTGGCATTTCTGTTCCCCCTTACTCTCGTGTCTCTTTCCATGGGCTCGGCGGCAGGTTCAGGCCAAACACTCTTCGCCGATTTGCAGAGCGGATACTTCAAGCGCCTGTACCTGAGTCCCATTCCGCGATGGGCGTTCGTCATAGCGCCGCTGGTTGCCGACGGAATTTCAACATTGGCAATGACAAGCGTGTTATTGGCGCTCGGGTTGCTTGCCGGGGTACCGCTGCAGTTCGGTTTCCTATCGATACTTGGTGTTTTTGCGTTCTCGTTGCTGTGGAGTACAACGCTGTCGGGGTTTGCCGCCGGCGTCATGTTGCGGTCGGGTAATCATCAGAGCGCACAGATTGTAACCACCGCGGTGTTCCCGTTACTGTTTTTAAGCACCACATTTTTACCGCGCGAGTTGATCGCTTCCGAATGGTTGCTCGCCGTATCGTGGGGAAACCCCGTGACGTATGTCCTCGAAGGAGTCCGGTTCCTGCTTGGAGGAACATCCGGTAGTACGTTCTTTATTTATGGAATATCGATTGTATCGGCGAGCGCTCTCGCTGCATTGTTCTTCGCGCTCAACGGGGCGAAGAAAATTCTCGTCTGATCATACAGTCAATCGGCAGTAAAAAAATGCGACAGCACGGAACCGTGTACCGTTTCCGTGCTGTCGTTGATAACTGGCGCTATCGGGATTCGTGCGCTACTTCAACTGGAAGTCCCCGCTGACAACGGCGGTGATTTCCTTTTCGATCGACGATACATCGTTCACACCGTAATCGCTGATCATGTTGCTGTTGCGAGGAGTGATCTGCAATACCCCCATGCGCGCGTTGCGAAGCGGGCCGAGATCGCTGCCGGTGGCTTCAGCCACTTTCTTTGCCCGTTCCATTGCATCCTTTGCCGCCATCGCCTGCACCTGAATCTTCAGCTCTGCGATCTTGGAATAGTAGTATTCGGGCGGATCGACGGAGAAGTTCAATCCCTGCTCCACGAGTGAGTTGATATCGAGGGAGATCTGTTTGATTTTCTGCACATCGTTGCTTTCGATACGCATGCGCTGGCTGTACACCCAGCCGCGTAGGTTGTTGGTGCGTCTGCCCTCGTAATCGTATTCGTAGTCGGCGTATCCGGTCGACGGATAGAATTCTACCTTATCGGCGCTGAAGCCCTGCGAGGAGAGGTATTTCAGCAAAATCGGTTTCTGGTTTTCGAGTTCGCGGTAGGCGCCGGCCTGCGAGGGCATCATCACGGTCATGGTTCCGGTGAGAATACCCAGATCGGCGACGAAGTCCGTTTTTGCCGAACCGGTGACGTTGATTGTCTGATCAGCCGATTTGCTGCTGCTCCATGCCATTGTAAAAATCAGTACACCGATAACGAACGCTCCTCCGAGAATCGCCATCGGCACTATCAATCCGTGTTTTTCGTTCATCTTTTCTCCTGAATAGAACTACGCTAGTCGTTTAACATCTATGCGCGAAAAATGTTTCCGTATCGGGGGTGTTGCCGTATTGCAAACTTCACGAACCGCCGGATAGAAATCAAGCCTCTGTTTGCACCTGTCGCGCGGTTCTTCTTTCATTCGCTCTTTTCAAAGAAAAGTGCGACATTTGGCTTTCGGATCAATGAAAGGAAGGTTACCATGAAACTCCATCTCATCGTTACGATCGCTGCGATTGCAGTATTGGGCGCCTGCTCCGCGCCCAAAGAACCAGTTGCTGTGGATGAGCCGCCCAGGGAACCTGCGCAACCGATTGCGAAGGAAACTCCTGCCGCAAAACCGGTCTACAAATACACCGAGCGGTATTTCATCGAGAAAGCCGCGATTGCCGCGGATACCGATTTCGACGATCCCCTTCAGGCGATACGTGTGATTCAGATCAAGGACGGCGTCAACCAGGTGTTGGTTGTCACCAGCTTCGATCAAGTGAAGGAGAACGGTAAAGACATCGGCATGGAAAGCTGGCTGGCAATCGAAATGCCTGCATTCGCAATCGGGACCTACGATATTTCGAACGCGCTTGCGACAAAGTTTTACCGGTTCGAACTCGGCAATCGCGGAAAGCGCTACGATGGAACCTTGTTTTCGGGATCCATCGAAATTATCGAACTCACTCCGCAGGAAATAACCGGCTTCCTGAACATCACGATATCGGGCGTTATAAAGGGCTTCGACCAGCCGAAGAATGATTTTAAAATGAGCTTCTCGGGATCGTTCCGCATCGACAAGGTCGATATCGAAGCGACGAAAATGGGCAAACGGTAGCGGTGTGGCGAAACAAAAGACCACATACGTATGCCAGGAATGCGGCGCATCGTCGGCGCGATGGGTCGGCAAGTGCGAATCGTGCGGCGCATGGAACTCCTACGTCGAGGAAATCGCGCCCTCGGCGCCGAAAGGAAGAACGCGCATTACGGCGGCCGGACATGCATCGCCAATCACCGAAGTAAGCGCGGTCGACGAGCGCAGACTGTTGACCGGTATCGCGGAATTCGACCGCGTTCTCGGCGGCGGGGTGGTCGCCGGCTCCGTTACCCTGATCGGCGGCGATCCGGGTATCGGCAAGTCCACACTCATGATGCAGATCTGTAAGCAGCTCACGAAGCAGGAAGCCCCATGCCACGTGTTGTATGTAAGCGGCGAAGAGTCGCTCCGGCAGTTGCGCATGCGGGCAAACCGTCTCGAAGCAATCGAGGAGCTTTTCTGCGTCTATGCCGAAACCGACGTCGATCTTATCATCGAGGAAATCGCCCGCATTCAACCGGCGCTGGTAATTGTGGATTCCATACAAACCATGTACCGCAGCGCGCTCGAAAGCACCCCAGGCAGCGTCTCGCAGCTCCGCGAGTCCACTGCTTCCTTCATTCAGCATGCAAAGACAACCGGTATTCCGGTCATGATCGTCGGTCATGTCACGAAGGACGGGGTGATTGCCGGACCGCGCGTTCTGGAACACATGGTGGATACGGTGTTGCAGTTCGAAGGCGATTCCCATCACGCATTCAGGATTGTTCGGGGAATCAAGAACAGGTTCGGCAGCACAAATGAGATCGGCATCTTCGAAATGACTTCCGGCGGAATGCGCGAAGTGGCGAACGCAAGCGAAGTGTTCCTCAGCGGACGCAATCCGTCCATCGCCGGATCGTGCGTCGTACCGATTATCGAAGGCACGCGCGCATTGCTGATCGAAGTGCAGTCGCTCGTATCGGTTTCCAATTACAGCGTTCCGCAGCGGACCGTCAGCGGATTGGACACAAAGCGTCACTCGTTGCTGCTCGCGGTGCTCGAAAAGCGCTACGGGATTCAGCTCGGGAGATTCGATGTATTCACGAACGTCGTAGGCGGTGTGAAGATCGACGAAACGGCCGCGGATCTGGCAATCGCAACAGCGATCGTTTCGAGTTCGAAGGATATGCCGATACCGATGAGCACGGCGGTCATCGGTGAAATCGGTCTGGGCGGCGAAGTGCGCTCGGTGAACAACATCGAGAAGCGCGTCAACGAAGCCGAGAAGCTCGGATTCGAAACCGTCGTCATCCCGAAGAACAATCTTTCCGAAGGCAGGAAGCGATCGCTGCAGATCATCGAAGTGGATTCCATTGTGGATGCCGTGCATTCCGTGTTTCCGTTTTAGCGGTCTTGGAAATCACGGAAAAGATCGTCAAATTTGTATTCCCCGCTCGAGTGGCGGAATTGGCAGACGCGCTGGACTCAAAATCCAGTGGGCTTTAAAACCCGTGCCGGTTCGACCCCGGCCTCGAGTACACACCCCGGCAACGCCGGGGTTTTGTATTGATGGGGGGAGGGGGTTACAGGCCAATACCCGTAAAGCTCAGCGTAAAAACCAGTGTACCAAACGGTTCTTTTATAATGAGGTCGTTCATGTCCGTTTCGTCCGCATAGTTTGGAAGTGAATTGTTTTCGCTCGTATAGTTCTTGAGTTTACTCGGAATAAACGCCCGCGAAAATCCTACCCCAACGCGCAACCAATCCCGATAACTGAGTCCCACTATTGCGAGTAAATCAACATTCCATTCTGTGCCGATTCCAAGATTCGAGCCGACACCAATTCCCAGCGCAAAACTATCCCATGTAAAGAAGTTCATCATTAGGACGCTTCCGATTCTGAAATCGAAATAATCGCCCTGTGTTTCAATTACAGTGCTATCTTTTATGCTAAAGCTCTTTGTATTGGGTTTGCTCACCATATAGAGAAGAGGCACGATCTCGAGTACAGGGCGTTCATATTCAGTCGTGATGCTGACATGCCCGATGATCGCCGTATCCCGTCTGTGTTTATTGGGCATTCGTATATCATGTGCAATGAGATCAATTTCGATCCCCTCAGCCGGAACAACGACATCGAAATAGATGGGCGTCTCAGGAGTATCGATAAATTCAATTACTTTTTGATGCGCCTCACCCATCACAATCTTGGGGTACTCTTTTAATGCAGGAAGTATCAAATCAGTATAAAACGATTCGAGTTCCGTATATACCTTCTCATTGCTCGGATCTTTGATCTTCGATTCCCTAAGTTTAATGAGCAGTGTATCTGATAGTTTTTGGAATTCTGCATCTAAGATCTTGCTAAAGTCATCCTTGCGTCGAAATCCATTAAACATTGTGTCGTTGAACTTTCTTTTTGCAACATAAAATCCAGCACTTACTTGTAGATCAGGGTTCTGTGGTTTATTGACACTTTCCGGGTCTTTGCTATCGTTGATTATCTTGATCATCTCATTTAAGATGGTTTTACTATGCTCGAATGCCTTTTTATATTCATCGATTAATGGTGCAATGATGTTTTTTTCAATGGTAGCGTCTGGACCATTGACCGAGATACCAACGTTGTTCAATAACGTTGTATTCGTTATTCGTGTTTCCGATTTTGGAATAATTCCCGAAGGTACGACAGCGTTTGTGATCGCGGATAAACCGCCTAGCTCCGCAGGCGGCTTGGGAGGATCAACATTCTTCGTTTTAATACTGTACTTATAGAAATATGGATTCGGATTCCAGACTTCAATCCGTACCACATCATTTTTATTCTGGGTCATCTTGTATTTGGATTGAACCTCGACGTGAGCTTTTTCCTGCGGATTGTTGCCGGCAATAATACCT
>CAYPBB010000066.1:0-14638 GCA_964408855.1 uncultured Ectothiorhodospiraceae bacterium
TACCGTTGCCGGTCCCAGCGAAGCACTTCCTTCGGCGCTCCATTTTTATCGCGCGCCGCGCTCCGCAATTCGACTACATCGTTCCCGACCGGTACTACATCGTATTTGCGTCCATTGACTTTAAGCGTATCGATCGCCAGGTTTTTGATTTGTCTGCGCAGTTCCTGTTTGATCGTTTTCGCGGTTCCGCCTGTTATATATTTTGCCGATGGTTCCTTTCCTCCATATTCGAGATAATTGCGGTATTGCTGCGCATACTGTTGCGCCGATTTTCCTTTGATGGTGGTTATATATTCCGAGACTGCATCTTGCCTTGGCGGAGGTGGCGGCGCTGGTTTTGGTTCACTGACGACAGTCTTCGCATTTGGTTGTATAGTTGTCTCAGCTTGTTTCGGGACCGCTTGTTGCTGTGGGACCGCTTGTTGCTGTGGGACCGCTTGTTGCTGTGGGACCGCTTGTTGTTGTGGGACCGCTTGTTGTTGTGGGACCGCTGCCTGTTTCGGAACCGCTGCCTGTTGTGGAATCTCCACCGGGGCGGGGGTAGTCGGCCGCCCCGGTGTCGGAAGTTGTTTTCCTATTTGCGGCTCCTGCCTGGGCAGGTCTTGCCGCCCTTCTTGCGTTTTGCTTTCAGATGTGCCTCCTTCTGTTGTATAGTGTTCCGCTTCGATAGTAGGTTGAACCTCCGTCCGCGGTGAAACGGTTGCCGCTGTCGGAGTCGGTTGATCTATTGCATCCTCAATACTTGCCGGAATAATTTCTTGTCGTGTCTTAGTTTCGAATTCGGAGACGGTATCTTCTTTCGCATCAGTTTTTGTTATGCGCTCTTCTTGTTGAGGGACCGGTTTCTCAATTGCTTCATTCGCTGGTTCCGTTTGTACCGGTTCCGGTTGCCTCGGTTCCGGTTGCCTCAGTTCCGTTTGCGCTGGTTCCTGCTTCTCTTGTTCCGGCTGCCATGGATTGGCTTCTGTGGATTGTGCTCCTTCTTCCGTCTTTCTTCGTATTGACATTTCAACGGCACCCGTCAGCATGCCAAGGATGCCTCCAGAGAGTGTTGCCTCGCCTACACCTTCTGTGAGCTCTCGTTTCGCGTCGTACAATTCTTTCGCTGTGAGATTCTCCGCGAATGTTTGCGCCCCTTCCTGCGTCGCTTCCTCGCCGCCCTGTACAAGCATCCCGCGAACGAAATTCGCGAACGACTTCTTCGCGGGCTTCGAGAGCTTCGAGTAAAAGCTCCCGATAGGCAGCACTTCACTCGCACCGATGGGCAGTCCCCAAAGCGAGGCGGTAAACGCCGCGTCGTCATCCGCGCCGTGTGCTTTTGCATCGCGGTACAGTTCCGCCGCTTCCGTCAATCCCCCGCTCAGCGCAACGGGCGCGCCTTGGGCAACGCTCGACGCGACGCGGGAAAGAAGTGGTCCCGCCGCCGCTTCGCCGCCGGTACCGATCGACGATAGCATGAATCCCGCCATGCTTCCCGCGCCTTGCGCGAGCGTGGTTGCGATGAAGCTATCCTGCAGCTTTGGATTCGACGGGAAATACTCTTCCGCTTTTTCGCGCAGCCATTGGCCGGCCTTGTAGATATCGCGATCCTGCGGTTTGACCTTGCCGATTTTCTTGTTCCATTGCATCCACTGTGGCAACGCCTTGTCGAGCTGCGCTCCGAATATGGAAACCGATTCAGGTACGCTCGCAATCACGCCAGTCAATCCCTGCACGAACGAATTCCGCGCCTGCGTTACATAATCCTTTATACCTTGCTTCGCGATCAACTTCGCTTCGTTCGCGCCCATCGCGGCAATATCCTGCATCGGAGTAAACCCTTCCGATACATAGGACCTTGGAGGGATGATAGTCTTCGTTGATCCTTGAATGCCCGCAATTTCGTTTGTGCTCGGCGGCGGTTCGACGAAAGTGGTGGATTCGGACGGCGCTGCAAACGCTGGAGCGAGACTGAAGGCAGGAGTCCCGAACGGCGATCGCGCGGTCTGCTGTTGTAGCGCCTTTGATACCGCGTCGCCGAATTCCCGCTTCTCGAATTCCTGTTCTCGTTCAAGCCGCATTCGTGGCGTGCCCGTATTTGCTACGGCATCTCCGATCCGCGAGAACACGCGTTGCGCCGCCAATGCTGGCGAAGCGATTCCGCTTACTGCCCTTGCAGTTCCTTGCGCTAACGGAAATGTTGAACCGCGAAGTGGAGGTGGAACAGGTGTTCTCCTCGGCTGCGTGACCGGCACATTTCCCAGGAGAATATCAGGCGCAGTATTCTCAACCTGAATTGGAATATCCGGCAGGATTTCTTCCTCTCTGTGGATCGTCGGAAGACTTCCGAGTTGTATATCTTCTCCCTCATGCGGCACAACAATATCCGGCAAAGAAGGCGCTTGTGTATATTCCGTGTTCGTCCACGCAGGTCCTTTCGGGTCCGTGTTATTCAACGGAATAGCCGTTACACTCCTCACCGGCTCGAACATCGATTCCAGTTCGCTATCGCTGGCGCTTGTATAATCCGGATGCTCGCGTATGGCACTGAACAGCCGCTGCCGTTGCTGCGGATTCCCGCCATTGAGTATCCTCCCGATATTCGCTTCTATATCGGTAGGATTCCACCCGCGCCACGTCGACGTCGACGCAAATCCAGCGAGCGGATGTTCGTCCGGATTTCCTTCAGGAGGCGGCGGATGAGATGGCAACGAACTCTTCATTATTCGACGCCCGGTCCGTACTCGTTTTGCATTTCTTGAGTCTCGTCATCGTGCGTCTGCATTTGTTCCGACATAAACCGTGCCGCTGCGTCCGCTTCAGGACTCCATCCATACTGCGTCCGCAAACGTTGGGTAGCCGTATTATAGTCTGAACGCGCGCGTTTGATTTCCTTGTCGAGTTGTTCCATGGAGGTAAACGACCGCTTGACTGCTTGATTTGTATACGGCGATGGCGCAAGGACTGTGATCCCAGTGCGCTCGTCTGTTTGCGAGCGTCCGTAGGAGGGAGTGTTCGTCGGTGTTGCAGCGCTTGCCAAACGTTCGCGGGCATTCGACAATTCCGTCAGGTACGGTCCCAGCCGCGTACGCGTCCGGTGCAACCGTTTCCAGTCCGGGTCCTTCTCGTATGCGGTCCATCGGCTTGTAATACCCGCACCGCCGCTTCCCGACACACGGATACCGGATTGTTCGAAGATCGTTTTCACGTTTCCCTGTTTATCGACGGCCAACAACGGACGCGTTCCCGTTCGTCCCGTCGCGCCCCACATATATTTATACTCAGGATCATCGGGACGTGGGATGAACACTGATTTCCCGTGTACTTCGGGATTATATATACCCTCTTCCATTCCGGTATACAATTCATCCATGTACGGCAATGCTTCGGGATTGAACTCCAGGTCTTTGCTCCCGGCGAGCATCTTGTAGACATTCATCGCGCCCTCGCGGCGGTCTTGTGCCGCCTGATTGAGCGCCTTTTGCATTGCAGCGGCGCGTTCGTATCCTGTTCGTTCCGCCTCTCTGTTCGCAGTATATAACTGCATCATGGGACTTGTATAAGTATGAGCGAATGGATTTCCGGCAAGGGATTCCTCCAATGCAATGATATCCTGTATCGATGGATTGAACGCCGCCCGCGCCGTATCGGCTTTCTCCTGACCTTCCGGCGACCATCCTCCTGCAGTTCTCGGTGCGGATGTTGTATCGTGTTCACGCGGCGAACCGGTGAGATATCCCTGCTCTCCACGCGCCATTGGGTTCCGCATGGTATCTGCTTCCAAATTGATATCGGTGATTCCTGTTTGCGGAATGGGACGTATCGGCGGCGCTGTAGGCGCGGATGCGGAGGTGCCACCCAAACGCTTGCGCCATTCCTCATAGGCATTCTGCGCCTGATTGCGTGCCAGGTAATTCCCGATCCCACCTGCAAGCCCCTGCATCCCGCGCGAGAGCGCATCCCAGTCCTGATACGACGGCATTATTTCCTCCTATGCAAATTGATTCGCTGCCGCGTTCGTCGCGCCGCCCAGGATCGCCGCGCCTGCCGGACCGCCGAGAATCGCGCCTGCCGTCGTGCCGAGGATGCCCAGTCCCTGCATCCACGGATTCGGTTTGCTTGCTTCCCGCGCTTTCGCTGCTTCTTCCCATCGCCTCCGGTCATTAAGAAGGAATTGATATTGCTGCATCATCGCCTGTAGAGCTTTCTCTTCGTCCGCATTTTCCATGTTCGCGATATTCGCCTCGACGGCATCCTGTGCATTCATGAAGGGCGTTTGATTTTGGATGTACGCCGAGAGCGCCGGAGCGCCCTGCATTCCCTTGTACCCGCGAAAGAATTCGTTCGCCGCCATTGCTGCCTGACGGCGGTAGGGATTGAGTTGTCGCTGACGCAGCGGTTCGTAGTTGCGCTGCCCAAGACCTGCGATCATCGACGGGATCACAAACATATTCACGGATTCTTCTTCCGAGCCTGCCGGGTTCCAGGCTTTTGCCTGCCCGACCGCTTCGTTCCAGTCGCCGGACCGGATCAAGCCGCTCGTCTTGTCGAAGTCGAACACCTGCGCCGTCGAGCCGTCGACGCCTATGTCCACGCCTCCGGGACCCGACACCTTTCCCGGAGGAACAATACCAGTCGTTTTTCCGCCGAATCCCGATGGAAAAGTAGTGCTAGCCAAAAGCGATTTAGGATTATATACTTTCGTGTTATACATACTACTGCCTCCGCTTTTCTTCCCGGCTTGTCCCGGCGGTGATTTCGTAGATTCTGAGGCGGTCTGCACCGGTCGCATCCACCGATCCCTGCACTCTGATCCGCGCTTCGTAGCACCGTAGCGCTTTGAAGTTCGCGTGTTTTCGTCGTATTGATGGATATATAATCGATACCGATGAAGTTGTATACAGTTCAGAGAAGAGTTGTATCACTGGAGCCGAATCGCCGCTCGTTCGCCGCTGAACATCGATGTAGTCGATGAGCATTTCCGCGTTGCGGTCGCCGAAGCATTGCGTTTCGATTGCCCATGCAATTGCATCGCCGGCGTACGGAGTTGGAATCGATGGATAATTCTCGAAGTCTTTGCCCTTCCGGTTCCCGAAATACCCGGTCCAAACATCGAGCTCGGTATGCGTACCGAACAGCATCGCCGTGCCATCCTGTTCATTCGTGAAAAATCCGTACACCGTGATCGCGCCGTCGAACGCATAATCCCGCCAGTACTCCTCGCCAAACCGCGTCCTGTAAACCCAGATACGTCCCGCAATGAGTATCCAGTATTCTTCGGTCTTGCCGTTGTAGAATCCAACCGCCGATTCCCGATCTTCTGTTGTATATCCCTGCCATTCGTTTCTTCGAAGCTGCAGCAGAATATCCTTGTGCGTTCCTCCTTCCTGAATCTCGTAGAAGCTATCATGGTTTGCGAAATACACCGCCCGCGCTCCTTTTGCGATTGTACGTCGAAGTGTCGTTCCGAGCCGCATTCCCGCGCCGATCTGCCGGACCGTATTGATGCCGTTCGCTGTCGGGGGCGATATCATGCAGATATCCGAGGATTGAAACAGATACAACCGGTCGTTGAATTCTTCCAGGTGCACGACCGGCTGATTATCTCCGCGGAACATCACATTGATCGGAATGTATACATCATACATTCCCCGGCGCTCTCCGAACGCGCTGTATGCAATTCGCGATTGCCCCGGATCGTTATCCACGCCCCAGGCATACATCGTTTCTGCATGGAATCGGAATCCCGACGACTTCACGGTCATTGATGAAACTTGCGCTTCGAACCATGAATTGCCGAGCGCGATTCCTTCCGTTTCCGTAATCGTCGCGACGTCTACGCCCTGATACACCGGCGCCGGGACCGGGCGTCCTCCGCTGTCGATCGACCAAAGCCCACCCTCCGGCGTTCGAAGCATGGTACCATCGATGCGGATATTCTTGTAATAAACGTTCGTTGTATAATTACCGGTATCGGTTCCCGAAACCTTCCATGAACCATCGAACGGGATGGTTGTGATACGCAGAAAATCGCCCGTCAGTTCCTCCTTTGCCGTTCCATACCGGTAATAGAATGCGATGCCGCATATTCGTCTGGAATAGGTCGGAAGCCCCTTCACTTTGAGCGTAACCGATAGCACCCACTGATTTTCCGTCGAACTGATCACAGTGCTTTCGGTGATGTGCCCCTGAGGGGAATCCATTGTGAGCGGAATGCCATACTGTGGTGTACTACTGTCGAAGATGGGAGCGAGCATCCACTCATGAAAGCCCAGGTCGATCCCCGTTTCTCCCGTGGAGATAAGCTCCGGCATGACAGTATACACATACGGATTCGATAGCCACGTGTTCATGAATGGAAATGATCCCGAACCTAGTGACGTCTCTTTCGCCGCATAGAGTTTCCCGTAATCCCACAACCAGCCTTTGTAGACATAACCGCCCCCGCCCAACGGACGCGCCAGTTTGTCGCCTGCAGGAGGCAGCGCATCGTTCACTGAGATTGTATATCCCGGAAACGTGCGGTCTCCATCCTCGCATAGATTCATGAAGATCATATAATCGAGCGCGGGACCGAACGCGACTCGCACAACTCCACCGCACGCGATGGCATGGCATACCGGCGAGACAAACGAACCATATAAAGCTGTATAGATTCCCCCTTCGCCGCCGTTCGGCGCATTCGTCGCGAATGTCCATGTGTAGCGTCCGCATCCATCCGATGCGAGACTTCTATACACAATGAACCGGTTCCAATGTACGGTCGTTATACCGCTGGCGAATGAGACGATTTGATACACCCGTTTTAATTCAGCCGTGCCGTAATCGAACTGTATAATACTGTCGTCGTACGCAAGCGCAGGGCGCACATCGGCGCAACCGGCGGCAACATGAAAATCCATATTGATCGCTTCCCGCAGGGCGACTTGACCGACGTCGTTGCTGTCGTTATCGGTAACCTTGCCCTTGAAATTTCCGGCGAATGATATTGTATAGGGCGTGGACATCGTTAATCCTTATTCATCGCCTTGCGCTGTTGATCCCTCGTAAGCATCGAATCCTCGACCGATTTCACGAACGCGATGTAGTCGTTATTCAGCGTTGCGCTGCGTTTCACCCCTTCGCTTTCCGTCATATCGAACGCCGTTCCGACAATCACGTAATTCAGCCATTCGTCCGGCACGTCGATGTAATTGGCGGTATTCCGTACCTCGGCGAGATCGAAATTCACCATCGGCATTCGCACATACCACACGTTGAGCGTTGACGGCGCGGTCACGTTCGGCCCGTGCGAGAGATGGATTTTCCTGCTCTCGCGCAGGAAGAGAAACAACCGCCCTCCTGCCATCTCGCTGCCGTTGCCGCCGTCGAGCGCCGACATGAGGTCCTTGATATTCTGCGCCGGTTCATAGGAAACGCCGGACGTTCCCGTCACGCCGGTGATATCCGTCACGAGCGGGATCGTCGACGAATCGATCATGCGGTCCGTCACCGTGCCCGTTACAACGGTCATATCAACTTTTATGGTGTGATAGATTTCGCGCATCTTGTCGTATGCCACGCTGTACATGCGCATCATCCGGTGTTTCAGGGCGTTCATGATCTGTCCGTCCTTCATATCGAAACGGACATCCTGACCGAGGTAATTCTTGATGCGCGCAAATGCGTCGTTGAGCGTGAACTGCGCCGAGAGTGCGTAGGTCGTGTCGTACATGTCTTATAATTTCCCGATGATCATTTCCTGAATTCGTTGGATACCGAGCAACGTTTCCGTTTTGAGATTGTGTATTTGTTCGGTCAAGTCCAGCCGTGTCTCGTGGATCGATTCATGCACTTGAGCGAACCGGTCGAGGTAATTATCCTTGATTTCCCGTTGCCCGGTATATAATTCCGCGAGGTTTCCATCAACCTGTGATTTGAATTCGCAGAGTTCGCTCTCGATTCTCTGGTGTTGTGCATTGTGCCGTTCTCCGAGCTTCTCCTCCTGATGTTCTTGTTTATCTTCTTTCCTCCGCATCCTGGATTCGATACTCGTACGTATCGACAATGCAACAGCAACAAGGGCGCAGAGCGAGGACAGGATCGATCCGACAACGGCATATTGTTCAAGCATCTGCATCCCCGTCACGATTGTGTAAATGTATCAGCGTTCGCATTCATGAGCTTGACCACTTGTCCAAACCACATCGATCGGATCAATACATCTGTCGTGCCACCTTGTGTCACCGCAGGCTGGCTTTTCATGTAATGCAATACAAGGATATCGGTATTCGCGAGCGGTGTCGCGGCATCGATATACAGGACAGAGACTTTCGTGCCGATGATCTGAAAAACCGGCGCATACCTTTGTTCCAGGTCGATGTTCTCCAGCATATAATTGTATTCATCCCCGGTCACGAGTTTTGCGCGTTTGTAGCTCGACGTCGTTCGTTTTAATACTCCGTCGAATGCCATGATATATCCTCCCGGCAGATCGCCGCCGCCCTCGATGCCCGTCACCGTCAATGCGATTTCCGCGCGGTCCTTGTACTCGCCGAACATATCTTCCGCGCTGGAGCGTTCGATCGATCCGGTTTGCACATTGCGGTATGCTTGCTGTAACAGTTCGTTGATTGCGAACACTGCGAGATCGGTTGCTTCAATGACACTGAACTTCAATCCGTTCTGCGCAGCCGAGGTTACGACGCTTCCATCCGGTTGATAGAGGTCGCCGTGCAGTCGTCGGAATTGCATGATGATGGTATCGAGATTCGGCGTTGCCATCTAAAACGCCCTCACGTTTGTCCGTAGCGGTGTTTTGTGTTGCGTTATTGCATGCCGGTTCGTCCACCGCCGCAGTTCATGCTGGTAGCGGTTTTCCCACATCCCTGCTTCTTCCTTGCGATAGACGTACGCAGCGTTCGCGGTAGCGCGAAGCTGCAACGCAAGCTCAAGCGATTGCGGCAGCGGAATATTGCCGGCGAATTCTTCGTACTGTCCGATGGTGCAGTGAAGTGTGACAGTTTCGTTGCCGGTCGCATGCTGACTCGCAAATCCGATCCTCAACTTTTCTACATAGATTCCTTCCTCACGAACGCACTCCCGCCAATGACTCCAAGCATAGATGCATTGAGGCTCTATCGATGATCTCTGCATTTCAATGAGCTTGTCGCGTTCCACCCATTCGATGGAATCCGAATTCCTCCATGGAAATTCAGCGCTGACAATGATGTCGTACCTGCCGTCGATATCGATGAACGGCGCTCCGTTGGTCGCCGGCACGCGTACTTCGATTGTAAGCTCATCGCATTCGCCGCGCAGTTCCATCACTGCATCGGCGATCAGACCATGCGCCGCATTCGCATCGAATTCCTTCGCCGGCGCGAGCCGGAGATTGTGGATGATCTTGCTGCGTATTCTTGATGCGGTTATCATGGTTTGCGAGCATTGCGTTTCGGTTGCGGCGGATTCTGTTCGCTCTCAATCATCTCCACCTGCAGGGGTTCTTCGGCATCCTGAGCATCAATGATTTCACTTGTATACGTTTCTTCTTGCTCTGCTTCGAATTCGGTTTCTTCGTCCTCGGGTATCGGTCGTGGAAGCTGCGGTCTGCCGGGACGCATATCGGCATGGAATTCCACTTCCTCGATTTCCGGTTCCGGTTTCACCGGCGGCAGGACGTCCTCCGCCTTTCCTATACAATGCCAGAGCCTTGAATCATACGCCTGATATCCATACGCGATATAGGATGGAACCAGCGCACGCCAGGGACCGTGCTCTCCATAGTGATGCGTGAATTTCACAATCCTCGTTCCAATCCGGATGGTCTTTTCGTGGATATCCCGTCCGGTGTATTCGAGAATGGTATCGAACGGAGGCTCCGCCTCATTTTCCCGCGCCATCCCAATGATTGAATAACTTTGCGGAGCCATCTGGACAAGGTTCTCCGCCATTATGCGGGGAAATGCCTCCCGCCAGGGACCGAACCGCCCGCTGTTGAAAAAGATCGCCGTCTCCTGACCGACCGCGATGGCAAATGCCCGCACCCGCCGTCCTGTGAATTCCACGATGGTATCCCGTCTCTCGCTCATTGCTGTTCCTTTCGTTGGTTATATAGTCTCCCGCTCCGTGTTTCGAAGCGGGAGCATTGTTTTTGTCTTACGTCATCGCGGGACCTTTGACCCACGCGCCATTCGTTTCGGTCGGCAATCCCTGCTTCTGATAGATGAATGAATTCCCCACGGCGTTGCGGAAATACACTGTTCTTCCCGGCGCGTTTGGCATGGTCAGGACCGGGTCCTCTGAGCCAAAGAGAATATTCAACGAGTGTAGATTCCCCTCGGCGCCCTGCGCGAGACTCTCGAAACAGATTCCATCCGTTCCCGCTGAAGCGCCGAGCTTTGCTTGCACGGTTTTCTTCTCGCTCAATCCCGTCGGATGAGCAAATTCCCTGTTCGGTGGCATGTAGATATCTCCTCTATTGTATAATTATTCGTCATTCCGGACGGCGGTGAGTCCGTTCGTCCATTTCTTGTTTCCGCTATGCGCCGGAGGCGTGTTCGCATTTTCAGGAGTAATGATGATGCGGATCATGTTCGAACTTCGTATCAGGTCGCCGATACGCCTTCGAAATGTCTTGTAGACGCCTCCCAGCGCATTGTGACGGATTGAAACTGCTGTATCGATGGTCACGCCCGCGAAACCAGCGCTTGTTCCAAACTGGATCGTGATCGTGACGTCGATGGAATCGGCAGCGTCCAGTATGATTGGATTTGTTCTCGGTTCCGCGATGAAGAAGTAATACAGCGCCGTATCGGCAGCATTGACGATACCAAGTTCATTCAGGATATCCGCGACGGGTAACCATGCGGAGCTGTCCGCATCGGCTTTCCTGAGTGTGATCTCTGTTCGAGTGTATTGATTCGAAAGCGTGCTGTCGAAATGCTTCATCGGAATCTTGTAGAGTACCGGTTGAGCTTCGCAACACATCATGAACACCATTGCCAGTAGACACAATTGCATCATTGTTTTCATTGTTGGTATCCTCCTTACACGCCAAAGCTTTGAGGTGATTTGACGGCGAGAACAGCGAGACTGTCGTTATACCGCCACGTCATGGGATCGTAGGTATTTCCGTCGTCGTCGAAATTGTCTCCGCGCATGAACGACACGTATGCGAACAATCCGTACTCCACGCGCTTCTTGAAATCTTTCGTATCCATGTCGATCTCGAACCGTCTGCGACCGAATGCTTTGTATAGCATTCCCGCGCAGAACGTGTATACAAGCGAGCATACATTGCGGTCGAGGTTGTCGTCGTTCACCGCGCCGTTCTTCGCGATCCAGAATCCCTTCGGACCGTAGTGCGGGCAGCCGAGGCTGTTGCCCGAACCGCTGCGCGTCACGATCTGATTGTTCTCGTCGGTGAGCACTCCCCACACCTGATTGAACACGAAGATGACGCAGTTTTCCCAAATCACCGCGACATCGCTGAAGTACGGATTCTTCTGCAGCGTCTCCGGAACGGTCCACTTGTGCCATTCCTTGAACTCCTGATCGTTCTTCAACGTCACGAGCGTCGCGTCGCTCATGACGACGACGCGCTTCATGCCGAGCGGCGTCTTGAGCAAACGGATACCGTCCCTGCGCGAGGCGGCGAGGAAACCGCGCAGGCGGTTCGCCGTCAGTCCAACAGCAGAAACCTCCTTCGTCATCATTTCATTGAGGAGCGATTTGAGCCGCGACTCGAATCCTTCCGTGCGCGGGCGTCCCCAATCGTAGGGCACTTTGCCCGTCTGCGTCGCCGTCGATCCCGCCACATAGAAATTGCCCGGCGAGAACGGCGTCGAGAACTGGTAATCCGCGCCAGGCAGGTACGCGTTCATCATCGTCGTGAGGTTCGAATCCACGCCGTAGAGGATCGAGAAGTTGATGTTCCCATCCTGCATTTCGCCGTACCAGTTCTTGAGCTTCGGCGCGGCTTGCTTCGCCGAACTCAGCATCGCGTCGGTCATCATCTGCGCTTCCTTCCCCGTCGGGATGCGGAAGGCCTTCTGATGCGCATTCACATAGATATGCCGGTAATCGTATTTGATCGATTCGCCCGTGCCTTGCAGCGGCGCGTCGCCCACGCTGCCTGGTTCGGTCAACCTGCGTTCGACGGGAATCTTGAACGAGATCCCGCCGTTCTTGAGATCCTGAATTGCCTGTAGCACGCCGTCGGGAGCGCGAGGTTCAAGGGCGTCCATCACAGGCGGCACTTCGTCGCCGACGTACTCCTGGATGTTCTCCGACATGAACACGGCCCACCCGGGACGCTGCCTGCTTTCATACTCGACGTAATCGGCAAGCTCCTCGCGCAATCCGGTATGATCGGTAAACATTGTATGGTTCCTCCATTCGCTGTTGCATTGATGGAGCGAACCGTCCTATAACCGGATGACTCCGGTCCCGTCCTTCCGCTGTATATAATTATATAATTCTATCCGGCGCGATCACCGGAACGTTGTTTCGGGAAAGTATTTCACCCGCTCCTTCTCCGGCAGCTTGCCGATCCGTCCCCGGTAGGTTTCCAATTGCTTTCGTCCCGCCGCCGTCGCCGAAAGCGAATCCTTGAACGCCTGATTGTTCCAGGTCGCCGGCGAAGGGATGTTCCTGTTGAGCGGTTGCTGTCCGCCGCCCGCCGCGCTGATCGAACGGTTCGGCGCTCCCGCACTCTTTGCGCGCTCCGTGGCAATTCTGTTCTTGCGTTGCGTTAGCGCATCAGCGAGGTCGCTCTGCTTTTCGACAGCGGCGAATGTTTCCAATGCGCCGCGACGTAGTACGGCATATCCGTTATCGATGACGAAGTATTGTTCGTTTGGACGCTTGCCTGTTTTCACGTCGCCGCCGTGTTTCGAGAGGAGTTCCTTGTAGTATGCCCCTGCGCGATCGCCGAGTCCGTAGGACTCCTCCAGTGCCTTCTTTCCCGCTTCGAACTCCGCGCGGTTGCGCCCCGGAAGCTCTGCGACGAATTTCTTGCTCTTCGTCACCTGCTCGGTCGCTTTATTCTCGAAGTGATTCCACAGCGAGGCGGTCCTGTCGAACAGTTCCTTGTTCTGCCGTTCCAGCCTTCGCCAGTCCATATCCGTCGCGGGAAATTCTTCTCCCGCATCGAGGTACGCCGCGGCGAGTTGATTGCGCACGCTGTTGTAGACCGCGTTCGCGATCGTGCTTTGTTCCTCCGCCGTCAACGCATCCGGCTGTTGCATTGGAATGGGATCAAACGGGAGGTCGTCCGGTTGGGCTGCCTGAACGCCTCCCGTTTGAATACGATCCGCGCCGTCCTGGTCCTGAGAGTGCTGCCCAAGCTTTTTCTCAAGCTCCAGATACGACTTCTCCAAATCGCCGTACGATTTGAATTTATTGAGTATCAGAGGTTCATCCTGCGGTGTTATCCCTGCCGGGGCGCCGCCGGTTTCTTCCTCTGATCCTTGTTCCGGATCGTCCGCGCTGGTCTCATTCGAATCGCGCGTCCCCGCGAGCGGATCAGGCGCTCCGCTCTCCATTTTTCTGCGCAAGCCCAGATGATTCGTTTTACTCAGTGTCTGCTTATGTGTTTCTTCTTGCGCCGGTTGCGCCTGTTCCTGCGTTTGCGCCGCCGCGCCGCCGAACTCCTTGTCGAGTTCCTCGAAATACCGCGCCTCTTCGTCAGCGGTGAGTTTCTCCAGCTCTTCGGGTTTCAGAAATTGTGCCATTGTATACTCTTCCTTTCCTATACAACTTGAAGAATGAAATGCGGCTTGCGTCCGCATCACGCCAGCGCCTGCTTCGC
Organism: uncultured Ectothiorhodospiraceae bacterium; assembly: GCA_964408855.1. Taxonomy (GTDB): domain Bacteria; phylum Bacteroidota; class Ignavibacteria; order SZUA-365; genus CAYPBB01. The sequence goes on from CAYPBB010000066.1 coordinate 13,772, forward strand.
GCCTGCTTCCGGAAGATATTGCGCCCGTTGTATATGATGCGGATCGGGAGCGCCTTCCGGGACCGCCCCTCCCGCCTGTAATGATTGGTATTGCGCCATTTGGTTCATCATTGTATACTGTTGCATCAGCTGCTCGAGCGCGCCGTCGTTCTCGAGCGCCATCAGCACATCCGGTCCGTACTGCATCAGGAGCGCCGTCCGCCAGGCGCGCAAAAGCGCATCCTGCTGCGGAAGTTCGCTGAGTTTGATCCACGGTCCGGTCATGAATAATTTCATCGCGTCGGGGATGTACTGCATGAACTCGGACATCTCCTCGAACCGCATCTGCCGCGCCGTCGCGCTCATGTGTGTCTCGTCGAATTCAATGTCGTAATCGCCTGCCGTGATATCGTACTTCACCCGCCCGATAAGGGGATCGATCGCGTTGATCCGGAGATTGTATTCCTCCTGTCCGCCGGGAGCAGTCAGACGAACGATGCGCTCGGCGTGCATATGTTTCTGGATCAACGCATGCGCGTATTTGTAGATGCGCCGGTCGGTTTCGCGGATGTTCTTGAAAAGCGTGTTCTGCATTATCTCACCCTGCTGCACCCGCCGCTGAAAATGAATGCCGCTCTTCTCGCCTTCGTTGATCCCTCGCATGTTGGGACCGATGCCGAGCTGGTTCTGAGCGAAATTCAAATCTTCGTCGAGTTCCAGTTTTAACAAACTCATGATATCGCCCATTTCCACTTTCTTCGGCTCCCATTCCCCGCGCCACACGAGCACGTCGCCGGGCTTCTGTTCTTTCCAATTCGTGAGGTACTGCTGTTCCTTCGGCAGCGAATCGTCGCGCATCTTCCATTGCGGATTGAGCGCCCGGTTGAC
>CAYPBB010000067.1:0-14366 GCA_964408855.1 uncultured Ectothiorhodospiraceae bacterium
ATGGTCTTATACCCACTCTGAGGGTTAGGAGCAAGGAAGAAAGGCGGCGTTCATTACCGCCTTTCTATTTATTCTTCATACGTCTTCAGCTTATTGATAAGGCTGATGCGCGAAATACCCAGGATTTTCGCCGCCTGGGTTTTATTTCCGCCCGTCGCGTGAAGCACCTTCAGGATATGGTCTTTCTCCACATCCTTCAATGTTTTTTGCGGGAAATCGCGCACCGCTTCGTGCGCGATATCCACGCTTTCGAGGAAATACTGTGGCAGCGACTGCTTGCGCAATTCGGTGTGCGTTTCGATAATCACCGCGCTGTTGACGATGTTCATCAGCTCGCGGACGTTGCCGGGGTAGTCGTACTGCGAGAGCATGTACATCACCTGGTCGGAGATTTTCTGTACCTCCTTGCCGTTGTGCGAGGCAAATTTTTTCAGGAAGTGTGACGCCAGCAGTGGGATATCGCCGTCGCGCTCCTTGAGCGGAGGAAGATACACCGAATTCATGTTCAGCCGGTAGAACAAATCCTTCCTGAAATTGCCTTTCTTCGTTTCCTCGAACAGATTCTTGTTTGTCGCCGCTATGATGCGGACGTTGGTTTTCAGGTTTCTCGTGGAGCCGAGCCTGAAGAACTCCCCTTCCTGCAACACGCGCAGGAGCTTCACCTGAATCGGGAGCGCTAGTTCGCCGATTTCGTCGAGGAAGAGCGTGCCGTTTTCGGCTTCCTCCAGGAAGCCCTTCTTGTCGGAGGTCGCGCCGGTGAAGGCGCCTTTATTATGCCCGAAGAACTCTGAGGCGAAAAACTCGTTGGCGAACGCTCCGGCGTTCACCGCAACGAAATGCTCCTCGTGCCGCTTGCTGATCTTGTGAATCGCGCGGGCGATAAGCTCCTTGCCGGTTCCGCTTTCGCCCCAGACGAGGATACTGTTGTCCGTCTGCGCCATCTTCTCGATCATATGAAAGAGCTTGATCATCTCTTCGTTCTGCGTGACGATATCCCTGAAGGCATCGCGGAAAACGAGAGTATCCATCGTGACGGATTTTTCATGGGGCGTCAGCGTTGCGACAGTGCGGCGCTCGAGCGCGGAGGCGATCACTTCGAGCAGATGCTGATTGTCGACCGGCTTGGTGAGGTAATCGTACGCGCCGAGCTTCATCGCCGAAACGGCAAGCTCGATATCCTCCACGCCGGTCAGCACGATGGTGATGATATCGATATGCTGCTGATTGATGTGCCGAAGGATCTCCAATCCGGTGACATCGGGCATATCCATATCCAGTATGAGCAAGTCGTACTGATTCCTCCTCAGCTCGTCGAACGCGTTCGCGCTGTTGTTCATCGTCGCGATATCGTATTCTTCGGTCTGCAGCAGGAAAATATTGAGGTAGTTCAGGACCGCCTGATCGTCGTCGATTACCAGGATACTCTTCATTCGCCCTCTTTTCTGGAAACGGGAATGTGAATATAAAACTTTGTTCCTTCGCCTACCTTGCTTTCGACTTCGATCCTGCCCTGATGCTCCTTTACAATTCCGTATGCAATCGATACGCCCAGTCCTGTGCCGCCCTTGTTCCGTTTCGTCGTGAAAAACGGATCGAAAATCTGCCGTTTGGTTTTCTCGTCCATGCCGTGCCCGTTATCCTCGATCATCGCGACTACTTCGTTCGCCGCGCGGTCGTACCAGGTTTTCACGAAAATTTCGCCCGGCTTCTTATCGATCGCCTGCGATGCATTGATAAGGATGTTCACAAGCACCTGTTCCAGCTTCTGGATATTGCCCTTGAACGCAGGCAGGCGGCTGTCGAGGTCCAGCGTCACGCGGGCGGTGCGCTTCACCTGGTTGCTTACCAGCCGGAGACAGGTTTCCACCACGCCGTTAAGATCCACGGAATCGTCGAGCAGTCCATCGTCGCGTTTGGCGAATTTTCGCAAGCCCTCGACGATGCCTTTGATGCGGTTCGCGCCCTGCACCATGTCCTGAATCAACACTGGAATATTATCCCTGAACACCGGATAACGGAGGCGCGCAATTTTCAGTTCGGGATGCTCGGATGCATACCGGTCCAGAATGGGGAAAATATCGTTCATCGCTTCCTGGATGATCGAGATATTGCCCCTGATAAATGTATTCGGATTGTTGATTTCGTGTGCGACGCCCGATACCAGCTGTCCGAGCGACGCCAGTTTATCGGTTTGCAGTAATTGATATTCCACATTCTTTTCGCGCGTGACCTTGCGCGAAATTTCGATAACGCCGCTTACCGCATCGTTGGAATCGACGATCGGATACGCATGCAGCACGAAATAATCGTCGCCGAACTTCTTCTCCTGCATCATCGGTTTCTTTTCGCGGAAGACCTGCGCGCTGAGGCATTGTTCGCACTGCTCCCGCCGCTCGAACACGCTTTCGTAGCACTTCCGTGTGCCGTTCAGCGATTTGTTGGACATGACGATGTTGAAATCCTCGTCGATCATGACCACCGTGTCCGTGATGGCGTTAAACAGCGTCTGGAGTTTATTGCGGCTGACTTGGAGCTGTTCGGTTATTTCCAACAGTTCTTCATTCTTCGCAACAAGCAGATTCTTCTGATCTTCCAGGTCGCGCGTGCGCTCGCTGACGATGGATTCGAGGTTTTCATTCTGGAGAATGAGTTGGGTCTCCATCTCCTTGCGTTGTTTGATGTCTTTATAGATTTCCTCGATGCATTGCTCCCCGTCGATATCGATATAGATAAACGAACCGATGACGGGCACTCTGTTCCCGTCGCGGTCGCGGAGCGTCATTTCGACCCCCTCGACATTGCCCTGCGATTCGAGTTTTTCGAATACCATCGGCCGGATAAACGGGATGTTTTCGTAGAGCTTGTCCTTGACGAAGTTCAGTTGAATGGAGCCGTCTTCCGGGTATTTGAGCATCCGGTAAAACATACGGTTGGCTTTCAGGATATCGCCGTTTTTCCGGGAGATGACGATACCGTCGGGTGCGTATTCGAAGAGATCTTCGTAGCGCTTGGTCGACTTTTCCGCCTCCGATGTTTTTTCGGAGACGAGCCCTTCCAGATTGTTGATGTATTTCTTGAGTTCCTGTTGGAGCTCGTGCTGCTCGATGGCGTTAGAAATCATCAACGCGATTTCGTGGAGCAGCTTGCGTTCGAAATCGAGAAACGCGGCGCCTGTTGTGTAACCCACAAACACGGCGCCGCGCTTTATTCCATTGACGATAAGATCGGAGGTCAACCGGTCGCGGACCGCCTGCTCGTTATACTGTTTCGACGTGTATTTCATTCCGTCGAACAATATCGACGCGACGGTCGCATCGGGAAACTGGAAGGCAACCAGCAGGTGCTCGGTAGCGTTCGTAAAGATTTCCGGAAGGTGCTTCCCGGATTCGATTTCCGAACTCACGCTGTAAAGACACTCGAGTTCTTTCAGGCGCTCCTTCAGCTCGTGTTCGAGCTTCAGATAGTGTTCGGAATCCGCGCCATGCGCCTGCCCTGCCATAGAGGCTCCTTTCAGGTTAAATCATCAATAACCTTTTGACATGGTCGGTAAAGTAATAATCTGAAGCGAGATAATCCTGCTTCATTTTGTTCAGGGGCGAAACATCGAACGAAAACGCGGCAAAATGCGCTTTGCCGTCCGGCGTTTCGAATGGACCCTTCATGAAACCGTTGCCCCAGAACGTGCCGGGAGCAACGCCGCGGTAATAGGTATTCACCTCGGCAATCTCGTTCGTAATCTCCGCTACGGTATCGTCCTTTTGTTCGACGCCGAAGCGGTTCAGCAGCGATACGAGCGCCTTCCAGGTTTCCAGTCCGTTTTTCGGGGTGGCGACGCTGTTGTTCCGCTGAATCCTCCGGTCGCAGGCGGTGAATGTACCGCTTGTTTCCGCGGGTGTGGAAAGCGGCAGCACCATATCCGCCTCTTTCGCCGTATCGGTCATGAAGTGGTCTGCAACGAGCATGAATTCCACGCCCGCGAACAGCCGCCGATTCGCCGGGGATTTCAGCGGGTCTTCGCCGAAGAAAACGACGGCTTTGATCGCTTCCCGCTCGAATGCATCCCTGAGATCGACCGGTTTCAATGCCGAGGAATCGCAACCCCAATGCGCGGCAATCCGTTGCACGCCTTTCGCGTCGTCGAACGAAACGCCTCCAGGCAGCGCCATCGGATCGACGCCCATATCCAGCAAACCCTGCGAATTCGTAAAGTCGCGGAGTATGACGACGCCGTTTCCTTTCATTCCGATCTTGCCCGTCGATAAAAGGATATTGCCGATCGCCTTGAGATCGCCTGAAGACTTCTCCCACAACGAATCGATATTGTAGACGAAGACGACATTGGTATCCGTTCCACCGATTGCCGATACGAACGTCCCGAGCGCTTTTTCATCGACGCCGCAAATATTCGCCGCGGTTTCCAGATCGAGACCGTCCACGCTCGCGCGGAATTCTTTATACCCATCCGTTTGTGCAGCGATGAACGGTTCGTTCGGCGCGACGGAAGCCGCGACGGCGGCGAGCAGAACGCCCGTCGTTCCGCGCTTTGCGTCGATCCAAAGGTCGGCTGTTTTGCTCATACCTGTTTCGAACGAACTCACAAGGACAACCTTCGCGCCTTTCTTTTGCGCAGCCTTGATGCGCAATGCCGCGATCAGGTTTTCTTCGAACGGGTCTGAATTCACGACGACGATGACATCCGCATGATCGAGGTCGTCGAGCGTTGCCGTGGATGTGGTGTGTCCGAGCATCGGTGTGAGCGCATCGAGTTCCACGCCGTTCATGAAATGGCTGAAGCTCGCGATGTTGTTCGTTTTGATGCCGAGCCGGGCGAATTTCTGCAGCAGATACAGCTCTTCGTTCGACATGCGCGGCGAACCAAACACCGCAACCGATTCGGGACCATACTGGTCGATGATATCCTTCAGCCGGTCGGTTGCCTTGCCGAGCGCTTCGTCCCAGGTCAGGTCTTCGAACATACCGCCGAGATTGACTTTCGGCGTCAGCATTCGATTTTTGTCGACCATATAATGGTAGCCGAACTTGCCCTTGGCGCACAGGTAGCCGTTGTTATGGCTTTCGTTTTCGTTGTTGATCACCGTAAACAGACCATCCTCGAACACCTTGTATTCGATCTTGCAACCAAGAGAACAGAAGGTACAAACCGATTCCACGGTATGGAATTTCCACGGACCGGGTTTCGGAAACGGCAGGCGTTCCGCAATTGCGCCTGTCGGGCAGGTTGCAATGCAGTTTCCGCAGGCAATGCAGTTGGTATCGAGAAGCGGCTTTTCCATCGCCGGCTTCACGACCGCCTTGAATCCGCGGTAGACGAATCCGAGCGCCGCCACGTCGAGCACTTCCGCGCAGGTGCGAACGCACCGACCGCAGGCAATGCACTTGTTGGCGTCGAGCGTGATAAGCGGATGGCGTTTATCGATCTTGTATTTGCGCACTTCGCCGGCAAAGTTGGCGACATTGGCATTGTATTCGGTGGCGTATTTCTGCAGATCGCAGTTGAAGAACTCCGTGCATCCGCATTCCAGGCAACGGAATGCCTCGTGCAGCGCCTGCTCTTCCGTGAAGCCCAGTTCCACTTCGTCGAACGTGTGAATGCGCTCGTGCGGATGCAGTTCCGGCATTTTCTCGCGGTCGATTTTATCGAATTCCGAGAACTCTTCTTCCACCATGCTTCCGAATACTTCTTTCCGGCTGATGAACGGTTTGTGACGCGGCGTGACCGTTCCCTTCGTCAGGAACTCGTCTATCGAATCCGCCGCTATCTTGCCCTGGGCAATCGCTTCGACAACAACCGAGGGACCCGTCACGACGTCGCCGCCGGCGAAGACCTTCGGAATGGACGTCTGCATCGTGGCTTCGTTCACGGTAATGGTATTCCATTTCGTGACCTTCAGGTCTTCGATATCCTTGATGCCGGTAAGGTCGCTGTCCTGACCGATGGCGGAAATGATGAAATCGCAGTCGATATCGTACTCGGAATTCGGCACTTCCACCGGACGGCGGCGTCCGCTTTCATCGGGCTCGCCCAGTTCCATGCGGTTGCAGCGCAGCGCCTTGAGTTTGCCGTCCTGCTTGATTATCGAGACCGGAGCGGAAAGAAAGATCATATCGATGCCTTCTTCCTCTGCCGCGACGATTTCCATCATGTTCGCGGGCATTTCGTTGCGGGTGCGCCGGTACACGAGCGTGACGTTCGCGCCCATTCGTTTCGACGTGCGCGCCGCGTCGATGGCGGTATTTCCGCCTCCGACCACGATAACGTTTCCGTGTACGAGTCCTTCCTTTTGGCTTTCCACCTGATAGAGGAATTCCACGCCGCCGAGAACTTCCGGTGTCGTTTCTTCATCCGGGATGCGCATGGCTTTGGCTTTCTGCGCGCCGACGGCAAGATACACGGCGTCGAATTTGCCGCCGATCAGTTCGCTGAGAGGAAGGTCCTTCCCAATCGCCACGCCGGTATGGACGTCCACGCCGAGGTCGGTGATCCAGCCGATTTCCCGGTCGAGCTTTTCTTTCGGAAGGCGGTATTCGGGAATACCGTACCGCAACATGCCGCCGAGACGCGGTGAGGATTCGTACATCGTGATGTCGTACCCCTTGCGGAGCAGGTAATACGACGCCGTCAATCCGGACGGACCGCCGCCGACGACGGCGATGCGCTTGCCGTTCTTCGCGGGCAGTTCCGGCGTCCAGGGATCGTCGATATCCAGATCGGTGATGTAGCGTTTGAGGTAATCCACGCCCACGGGTTCGTCCACCAGGTTGCGGCGGCAGCCGACTTCGCAGTCGCGCACGCACACGCGCCCGCAGACGAGCGGCAGCGGGTTGGTTTCCTTGATAAGCCTGATTGCCTCACCGATCTTTCCTACCGAAACCAGCGCCACGTAGCCCTGCACATCGACGCCTGCCGGGCAGCGTTGCTGGCAGGGTCCGAGGCAGTCGGCGTAGTGGTTGGAAAGCAGCAGTTCGAGCGCCGTTTTGCGCGCGCCGCGTATCTTCTCGTTATCGGTGGTAATCACCATTCCGTTCGCGATAGGACTGGAACAGGACGGAATGAGTTTGTTCATACCTTCGACCTGTACCACGCAGAGATAGCAGGAACCGTTCGGCGGGAGCTTCGGGTCGTGGCACAGGGTCGGAATGTTGTCTATCTGATGCTCGCGAACCACTTCCAGAATGGTCTGGTCGGGCTTCGCGGTCACTTGCTGGCCGTTGATTGTTACTGTGAAATTATCCATTACGGAGCTCCGGAGACTAGTTCTTGATCACTGCGTCGAAATTACAGACGTCGTAACACTTGCCGCACTTGATGCAAATGCCGTCTTCGATGTAATGCACCATTTTCTTTTCGCCCTTGATAGCGTCGGTCGGACAGTTGCGGGCGCAGATCATGCAGCCTTCGCACTTATCGGCATCGATGCTGTAGGTGAGCAGGGCGGGGCAGCTATGGGCGGGGCATTTCTTTTCGTTGATATGCGCCTCGTATTCCTCGCGGAAATACTTGATGGTGGTCAGCACCGGATTTGGCGCCGTTTGTCCCAAGCCGCAAATGGTGTTTTGACAGATCTTGTAGGCGAGGTCTTCGAGAAGCTCGATATCGCCCTCCTTCCCTTCGCCGTCCGTAATGCGTTCCAGGATTTCGAGCATGCGCTTCGTGCCGATACGGCAGAAGGTGCATTTGCCGCAGCTTTCGTCCTGCGTGAATTTCAGGAAGTATTTCGCCATCTCGACCATGCAGGTAGTTTCGTCCATAACGACGAGACCGCCCGATCCCATGATGGCGCCGGTCTTTGGGATGTTCTGGTAGTCGATTTGCAGATCGCCCATCGCGGCGGGAATACATCCCCCCGAGGGACCGCCCATCTGCACGGCTTTGAATTTCTTGTTATCGGTAATGCCGCCGCCGATATCGTACACCACCTCGTTGATGGTGAGTCCCATCGGCACTTCCACCAGACCGCCGCGTGCAATCTTGCCGGCAAGCGCGAACACTTTCGTGCCCTTGCTGCCTTCGGTGCCCATCGCGGCGAACGCCTCCGCGCCGTTATTGATAATCCACGGTACGTTGGCAAAGGTCTCCACGTTGTTGATATTCGTCGGCTTGCCCCACAGACCTTTGTTCGCCGGGAACGGCGGACGGAAGCGCGGGGTGCCGCGTTTACCTTCGATGGAGTTGATGAGCGCGGTTTCTTCACCGCACACGAACGCCCCGGCGCCTTCCTTGATCTTGATCTTGAAGTTCATTTCCGAGCCGAAAATGTGCTTCCCGAGGAAGCCGCGTTCCATTGCCGCCGCGATGGAGGCCTTGAGACGCTTCACCGCTTTTGGATATTCCGCGCGCGCGTAGATATAGCCTTCGTCCGCGCCGATGGCGTATCCGCAGATAATCATGCCTTCGAGAACGGCATGGGGATCGCTTTCCAGCACCGAGCGGTCCATGAACGCGCCCGGATCGCCTTCGTCGGCATTGCAGATCACGTATTTTTTGTCGCCTTTGGCGTTATTCGCGAAACGCCATTTCATGCCGGTAAGGAATCCGCCGCCGCCGCGTCCGCGAAGACCCGAATCGAGTATGGTCTGGATAACCTCTTCCGGCGACATTCCCTTAAGGATTTTCTGAATCGCCTGGTAGCCGCCCGACTCTATATAATCGTCGATGCTGTTCGGATCGATAATGCCGCAATTGCGCAGCACGATACGTTTCTGTTTATCCAGGAACGTATCGTCAGGCGTGGCATGGTGACCGGTAATGATCCAGTCGGGAATCGGCGTATCGGCGAGAATCTGCTCGTCGACAAAGCGCTTGACGCGCTCTACCGTCATATCGCCATAGAGGTATGGTGTTCCGTTCCCGTTGCTCACTTCCACCAGGGGTTCGTGATAGCACATCCCCATACAGCCGGTTTCCATGAGCGTTACTTCTATATTATGCGCTTTGAGTTCTTCCTGCAGCGCCAGATAGACTTTTTCCGCTCCGGCGGACACGCCGCAGGTGCCCAGCCCTACTTTTACAGTTTTCATTTGCGAAGCTCCTGTGCGTGATTACGTTGTTACCGTTTCAACGGTGTTTTCCTTTTCCGCCTTCTTCTGGTATTCCTTGAGAATCTTCTGCAGTTTCTTCGAATTCAGGCGTCCGAATGTTTCTTCGTTGATCACGATGGCGGGCGCGAGACTGCAGCAGCCCAGGCAGGCTACGGTCTGAAGGGTGAACAACCCATCGTCGGTGGTTTCATCGTGTCCTATACCGAGCGTGTCCTGAATGGTATTGATGAGGTTTTTCGAACCATTCACATGGCACGCCGTGCCGTCGCAGACCTTGATGATGTACTTCCCGAGAGGCTTGAGGCGGAATTGCGAGTAAAACGTAATCACGCCGTAGATGTCCGCGGGCGGGATGCCCACTATTTCGCTGATGTGGTCGATGGCGGTCTCGGGGATGTACCCGTAGGTATCCTGCGCGGATTGCAGGAGGGGGATCAATGCCCCGAGCTCGCCTTCGTATTTCCAGAGGTCGACTTTGAACCCGAACATTCCGCCGGATAGCTGCTTCTGTGTCGCTTCGCCATTGGTCTTCATAACGCACGGACCTTTCTAATGAATGTATAGTTCGAGTGAAACTGTTAGTTCTCGAAGAAGTTGATAATCGGACATTCCTTGATTTTCAGCACGCCGTCGAGCGGCTTGATCTGGGTTCTGATCGTCGAGTCGATATCCTTGAAGCTGGTGCCTTTCACGAGCAGGGCGATATCGTACTTGCCTTTGGTATAGTCGCAGTACACCACGTTGTCGTTCAGGTACAGGGTCGGGTACAGGGTTTCGAACTTTTCCTTTTCGATCTGCAGGAACACGTACGAACTTGCGCCCGAACGGAACGACCGCTGGCTTTCGCCGGTGTTTTCCGCGCGGTCGCGGCCCAGCGCCTTATCGACCGACTGCATGATGGTGTTGATGTTCTCTTCGATGATCGGGGTTTCGCAGGGCATAAGGGAGATTTCCGCGAACGCGTTGCGCGACATGATGTGTTCTTCGGCTATCTTTTGTATGCTCTTCATCGAATCGGCCTGAATGAGCAGGATGAGGTCGTACTCGCCCTTGGTGGCGTCGCAATAGAGTACATGCTCGTTGAAATACATGTCGTTGTACATCTGCATCAGATCTGCGCTGTCGTTGAAGCGGAGCAGTGCGTAGGCGCTGACGGTTGCCGGTTGCTCGGGCTTCTGCGACGGCAGTTTCACCTGCTCGGGAAGACCCTCGATAATGGCGGTCAGTTCGTCGATGGAGAACGGCTTTTCGAGATAGGCGTCTGCCCGTTCTTCTTTCGCTTCTTCCTGAAGCATATCCTGGCTGTAACCTGTAATCATGATAACAGGGATATCCGGGTAGTTTTGTTTGATCACTCGCAACAGTTTCATTCCGTCGATATCCGGGAGGCGGACATCCAGCACGATGCAATCGGGACTCGTATGATGCTGTTTATAGGTCTCGAGGGTTTTCAACGCCTTCAAGCCGCTTTCGCACGGCTCGGTATCGTAGCCCTTCTGCATCAGACCCATAGAAACAGTCCGCCGAAGCGATGCTTCATCATCGATCAAGAATACGCGCTTTTCCATGTTGTGCTCCTGTAAAATTAAGAAATAAAGGTTTGAATTTCCGTATGTCTTCAACTGTCAAATTACTGTGCAATTGCAGTGCCAAATTACGGACCGGCGGGTCCGCTATTAAAATACGGCGTTTTTAAGCGTTTTTCGAAGCTTTGTATGGCAGGCGACAGAGAATCGGCGGTTTGAAATTTTTTTTACGCCCCAACAAATTTTTTACACCTCCCATACGTACAGTTTGTTTACACTTTACCCCCTTCCGGGGTGTAAAATTTCTGTACGCTTTACACCCTTTGCTCCGATTCCCCGTAAGCCGTTGTGACAGAGAGAGATAGGGGGTGTAAAGAAATTTGATGTATAATTTCTTTACAGTTTTAGGAGTTGGCGATTTTTTGAATCTAGAAATTGCGATGCTACATCAGAGTGTTGAAAAAGCTGTACGCCTACACTTTGTGTCTTGAGTCCAGACCCTTTACTGTAGGGGCGCACCCCTGTGTGCGCCCATCTCGCGCTGCTGATTGGGAATTGTCTCAGAACGAACGAAACTTCCATCCGTCTCAGACGGACATCCCTCGGCAACATGCTAATACTATATAGCGAAGCGGGCAGACACGGGGGTCTGCCCCTACAAGTTTGAGAGCGATTCAATCTGACACTATTTCGAGATACGTTTATCCAGTGACAACGGAAATTGAATAGCTGACTCCACTTTTTCGAAGGTCTTTAATATACCGGTTCCATCTTTCTTGCTAAGATAGTCAGACGATACTACGCCTAAGAGGTTTATATAATGCTTAGAGCGTTCTGTTTCTAATGAATTCGCATAGGGTATCATGCATAGTTCAAGTTGCTTATTGACATGCTCTACCTGCACTATATAGTCAATTACACAATAGGCGACCTCTTCAGAAATCTTTCCGCCGAAAGACTGAATGAACAGACGCCCGACTTGATTTTCAAAACGTATCCAGGAAGGATATGTTTGCATGGTAATTAATACATCAATTCTTCGTTTGTTATGTGCACATATATCACGGTTCTGCCGTAATTCTGCTTTAAGCCAATTATTTATTTTGATGATTTCATTTTCTTCTAAGCGTTTACGTTCACAATGCGATTTCCATTCCTGAAGAAAGAATCCGACTATTGCGCCCAAAACAGTGCCAATTACGCCAATGTACGCAACTTCGATTTCCATGACCGGGTCCTCTGTTATTTTAGATTCTACAATGGCAGTTCTTCTGATGGGATTTTTGTTTTCATAGTACTGTTTTATGCACTAACGACTTCGAAGACTGAAGTTATATTCTGCTTGCCTCCCTCGCCCTCTCCGCCTCTTCCCGCGTGGTGAACTCAAATACCGTCTCGCAGGGGACGTTGTTATGCTGCCAGGAGATGCAGAGGAAGGAATGCGTGAGCAGGCGGTGCTTGGGGAACATCATCGCCCATTCCCCGTATGTTTGCATGCGTGCGGGACTCATATCCACAAGGTGAAAACTCTCATCAAGAATACGCACCCCGGTAATAGAGGCGCGCGGGATCGCCCCGATTTTTAGCTCCGTTACCGTATCGTGAATGTGAATCGTATTATCGTCGATGACGAATGCCGTCGCGTGCTCCTTGAAGATATCAGGCATACCTGAGATAAGCCGTCCTGCTGGGACAACCGCCGCGCCTGAATCATTCATGCCGGCTTGGAGGCGCTCGAGATATTTCTTTGATGTACGCTCATCCCACATCAACCGCGAACCGCTAAACCACAAATAAAACCCAATTAATGCGACTATTACGATGATGAATACTGTAAACTCCATAAGAATCTCCTCTGCGTTAATCAGGATAGTCCTGCGCGCTCGTTGTTGAGAGCGTCGATGAAGCCCTTCGCCCATTCGGCATTGTCGAAAGCAATGACCGTCTCGTAGCGCGTGCCCTCGAACGTCCATGTAATGCGGGCGAAGAAGGAATCGATTATATACCTCTCCGGGAAAAACGCGGACAACACGCCTATCATCAATACCCGCGATGTCGTAACACCGTACTCTTCGTGACTCTTATCGATCAATATTACTTTTGAGATATCCTTCACCGGTATGCGTCCCACCGTACCGCCTGTGCCGGTGGATTCCAGCACAACCGCTTCGTCCACGATAGACACAGCGACGACAATATCAGTATCGATACCCGGATACCCCGCCAGCAGGATGCCGGTTGGCGGCTGCGTGGCTTCGACGTAGATAGGATCGCCCTCGGCGGGGATTTCATTTTCGGACATAGGGACCTCCTCTTCCGGCGCGGGCGAGGCGCTATCGGCCTCCCTGTCGTCCGACGTATTTTTTCGAATAAAGACAATGATTGCCGCCGCAATAACCACGGCGACGATAGCAGCGAATACCAAAACGCTTTCCATGCCGGTCATATGCGCGTCTCCTTATGAAGATGTTGGGTAATGCTGTCTATATACTGCCGTTGTGCGGCAATTGTTATACAACGCTCCGCAGTGCCGTCATTGCGTTGAGAAGCGCTTCGGCCACTGTCTGCGCTTCTTCCGCGCTGCCAAATTCGAACACGGTACTGTATTCGGCGGCGTTCTGACGCCAGACGATAGTCAGGAACAGATGTTCGACCGGGGTTTCCTTTTTCATCAAGAACGCCCACATCCCCATGAAATGGAACCGCGTGAGCGTCACGCGTTCGGTCATGAAGCTTTTGTCCGCGATCCGAATATCGGCGATATCCGGCAGCGGAATGCGTCCCACCTCGTTGCCGGTGTTATCCGATACGATATGAAAAACGCCCTGCGAAATCGCCACCTTGACGAACAGCTCTTTCTCGATACCGGGATAGCCTTTGAGAAGATTGCCTCCGGGGAGAATGTCGTCCGTGCCGAGCTTGTCGGCGATTTCCTTTTTCTTCTGTTCTTCTTCGTTTTGATTTTTTAGGAATAAGAGAAAGGCGGCAGTCAGCACAACCGCGACGATAATAATGAGTTCCATAAGGAAGCTTGCAAATGTCATAATAACGGACTCTAATAGCGTTTACGAAGCAATAAACCGAATGGTTGCGTGGGAATCAAGGGCGGCGGCGTGTTGAACAAGCATTACTCGCGTCTTACCGTCCCCCTAATAGGGGGACAGACACCCTTCACCAGTCCGCCCGCGGCGGACCGGCTGAGGCCTGCGACTGGCTTGTAATCCCCCCGCTCCGTATTTCTTCGCACTGCGGCTATCGCCTTGCGCTCAGAAACGAAGCGTGCCCTCCGTCAGAGCCGGACGAAGACGCCTTGCTCATGCCTCGTCCTGCGGACTCGACATGAAAAGGGGCTTGTCAAAATTTTTATCCAGCTCATCGCCCCCTGTCCTGATCTGTCCGCCTGCGGTGTACTGACGGATAGGAAACGCGTGTTTCAATAACTCGCCTTTTCTCAGCATTCTCCTCATGCCGGGTCCGTCAAGACCGGATGAAGACACTCGATCCGGCATCTCTGCGCCGTAAGGCCCGTCAGTAGCCGGGTGCAGACACACTGACGCGCGTCTTCGAGCGCCGGAAATCTAAAATATGTCCCCCCGGTGATTCCTGCTCACCTGCGGTTCGCAGTCATCGCCGACCCCCACGCCGTTGGGGTATGCAGAAGCACTCCGCAACATTTCCTCGCTCATCGCCCCCTGTCCTGAGTCCGGCGGTTACCGGACGAAGGGCCTGTCCTGAGTCCGGCGGTTGCCGGACGAAGGGCCTGTCCTGAGTCCGGCGGTT
>CAYPBB010000068.1:0-12390 GCA_964408855.1 uncultured Ectothiorhodospiraceae bacterium
CAACAGTTTCGTCGCCCAGGGTTCGCCTTTCCAGTGCGAGACGGTATTTCGAATCGCCCCACCCGGGTACGCGTACACCTCCGTAAGATGTTTGTATCCCTCTCTCCCGTTTGAGCCAGATGTGGATTCGTTCATATCCACAACCGCATAGTATTCCAGATTTCCGTTATGAAGAAGGCGTTTCGGATTAAAGACTTTTTTTCCTGGGAATCGGTCTTCGATCGACGCCGTGACAGGTTTGGGCATTTCGTTGCGCCTGATTTGTTTGAACGCCTTATCGTCGAGAATCGAGCCGTCCGACCTGATGACAA
The DNA here is from genome assembly GCA_964408855.1 of uncultured Ectothiorhodospiraceae bacterium. Lineage (GTDB taxonomy): Bacteria > Bacteroidota > Ignavibacteria > SZUA-365 > CAYPBB01. The sequence goes on from CAYPBB010000068.1 coordinate 312, forward strand.
CAGTCCGCGTAAGAGCGGATTCCACTGCCTTTACCTGATATTCATTCGGCTCTGTGCTCAGCCACATATACTGACGAATCTGCGCATTCGGATATCTCGCCAGAAATGCAATCCGAACGCGTTCCATTTTCCGGTCTTCCTCGCTCATGCCGGTTGTATCCGCTGCCTGACGGGTACATGCTGCGATCATGAACAGCATCAGCAGAAAAGCCAAATTCCGTTGTTTCATCTTTCCTCCGAATAGCCTGTTTCAGCATAAACATATCAGTTATACGGCAATAAAGAAACACCGTATTTGTGACCTTTCCCTCCGGCGGGTTATCCAAATACATGTCTTTTTTTGTAGATTCACCCATCGGCCGGCACAATGGAACAACGAAATTGAAACGCATTTCGAGACGCATTTATATCGTCATCACGCTCGCCACCGTTCTCGCGGTGCTGGTGTTTGCTTTCGTACTCATCGAGGTGAACGCCAGCCGGAGCGATCTGCTGGCCAGCAAACGCGCGGAAGCAAAAACGCTCGTCGAGATGTTCGCTCAGGGCGGCGCATCGTACATGCTCGCCAACGATACGATGGAAGACCTGCTCATCCGTCACTTGCATGCGGCGGCAATTCTCATCAGGCACTCGGAATCGCACAACGCCTTGAACGCGGCGGCGTTCGATCGAATCGCGAAGGAAACCGAGATCAGTTTTGCGGCGCAGACCGACAGCGAAGGCGCTGTTCTTGTTTCGAGCATTCCGTTCTCGCTGCCCGTCGACCAATTAGGCGAAAGTTTCGGCGAATTGCGCGATGGCGAACTTGAATGGATTGCCTCTCCGGGCACCATTTCGCCGGTCGACAGCGTTGCGTACTACCTTCTTATCGCAAAAAGCTCTTTGCCCGGCAGGTACATCGTAACCGGATTCCGCAGCGATCTGTTGCTGGAATACCGCAAACAAATCGGTATCGGTGCGCTGTTGAAAAACCTGAGCGAAAACCGGGACATTCAGTATGTCGTACTTCAGGACGAAGCGGGGATCGTTACCGCGTCGAGGAATGTGCGCAGCATGTCACCAATCGACGCCGATCCGTTCCTTGCGCGCGCCTTTGCAACCGATAGCGCGTTTACGAGAATTACCGACTACGAAGGCGAGAAAAGCCTCGAAGCTGTTCATGTAATGTACGGGAGCGATAGCGCCCGCTACCTGGCTCGTCTCGGGCTTTCGCTACAAAGCGTCCGGACAATCCAACAGCGGGCGATGCAGCGCGTTATCCTTGTCGGCGCCGGAATGCTTCTTCTCGGCGTTTTCGTGCTCGGCTTCCTTTTGACAAGGCAGCGGTTTGCATCGTTGCAGGAAGAACACCGTCGGGTGAAAACATCCACAGACATCATGCTGGAAAACATCGCCGACGGTATTGTGGCAGTCGACGAAACCGGCGCCGTATTGTTCATGAATTCTGCCGCGCGCAGACTGTTCCCCGTCGAAGCGGATATCATGAACGGCGATATCCTTCAATTGCGCCGCACGCTGCAGACCGGGACGGCGATTCCGTATATCGAAACTTCGCTGTCGCCCGTCGACGGAGGTCAGCTCAGCCTCGGTATCAGCACCTCGGTCATCGCCTCGCCGAAAGGAGCGATCGAATCGGTCATCGCCATCGTCCGCGATCTCACCGAAGAAAAGCGCATCGAGGAACAGATGCGCCGGCACGAACGCCTCACAGCTCTGGGTGAGCTTGCAGGCGGCGTTGCGCACGAAATCCGCAATCCGTTGAATGCCATCGGCATCATCGCTCAACGACTGAAGAGCGAATTTCACCCGCAAAACGACGGCGACGAATACCTGAGCCTTACATCCACCGTCAGGAACGAGGTGGAACGCGTGAACAAAATAATTAAGCAGTTCCTCGATTTCGCAAAACCACCTGCGCTCCACCGCGAACCATCGGATGTATCGGCTGTTATCAGGGAAGCGGCTGCCGTTATCGACTCGCAGGCAAAAAATACCGGCGTATCGCTCCATATCGACAGCGCACCCGGAATCCGGAGCAATCTCGACCGGAACGCGTTCAAGCAAGCATTGCTAAACCTGTTTCAAAACGCGCTCGATGCGATGCCCGATGGCGGAATGCTGACCGTTGAAACGGCGCTGCAGACGAACGCCGTTTCCATCCGGATTGCGGATACCGGACACGGGATGAATCCAGAAACTCAGGCGCGGATGTTCAACCTGTATTTCAGCACCAAGCATAGCGGAACAGGCATGGGATTGAGTATCGTGCATCAGATTATTACCGAACACGACGGTATTATCACGGTAAACAGCGCCGAAGGAAAAGGGACGGAATTCATCGTTCTACTACCGCCTCTCAACGAAACCAACCGGAGCCAATGATGTCCGCAACGCACAATTTTTCCATCCTCATCATTGACGATGAATCCGCACAGGCGGATGCGATCGCCGGATTCCTGAAAAAAAAAGGATACCAGACTGAAACGGCAAACTCCGGCGCCGGCGGCGCGGCGAGATTTGCGCGCGAGCATTTCGATATGGTGCTGACCGATTATAAAATGCCCGATATCAGCGGCGAAGAGGTGTTGCAACGTGTGCGCGCCACGCAACCCAGCGTCCCGGTCCTTATCATGACTGCGTACGGCAACGTCGAAAGCGCCGTGCATTTAATGAAAATGGGCGCATTCGATTTCGTTCAGAAACCGATCGATCTCGACGAACTCCTCTTCTCCATCAGCCGCGCGGAAGAACGCGCAGTGCTGATTTCGGAAAATTCCCTGCTCCGTAGCGAGCTTGAAGAAAAATATGCCGTCGGCAATGTGATTTCGCAAAGCGGCGAGATGGAGTCGGTGCTCAATACAGTGGCTCGAGTCGCTCCCAGCCAGGCATCCGTACTCATTTTCGGCGAAAGCGGCACCGGCAAGGAATTGATCGCGCGTGCAATTCACTTTGCCAGCCGGAGGAAAAACGAACGGTTCGTGACGGTGAACTGTGCCGCGTTGCCTGAATCCCTTTTCGAGAGCGAATTGTTCGGACACGAAAAGGGCGCGTTCACCGGCGCCGATCAACGGCGGATCGGTAAGTTCGAGCAGGCTCAAAACGGTACACTGTTCATCGACGAAGTGGGCGATATCCCGCAGCCGATTCAGGTGAAGCTGCTGCGCGCGATTCAGTTCAAACAGATCGAACGGCTGGGAGGAAGCGAGACAATCGATCTCGATGTTCGAATCATCGCCGCCACCAACCGCAACCTCGAAGCGATGATTCAAACCGGAGAGTTCCGCGAAGATTTGTATTACCGGTTAAACGTCGTCTCCATACAGCTCCCACCTCTTCGAAACCGCAGACTCGATATCGCGCCGCTGGCGGAGCATTTCATTTCCGTCTACGCGGAACAAAACGGGAAGACGGTCCGCGGAATCTCGCGCGAAGCACTCGGCGTGTTGTTGCGTTATGGCTTTCCGGGCAACGTCCGCGAACTGGAGAATATCATCCAGCGGGCTGTCGTCATGACGCGCGGGGATGTGATCGCGACCGAAGACCTGCCGTTCGCGATCGTCGATCACGGAAGCTTGAATCGTTCAACTGCGCAGGTGTCTGATAACGGTGAATGGCTTTTCGAACTGGGAAATTTGAACGAGAAAGTTGAATTTCTTGAACACATCCTCATCGAAAAAGCGTTAACCGAATCGGGCGGGAACCAAAGCAAGGCGGCGGAGTTGTTACACATTTCCGAACGAACGCTCCGGTATAAACTGGGGAAACTCACCAAGGAATAGACTGTTCAAATCTGACGGCTCGAACGGCTCGTTTCCTTTATTCTCCGTAGCCGAAGCGCTGGATCCATTTCGCATCATCGCGCCCTTCGTCGCGAACTCTGAACGCTCCTCTGGACTTGCTCATGCGTCTGTTAGCCCGATTCTCGTTTCGATTACTCTCCGTAGCCGAAGCGCTGGATCCATTTCGCATCATCGCGCCCTTCGTCGCGAACTCTGAACGCTCCTCTGGACTTGCTCATGCGTCTGTTAGCCCGATTCTCGTTTCGATTACTCTCCGTAGCCGAAGCGCTGGATCCATTTCGCATCATCGCGCCAGTTTTCGCGGTATTTGACATACAGCTCCAGGAATACCTTTTTCTCAAGAAAGGCTTCGATATCCTTCCGGGCGCGGATACCGATTTCCTTTATGGATTGGCCTCCTGCGCCGAGGATGATTTTCCTCTGGCTTTCGCGCTCGACGACGACATCTGCGGCGATGAATGCTCCCCCGCCTTCTTCTCGTTCTTTGAATTCGGTAATTACTACCTCGGTGCTGTACGGAATTTCCTCGCGGTACATTTCGAAGATTTTTTCGCGGATGATTTCGCTGACGAAAAACCGTTCGGGCATATCGCTGAGGTAGTCTTCCGGGTAGAGCGGCGGATGTACGGGCAAGTACTTTACAAGCGTTTGCACGACATCGTCGACGCCGTTCTTTTTAAGGGCGGAAATTGGGATGATCTCGGCAAACAGCGATGTATCGATCAACTGCTGCATCAGCGGCAGCAGAATTTTCTTGTCCACAATCCGGTCGATCTTGTTGATCAGCGCCAGCACCGGCTTCCCGATACTCTGAAGAAGGTTCGTCAGCGGCTGATTGAGCGCATGTTCCTTCTCGAGCATTTTATTGACATCGAGGATCAAGGCGACAACGTCGGCATCTGCAATGGCCTGATGGGCGGCCTGCATCATGCTTTCCTGAAGCAGATACTTCGGCTTGATGAGACCGGGGGTATCGATGAAGATCATCTGATACTGATCAGTCGTCAGAAATCCCAGCACCTGTTTCCGTGTCGTTTGCGGTTTCGGTGTGACGATGGAAAGTTTAGTGCCCAGAATGGCGTTCATCAGGGTGCTTTTTCCGGCGTTCGGTTCGCCGATTATGGCTGCATAGCCGGTGCGGAATTCGTCGTTTGTCGTCTGCGTCATATTGGGTACCAACGGTTCATGCATAATGGGACTCTAAAATAGCATATTCCGTCTTCAAGTACGCTGCTCAGGCCGGGATTCATTTCCACACGTAACGATACGAACCGATTCACGACGATGCCGGGCACGTATTGCCTTCGCGCTCATACCTGCCCATAACAGCTGAGAGAAGAGAGAAAGGCTATTGCGGCGCCGCGATGATCCATGCGATCTCGATTCTACACCTAGGCAATACTAACATCTTATGTTGTAATTTCGCATAATTATTCTATTTAGTATAGCATTATTTCCAATCATTATCACTTCGGCATTTTCTTCGCTTGAATCAACAATCGCGCGCAATCATGAAAAGAGGCTGAATTCAACGAAAATGAAGCATGGAGTCCGGACTAACTATAACAGAAATAATAGTCCTAAATCTTGTATTTACGCAGGTTACAAATACCTAATTCTGGTCACTGAATGTGACACAGCTTCTACCAGTAATTTTGTAGTGAAGTTTTTTCACAGATACTGAGGATATGACTTGCTTATGAAGATAAAACGGATAATTTAGTAATGGCAACGCATATTCCCCCGTATGCATTGCCACAAAACACTGCGTTCTGTTCGTCCGATCGGTTGACTACATACGTTGCCATATACCGGAGCGCCTTCCTCATGTATGATGTACGCAACCAGGGTTGAACAATGCGACTCTTTATTTAAAGACGCAAAGCGTCAGAACATTTGACGTTTAATATCCGGTACTTGGGTTATTGGTCCCGATCAATAATGCACGGTTAACCCGAAGGTAGGCTCATGACCGCAAAGGCTCAAACATCGTCTCAATACGTCGATCCGATTCCTGATATCTACAGGATGAAGTGGCAATCGATCCTCGATACCATCGTCGATACAGTCGGCGCGGAGATATCTCTTATCACCCGCGTCCATTCAGATAGTATCGAGATTTGGGCTACCAGCACTCATCAAAACGCCGTCTTTAGTCAGGGTCAACACTTCTCGATCCCCTCGGGGCATTTCTGCGAGAAAGTGATCGACTCGCAGGCCGCCCTTGAAATACTCGATGCGTCGCGCGATCCCGAGTGGCGGAACGCTCCGGAAATTCGCGATGGATTTCTTTCGTATCTCGGTTATCCGTTGATCCTCCCAACGGGCGTCGTATTCGGCACGATATGCGTATTGAACAGCAATGAGAGACGCTACACACAAGTGCAGAAGCGGTTGATGCAGCATTTTGCTGATTCCGTCGGGCTTGATTTAACGATGATTTACCGCGAGCGGTTGCTCGAAGAAGAAATCCGAGAACGCGCCCGCATCGAACACGAACTGACGCAAACGGAACTCCGGTACAAGCTGCTTTTCGACAACGCCGGCGACGCAATCATGTTCCACGATACCGAGGGGAGGTTCCTCGAGGTCAATCGCACAGCTTGCGAGGTGTACGGATTTTCTATCGAAGAATTCAAACAAAAGAAGGTACAGGACCTGATCGACGACTCGCAGCATGGCTTCTACGCAGACAGAATCAGCAATATGCTGGAGAAGGGTTACAAACAGTTTCGCTCGATCCATAAAACAAAAGACGGGTCAAGTATTCTCGTCGAAATCGCTGCGAAAGTGGTGATCATTCATAATCAGCAGGCAATCCTGTCGGTCGTGCGGCGTTTATCGGAAGGGACAGATACAAAATCCATTTTCCGGCATGATCGCGACTTCATCGACGCAACACAGAAAGCTGTTCATCTCGGAGACTGGATGTTGGATATAAGTTCCAACGAGGTGACATTTTCTGACGAGATGTATCGGATTCTCGGATATCAACCGGACGAGATACGGTTTACCCTGTCATCGTTCCTGAAGGCGGTACACCCCGACGATCTGCAACAACTGCTCCACGTCAGGGACACAGCGATACAAAACCGCACGAACTACGAGGCAAAGTACCGGATTGTGCGCCCGAACGGACAAGTCAGGTACATCCACTCCCGCGCATCGATCATCAAGAATGAATCTGGGAAACCTGTAACGCTTCTCGGCACGATTCAGGATATCACCGACGCCGTCGAACTCGAATGGGAACTGTACGAACGCCGGGAACGCTATCGCCAGCTCATCGAAAACCTCGGCGAGAATTTTGTAGTGTTCCGCGCAACCGTCGAGGGCTACCTAACCTACGTGAGCTCCGGTATGCGGACGGTTTTCGGCATCGAACCGGAATTGGCGCTCGGGAAGCACTACCTCTCGCTTGTCCGGTGGACCGAAGAGTCGTCAAACACGGCAACGGAAAACGATGAAAAGCTCAAGGCAACGGGTAAACTTGTTTCCATCGAGAAAGGCTTCTACCACTCCGACGGCTCGAAACGGTATGTGAGCATTAATGCCCAGATCTGGCGAGACAAAACAAGCGGCGCAGAACACATCGATGGAATTTGCGAGGATATCACAAAACAGTACCGCTTACAATCTGCGCTGACAAAAAGCGAGGAGCGCTTCCAGCTCGCGATGACTGCATCGAACGACGGGTTGTGGGATACGGACTTTACGACGGGACAGACCTATTATTCTCCGCGATGGAAGGAGATGCTTGGGTACGCCGACGATGAACTCAACAATTCCTCCGATGTATGGGCGACGCTCATGCATCCCGATGATTTAGCCATTGTAGCGGAGGAGATGAAACGATTCGACGATCCTTCCAACTCCCGCTTTGAGATGGAATTCAGGATGCGGCATAAAGACGGACACTACGTCCAGGTCCTTTCGCGCGGTATCGTCATCAGGGATGAGAACGGCGTCCAAATCCGGAGCATCGGCACCCATAGGGATATTACGGACAGGAAACAAATCGAACGCGAACTCGAAGAAAGCCGCGACCGGTTCAAACATCTCATCGAGGACCTGGGCGATCAGTTTTTCCTTTACCGGAACGACCTCCAGGGGCGCGCAACCTACGCCAGTCCCGGCTCATTATCCTTATTCGGACTTCGATCCGAAGATATCGTCGGTTCAAATGCTCTCGATCTTGTACAATGGCTCCCCGAATCAAGAAAGAAACTTGAGGAGACATTCTCCCTTCTCCCCGAAATGCGGCAGATGAACGGCATGGAGTTTTCGTACATCCATCCCGATTCAACCATACGCACGATCCGGGTCAGCACTCACTATGTCCACGATCCGGCAACGGGGCAGGAGTACAGCGAAGGTATCTGCGAAGATATAACGTCGAAAAAACAGGCCGAAGAAGCGCTGCGCATCAACACAGAAATGCTACGGCTCGCGCAACGTATTGCCCATGTCGGAAGCTGGTCGTTGAATCTGACGGATAGCTCCATTCTTTGGTCCGAAGAAACGTACCGGATTTTCGGCGTCGAACAGAGCGCGAAGCCTGCAATCGACATCGGCTACTATCTAAGCTTCGTACCGGAAGAAGAACGCAGGGCGTTGACGGACAGTATACAGAAAGGCATACAGACCGACGAGGTTGCCACCTATATCCATTCGATTATCCGGCCGGACGGTGAAAGGAGAACGATCAAAATCGAAGGACAGGTCGCCGAAAGCATCGGCGGCAAACCGGCGACGATTGTCGGTACGGTGCAGGATATCACAGAAAAACACCAACTGGAACAGGATATTCTTTCAAGCCGCGATCGCTACCGGCGACTTATCGAAGACCTCGGCGACGACTTCGTCGTGTACCAGCACGCACTCGACGATACCATGATCTACGCCAGCCCGGGAATCCGGACGATGTTCGGCGTCAGCCCCGAAGATGCGCTCGGCAAGCCGGCTTCTGAGCTGATTCATTGGACCGACGATTTCCTGCCGCAAATTTCCGCGATGAAACTCGAACTGATGAAACATGGGAAGTTCTATACCGATGAAGCGTCGTACGTACATCCCGACGGTTCCGTCAGAAATATTTCAATCAATTCGAGGCTCGTGTACGATGCAAACGGCAAAGTGGAATGCATCGAAGGGCTGCTCGAAGATATTACGCTGCGGAAACAGATTGAACTGGCGCTCAGGAAAAGCGAAGAACGCCTGAACCTTGCCATTACCGCATCGAACGACGGTATCTGGGACTGCGATCTCCGTACGGGACAAGCGTACTTCTCCCCCAGCTGGCGCGCGATGGCCGGATACTCCGAAGAGGAACTTCCGAGCACGCCTCGCACCGTTGTGGATATCCTGCATCCGGATGATGTGGAGAGAATTTCGTTCAGCACCGATCCCGCCGATTTCATGGACATCGACCGGTTCGAAAACGAATACCGCATCCGTCACAAGGACGGCCGTTGGATCTTTGTGCTCTCGCGGGGCACGGTGGTGAAGGATGAAAACGGTATCCCGGTCCGCATCATCGGAACCCATATCGATCTCACCGAGCGGAAACACCTCGAAGAACAACTTCGCGTGTTCCAACGATTCGCCGAAACATCCGGACACGGCTTTGGAATGGCGTCGATCGATAAACGTATCAATTACCTGAATCCCACGCTGAAACGGTTGCTCGGCCTGCCAAACGATGAGAGCTATCACGGAATAAGTTTTGAATCGTTTTACCGGCCTGAATTCATCGAGCGCATCAACAGCGAAATCATCCCCGCGCTTCACAGTATCGGACAATGGACCGGCGAAATGGAATTGATTCGAACCGACGGCGTCCGCATTCCAACCATCGAGAACTTCTTCCTCATCCGCACGGATGACGGACATCCTTCAATCATCGCAGATGTCATTATCCCAATTGCCGATATCAAGGAACGAGAAGAAGCGCTGCGAAAAGCAAGGGAAGACGCCGAATCGGCAAACCGCGCCAAGAGCGAATTTCTCGCCAATATGAGCCACGAAATACGCACGCCGATGAACGCCATTATTGGTATGAGCCACCTCGCCCGCGCAACCGATCTTTCGCCAAAACAGAAGGAGTATGTCGAGAAAATAGACGCTGCCGCCAAATCGTTGCTCGATCTGATCGACGATGTGCTTGATTTCTCGAAAATCGAAGCGGGGAAACTCGAAATCGAGCATCATCCCTTCCATCTGAACCAGATCATCGACCGCGTGGTGGAACTCACCGTCCTGAAGGCGACTGAACGGCAAATCGAAATTCTTACGGATATCGACTACACGCTTTCGCAGCAATTACTCGGCGATCCGGTGCGGCTTACGCAGATACTGAACAATCTGGTGGGCAATGCCGTGAAATTCACCGAACAAGGCGAAGTCATCATCTCCGCGAAAATTTTCTCCTATATCGACGAGACAATTGTCGTGGAATTCACGATTTCCGACACCGGAATCGGTATTGCGGAAGAACACCGGGAAAAACTGTTCCAGGCGTTTACACAGGCGGACGGCAGCATCACGCGTAGATATGGCGGAACGGGACTCGGTCTGGCTATCACAAGGCAACTCGTCGAACTCCTGGACGGCAAAATATGGATGGAAAGCGAACTCGGACGAGGATCGAAGTTTACATTCCGGCTTCCCTTTCAGGTATTCGATCAAGATAGATTCGAGACCGGCACGCCTCAACTCCCGGAACAATTCCGCGCAAAACGCGTACTTGTCGTTCACCCTAGTCATCCCTTCCAGGCAATTGCCCGCAAACACCTGGCGCAAATCTCGTTCCGTCCAGAAACTGCGCGAAACATTGACGATGCACTGACAGAGCTTCGGTCATCGGCCGGCGATCCGTATGCATTTGTCCTCATCAACTCGCAACTCCCGGACGGGGACGGAAATACCGCAATACAAAGAATTCATCAAACAATCACTGATCCGCCTTCAATGCTGCTCATGGTGCAAACAGACCTGAAAACACACTCCGGCAAGATCGAATGCGATCCCGGATGCTCCGGAATAATTCACAAACCCGTCACTGTCGATTCCCTGTTGCGGGGAATTCTCGACAGCATCGATCATCCGGCCGGCAAGCAACCTGAGACAGAGCCGCAACGGCTCCCCATAAAAGATCTCTCGCAATACCGGGTCCTTCTCGTCGAGGATAACATTATCAATCAGGATGTCGCAAGAGAGCTGCTACAGAAATGGAGCGTCAACGTACACATTGCGTGGCACGGTAAGGAAGCGCTCGAGAAGGTGCAGAAGAACAAGTATGATATGATACTGATGGATATCCAGATGCCGGTCATGGACGGTCTCACCGCGACCCGCGAAATTCGCAAACTCCAGAATCCAGAGCAGAATTCCATCCCTATTTTGGCAATGACCGCGCATGTCCGCACCGGCGACCGCGAAAAGTGTCTTGCCGCCGGAATGAACGGGTATATCCCCAAACCTGTCGACCCGGAAGAATTGTACAATGCCCTGGTCCAATGGGCGCCGTCAAAACGCCCGCTCCCTGACAGAACAGCGCCTCCCGTTCCCGGACAGAGCTTGGAATGGCGGGAGCCGCTTCTTTCGAACGGCATCGATGTCGATGCCGCACTCGAGAACATCGGCGGCAACCAGGCGTTCTACAAGCGTATGATGGGGAAATTCATACGCGAGTACTCCGACGGCGCTCAGCGGATACGGGACTATCTCGATTCCGCCGACTACGAAAACGCATACATCATCGCTCACTCGCTGAAAAGCGTTGCCGGATACCTGGGTGCGAAAACCATGTGGCAAAAAGCCTCCGCGCTTTCGAACGCCCTCGACGAACAGTTCGAGAATATATCAACCGAGATGATGGAATTCGACGCAGAGCTTTCGCAACTCCTCACCGCAATCAATGCCGCGCTCCGTTTCGTGCAGGAGCAATAGACCGGTTCAGGAGCAATAGACCGGTTCAGGAGCAATAGATTTTCCCTGTTCCATAGCGCCTTCAACTTCTATGCAACAGCAAGGCTGATCCACGGTGATGGATCAGCCTTGAACTTTGTTATGCGTGCGGCTGCGCTATTTCGAACGCTCGTACCACCACGCGTCGAGACCTCCTTCGATAAACGAAAGCGGATTCGCGGACGCTCTGTCCGACCTTCCCGTATACGTCAGCTTCCCGTTCTTCACGCTGAATTTCCATACGCCGTACGGCTTATCGTCGATCGATACATTCACCGTATAGTCGCCGTCGTTTTTCAGGAGGTCCTTCG
>CAYPBB010000069.1:0-12342 GCA_964408855.1 uncultured Ectothiorhodospiraceae bacterium
CTCACGTTGACCTTTTAACCTAACTTTTGGTCCGGTTTCGCATGGTATTACCATTTTTTTAACCCCATGAGTAATAATACGGTGTATGTGTACAAGACAAAGCAAGGAAGCGTGCTTCAATTCCACAGAAAGGTAATTGTATCGGACATAGAGCATTATATGCTGCCAGACTATCGACTTACGCAATATTCTATATTATATACATTGAATATATTGCAGAGGCAAAACGGTAGTATTATTAATTCGCTATATTTTTTGTCTCAAATGATTAATAGATCAGACAGACCTCATGGCGATATCGTGAATTTTATTGCTTTTTGTGAATCCTTCGCTTACTACGCATACGGCATGCAAGGTAAAGCGAAATACAAAAAAGAAGAATATATTCAGCGATATTTAGAGATAATGCGAATTTATAATAAGGATGAAAGGGAGTGGGTAGAGAAAGCATTTTTGTACATGTACGAAATCCGCAATTCGTATATACATGGAGCAAAATTGGGAATGCTGGTTTACGATGAATTCAGTCTGAATGAGCTTGGACGGTATTTCGCGTATGAATTGTTGAATTCATATTTACGGTGTGGTACCGTAAGTGTTTCTGATATGATGACGCCTGTTATTAAGCCGATGGTGGCAGTTGTTCGAGAAATAAGGCGGAATAAAAATTCCTACGTGACAAATTATTATACTGATTGCAACGCTACGATTCTCATGAAAGGAGTTGATGCACTGATGTCAGTGGCGGAGTATCAACGAACACTTGATGGCACAGATATTGATTCTGCCTACGTTGTGGATGCATCTGTTAATACAATCAGAAATCTAAGCCGAACTTCGGCAATTGAGTCAGATGTAATCTACTACGGTGATATGTCAGACCAGTTGAGTATTGATTCAGCGGAAAGTGTGTTTAAAACATTGATGACAAAAATGCAGAAAGAAAGTGAAACAAGCGGTGAGGAATTTAGAAAAACAAAAAAGATATTCGAATATATGGCGGCATTGTATGACTACTGTAGGTTGGAATATCGATGATTACCATTGATGGGATTGAAAGGGAGAGATGGTCGTGATTATCAACGAGAGGGGTTTATTAAGACTTTTACGTGGGTGATGCATTAAAAGGGTTTGAAAAACAGGATGGTTGTGTCAAAACGAGAGATAGTCTCCGTGCTTCCATAAATCATTCCACGCCAAGCGAACAAATGAAAGTCAGATTATCACAATTCTCTCTGCTCCCCTCCCCCCTACAAACCCAGGGCCAGCTCACGCCAGCCCTGTGAAACTCGCGAAAATGAGTCGTTTTTACCGTTTCACCACCTTGGTAGTGCTTATGCTGCTGCCGGACTGCATCACCAGTGTGTAAATACCGGCGGGGAGGCTGGCGACATCGAGCGTTGCTGCATGGGGACCGGCGTCCACGGCTCCAAACCGGAGGGAAAGTACCTCTCTACCTAACGCGTCGAATAGAACGAGGCTTGTCGCGGCGGATTGCTCCAGCGTGTAGTCCACCGTCACCGCCGACGATGCCGGGGTGGGATAGGCACGAAGCGAAAGCGCTTGTGGTACAACTTCACCAATGCCGGTAGCGGATGAGGACTGCGCAACGGTGGTTGTCCCGTTCGGGAATACGGTCGTCAGTGCGAGCGGTGCGCCGTTTTGATTCTTCTCCGGATAGAGGAAACCATCGGCGGAAATCAGTACCGTTTGACCCGCCGCGCCGGTTAGATCGACACGGAAGCTGCCGTATACAATGGAATGATCGTCCGTGTTGAGCACATCGATGAGGTAGATTTCAGGTGGTACGGTGATAAACTCGGAGAACAGTCCGTAATGCACCGAATCGGCCATCAGACCTGCGTCGCGTACCATGAAATCCATTCGCGGGGCATCGGTGACGCTGTTGAATATCCTGACATTCAGGGTCTGCGGACTGACGGCTGGAACATCGTCGGGAAACGGCAAACGGAACAGGAAGAACGTGTACCAGCCTTCGGGATTGTGGAGATAATCGATTTCGCTTTGTAAACCTGTCAGTACGAGGGTCAGTTGTTTGCCCGCCTGCACATTCACTCGCGACCTGTACGGGAAGCCGCCCTGGTTATCAGTAACCTCGAAAGCGATGAACTCGTCTGCGGGGACCTCCAACGCCGCTGTCGCCTGCCTGAACGCAAAATGATCGGTTAACAGCGTATCGCCGAAATACAGGGAGCATTCGGCAGCCTTTACATCGGCGGATGCATGGATGAACTGCACTTTGCCTGTGTTTTGCGCCCATAACGGGGCAATGAGTGCCGCAGTAAAAATAGAAATAAGCATAGTACGGATGTATATCATTGGTACTTCCTTTCAGTGTGGTGTGGCTATGGGAATGTCAGCGTTAATATTAAGACAACGCATATCCGTATATGTTACGAACAGAAGGGTAAAAGCCTGGATGAAAACGGAGGAATAGTATGCCACCCGACTCAGATCGGAAGTCCGTGCGCGTCCTTGTCGGTCCTTGCGCGTCCGTGGGCGGACACCCTTCGCCCGGCGTGTGCCGGTCTCAGGACAGGCGGGGGGCCGCCCCAACGGAATACAGATGTTATTGCCCTAGCTGCCCCTGGGTTTTTTCCAGGGCTTCGTAGTACTGGCGGATTTTCTCTTCGTAATCGCGGCTGTAGCCTTCTTCCATGGCGCGGCGGAGTTCGTATTTCAGTCCGCTCTTGGGATCGAGGGCGTTGGGATCGATTTCGCCGGGACTGCGCCGGGCAAGTTCTTCGCCGGTGCGGCTGCGGCGCTTCTTCTCCCAATCGCGCTCGTTCATCGAGCGGGAGGCGTCGAGCAGGCGCGATAGAATGCGTTCCTGCTGCTGCCGGGTTTCGGGACTGACATTGTTGTCCTGCATGTCGCGGATCACTTCCTGCATGTCGCCGGCAATCTTCTCCATATCGCCTAACAGCTTCCTGCCGTCTGCGTTTTTCTTCGCTTCTTCGTTGAGCTGTTGGAGACTCTTCTGAACGGCCTTCTGTTGCGCCAACATCCTATGCATTTGCTGCATCTGCTGCTGATTCATCTGTCCGCCTGGATCGGGCATCTGCGAGTTGATCTGCTGCTGTTGCTGCGCCATGCGCCGCAGTTGCTGCATCATGCCGCCCGCGCTGGACGAACTGCTGCTCGAGGAATTCATCCCCTTGGCGATTTCCTTCGCCGCTTCGTTCAACTCCATCATGGCGCCGCCCTGCTGCTCGCCCGATTTCTTGCTGTCGCGGTTCTGCATGCTCTCCATCGATTTCTGCATGTTCTTCATCGCGTCGCCCATGTGCCGCGCCATTTCCGGCGAGACGTTGAACGATTTCTTCGCCAGCTCCATCATGTCGTTCGCGGTCTGGTTCAGTTGCTCCATGATCTGCTGCTGCTCGCCCATCTTGTCGCGAAACTGCTGACTGTTGACCGGCAGCCGGGCGATATCGTTTTTGAGGCGTTCCTGCTTTTTGGAAAGCTCCAGTAGATTCTCCAGTGCCTTCTTCATAGCGTTCTGAACCATGCGGTCCTGGTCTTCCTGCAGTTTCTTCTTGACCTGATCCATCTTCTTCTGGACCTTCCGCATCTGCTGCGCGGTCTTTTTCTGTCCCTGCGACGACTTCTTGCAGTTACCGCCCTGGCACTGTCCCGCCGATTCGCTCATCTGCTGCTGCATTTCCTGAAGGTTCATTTCCGACTGCGCTTCCTGCATTTCGGTGAGCGGCATATCCTTCGGGAATTCCTTCATCATATCGGCAAGCTCCTTCATTTCGCGGCTCATCGCTTCCATGTCCTTCTGGAGCTGCTTCTGTTCCTCGGCGAGCTTGTTCAATTCTTCCTGGTTTTTCGGATCGGCGTTTTCGGTGCGTTCGGCGAGATCTTCCTGCTTCTTCGCGAGGTCTTCGGCGCGCTTGGCAATCTCGTCGGTTTTTTGTTCGATCTGCAGACGCTTGAGAAGCTCGATTGTCCGTTCCACACTCTTCCGGAAGTTCTCCTCGCTGAACTGGAAGTTCTGCATCGCCTGTTTCATCTGCTCGGGCGTGACGCTCTGCATCGCCTCGTTCATCTTGCGCATCATTTCCTGCAGTTCGGGCGATTGCACCTGTTGCATCAGATCCTGCATCTCGCGGTACTTCTCCAGCGTCTCGGGCGAAATGGCGTCCTGCTTTTTCAAGTCTTCGGTAAGCTGGTTAAGCTGTTCCTTTACTTCGGCGACCTGCTTCTGGAGCTCTTCGTGCCGTTTTATCGCTTCTTCAAGCTTCTTTTTCTGTTGCCAGTCCAGCTTGTTCGCGTTGTTCTTCTTCATTTCCCGCTGGATATCCTCGAGCGATTTCTGCACGTCTTCGGCTTCCTTGAGCGTCTTTTCGAGATCGTCGACCGCTTTGTCCTGGGTTTTGTCTGCGCGTGCATAGACCTCTTCCAGCGACGGCAGACGCAGCGTATACGTCTGACTCCTCGCCGACTTCGGACCGCTTACAGCATCGTTATCGAAAACCTCCACATAGAAATTCAACACGTCTTCAGGGACAAGATTGAGTCCGGCAAGATTCCAGATGTACGGAGCTTCCACTTCGATCTGCTGCTTTCCGCGGGGATACTGCGGAATCGGAATCCTGATTGTCTGGTATTCCTTCTGCGCCTGTTCGTACCGTGAAGCGGCAAGGCGGTAGTGCAGTTCGAGGCGGCTGAATCCGAAATCGTCGGAAATGCGCGCCACGACAGGAACGCGCATCCGCTCGTCGAGCTCGGTTGTGGTATTCGGTTCGAGAAGTTCGATAGCAGGCGCCATATCGGGAACGACGTTGAGCGAATAGGTAATGGGGTTGACGCTACGGATGCCCGCTTCGTCGGCTAATTCGATATGATAGCTGCCGTTCTGCATAAGGCGGATAGAGGCTTTTCCCGATGCGCCGCTGAGCGAAACGGGAATTTCCGCGCTATCCTGCATTACAATTGCTGCCGTTTTCACTTCCTTGTTGAGCGTGAGTTCGTACGAAATACGGGTACCCTTGAGCGCCGTCACGTCGCCGGAATTATCGTCGAGGTAGCGTTCTGGAAGTCCGGCATACCCCGGGAACGTCAGCTTCACGCGCATATTGCGGACAAATGGACGGTCGACGACTTTGACCGCAAACTCTTTGCTATTATAGCCCAATGCTTTCGCGTAATACGTCATCGAAGTGCGGATACCGTCGATTTCGTAGACGTACTCACCCGTGGTATCTCTTACCGTCGCTACATTGTCGAATTCATCCTGACCATCCTCCTTGAGAAAAATCGATACTTCCGGATCGAATGGAGAGGATGTCGAAACCCGCAGTGTGACCGTCTCGCCTTTCACCACCTCGATGTTGCCGGGTTCGATGCGGAATTCGAACGGCGGCGGCGGAGTGAAGTCGGTGCCAAATTGCACAACCCGCCCGGCGGCGTTGAACATGGATGACGGAAATGCGGCAAACGCGGCAAACGCGAATGCAGCTGCGAACAGCGTAACCCGCCCTGCTTTCTTGACCGGAACGGTGTCGACAACCGGCGCAAGATCGAGCGCAGAGAATTTCGCCGCGACATCGGTGAACGAGGCGTCGATGAGTTCGCGTGAATACCCCGGCGCGCCGGTCTGCAGTTGTTCGCGGTATACCTGGAGAACATTTAGCAGGCGGTCTTTCAGTTCCGGAAAGTGCTTCCCGATCTGATGCGCGATAGCATCGTACGTTTTACGGGTGGAGAGGTTAAACTTCTTCATCAACGCGGGACCCGCTAGGTACGCAAAGCATCCGGCAATCGCGGTAAGGGAAGCGAAAAAGAGCGCCGCCCGCGTCGCCATACTGAATTGAAACAGCGCTTCGGCTGCGGACACGGCGAGTGCCACGGCGAGAAATACAGCCAGGCTGAGAAGAACTCCGCGCATGAGCCACGTTTGTTCTTCCCTCGACCGGATATCGGAAATACGGTCGAGAATCCGTTCGTAGTTCCACTTCTTTTCTTCGTTCGACATAACAGCAGCCTTTCAGTCAATTCCTGAACGCATCAGTGGGTCAGCGCGTAGACAATGATATTTGCGCCCATTTCGAGGGCTTTCCGGCGGACCGGTTCCGGATCTTTATGAACGTCCGGGTCGGCCCAGCCGTCCGCAAGGTTGGATTCAAAGGTATAGAACACAATCAGCCGGCCGTTATGGAACAATCCCAATCCCTGCGGCGATTTGTTGTCGTGTTCGTGGATTTTGGGAAGTCCATTCGGAAACTCGAAGCACGCATGGTAGATCTCGTGGGTAAAGGGCAGTTCAACCAGCTCCTTTTCCGGAAATACCTTCTTCAACTCGCGTTTCAGCGGCTGATCGATACCGTAATCGTCGTCGATATAAAGGAAACCGCCGTTTTCAAGGTATTCGCGAAGATTACGGGCTTCGGATTCGGAAAAATTGATATTGCCGTGTCCCGTCATGAAAACGAAGGGATAGGAAAAGAGCTTTTCGCTTCCTACTTCCACGAACTCGTCGGTCTTCACTTCGAGATCGATCGTTGTGTTTTCTTTGACGAATTTGAGCAGGTTAAGTTCCGACGAGTTATCGTTGTACCAGTCGCCGCCGCCGCCATATTTCAGCCGCGCAATCCGGAATTTGCTCGAAACCTGCGTCTGAGCGAGCGCGACTGTTCCTGTATCGGTCAGGAATAGGAGAACGAGGGATAGGAAAAGCAGTTTCTTCGGCGGCATAATGCGTCCAACATCTACAACTTGTGATACCGGCGGAACGCCCGTAAGTTTCAACAATACGAATCGACGGGGCGTTTCTCTCCAGTATTTCAAGTTATAGGATGGAACAATACCGAGCAAGGCACAAAACAGGTTCCGGTGTGTTCATGCATCGTCTGAGAAGCTCTTGAATAGGTACTTGTACTTTCGGGGGCTATCTGTTGTCAGTTCATTCAACGCGGCATGTAAAATAGGTTTGCATGTTCAAAATCAGTTAGTTAGATTGATTGCGGTCCATTGTTCTTCCAGTGAGTGCCATGAAAGACTTTTCAATCAAGAAACTGTATTATTCCATCAGCGAGGTAAGCAAGATTACCAACCTGGAGCAGTACGTCCTGCGATATTGGGAATCGGAGTTCGACGAGCTCAAACCTGCGAAAAACAGGGCAGGAAACCGCATTTACACGAACAAAGACATCCAGACGATTCTTTTTATCAAGAAACTTCTCCGGGAGGAGCGATACACGATCGAGGGAGCGAAGCAGGTTCTGAAAACATTTACTCCGGGCGATGCGATGGAAGAAGAAGAATTGCAGGAAGAAGAGCAAATGCAGGAGCCCAATCCGGCGCAAACCATGCTGATGTTCGAGCCGGAAGGCAAACTCCGCGATCACCTCGTAGAATTGCGGAGCTTCCTGCGGGATTTGAAAGAGCGTATCCGCGGGTAGAAAACCTATCCATCGACATTGTAACGCGCCGGAATCTCTCGATTTTCCCGGCGTGTTTTCATTTATTATTGATTGATTGACGAATCTGCGGTATTGGAACAGGGGAGATGGCCGTATTGATAAATTCGTCATGTTGATATTGACATTAGATAGACGTATGGATATATTTTAGTGTGGAGGAGATATGTTACGACCAGCGTTCAAACCCGATAAAGCGACCCAACTCACAGTGATTCTCTTAGAACACTTCGGCGGTACGATGGATAGGTATCCGTTGCTGAAGCTGATTTGGCTCGTCGAACGAACGTCATTTGAGAGATCAGGACGACCGATATGTTACGATGATTACGTATCAATGAACGAAGGTCTTCTCCCTAGTAGAACTTACGATTTGATCAAGGGAGCATTTATTCATCAGTCCTGGATGCAGGCCATCGAAACGCAGAGACTGTACTCAGTGAGAGTTAAAACTGATGCAGTCGTCCCGGACGTATTATCCGAGTACGAACGAGAGACAATACAAATCGCAATAAACAAATACGGGAACCAGCCATCACGAGTGTGGCGTGAACGCGCTCATGATCTGCCGTTGTGGAAAGGGAAGCACTATCCAAACACCTCTGTAACGGTAGAGTATGATGAGATTCTCCGGGATGTCGGGTTAGGAGATTATCTTGACGATATCAAATCGGATATGGAAGCAGCGCGACAATTGGAGACAATGTAGCGGCGTCGTTTACGGGGAAACTTGGCGACACTTTTTTCGGGCAGGGACCAAATACCAGGAGCTCGCATCTTTACATTATTGCATCCAATCCTATTGGGGATCCGCCGGAGGTTGTGATCGTATTCCTGACTACCTATGCGGATTTTAAGGACCGAACCACCGTTCTAAAGAAATATGAAGGACAACATACTTTTATAGAGCATACATCGGTAATCAGTTATGCTGACGCTCAATTAGTCACGATAGAGTCCATCAAAGCGGCGATTGATGCTGGAGAGTTTGTCTTTTGCGATAGTGTGTTTCCAAAGGAAGAGTTGGATAGAATCGTAGCCGGTGTGCTTGGATCGCCCCGAACCGATAGAGAATTGAAGCGTTATCTCATACAACAACACCACGCTACGCGTTAAGCCGGTTTCATTTTTTTCCCTCCCTCTGGTTCTCTCCACATTTTTGCGTATATTTGATTTCCCCGGAATAAACCCCGGTCGGACGGAACGTGGCGCAGCCCGGTAGCGCACTACCTTGGGGTGGTAGGGGTCGCGAGTTCAAATCTCGCCGTTCCGACAGAAAACGCCGATTCTTTAGAATCGGCGTTTTTATTTTTCGCAGGGAGTCTGGTTTATTTCCAGCGGTCGGCATAGTCGCTTGCAAACGTATCGAACGTAACAGGCGCGCGACCGAGGATTTTTCCTACCGAATCGGTAACCGGCGCTGAGTATCCGGCCCGGACAAAGCTATAGAGATTCGCCATGAAATTCGCCGACTCGAGCGGAAATCCTGCCGCCGTAAGGGCTGCCTTGAATTTGCCTTCCTCGAGATCGATGTATGCGATAGGCTTGCCGGCCGCGGTTGAAATCTTTTGTGCAACGTCGGCATGCGAGAGCGGTTCGCTGCCGGTCAGCGTGTATTCCTTGTTATGATGGATATGATCGGAAAATACCTTGACAATGACGGATGCGATGTCGCGCACATCGATGAAGCTCGTTTGCGCCGTGCCCGCAGGAAGATAAATACCCCCGTCCTTGATGGTCGACGCCATCCAGGATGCGAAATTCTGCATGAACCAGTTTGGCCGGAGAATCGTGTACGTCAGTCCTGACGCAAGGAGGTGTTTTTCCACTTTGCGCATCGGCGCCTGGTCGTTGTATTCAACTCCCATCGCAGTAACGAGAACGGTATGCTTTACCCCCGAGATTTTTGCGGTATCGATGGCCGGATTCAGTTCCTGATCGGCGATTGTACTACCGGACGGGGCAATCAACAGCAGCCGGTCTACGTTTTCCAGCGCCGGCTCAAAGCTGTCTCGTTGATGATAATCCCAGTGAACGAGCGGTGTGCCTCCCAAATCGATCTCTCGAGCCTTCACAGGATTCCGTACCGCCGCCCTGACGTTCTCGCCTTTCGCAGCCAATTGCCGAACCACTTCGCTTCCCAAAGCGCCTGTCGCGCCCGTGATCAAGATTTTTTTGTTCATTTCGGTTCCTCTGCTTCGTTTGTGATGGCAGATCTGTGTCCCAATAAAACAGGGATGGCGGGTGGCTGGTTCCTCGCAGCCGGCCCTCGTCATTGCAACCCGTACAACTGACAAGGCTGCCGTTCGGGCAGCCTTGTTGGAATCGAAAAGGGAACTACCCCTTTGCCGGCGCATCGCCCGCCCCGGTTTTCCGGCGCCGGCGAGACCTGCTATTCCGAAGGATTCATCAATGCGCCGGTGAAAATAATTGTGCCGGTTTCGCGTTCTCTGATCGAATACAGGAATGGACGATTGAGGGTCACGAAATAGATGTCAGGATCGACGGATGTCCGTCCGATTTCGACGGATGTGACCGCCGCGGCTTCCGTGCCCTGTTCGTTCACTTCGACGAAGCTTTTATGGCGCACCTTGCTAATAAATAACTGATCGTCCGGATTGATGCCGCTGAAATCAGCCGCCGCGGTGAATGCCGTGGGCATGCCCATCGCCTTGAGAATATCGTTCAGGTCTTTTTCGTACCGTAACGTGAATTTGGGCATGGAAAGAACAACCTTCTGATCGGTGAAACTGGATGTTATAGCTGTCCACGATTCCTGCGTCAATCCGTCGATCATGGAATCGAACGCCGCCTGACCGTATTCCTTTGGAAGCAGGATGGTCATGGTATACGCTCCATTGCCGTACGGAAGATCAACGGCCTGGTACGTGCTGCTCTCGAAATACAACATGCTGTCGGAACGGCTCATCATGTCAATGCTGCGCTGCGGTCCGCCGAATGTATTGAACATTGCCGGTTTTGTGAGCTCCTTATCGAAGGTAATCTGCCAGGCGGCTTTGAAGTACACCGCATTGATGAGGTACATTACCACGTAGGCTGGAATCGGCTTGTCGACGATTGCATCGATTCGGCCTCTTGTTTTTTCGTTCACCCAGGCGTTGATGATATCCGCCGCGCCTTCGTCGTCGAAATCGATTTCGCGGACCACCGCGTCGAACGATGTTTTGTTGATTTCCAGAAACGCGGGCATCACCGGATATCCCAACCGGGTCCAGATACTGTTCGCAACCCCAATATCTACCGCAGGATCGAGCGCCGGAAGAAGATCAAGTAAACGGCGGTAATTAGTGTTGATTTCCTCGTTCGTCAATCCCTGTAACGCAAGCGTGGTCTGCATTTCGTTATATGTCTCTCCCCGCGCACCGTTGAGCGTCATACCAAGGGCGATCGAAATGCTGAGGGGCGAAATAAAAAGATTCTTCCCCGATTCGGCATTGTACATCGATTTGAAAACGTTGAAAGCGAATGCGTTATTCGCCTGCAATACACGCGAATCGACTGAATTGAGAGTTTTATGCGGCGCCGGAGCGACCGGTTGATCCGAACTGTCGGAGCATTGAATGACAACCAATGCAGCGGCAATCATCAGGATGAAGTACGCAGCCTGTTTCATGGTTTCCTTCCGATATTTCCTATTTCGATAAATCGAGAAATTCTTACTAGTATGTGAACGCAATTCCCATACTGAATCCGGCTTTGTTGGTCGCCCACCAGCGCTGTTCAACCCTGTACGCCATCGACGTGAATTCCACACCGATGTTGATCATCGAGGAATTCGACGGGTACAACTCGATCCCGATCATGGCTCGTCCGGTCGGACCGAACTTCGTGGCGCCGGCAAATACTTCGGTGTACGGATAGAACAAATTCCAGATACTCAGGTTTGGAAGCGACATCTTCCAGACCGCGCCGCCCCAATCCAGCATGAATGCATCGGCGGCATCGTCGGGAACCAGCGGGTCGGGTACGGTCCCGGTGACGAGGGGATCTTTTCCTTCCTTGACGCTTTTGGGCACCAGCTTCGAGTATACCCGGCCGAACGACTCGCGTCCGTACTGCACACCGACGGCATGGTTTTCCGAGAGCTTGTACATTCCGCTGACCGCCATGTTTTTAAACAAGCCCTGTTTCGGAGCCGAAAGACCGGGGGAAGGGAATTCCTTGTTCACGCCGATGATGCGGAGTTGGAACAGCACGTTTGCTATTGTGAACGGGGTTTGTTCGGCAGGCATTCCGCTCAGGAAAGACGCGTTCCGGACCTCTTCCGGGATTGCGGACATATCGTTGTACCGTTCCGGCGCAAATCCGGCAATGGTCGAAGAAGTGAGAAGTTGACGCTCGATCGAGACCGGTTCGGAAACAGCCGTTCCGCGAAGCATCGCAGCAGAAAGCCCTTCTTCCGCTACTGTTGGTTGAACGTCCGTATTGCCGTCGCCGGTATATGATGGTGGCGCCGGCTGAACGGGACGAGTGGTTGCATCCAAATGCGATACTTGAATTCCGGTATGTTCCGGCTGCCGCGTGTTGATATTGTATTCTGCGTTATCTATGGATGATTCCGTTGTTGCCGGCGTTACTGCCGTTCCCGGTTGATCCGCGGAAATTCCGCCCATTGCCGGAGCTTCCGCTGTAAGCGACTGAACCGGCGCGCCTTCCTGAACCCGGAGGATAAAATACCCGGCGGTGACGGCGGCAGTGATGCCGATTGTGACGATCACGGGAAGCATATTCTGGAAGAGCGCTCCAAGAAGACCGTTTCTGCCCGCCGATCCGCCGGATTGCGTTTCGGCGGTACCGTATTGCGGGATACCCAGCGCTGTGAATACTGCCCCGGTTACTTCGGC
Organism: uncultured Ectothiorhodospiraceae bacterium; assembly: GCA_964408855.1. Lineage (GTDB taxonomy): Bacteria > Bacteroidota > Ignavibacteria > SZUA-365 > CAYPBB01. Next base: position 12,314 of record CAYPBB010000069.1, read on the forward strand.
AGGCGGCGTGGTCACAGACAGATCGTGTT
>CAYPBB010000070.1:0-12146 GCA_964408855.1 uncultured Ectothiorhodospiraceae bacterium
AGTCGAATCCGTAGATATCATACCGGATACCCGCGCCGAACGTGAGGAAACGGCGGTTACCCTGATTCGGATCTTCATGGAAGAAGCCGGCGCGCAGCGCGACAATCTTTCCATACCAGTACTCGAAACCTGTGCCGAATGTGAATTCGTTGAACACGCTGACGCCGTCGGGAGTATCCCAGGTTTTGCCGAGAGCCGTGAAGAAATCGTCGGCTTTGGCGCCTTCCGCGCTGATCAGCAACTTGGCCGCATCGGCAGTCCAGGTAAGTGTGTTATATTCTTCATGCACGAGGTCGTAGCGGAATCCCAGTCTGAGGGTCGTCGGGAGTGCGTCGGCTTGTTCGCGATCGATATACGAGACAGTCGGTCCCATGTTCATGATCGAAACGCCGAATGCGAACCGGTTGCCGATATCCTCGTCCGTAAACGGCACGATGAACTTCGACGGGCGGTATAAAAATCCGATATCGCCGGCAACCGTGGTTGCGGTTCCCGAACCCGCCTCTTCTGCCGTACCGACCTGAGACAGAGAGCTATGAATCAGCTTCAATCCCACGCCGATGGACATATCCTCGTCCAGTCTCGTTCCGTAGCTCACCGCGAGGGCAAGTTCGTAGCTCTTGAACCTGCCGAGATCGTTGTTCGCTTCGTCGCGGCGTTCGAATTCTCCGAGGTTCAGGTATGTCAAGGCTGCGCCGACGGTACCGTTTATTTCCGGGATATTGAGTTTGTAATTGCCGTATTCATAGTACAAATCGCTTTGCTGGAATTGCGGCAGCCAGTTGGAATGACTCAGTCTCACTTCCTGCCCGGACTGGAAGCCCAATCCCGCCGGATTCCAGAACACCGCGGATGCGTCGTCGGCGATTGCTACGCCGATTTCGCCGATGCCGCTGGTGCGCGCCTCAGGAGAGATGAGCAGAAAGGGAACGGCTGTGCTCGCAGAGCTCTGCGCAGCCGCGCGATTTGGGAGCCAAACCGCAACAACCAGTACTATTCCGAGGGCAGAATAGAGAAGTCTTGATGATAAAGGCATGAATTCCTCGTCTGACATATAATTTGGTCAATACTGAATAAGTTACTACTTGCATAATCGTTTTTCAAAACGCTGCGTTCGGGCGATTGGTGCCCCGGACGCAACGCCTGCGGGATTGCGGCGTTCCGGCTACCGCAATACCGACAGCTTACCGAACGCTTCGCTCCCATAACTGCCGTCGAGCGTGCGGAGCGCGACTTTATAGAGATAGACTCCGTTCGCGAGTTTATCTCCATCCGCGTCTCTACCGTCCCATTCCATCCGGACAAAACGGTCGGTGATGTTCCTGCGTTCAAGCGTCTTGATCAACGCCCCGCGCAGCGTATAGATTTTAATTTCGGCATCGACAGGATCCTGTCTATTATATTGGAAAGTGAATACCGTCCCATCGGTCATCGGGTTTGGAACGTTGTACACGTTTGCGATCGATAGTTGACTACTGCTCACAACGGTAAACTCGATCTCGGCTGTATTGGAATTGTTCAGAATATCCCACACGCGCATTTTCAATGTATTCTTTCCGAGCGGCAATCCTTTCATCGGATACTCGACGGCTCCACGCTGGTAGCTATCTTTATCGCCGCGGTAGTAATCGTTGAGTATCATGCTTTGCGAGCCGGAATTGAGCCACGCTTCGATGTTGTGACCGATGCCCAGTCCGGTTGTATTGATTCCGTTTTGATCGAAGACATCGGCGAGAAGCGTCGCGTCTTCCGCGACAATTCCTCCGTTTTCGAATGTCCGGCTATCCATGAATAGTTGCAGTTCGGGACCGTCGCCGTCGACAATACCCGTTGTATCCGAACCGCCAACCTTAAAGGAATCGAAATAGCCGACTCCGTCGATGTTCTGATTATCGACATAGATCGACAACCGTCCGCGCTGGTTTTCGTACGAGATATCCTTCGGCACAATGAACGTCACCGCGAATCTCCCGTTTTGAATCGACGCTTTCCCTCTGTACAGCAATCCACCGCGGATTGTGTAGTAGAATGTACTGCTGAATTCGGGAACGGGAACCCGCTGTTCGGAGTCGTACAGGCTCACCTCAGCGTCGCCGTTGAATTGCTCCACCAGTGCGCTATCGGCGTACCTCACACTCGCTTCGAAGGTAACCTTCGATAGCGCTTTTATTTGAATCGTATCCCCCGCCGCAGGCTGACCGTTGATCAACACGTTGTCTATCGCAACTTTATACGGCGGCAGCAACAATCTGACAGTCGGGTCGCCGAACAGATGGAATTTCTCGTATCCGGCTTCCGAATTATAGTATTGCTTTGCTCTCCAGATCGCTTCGCCCATCCGCTTCGCTCTGCCGTCGGCTTCCCTTCCGGAAATGAACAACGCGGAGTGGAATTCCTTATTGAACCTGAAATTTTGCTCTGCATAGACAACGCGAGGGGACGTCAGCGAACCGATTGCTCCTCCGTTGTGACGGATGATCATCTCCTCCGTTCCGCTCTTGACGTTTGGCGCATCGTACAACCCGAACGTACATGTCGCGGCGCTCACGAACGACAACCGGTCCATATTGACCAGCTGCGGCGTTGAAACATCGGATACAAGGATCTGTTCGTGCGCCCACACCGATTCGCTTCCGTGTCCGGTGTAGGTAATCGCGAGAGTTCCTTCGTTCAACTGGTCGATGATCGCTTTATTGGCATCGGGCTTCCGGCGTCCCTGCGCGGTATTTTCTGTCCGGTATGAAACCGCGTAGATTTTATCGACCTCCATCGCGACAGGTACCTGTTCCGTTGCGAGCGTCTCCGACTGCGTTGTATGGAAATACTCGTTACTTGATTTTGTAGTGATATGATCGTCGGCAACGAATGTTATTTTATTGCGCCAGGGACCAAAAAAGCTTTCCGTTTCGTATGCGATAATTTTCGATACGGCGTCTTCCGCTTCTTCGGTCGATCCGGCGGGAATTCGGCCTCCGCACAGATCGACGATTTTGTCGTCTCCGATGATTTGGACATAATAATCGTCGGTCGGATATGTAAGAATGAGCGTTGTACTATTTTCGGATTGCCACGTCGGTATGTAGTTCTTCTCCTGGGTAACGATATTCTTGTAATCGTAATTCCCATCTCCAAGGAAAAGAACATAACGGGGCTTGACCTGCCAGTTTGTTGCGGCAAAAGCCAGGAAATTTCTTATCGCCGTCGGATCGGGCACTCCGCAATTGAAACTGTTATAGATTTCACCGAGCGGTACAATCTTCGTTATCAGTCTGTCCGAGGTCGGGCGTTCGCGGTGCGACTTCAAGCGCTCCGCAGCCGGTAGAAACTCCGGACTTGTAATGATGACGAAATCTGCCTGTTCGGAAACGTTCTGCAGAGAAGAATTGCCAATGGCCGCCGCTTTCGAAGGGACCCGGAATGCCGGAGCGGCGACGGCAACGTAATCGAGCCGTACACTGGAGTATGCCGGCGTCTGGAACCGGACGGTTCCCCCATTGATATCCGGATTTACGATGCGCTTCACATCGTCGTACGCGGAGATATCGAAGATGTGCACATCGCTCATGCTGAACCCATTCAACGTGTACTTAACTGTCGCCGCAGTATCGGGAGCATTAAACCAGAGAATATCGCCGACAGCATCGAACCGGCGCGGATAATACCATTCAATCCAGTCCAGATAGCCGCCGAGGTTTTTCGCCGGATCGCTGGCGGAATATGAAACAGCGACCACGCTGCGCCCGTCGGGAATCGTCACCGTTTTCCTGAAATCATCCTGCCGTTCGCTCGCGATATCGTTGTCGTCTGTCCCGAATGTCACCGTTCCCATCTGAACAGTGCCGATAAAGGAGGAATTATCCGTAATAGTGAATGCATTGGTCGTCCCTCTGTCGGAACGGGAATACAATTTGGTCCTGTATAAAATTGGTTCGCCTGCTATCAGTCCTTCCAGTTTCATGGCGTACGTCTTGCTGTTGCCGCCTCCGCCGAGTCCGGGTGTCATTTTTCCGCTGACCCACAGTTTTCCGGAACCGATCATATTCACTTCTTCGGGATCGACAAATTCTCTGCCGGTAAAAGATACGGCTTCGATCGCTGTAGGTTCGTTCATGGATTGGATGGCGCCGATCCGTTTCCCCTGCGCTCCGCCGAAGGTCAACAGGTACGAGTTCTCGAACCCGTATCTATGGATATAATGCGAATATTTTTTCTTGACGGGATCGTAGTCATATCCTGTCAATGACTTACCATAAAAAAGCACGTAATCCCCATCGTCGAATCTACCGTCCGCTTCGCCTACAACCTCGATTGCGACTTCCTTGAATCCTTCAAGCGGATCGCCGCCGGGAGTAACGCTTCGTTCACGACCGCCGTTGCCAAACAGTTTTATCGTTCGCGGATCAATCGATGTCAGGTCGATTCCGGATTCCTGGAACCATGATTTCGTCAGTTTATAGATTCCATAGTCCTTCACTGGAATTGAATACCACTGCCCTGAGGCAAGCGTTGCGCCTGCCTTCTTGCGGAACTGCGAAACGTTTGGCGCCATTGTCCATAGCGATGCCTGCTGCGCGTTCAGCGCCGGGAGAGAAAACGCCGGAGCGGATCCGGTCCGTTGAATACCAGGTTCAAGGGGACCGAAATCGACGCGGACAACGATGCGGGCGCAGATTCTGACGGCGCGGCGGGCGGCGTCCCACTGAACCGGCGCGATAGAGAGACTGCCGGTAATTCTATCGCGCGCAATGCCATCGACTCGCAACCATGCAGTCTGAGCCGGTTGCCATCCGGCACTATTGTATGAAGCGCCGATCAGGAAATTCTCTGATTGTTCGCCTGTCGAAGGATCGGTGAAATAAGAAGGCGCCGGAAGGACGGTAATCCCTTGTTCCTCGCGGTAGTCGTACTGCAATACGGTAACCGTATGCCCTTTGAAACCTGGCAGAACGAGCAATTCTTTCCTATATGGAAGAATCGGCGCTCCAGGCATCGGGTTCATCAAATCGGATTGCGCAATGGAATAATGCGTGTATTGAATGCCGCCGATGGGGTAGATATCGGCCTGAATTTCCGGCCGGTATTCGATGGTGATGCCAGAGGCGTCCGCAGCGAGCACTCGAAGCTCCTGGGCGTTCGCCTGGACACCTACATAAAGCAGAAAAAGGATGATGCCTGCTGTTCTCATAATAGTATTGGTCTATTGGCGGCGTTAACGATTACATTGTTTTTTCAATACGAGCGGCTCTCATTCGAACCGCTCTTGCTATCCATCATATACCGGACATTCGGGAATAGTACCTTCGGCGAATCGAGCCGCCGGGGAAACGGGCTGGCTGCCAGATACAATAGTAGTCGGTTTCGTTCAGCCAAGCAATGCAAAATTTCATCCACAACTCTCAGACATGTCCGGAACCCGACCGATCGATTCTCCGCAAAGCATTGCGGTAATAATATACATTCATCGCCAGGTTCACTCCGTACGTCGCGATGAACGCAATTGCGCCGCCCATCATGGAAAAAAACGGTATGAGCAAGGCACAGAGCGCGAGATTCAGCCCAGATGTAGTAATGGACATGATCTTCAAGGCCCGGCCTTCCCGTTTTGCCATCAGAAACGAATGATACGGCGCATTCAGCCCCATCAAAACCGCCCCGGCGGCGAGATAAGGCAACACGCTCAGGGTGTCCGAGTACTGCCGGTGAAAAAACACAGGCAGAAGCGTTATACAGCCGGCGACCAGCGCGATTCCCGCCGCGACACTTCCCGCTGCGTTGATGTAGAGCGTTTTCTGTGGAATAGACGGCTGCACGGTAAACCTTTTGAACGCGCTCGCGGAAAGCGCCCTGCTGAACATCGAAACCGGTGAAACGAACGTCATCGCAAGCCCATAAAACCCGGTAGGCTGCAAGCCATGGAACTGCGTGATGATCAGTCTGTCGAAACCGCTCATCACACCGTCAACGGCACGTCCGTAATACATATGTATGCCGAATTCCCTGATTTCGAGATACAGATTCCGTAAGGCTGTTCTGCGATGCTCGAACGACGGTTTCAGATACACTGCTCCTGCTACAGTGGCGATGGATACCGAAAGCAGAAAAAGCGCGAGCGCAGTCGACGCGCTCAATCGAACTGAATCCGGATACATGAACAGCATAATGAGAAAAAGGATCCGAGGAAATACCGTCGCGAATGAAAGGAGTGATATCCGGTTCATTCCCTGCGCGAGCGTCTGAATGTTCTCATACGCAGGATAAAGAAGAACAAAGGGAAGTATCGGCAGCAGCGCTGCCCCGCTTCCTGACTGGTTGGTGAATATGCTATCCAACACCAGGGAGAAACCGGCAAGTATGGCGACGAAAAGAATTCCCAGCGCAAGTCCAAACATCAATGTCGACGCAACGACGGTTCGTTCGCCTGTTTCTCCCGCGATGGCGGAAAGCCGTTTCGCCGCGGAATTCAGTCCGAAATCCAGCACCACCGAACCAATCGTGACGATGCTCAGCAGGAAGGTATATCTTCCCCATTCTGTTGCATCGAGCACGGAGGTTAGGTAATACGCCGTCGCCAAACCCAGCAGCGCATTGAGAACCTGAGCGGAGAAAAACAGGATCGTCTGTTTTCCGAGCTGCGTTTTCATCGATTGGAGGGTTACCACGATTCCGCCCTGCTGCAACGGTTAATTGAGCTCGAAACACCGCTCGCAATGCTGCAACTTGCAGATTGCGTCGTTTGAATAGGAGGATGAAAGGAGAATTGCCGGCACGAGAAAACACCTCTTGGACAGTTCGAACAAGTAAAAAACTGTAAAGATGCTTCTATATCGGGCCTTTGCAAAGTGAAGAAATGAAATATGTTGAGGCAATATAAACGTGCGCCTCTACCCGTGTCAAGGGAAAAACGAATCCCTCCCGGCAACGACCGCGTTGAACATCCTGACCGATGCCTCGCATAATTCGCGTTCCTGCCGTCCGAAGCGGCCTGTGCGAGGGCTATCGAGATCGAGCACGCCGAATAAATTTCCCTTTTGAATAATCGGCACCACCATTTCCGACCGCGATGCGGGATCGCATTGAATATGCCCCGGAAATTCATCGACATCGGGAACGATAAGCGTTTCGAGTCGTTGAGCCGCTGTGCCGCAGACTCCTTTCCCCGGTTGTAGTATCACGCACGCCGGCTTGCCATGAAACGGACCCAGCGTCAACTGTTCGCCGTCGAACAGATAGAATCCCACCCAGTTCACGCCTTCCAGCGACCAATACAGCAACGACGCCATGTTTGCCATATTTGCAAGTGGAGTGAATTTGGCATCCAACAGTGCTTTTATTTGTTCCAGTACATCGTCATACGTATCGGCTGGGTAGAAATCGCTTTTCGACATCGGTTCACCTCGTATACACACAGAGAGCGGCTTTTTACGCGTTTCGCTTGTCGCAATGTAAAAAACTTGGTATGTTATTCCCACAGTCAAGAACAATCAAAGTAAACGAACATGAGACCCAAGTTTAGTGTTGTATTCCTTTTGACCATCATATTATCGTATGGTGTGCTGGCGCAGGAAGACTATGCGCAACAGACGACCTCGTTCAAAGAGGTCGATCCAAACATTTTCCAGAACCAGACCGTTTGGGGAGTCGGACTTCAAGCCGGTCTCTGTACAGGTATGGGGATCGGAGTCCGGTATCATCCCGCCGGACGATTCGGAACACAACTCGTCGGAGGGCCGCTTGCGTTGAGCGATAAGACGATGTATTCAGTAGGCGCTGAAGGTCAGTTCGATTTCGATGCCCGAGGGCTGTCACGGTTCTACGGTTATTTGGGTTTCGGCTACTACGAAAACGGCGCCGTCGACGACGAGAAAACCACCGATAAAGACGAGAGAGAAGAAGACAAACTCAAAAGCCCATTCCGGATCGGCCTTGGCGTTGCCTATGAATGGCCGGTTTCGTCGAAAATGGTGTTCAACGTCAATGCAGCGTTCACCTGGTTTACCGGCGACGGAACAATTCTTCCCTTGCCTCAGGTATCCTTGTTCTACTACTTCAAGTAACAGCCGGAACGACCCGGCGCCCGGCTATACGATTGTCAAAAGTTCGCTGAACGAGAGCAGGTAATAATCGGCCTGCTCTTTTTTTAGCCTGTCTTCCGATTGCAATCCATACAATACTGCCGCCGATGCTGTCTTTGCATTCCGCGCGCTCAAAATGTCGTTGACCGAATCGCCGACCATGAGGGTTTGCTCCGTCGAAATGCCGAGCGTTTCGCATGCGTGAGCGACCGGCATACCGCTGGGTTTGCGTTCGGGCAGCGTATCGCCTCCTACCACAAGATCGAAGTACTTCGCCAAATCCAGATCATCGAGCAGTATGCGGCTGAGATCTTCCATTTTGTTCGTGATAACCGCCTTTTTCACATGGCCGAGCGAGACGAGAGTTTCCACGACACCGGGATACGGAATAGTGTTTTCGGTAAGCCGGCGCTTGTAGAACTCCACAAAAACCGGTTTTGCCATTTTTATTCCCACTACGCCGGCGCCGGCTTTTTCGAGACATCTCGAAATAAGCATGGTAACGCCGTCGCCGACTGCATCGATAATCGATTGTGCGTTGAGCGGAGGATAGTTGAAATGCACGAGCATTTCATTGATCGAGAGCGCCAGGTCTTTTCGCGAATCGACAAGCGTTCCGTCGAGATCGAAGAGCAACAAGGAAAAACGCATGGTGTTTGAAATTCAAAAAGTTCGTTCTATTTTTGATAACTGTTGCGCTCAGACGGCAGAACACCGGCCGGCCGCACTCAGCCCGGATGAAACGTTGCCAATAAAACTTTTTTCCCGATTCGGAGCAACGTTGTTGCATAAGTAGACAAACATTATTATTTTTGGAGTCTGTATATTTGTGCATGGGGCTGTAGCTCAGTCGGCAGAGCATCTGCCTTTTAAGCAGAGGGTCGACGGTTCGAGTCCGTCCAGCCTCACACAACATACCCTGCGGAAGTGGTGAAATTGGCAGACACACCATCTTGAGGGGGTGGCGCTCGAAAGGGCATGCGGGTTCAAGTCCCGCCTTCCGCACACTCCAGACTTGCACTTCTTGCCGGAACCTTTCCGTTTCAGTTCGAGTAAGTATACTAGATACTCACATAATCATCAGGAGTGAAATGATGCAACGTCTATTCTCCGTCGCGCTGTTCGTATGCGCATTGCTTCTGTCCCATTCGATGTCTGCGCAAGAAAACAACGAAGCGAAGAAGCTTTATAATCAGGGAAACGCCAAAATGAAAAGCGGCGACTTTGCGGGCGCCCTTCAGATGTACGACAAGGCCCTCGCACTGGAAAAGCACCATTTTTATTTCTACCAGAAAGGTCTCGCGCTGAGAAAAGCCGGGAAGGAACAGGACGCCATCGAGGCGTTCAAGGCTGCGGTGGAACTTTCGCCGAAATTCGCTCCGGCGTACAATGCGCTCGGCAGCGGTTATTTTGCCGTCAAAAAGTACGACGACGCTATCGCCAACTACGAACGGGCGCTGAAGGAAAATCCCGCTCTCGGACCGGCAAAAAAGGGACTGGCATCCGCACAGGCGGCAAAAGCGAACGACCTGACCAATGCAGGGCAGGTTGAAGAAGCAATCGCTCTCGCTCAGAAATCCATCGAAGCCGACCCGAACTACGCCACCGCGTATCTCATTCTTGCCAAATCGTATAACAAAACCGGCAAATACAACGATGCAATTACTGCCGGCGACAACGCACTGAAGCGTATGAAAACCTCCAAAGGCGCCGCATATTTCGAAATCGGACTCGCGTACCGGAATCTCGGCAACATGGCGGAAGCGAAAAAGGCGTTCCTTGAAGCGAAAAAAGATCCGACCTACAGCCGCAATGCCGATTACGAGTTGAAACAGATGAACTAATCCTTTGCGGATTGTTGAGACATTTTCCCTACGGAAGCGGCGCATCACGGTGCGCCGCTTTTCATTTACCGCCCGACGGATACAGGCAACTCCTCAATGGCGATTGCCCAGGCGTTGCGGTTCTACAGCCGCGCGTTCAGCGTCAGCATATAATTCCGTACGGGAGCGATGTTGCCGACAATCTCCGAATAATTGTACTGAAACACGTTCCCTACTGCCAGCACCGCTTCAAACGGCAATCCCAGCCTTGTGCAATCGTACCCGAGCCGCACATCGGTCACGTACGCCGGCACGCGTTCGTCCGAGTTTCGGATGAGGACGGCAAGCGCGGCATCGATCGACTCGATACGGGCGATGTACCGGAAATCCGCGCCCAGGTTGAAACCTGCATACGTCAAATTTCCCGAGCAATACAATAATTGCCGGGGACGGTATTTTAGCACTTCGTCTCGTTCGTTGCCGTTTTCGTCTTTTGTCAGATCGCGGGGATTGAGATAGGTGTATCCGATTGTTGCATTCAGCATTCCGGGAATAATTGCCGCCATTGCGTTCGCTTCGAAACCGTTTACCCGAGCGCGCGTAATGTTTTCGAATTTTATCCGCCCATCCGCTGCATCGTAGATCGGTTCGACTAGATTTTCATAGTCGTTGTAAAAGAACGCCGCGTCGAGGATGACAGGAACCGGAAGCGTCTGTTTCACGCCGATTTCGTAGGATACGCTCCTCTCTGATTTCAGCCCCGGATTCGGTTTCGTGCGGATCGGTCCCGCAGCCGCGGAGGTGTACCGTTCGGCGATAGAGGGCGACCGGAATCCCATTCCGAATGAAGCGCGGATAGCCGTCGATTCCAATGGAGAATATGAAATTCCCGCTTTCGGACTGGCGCTTGCATCTGTTTCGCCGGATTCGATGTTCGAAATATCGTAGCGAATGCCGGTAGACAGGTTCGCATTTTCGATGAATTTATAGTCGTTTTGGGCGAATACCGCGATGCCGTAGCCGCTGCGTTTTCCATAAGCAATCGCATCCACGTCGTTGTACGAGTAATTCGCGCCGAAAACAAGAACATCCTTTGCATCGAAGGCGTAGGTTCCTTGCGCTTCGATGAAAATCGAGTTCGCGGCGCTCTGTACACGGTCGTTCTGCCTGAACGAAAAATCGGACGTATCGCTCGCGATATCGACCAGCGTCCTGTAAAAGGAGGCTTTCAGAGAGTACGCCATCGACGAAGAAACAGTATTCTGAAACTGAGCGGATGCCTGAAATTTATCCGATTGAACGGTTTCCGACCTGTCGGCATTGTCGGGCGGAATCAACGCATTCGCCAGATCCTTCCAGTATATCCAGTTGCCTCTGTTGTCGGAAGCGTAATTGACCGCGATACTCGCTTTTTTCTCGGGTGTGAAGGAATACGCCGCCCGTCCGCTGAGATTATAGCGAAGCGATTGATCGTTCAGCCGGTACCCCTGGTTATTCACAACGCCGGCTGAAAATGAATGCATCAGACCATCGATGGTATTGCCGTAAAAGACGGTCGCACCGTTGAAATAGCGAGGGCTGTTGCCCCACCATTTCCACTCGCTGTAATATGGATCATCATAAAAACCGGTATACACGCTTGCATGGATCGACTGCTCGGCAGGTTCCTTCGTTATGACATTGATCACGCCGCCAAGCGCACTGGAGCCGTAGAGCGCCGAACCCGAGCCTTTCACCACTTCGATACGGTCGATGGTATGCATCGGGATTGCGTCGTATTTCACCTCGCCTGCATCGGCGGTGAGCATGGGAATTCCATCGAGCAGCACCAGCACTCGCGATCCGAGCGCACGGCTGTATCCGCTTGAACCGCGGATATTGATCTGCGACTCGGTCATGTTGACGCCGGGGATATATCGCAGTGCATCGTCGAGCCGCGTCAGCGTTCGTTCCTGGATGCGTTCTGCTTCGAATACGGAAATACTGATCGGTACGTCTTCGAGGCTCTGCTGCCTTTTCCCAGCCGTCACAACAATTTCCTCGGTGCGCAGCACCGATTCCTTCAGTACGAACGGCATATCGAGGGTCTGGTTCGCTGCAGGATCGATTCGTTTTTCGACCGCCTCATATCCTATCATCGAAACGCGCAGGGTGAACCCTCCCGGCGGGACGTTTCTGATTGTAAACGCGCCCGCCCTGTCGGTAGCTGCGCCGAGAAGCGTATTCTTCAATACAACATTTGCCCCGATGA
>CAYPBB010000071.1:0-12026 GCA_964408855.1 uncultured Ectothiorhodospiraceae bacterium
ATGACCCTAATCTCGGTTCAGCCCCACGCCTGTGGGGAATACCGCATTTGCTGAGCGGTTTTTAAAGATGCGCCCGGTTCAGCCCCACGCCTGTGGGGAATACGAACCGTTACCGTTTTAACAAACCACGCCCCGGGGTTCAGCCCCACGCCTGTGGGGAATACTGTAATGGTTCGTTTGCCCTTCGATCACAACTAGGTTCAGCCCCACGCCTGTGGGGAATACGTTTTTACATTATTAAACATTCGGATATCCTTAGGTTCAGCCCCACGCCTGTGGGGAATACACTAAAAAATCGTAAAAATTACTCAATAATCACAATCGTTCATGCGTTCGGCGGACCGGTACAATATCACTGGTTACATTGAGGCAGCATTCTCCGGTTCATATTCAACGAGCCAAATACCGTCGATCTGTACGAGGTCACGTCTGTCACAACCCAATTGCTTGAATGAGTATCCTTGTTCGGTTGGCGTCCGCCATACCATCGCCGCAGTTGTTTTTGTTGTCGCCAGTGTTTCGATTTTTTCCCATAGCAGTTCTCGCATTTTTGCATCGAGCCTGCCGACAAATAAGCCTGCACGGATTTCCAGGCAGTATCGCGATAACACACCGCGTAGGCGTTGCGGCGATTTTTCGAGTACATACACCACCATGAATCGCTCCTTATTGATTTCGAATTTCAGTCTGCGATATATCGCGAATCGCTCTTCCGACGTTCGCGCCTACTGCCGATGGAGGTCCATACCACGGCATTTCGCCTGGTTCCAGATCGTGGTCTGATACCGCGCCGGCGAGTTTTTCGGGAGGCATACCCTCCGTTTCGCCGGCATTGAGAATGCTTTCGATATCGGGAATTATTCGTTCAAGGAAGCCCGAGTTTCGAAATTCGTCGCGTAGCGCATGTCTCGCTCGTGTAGAGACGTTTTCGGCGCTTTCAGCGGTAATCCGGAATGCCACTGGGACAGCGATATCGAGCTTATATATGTCCGCAACATCATGCACGAATGCCAATGGGTACCCTGTATGTATAAATCCAATCGCAGCGCTATATCCCGCAATAAGCACTGCGGCATGGCAGATACCGTAGAGACAGCTATTGGCAGCGCTGATCGCTTTATTAATCGTATCGGATGCGCCCCAATCGTTTCGGTCGTAATGCCGCCCGTCCCAGGGGATATTATAAGTATCGCTCAATTCCCGATACTGTTTTCGGACTCGCGCTCCCTCCATCCCTCGAAGCTGTTCAATGGATCGTTTTCGCGGCAGTTCCACATCGAACCTCCGATGGTACATTTCCTTTACGACTGCGAGCCGGGATTTTGGGTTCAGCGCCAACCTTGCTTGCCTGAGCAGACGGTATGAATGGGCGGCGCCTTCCTGTCCGGCAGAATACACCCGGACTCCTCCCTCGCCGGTCCAAAGAATCAGCGTTCTATGTTCTGCGCACAGTTTTATAGCTTCGTGAGTGATGGTTGTTCCAGGTTCCAGCATCAGCGCCGCAATGCAACCTACAGGGATTTGAGCGCGAGTTCCAGTTTTATCCATAACGACAAGCGAGGAACCGTCGCGTTCTACCGCGCCGTATTCAACAGTAAAAGTTGATATCCGACTTTTAAGCGGCATGATAGGTACTTCGTGTTCTTTCATAGTTGCTCCCGGAGTACAATTGTACAAGATTTGAGTTGAATGAATGAGGTTTCAAGGAACATCAGAACGCTCTCCGTTCTGCCCGGTGAGGGGTATGGGTTGACAAGGTTATTCTTGACTCATCGGGGCGACGGATAATAGCCCAAAGCCGAACGCCTTCGCCGAGCCAATGCCGGTTTTTATGGTGTTGAGGAATGCTTCTGGATCGGTGACTCGCAATGTTCCTTCGAGCAATGCAGAGCGGAATTTTAACGCATGATCCGTTTTTGAATTACTGTTAGGATCAATACTGCCGCCACCATTTTTCCAACCGTGACTCCACCCAACGTTCATGACAATACAGACTTCGGGTTCAAATCCTAAAGGTCTCGGTACTTTCGTAGCATTACCTAATGCCTTTTTGTGAAACCAATCTTGTATCTCTTTATCCCGGTCGGATTCCCAATTAAATGCAAGGCGTTTGCTTTTATCAAGGAGAATTTTCTCACCATTTGCATCCATGACATTTTTACTTTTTCTGCTTAGGCAAACATGAATACGAAACCGGTATTCCGCGCCAGTTTTGAATATTGGTTGATATTGTACCGGTGGGCTGAGCGGTACGTTAGCAAGTAATACTCGTGCATTATAAAAAGCGTAATCCCAACACGGTTCAAGATCGGATTGAACAAGTATAACGGCTAGATTCTTGTTACCCTGAACGATATGATCTATCCGGAAAAGGAAATGCGGCCTATGTTCTTGAACTCGTTGTACATGAATCTCATTGGAAGCACTATCGGAGACAAATCCGGTTGGATTGTAAGGGAAGTGAAATTGACGGTCATTTTCCAATTGTTCTTTCCTAGGGAAGCCCATGCATAATCGCTGATGAACATTGTATATGTTTCGCAACCATTTTCTCCCAGGACGAGGCCTGTCCGGATTTCCACCCGTATCAACGACGAGATATGAATGATACATCAATCGATATCCTCCTGCTTATCAAATTTACGTCTACGTGTTTCAAGCGAGCGGTATTGCACAATCTCATCTCGTTTTTGGATGATGCGGTCACGCCATTTGGGATCTTCGGGGTTGATGCGGTCCAGTCCCATGTTCTCGCCGTATTCTATCATGGTTACCGCGTCGTGGCAAAGACGGCAAAGTGATCGTAATTCATCCAATCTTTCATCACCGCCGGCGTGCCGGTAAGTACAATGTTGAACTGTCGTAGCGGGAGCTTTACAAAACACACAAAGATGATGATCTTGCTGTAAGCGTTGTTCGCGGACGATTCGCCATTGAGAATTTGAGTAATCTGCGCTTGGACGTGAGGGCTTCCTTGGAGATGTCATGTAAGATTCGAGGGAAAGTTTGACTACTCCATTCTCTCCAACCGAAACATTGTGCCAAGTCACAAAACGCGGTCTGTGCGAAGGTGGATCGAACGATTCTGGAACATCGTACCATATCTCGGCATCCAAGGGAGCGGTTGTCGCACTAGGTTTGGCTTCCCATTCAATGACACAATCCAGATGATCGATGATTACATCGCCAGGTAATCTTCTCTTCCATGGAACAGAACAGAGTGCATCGAGCAACGTTGAAAATGATCCGGTTTCAAGTTCAGGATCGAGGAGGGGCCGAGATGGAACGCAGCATTTCCGGCCAAGAAATAACGTCCAAATAGGGGCCGTCAGAGCGTTTCGGATATCTTCTATAATAGAAGGATCACCTTTAACTGCAACCAGAAAGCTAGCATCGCATAGGTATTCGCGCCGCGAAAGTAGCGCACCCATTTTGGATTTGCCTTTCGCTTCAGCAATTTGCATTTTTTGCTTTGCCCCGACAGTGTGATAATCCCACCACCGAATGCCCGGTCTATCAATCCGGACACCCATTTTCAATTGATTCAGATGAGGCAAATGTGCAGCCGCATCGATCCTTGAAATACCTTTGGCTGCAAGAAACAAGCCAATAAGTCCTGATTTCGTTGGTGCATCCATAATTCTTCGAATAGCAAATTTCGATTCATGCGAACCCCAGGCTTGTAGTGGTCCTTCGAGACGAATGAATAGTGTTGTATCACTCATGATGCAACAAGCTTTTGTTCATTCGATACAATGACATCTTGAACTTCATTCCAATCGAATCCAAGCTCCGATATAGTCGATCCAAGAAGATTCGAGAACGAATTAAAATTATGTTTGGTTAACTCGACAGTCTGTTCATCTTGAATAATCGAAAGCGGGTGCCGGAGCCCAGGGGAAAACCAGAATCTTGTAGCTGGTTTACCATAACCAGTATCGATATCGTGAACGTACTGTGCCAGATGTAAAATGCTTTGCTGAATGATACCGTTTCTGCTTTCACTCGAAACCGGTGTAGCGAATGCGTTGGAATAGCTGACTGGGGTAGCTTTAAATTCCACGAGTATCCCATCTGGAAGATTGTGGGCAGCAAAACTGTTCTGCTTTCCGGTTGGATTCGTGAAGGCTGCTGCTTGGAGAAATGCACCCACTGTATGTGCTGCCAGCATGGTATTTCCGTTCAGGTTTCCAACCAGCAAATCCCAGTTAATAGAAAAGTATTTGTAGAAACAAGCGGACGAGTACATCGCTTCGTCTACGAATCCAGCTCCCGCATCATTTCCGGGGACATCATCGGCTGCAACATAATAATCGACTTCGGGACGGGCTTCATGAGTAGATATGGCATGTGCAACTTGCAGCGCAGCCTCAACTGTTGTATTGTCAATTTTTCCGGTTTCAAGCATTCTACCGCTCAATGCCATATCCGGAACTGCAGTTTGTTCGGCAATTATTATTTTGAATTCTGATACGATGTCGTTTTTTTCTATTCCTTCATCATTTTGGAGCAAAGCAGCCATTTGCTGAATAGCTTCGTGTGTTGTATATACAAGCATATCACTCAGATCGTCAGATTCTCTAGATTTAATGCCGCATTCTTTTAAATACTCTGCCACACGTCTTCTTGTGGCGGTATCTCCATTTATTTCATTTTTAATGAGTTCAGCTAATCTACGGGTACGAATACCACCACGAAGATTCTTGAAACTTTCACTCATTCGAATACTGCGTTTGATGCACTGGGAGGAAATGCGCGAACGAAGAACTCCACCAAAATAGCAGGTTTTTGGTGCGCCTAGATCATCGCGATTAAGATTTGCCGGGCTATGATTCTGAATTGCATGAATTTCGATAAGCATGATCATTCTCCTGAAAAAGTAGCTGTTTCTGTTTGTTGATGAAGAAATTCCTTTGCCCATTTTACCTTGGTCGATTCACGATCCCACGCAGATAAATCGTTGATCAACATTACCCAATTCAATCCCGCGATGTGTTCTCTTTTCACAGCATCAGAAATGACGCTAAGCCATTGACTTAGTTGTGCTTCAATACCGTTCAATGGTGCCTCAAGTAGCATATCAAATTTTGTACAATACCGTTCATATTCCAGCGGTTCCTTTGTACGCAGGATTCCCAGGATGTGCGCAAAACGTGAAGAGGTATCTTCAGAGTCTGGAATAGGGAGCGACGCGTATATTTTCGTTATAAGCCATGCCACATCACGTTTGGGTGCGCGTTGTGATTTTTCTCTGAGGGGCCACCAGATACCCGTGAATAAGTCAAATCCGTTCACCGAGGTATCTAGCCGTTTATATGCATGGCTACGAAGGAGTCCCAATTCACCTTCCTTGAGGTTTTTAAGCCTTTGGATGAACTCTTCTGTTGGCGTCATGTATTCTTCTCCAAATTAGTATCGTTCGAAAGTTGTACTGTTGGGACAGTATCCGCGATTCTCATTCTTCTTCTCACTTGTTGAACTCGATACCCGGGGGAAATTGAGGCGGCAATAGCTCGAAGCATGGGAGTGTATTCTCCAGTTGCGTCCATTATGTGTTCTTCGCCTGAAAGTAGTTCTTTCATTCTCGCCGAAACCTTGTGCTCCACATGCGGACGGATAGAGTTGACAGCTGATTTTACCTCAACAGATTTAGCGCGGGCACTGAGCCGTCCGGGAAGTTTTATTGCGGCATCGTTCCATGCCGTAACTGTTGCAATAGTGTATTCGGTGTTGGGAATCGGTGGAATGCTGATGTTACGTTCCCAAACATCGATGTACTTCGCCTTGTCAGTAGCGAAGCCCACAATTGATATTGTTGTGTGTCTCTCAGGGTGTGAAAATTTACCCGATTCCATGAGCCGGGTCAGTAAACGCGGCCAGGGTTTATCCATTCGGAAATAACCCGCAGCAAGTAGATCTTCGGCACGCGATCTTTTGCGCGGAGTATCGTTAGAATACAACACATGTGGATCGTTCCAATGTTCACTTTCCAGGACTCCTGCCGTTTGATACTCACATGTACGTATGAGTGAACTCTCAATAGAGCCACATGCTATGCATCGATCCTCTGGACGAGTTGGTTCATGTAGAAAGACCTTTCTACCCGGAATCGTTAATCCGAGTAAGAGTGGCACTGTATCAGTCTGAGATGGAATGATGTTCGAATCTTCCCAAAATGGTATCCCGAGCTCATCACGGCTCGCCCAATTAAGGATGAGTGTATCGAGGAGGGAACGTCCATTCGGGACAATATAGATTGGGGGAGTACCGTTGATGCCGGATTTCAGCGGAGGCGAGCCTGGGCCGGATAGCCCTACAACAGAATAGAGTGGGAGTCGCAATAGTCCGAGTGCGCAACAAGCCGGACACAAGCCATTCTCCAGATCTGTAGAGTGCTTGAAATGCCAGAAATTGTTGCCTGTTGGTATCTCCTGGATGAGATCGGTTGATGGTCTCACGCGCTTCGCATCGGCATATTGCATGAATCGCTTTTCCTCGCCCAAAAGATTAAAGCTCTCGCGATGGTCGAGGAGTTTATTGAACCACTCCTTCGGGAATGCTACTTGATGCATTTCGGCTGAATCGTTTGGTGGATTCCCCCTGCACCAGTAGAGAAGCGCCAGGAAAAAACGCAGAATCGCAACCCGGTCCATCGGATTGCTCGCGGCTATCTGCCGGATCGTATGAGCATCTTCTAAAGCTTTGTGGATTCCTACGCGTTTGTACTCTCCGTTATGGTATAGCGCCGGAATCCAAGCTTCATCTAGGAGATTAAAATTAGGGTCAGAGGAGGGGTTCGCCATCATCGCTCCATTAGTTGTTCGGTATTTGAGAAGCTATTGTTGTAACTCGACAGAAGAGTACCTGCCTATGCAGGTAAATGCAGACCGGACGCCGTACGAAGATGAAGTTGCCCAAACGTTCAACGTACTACACCCCCGAGAGTCACGATCAAACGGCTCGAACTAGTAGTCCTGAGATGGCATGGTTCATTTCCCGCTCGCCACTTCAGCCCTGGTTCATGATGGATTGAGTTGAAGATACTTATTGAAATTGATAAAGTCAATCATCTAATGAAATTCGAAGGATATCTCCCTCCCCTGCTGCCAAAACGCCACCACTGACATAGGGTAGCGGCGTACGTTCGTACCATGAGCGTACGAACACTGACACCAAAACAGGAAGCATTCTGCCAGCACTACGTGAGGCTGGGAAACGGCAAGCAAGCCGCCATCGCCGCCGGGTATTCCAATGGGAAATCCGCGGAGGTGACGGCTTTTCGCATGCTAAGAAATGCTAAGGTGAAAGAGAGAATCGCCGGACTGCAAACCGATAAAACTCAACGAGTTAGGTTGCAACCGGACGATATAATCGGCTACCTCCAGGATGCGCTGCTTTTCGATCAAACTGAGTGGCTGGAATTCACGGAAACCACCGTGAAAATGCGCATCGTCAACGGCAAACCGGCTATACCCCCACGATACAGAAGACTCATCACCAAAATCTATCAGACGCAATTCGGGGTGCGGATTGAATTCGTGAGCAAGGACAAAGCGCTCGAGAATATCATGCGCATGCTGGGAATGATGAAGGATAGTCTGGATGTAAAGTTTGGCGCGGCGGAGTTGCTGGGAATGGTTCGTCAGCGGAAGGCGCAAAACGAACAGAACAATCAATAATTCGGAGCAAACATGACGGATGCAGACATCCATGTGGAAAATAACGCCCTCGACGAGGTGCTGGACGAACTTGCAGGACAGACGGAAGAACCGGTCCCCGTACCGGTGGAAAACAAATACGGAGTGAGCGAAACGAAGGACGCGCTGACGTTCATTATCTCGTTTGCGCATGCGGCATTCGAGTACACGAACAAGGGACTCTTGATCGTTGCGAATGCGCTCTTCACGTTGTTGCCGGAGGCGATCACGGCGGTGAAGGGCGCGGACCAAATACCGAACGAACTCGGCGACCTGACCGATGACGAGCGCGCGGGATTGCTGTATTTCTTCAAGGAGAAATTCGATATCCCCGACGACAAGCTCGAAGCGATCATCGAGAAGGGGCTGATGATTGTGAACGATATCGCGGACCTGACGGGCGATATCAGGGAATACTCCAAACCCACAACAGAAATTCCGGGCTTGTAACGCCCTTGCATATAACGCCCTCGGAGGAGGGAAGATACAGCCGGGCGTCCGTCCCCAACCCCGTTCCCGTCCGGCTGTATCATTCAATAACGGAGTACACAATGCAAACAGCAAAAGAAAAGATTATGCAATACGCGAGGACCGCCTGGAAGTGGATCAGGGCGTGCGCCGGATCGAAAACCGTACGGTGGCTAGCGAATACGGTTCTCGTGCCTCTCATCCTGAAGATCGCGGCGAACAATGGCATCACGCTTCCGCTGGAACTTGTGCGCGAGATTGTCGCAATCGTCACGGGTCAGGCAATCGATTTGACCTCGGCGGCGATTGGCGTCGGCGCGGTGATTGCAGTAGGCGGTACAGCGCTGGCGAACGATACCTGGGAGAGTTTCCGTAGGAATATCAAGTCATGACTACCAGTAACAACGGAATAGAAATTATACAACGGTTCGAGGGATTCAGATCAGAAGCATACCGCTGTCCTGCCGGAAAGCTAACAATCGGTTGCGGCCACGTTATTGGAAAGAACGAGACTATCACTGCACCGCTCACTCGATCGCAGGCGTTGGAACTGCTGAAAGCGGACCTTGCCGCGCGGGAGAGCATCATCTCAAATCTCCTCGCCGTCGATGTTACGCAAAACCAGTTCGATGCGCTTGTCTCGTTTGTTTATAACGTCGGCATTTCGGCATTCAGCAATTCGACGCTTCTGAAAATCCTCAACAAAGGCGATTATATAGGCGCGGCGCGGGAGTTCACAAAATGGACCAAAGCAACGGTGAACGGCAGAAAGGTCACGCTTGCTGGATTAGTCAAGCGCAGAGCAGCGGAACGGGAGTTATTCGAGCGGAACTAATGCAGCAACAGTTGACCGACATGGAACGCAGTGAACTCGTCGACGACGTAGAACGTTGCTACGATGATTTCGAATACATGTCGAACAACTACCTGTTCATCGCGGACAAACGGAAAATCGTTCGTCCGCTCATCCATTCGTACACACAAAAGAAAATGTTGATGTACATTCTGTGGGTGTACTTCGAGCTGGGGATACAACTTCGCATCATCGCGACAAAAGCTCGCCGCGTGATGTGGACGACGCTCGCTACTTCGTTCATCTATTGGCTGATGTGGAAATCCGAGCGTCCCGATGTCGCCGTAATGGTCGGCGACAAGTACGAGACGACGGACACGATTTACCGGATGTACGAACTGTTGCACCGGAAAAATCCGTACACCAAAGACGTGAAGAGCGTCGAGACATTCGAGTATCTCGATAGCCGGGCGTATTGCAAATTCCTCTCCGCGAACTCCGACCGCCTGGGACAATCCAAAGGTATCACGCATGCATTGCTCACCGAGGGACCGTATTACAGAGACGGCAATGCCGTCCAGCTCTCGCTTCTCAATGCGATCGACGATCATCCACTGACAACCTGTTTCATCGAGGGCACAGGCAACGGGCGCGATCCATTCTTCTATCCGAAGTGGGTGGAGTCGATCGATCACGCAGATGAAATGTGCGCGAGGTACAACGCAAACGATCTCGATGACTTACTCTTCAACAAGCGCGTGTGGGATGGCTCCTTCATTCCGCTCTTCACCGCCTGGCACGAAGTACCCGAATACCGGCGCGATCCGGAACTGGAAAACGTCCGCACGAACAATCTCGATGATGATGAACGCGCAGGAATGGAGACCTACCAGTGGGATGAAGCGCAGGTTGCCTGGCGGCGGTATATGATCCGCGAGAAGTGCGGGAAGGACATCGCGACGTTCAATCAGGAATTCCCATCCTGCTGGAAAGATGCGTTCAAGTATTCGGGCGGCAACCGTCCGTGGTTCGGGAACACGCAACTCATTGACAAATATCTCGACCGCACCGAACGGCTTCTCAAAGGCAAGCTGAAGGGCGCGAGGATGTACCGCGTCGCGATGAAGTGGAAAGTGCAACCCGTCTACGATATCCACGGACGCTGCGCGAACATTGACAAGCTCCAATCGGTCGCATACATCCCGAAAGGCGGAGCAAACACGGCAGATTGCTGGCTCCTGAAAACGCCAAAGCTCGGCACGCATGCGGACCGTTATTGCATGGGTGTGGACGTCGCCGAGGGACTGGCGCAACGGGATTACAGCGTGGCGTGGGTGTACGATCGCGTCGCGGGCGAGTTCGTGTTTCTCTACAGGGGACACATCAATCACGAAGATTTCCACGAACTCATCGCCATGATCGGCGTGTATTACGGATGCGCCGGCGTGCTCGTCGAGCACAACAATCACGGCGCGGGCGTGATCGGCAACCTCAAGAAAATCTATCCCGTCAGCATGATCCTGCGCGACCGGAAGGAAACGAAGATCGCGCGCAACGCAGGCGTGCAAACCGAGCTTCGCTACGGACACTACACCGACCGGTTTAACAAGCGCGATATCGCGGCGCTGTTGCGGTCCTTTATTTATAACACACCGGAAGGAATGCTCTTCCACCGGTTCTACATCGAAGCTGCGACATTCTGCGAATCGCCGGATGGCAAGCATCTCGAAGCGGAAAACAAACACCGGTATCCCGAAGTCAAGACCTACGACGACTGCGTGATGGGCGCAGCACTGACGCTCCGGGCAAACGAACTGATGTCTCCGCCCGTGCGCACTGCAGGCTATTCGCGGAGGGAACGCGCAATCTATGGCAAAGAAAAATTCATCGTCACAAACCTGAGAGATATCTAATGGCGGAGGGACGCTAATGGCGATGGATGTACAGGAAGTGACGCGCGTGTATGAGAATGCGCTTCCCCGGATGCAGAGCGAGTGGGCGGAGATGATTGAGTTGTTCGATTACTCGATCGGCGCTCAGTGGACAGAGGAGGAAAAAACGCTGCTCAGGAAATGGGGACGGATTCCACGCGTGTACGATATCGTCACGCCGCAACTCATTGCCTACGACGGCTACCTTGTGCAAAGCGAAACGCAGCCGAAAGCCGTGCCCTGGGAATCGGGCGACAACGAGATGGCGGACATTCACACGCAGCTTCTGCAGAAGTCGCTTCGGGATGCGCAGTTCTCGAAGCGCAAGCAACGCGCGGCAACGGACGCATGGATCGCCCGGCGCGGGCGATTGCTTGTGCAATGGAATCCCGACAGCGAGCGGTACAGCGACGGCGAACTGGAGATCGCGCGCCTGCACCCTCTGTCCGTCGTCGACGATCTCGACTCTTCCTCCCCGGAGCCGGACAGCGGGCGGTACAAGGCGGTCCGTGAGTGGCGTTCTATTGATACGATACTCTCGATGTACGGCATGGGCGATCCCGTGCGGATCGATACCATCATCGAACGCGCAGCGGAAGTGCTCGGAAAGGACGCGACCGAACGCGGCGTGAAAGCGTTCTTTGGCATCCTGCGCGACGGCGCAAGCAAGCTGTTCGGAGCATTGAAAGACAAGGCGCTCGGAACCGACACCAGCCGGTTCAACAAGACGAAATACAGCGATTACGTCGACGTCGAAACCGGACATGTGCTGACGATTGAACTGCATTACCGCGAACGCGTGAAACGCAAGCGCCTTGCCGCTCCGGGGATTCGTCCCATTCCCATCGAAAAGGAAATGGAAAACGACCGTGAGTTCATTGGATCGCTGCTGCAAATGTTCGGCGCGGATGAACGCGCGATTGAAACCTACATGCGCGAACTCGTGAGCATGTGCGTCGCGGCGCCGGGACTCTTCGACGATATGCTCCTCCTCGATCCCGTGCCGTATGCGGTCCAAACGGGCGAGTTCATGATCTTCACCTACTCTGCGTACGACTTTCATCCCGACGCGGGACACGAGCGCGGAGGACTCGACTATCTACGCCATTACGCGGACCGGATCAACCGCCTGAAATC
>CAYPBB010000072.1:0-11149 GCA_964408855.1 uncultured Ectothiorhodospiraceae bacterium
AGGTTTGACTTTGTAGCGCTTGCCGCCGGATTCGTGGAAATGGCATTGCATTGCGGGGACGGCATGAAGCGCCTTGAGAATCGCCCAACCAATGATATGAGTAAAACTGACCTTCCCGCCGGCCATTGCCGCCAGATGCTGGTTGATAAGCCTTCGGTTTTCTTCGAGTAGCTTCACGGGCAGCGTTCTCGCCGAAGTCGCGGTTGGAACATAGAGGCTTTCTTCCATATTCTCGACCACCAATTCCGCAGGGCCCCGAAGTTCTTCCGCGCCGACAGGCAGCAAGTCGATTGCCGTTTGCTCGCGCACTGCCGCGGCGGCGTTTTCCGGTACCGGCACGAGAGGTTGAGCGATGAATGTTGAAGGAGAATAATCTTCGAAGAAATCGCGCCAGCGATTGCTCACGGAAGAAGGATTGTCTTTGTACTGCCGGTACATTTCGTCGATAAGCCAGACATTTGGACCGAATTCAAGTGGATTTGAAGTATTTGAATCAGACATACCCGCGTTGCCGTATCTGTTTGTAAAACGGATTTCCGTGCAGACATAACAAGAGCGAGAACGGAAAAATTCATGCGATCCGGTACGAATAGTGAGATTGAACCGATCGCTGAAGGTATCCCGTCCTTCAGAATCGGTACACAGGAATGTTCCGTTTCGCGGAAATATGAAGCGCCGGGGGACTGGACAACCGCCGGCGCAAAATGAGGTCTTCGAATACAGGAGTGGATGGTCTACTTTGTGAACAGCATCATACTCTTCAACGTACGTTTCGGAGTGTGAATCGAATACAGGTAGACGCCCGATGGCAATGCGGTCGGGGCGGAGAACCGGACACGGTGCGTACCCGCCGTTTGCCACTCATCGACAAGCGTTGCCACCTTCCTCCTGTCTAATGAAAACACTGCAACTTCAACCGGCGCATCTTCCGGAAGCGAGTACTCGATGACTGTCGATGGGTTGAAGGGATTTGGATAGTTCGTTGCGGTCAATTCAGGAGTGTTCGAGATTCCAGTCCCTCTGACGGTTACATGTCCTGATTTCCACCAGTTCATACAATCCGTATCCCAGTATGAAGCCGCGCCTAATTCGGGTATGTATTGGAGATATGAGAAATCGCGAGAGTCGAAAAACTGCGGTACTGCAGGGTAGTACCCCCACCAATTCTCCTGAACCAGCGCCACGGAATTACCGTTGGTTCGGATGAGAGCATTCGATGTATCGCCCGGTTGATAATAGATATTGGAATTCCGTATATCGATGGTTGCATCGCAGTAGACGTCGATCTGTAGAAATTGGTTGTATGTGACATCGGAATAGCTCATATCGAATCCGGTGCGCGGTTGGAAACCGT
This sequence comes from uncultured Ectothiorhodospiraceae bacterium, assembly GCA_964408855.1. Taxonomy (GTDB): domain Bacteria; phylum Bacteroidota; class Ignavibacteria; order SZUA-365; genus CAYPBB01. The sequence goes on from CAYPBB010000072.1 coordinate 1,355, forward strand.
TGATAACGATTCCTCGGTCAAGGTTTCCCATGAACCATGACCGCTCGATATCCGTCGATGCGGAATCGCTTATCAGACCGATATCGCAAATGGTCGAATGCACGCCGTATAATTCAATATCGCCGCGGCTGTTATGTATGCCGGTATTGTATCCGAGGATGGACGAGCATCCGACACGAAGGCGCGAGTATTGCGAGGGATCGGCGAGGTCGAGGAGGATGCCTGCTCCGCCGCCGGGAACAGCGGCGCTATCCATAATATGGACGATATCGGAATATCTCACTCTATTATTCGGAGAGATCGATTCCCGAAGGTGTAAACCGTTATCGATAATGGCATTGACAAGCGCGCACTCGTCGATATTGACGCCAGAGCAAATGCCCCAGATCTTGATGCCCTTCCATGCACTGAAATCTTCACCGGTAAATGTGAATTTCCGGGCATCGAGTCCGCCATAGGTTTTAATGCCTGCGCTTCCATGGAACAACATCATTGAGCGGCTGGAAATTCCGTTGAATAGCATCGACGTACCTGCCTGACCCAGCACTTCACGTACGGAGCATACCGAATCGATATTGCTTATTTTCCACCAGCCCGGCTGGTAGAGTTTGATTGAATCAAGATTTCCCGCGAAGACAACAGAATCGACGGCAGCAGTCCCCATGAACTCCGCAGTCCCTCGAATGTTAAATTTCCTCATAGCATACCCGAGGAAATTCAATCGAGTGGTTCCCAGAAATGTAATGTTGTCTGTGGAATCGACGGTAAAATCGGTATAGAAGTTGAAGATGCCATTGGATACAGTTCCGATGCCATGCAACGGGCGCGTTGTATAGGAATCGAAGGAGCATGCGAGCCCAGTAGTATGAAGGACCTGAGAACCCGGACTCATTTGTATATAACCGCTTGATTCGACCCGTATTCTCGAATCGTTGCCTTCGAGTACGATCGACCCGCTTGAACCCATAGTGACGATTCCGTTTGTTCTGAGCCGCAACAGAGCGCTTTCAGCGAGACGGATCGATGAGTTACCGCCTACAAGTATGATGGATCCTCCCTGATTCACCACGATAACGGCATTCGTATCTGCGAACAGAGTCGATCCGGGATGGATATACAATGTGCCGTAGATATTAAGCACTGCATTGTCCGCGAGCGTAACGGTTGCCATGCTATCGACGATCCAGCAATCGCCGGAGACAATAGTGGAGGTCGGGATGGCTGTCGATACCGTAAAGCGTTGGCTGCATGGTTGGGCGTTCAGTACAGCGCCTATGGCCAGAAACGCAACCGCTACGAAGTATTTAACGTAATTCATGGAGTGTTCCTTTTCGTTTTGGTGAATAAATGCACCGCTCCGGAGAAAGCGTTTCTACCTCCTGAAAAACTGCAGGATAATTTATGGGAAGGCTCGAATAGTTTCGGGAAGTACATCCGGACCATACCACACGGAGAGGTATGGTCCGGACAAGACATTACTTCATTAACATCATGCGTCCATAGATAGAATGCATCGGTGTTGAGAGGCGGTACATATATAGACCGCTGGGCTTCCCCGGTGGGATGGTAAATGGCACGGTATGCGTACCCGCGCATGCAGGTCCATTGACAAGCGTTGCCACTTCCTCGCCGGTAATCGAATAGACGCGTAGCGTGACGAATGCATTTTCCGTAAGCGAGAATTCGATGATGGTCGATGGGTTGAATGGATTCGGGTAATTGGTTACCGTCAATTCGGACGGTACCGTTTCCCGAAGACCGTATCCGCGCTTGGGATTATCGTCGCACATGCAGTCGAGAGGATAGGATATTGAATCTTCGGCAACATGGATGATAACCCCGGAGTATTCGCGGAACATTGCGGGGTCGGTGGGGAAAACGCCCCACCAGTTATTTTGCGCAATGGCAATTGAGCCGCCGCTGACAGCGATGACAGGCAGGGTTGTGTTTCCGGTATCGTGATAAACATTTGTGCGCGATATTGTTGCGCGGGCGCCATAATTCAGCTCCACCTGAACGCCGTCGTTCTGAACAATATTGGATTCGAATATATATATACTATCGCGTGGAGGCGGTCCGTTGATTATTATTCCATGGTTGCCGGATACCACCATACAAGAATTTGTGATGGTTGCTGAGGCAGTATCGAGACGGACTGCATCAACATTCTGATCCAGGACGACGCCATCGAGTACCGTGGCGCCGTAGGTGCTGAACAATCCAGTTACAAAGCCCATGACATGGCTGCAAGACATCGATAATCTGGAACCCATTGCCGGACTGATGCTCGTTAACCGGACACCTGCCGCGGTTGTTCCCATCGGGGTAATCGGAGTATGGAAATCGCAATACTTGATGGTGTTGCCGGCATTCGTCGCATTATCGAGTAAAAGTGCAGAGCCTGCGCGTACCTCCAGGATCACGCATGAATCCAGATCGACGAGCGCGTACGGACCGAGTATCTGTATTCCCGACCAACTCGGCATTGGGCAACCGAGAAAGCCGGTTTTTCTTGCGTAGAGCGAGCCCGTTGTCATGAGACCTTTCCCGGCATTGAATGCGAGATGTGCTCCGCTTGTCGTATCGCCAATGAAGATCATCTTGCTCCAGATGGAACCGATGACATCCGGTAACGGTGCGAATCCACATTCCGTGATTTTAAATGTCGCGCTGTCCTTTACAAAAATAGCGCCGGGACAGCCCTGAACCTCGTGCATATCGCGGTCAATGATCGCGGCAAGCTCCAGCGATCCGAATATCGTAATAAACTGCGAGGCAGGGCAGGGGAATACATACGTCGAAGAGCCCTCGATAACGATTGTGTCTGTTCTGGAAATAGTCAACCCATTGTGGTATGTCGCATATAACCGCCGCAACGTTCCAGTCCCTCTGAAGGGATGAGATTCGTAGCAATCGAAAAAGAGAGTGTCCTGCGCGGTGTTCATGAATCTACTAGACTTTGTCATGTCGATATAGGAACCGGATTGCAAGGAAACGGTAGCGTTTGAATCTGCAAATTGTACAAGTCCATGTGCGCCGATATCGAGCGACGATCCGGAAGCAAGCTGAAGATTCGTTCGTTCGAAAAAGGACAACGTTGGATTTTGTACCGGACTACCGTCAAGTAATTCGATCCTGCCGCCGTTATGAACGATGACGGTTGCATTATACAGAACTGTCAATGCGGCGCCGGGATCGATATACAGCGTGCCATAAATATTGAGCGTGGAATTTGCCGTGAGTGTGAGTACCGCAGGAGCGTGTATCCACCAGTAGTTACCGGCTGGAATGGCAGAGTTTCCGATGGAAGTGGAAGAGTAAATATCCCAGTCTTGTGACATCGCCGGCGTTGCAAGCGCAATGAAGGCAAATAACAGAAGGGCGTGAAGGCGTTTCATGTTCATTCTCCAAATGTACGTTGTTTGCTTCTTGGTATACGGCCTTAGCCGTCGCTGAAACATGAAGCGAGGCATACACGATATGAATGATATTGTTGTTTATCGGTTTAGTTTGTACCTCCGGATAGTGTAACATACTCTGAACCGAAGTGCGGAATCATGCCCTACACACCAACGCACAATTCCGCACCCGGTCAGAGATGGATTTATTTCATAAGCATCATACGGCCTCGCGCCACGCCCGTCGGTGTGGATAGTTCGTACAGATACAAACCGGAAGAACCGCTTGCCGGAGCCGTAAATGTGACACGATGCGTGCCGGCCTGCACCGTTTCATCAACGAGAGTAGAAACAAGCGCGCCGGCGACGGTATAGACATTCAACGTTACAGGCATATCTGTTGGCACTGTATACTCAATTACCGTCGAAGGATTAAACGGATTGGGGTAATTACGGACGGAGATATCATCAGGCGCAATAACGACTGGAGTTATCATTTTGCTCCAAATTGAACAATCGCAATTGAATGACGCCAAATCGTTCTGAAGAGCGCCGTTGGTATCGATTGTCGAATACCCCTGAGCATCGAACATCGGCGGAGTAATAGGGAAGACGCCCCACCAGTTGTTGGTCATTGTTGCGACAGAAGTACCGTATGTACGGACAAGGCATGTAGTATTATCTCCGATATCGTAAAAGACGGCGGAGCTTGCGATAGTTGCATTCGCATCGTTTAACAATTCGACTTGCAACCCTTGGTTTTTGTAGATGCGCGAGTTGAACATATTAAATCCAGAACCGATTTGCTGACCGTCTACGGTGATGCCGTTGCCGAAACTACCGAGGACACATGTCTGGGTTATTGTCGATTCAGCGCTGTCGCTCCTGACGCCGATGCTGTCGCCGACAATCGAGGTTTGTTGCATCCACAACGATCCTCTGCGATTGTGCACCGCGATTTCGCATCCGTGTATATGGCAGCATTTGACACGGATATATGAAGAATCCATATTTTCTCCAAGATCAAGGAACAACCCTTTCCCCACAAATGGAATCATTATCGGTTTGATAATTTCCGATTTCCGGATGAGATTGCCATAGTTATTGGAGCCGGTGAGATGCAATCCTATCGCATCGTTAAATTCAAGGATTGCACATGTATCGAGCACAACTTTAGAACCGGGTCCGATGACGTGAATACCGGTCCAACCGGGAACAACGGGACCATGAAATAAAACATTTGTCGCCGTCAGGATGCCTTCCGTCGTAATTCCACCAGTAACCGGAATAAATTCAAACGCTGTTCTGCCAGAAGAGATTCCAGCGAAATCCAGTATGCTGGCATATCCGGCAGTAATCTCCGGTAAACTTCCGACAGTTCCTGCGCCGCTCACTTTGAATGTCGCTTCGTCAGCAACATTCATTTTTGTGACGGTACCGGAAATATTATATGCAGGTTCTCCTACGACGCCCCGGAATTCCAGATAGCCCAATTCCTTGGGATATGCAGTATTGCTTTGAATCGAAATCGTTGCGTTTGGGTTGAGAAATGTAAAGGTAGCTCCGTATTTGAAGATGAGACTGTCTTCAGGCGCGACAATAAAATCCTGATAGAAATTGACCTTCAGCCTGTGAAGCGAACCCGTTCCGCGAAATGGGTGCGATTCATAGGATTCCACAATACCGTCTCCCCAGGAGGATACTGCGAACTGAGATGCGGTGGTTTCGAATAGGATGAACGAACCGTCGTCAATTGTCACGGTTTCGGTTGAATCGAACATATTGACTATCGCTCGGTCATGGATGACGATCTCCGCATGATCTGAGAGATCGGAAATCAGATGCATATACGCACCCTGAAACATTCGCAGAATAGACAACCCGGCGTTTAACTCGACAATACCTTTGGGATTGATATTCACCGTGGATTGATCGTACACATTAAGATAACCGCCGGGAATGATAGTATGTCTACCGGTAACATTCGATACTCCTCCGTTTATGATTTCCGTGATTCCACCTGTTTCAAACTTCCCGTTCACTGGAATATCGAGAGTGCCTTCGACAGTCAATCTGGCTGCACCACCAACGTATACATCGCCATCGGCTATCAATGTCCCGCCGGAGGATATAGTCGCCGGATCAGAAAAGAATAAGTATCCTGCACTGTCTACATCGAATAGGCCGTTCGATTGAACGGTCATGCTACCCCACATAGAAAAGTATGAATCAGTCTGGACGTTAACAATACCGCCGCTTTCAACACTCATATATCCGTAGTGCTGACACCAGGATCCGGGTTGGAATATAAGTTGACCGGCAATATAGACTGTGCCGGAGGTTCCGACTTCAATACTACCAGTTGCAGTAACAATCCATCTGTCGGTTGGCGATATTGCCTGATAACCGGTTATTGTTATCCGTGTAGTGATATAATAATCATTGGCATAGCAATCCAATGAAAAGAATAGCAACAGAAATGCGCATACAGAAAGAATGCGTTTCATGACAATGCCTCATAGAATGTTGAAATGAATGGACTGTCGCGCCACAATTAACCTCCGCAGAGCATGCGGCGGTTGGTTTGGAGAACATCAAATAGGGCAAACCGGCGTGGCAACCGGTTTGCCCCATGGATAATGCTATTTCGTCAGAATCATCCTGCCCTGAATTGTGCCTTCGTTCGTCGTCAGCTCATAGAGGTAGACGCCGGAGACGCAGGTTTTAGGCGCAGTAAAGGTAGTGCGATGCGTTCCCGCGTATTCTGTCTTGTCGACGAGCGTCGCGATTGCTTCGCCGGTGATGGAATACACCTTCAAAAGAACGGGCGATTCGGTAGGTAGGGTATACTCAATTACCGTGGATGGATTGAACGGATTCGGATAGTTGCGAAGAGACATGTGTTCAGGAACGACGGAAACTTCCTGCATCTCCTTCGGCCAATAAATGCACATGCATTCAATGTCGGGATCAACCATATACTCGTTCAAGTGATTTATTATTGCTGGCGCAATAGCATTGAACATCATTGCTGTTGTCGGATACACACCCCACCAGTTGGATTCCATATTTGCTGTTGTAGCGCTGTAGGCGTTCACGAGACAAGTCGTTGTGTTTCCGGGTTCGTAAAATATTTCGCAGTTGGTGATGTTTGGAGTTCCTGCGCCGTAGAATTCTACCTGCGCATTTGTGTTTTCTACTATTCTGGAATATGACATATTAAACCCGGTCCCCACTGAAGCTCCATACAAAACCAATCCTCGATCCAGATTTCCTATGATGCATGTATACAGTACATCCACGGTGCCGGATTCTGATTGGAAGCCAACATAATTGCCATTCATTTTGCTCCCACTCATGTCAATGTCCCCGTACTGGTTGTGTATACCGGTCTCGAACCCATGGACAAGAACGCAATTGATGGACAGATGCGTCCCGGTTCCATGTACCCAGATGCCTTTTCCGGCGTTGGCGGTAGGATTCAACGGAGTGAGAATCTCGCTTCTCCGGATTGCATTTGCCGGATTCGTGGTATTGTATACCTCCAAAGCGTAGTAGTTGTAGGAGCCCGCATTAAGAATCGCTGAGCGATCCATTACGATGGACGAAGATGCTCCTTCAACTTTTATTCCATACCATCCGGGAAATTGTGGTCCATGGAATGTTGCATAATCGGAAGTGAACGATCCTAACGTATACAAGCGCGATCCGGGCTGAAAATCTACGTACATTCTGGCGGTATCCATCCCTATGAAGGAAATAGTGGAGCTGGTTTGTCCGGTAATTGCAGGCAATGAACCGACCGGACCAAGTGCGTTGAAGTTAAGGGTTGCACCATCGTTGACATTAATAAAGCTGGGACAGCCCGAAAATGTCATTGATTCACTTCCCGTGAATCCTCTGAATTCAAGATACCCATCGACTGTGATCCCGTATTGAGCCGGACAATCAAAGTGCAGATCGCCGCCATATTTAAATACGATGATATCGCCGGCTGCAACTTTGAAGTTATTGTGAAAATTGACGAGAATACGGTGAAGATTCCCAGTGCCGCGGAATGGACGGGCTTCGTAGCATTCGATGACGCCGCTCGACCATGTCAGATTGGCAATTTGACTGTTGGCATTGACGTTGATAAAGGAGCCTTCGTCGATGATGATCGTTCCCGTATCGTCGAAAAATCTGATTATCGAACGCTCGTTGAGGGTCACTTCGGCGTGGTCGGTGGCTGAGGACATAAGGTGCATCGTTCCGCCTTCATATACAGTCACGATGGCGAGCCCGGTTTCTTGAATGACTTTCCCTCCGGGACGTACATTCAAAAAGCTCAAATCGTAGACCAAGGTATAACCGCCGGCCTTGATCGTCAGTATCCCATAAACATCGAATATACCTCCATTCATTGGAGCCGTGATCCCGCCAGACTTAATCGTCATTGTGCCGCCGCTGTTTACTGTTAGCGTGCCATAAACGGTTGTTGTTCCTCCGTTTTCAACATTACACACGCCTCCGGAATTGATGTTGACAATTCCGCCTGTATGAACTGTTACATCGTCGCTGTTGTTGAGCGTGCCGCCTGAATTAACAGTCACAGTGCCGCCGGAGTTAATCGACAACGACCCGTTAAGTACTATCGATAATGTACCCGATACTGAAACAATTGCACTACCGCCAATCGTCATTGTCCCTTCGATGGTTGCATTGCCGCCATTGAGATATAATATGCCATAGGCTGTGTTGTTAAAGGTGGCGCCATCGTCTACAACGAGCGTACCGTCCGATAACACGGTTACCGTCCCCGAACCATTGATGTTCATCGTGCTTCCGCTATTCAGTACGAAGCCGTTTCTGATCGTGGCCGAGCCGGAACATGAAATTGTACTTCCAGAGACTATATTGACTATCGCATCGATTGTTGTTTGAAATGAACCGCCGTATTGAATCGTCAATATGCCGCGATGATCAAAATTCCCAAGGTCGGCAATGATAAGACTTCCACCGCTGTTGACCGTAATCGGTCGACCAGCAATTGTCGAAAGTTGACCATATACTGTTAAGCTTCCTCCAGCAGAAATGGTGATACTTCCGCCGGTGGACACGGTCCAACTATCATAATCCGGAATTGTTTCTGCACTGGAAATGATAACAGGAGTGACGATTGTGCGGCTAAAGCTGAGTAACGGAACGCATCCTAGCAACAATAGCGAAATGAGAAGAGTTCTGCGCATGATATCCCTCAAACGTTAGTGATAAAACAATACACGACGATGCTGTATATATACAGCCTAGTGTTTGAACGTAGGTCGAGGTGGATGTACTTTATGACCCGAATGCGAAAATCGCTGCCGTCAAACACGTAACAACATAGATCCATGAAACAGGACAACGAACTCCCGCAATGAAGCAATAAAGATAATTATATATCGCGGTAACATAATATAACGATAAGTATACCCCTACACCTCCTTTCGAAAAAGAAATGCATAATAATGTATACCGCTGACAAACTCGCAGCAGCGCCGACTTGTTTTTGTTGATGTGCAAATGCGCAACGTCCGCAGTTGCCGGAGCATTGTGCGGCAATTATCAGCGCATTCGTAGATGCATCGTATTATCTGATGTGGGTGTTTTGACTACCGTGCAAAAACGATTGTTGCTAATATATTACAAAAATGGCTGAATGCAAATGCCCGGAGGAGCGCATTACGAACCTCGATTTAAAACAGTACTAAGTTATCCTGTTGAGAAAGATAACAAATCATGATATTCTAAAACAGCAATTCGAATCTGTATTTAGAATTGTGAAATCGAACCGGTTACTCGTCACGGGTTCTTGGCGGTGTTGCCGTTTATAAGAGAATCCTACTTAAGCGATATTTAACGCATCAAATTAAAATATATTTTCTCACTGGAAGCAGGTAATTTTAAAAATTACAAGAATATAGGTAGGAATTTGTATGCCGTTTGCATAAGAAAATGGGCGGGATGTAACCCGCCCATTCGTCAAAGAAGTACGGCCGATCGTCAATCTTCCGCAAGCATTGCAGTCAGATAATTTGCCAGACCCATTTGCTCGATCATCGTAAGCTGACTCTCGAGCCAGTCGACATGGCCTTCTTCGTCTTTCAGGATCTGTTCGAAGAGCTCTCTGGTACCGTTGTCTCCGTGTTCGGCGGCAACCTGGATAATTTTGTTCAGATGCGCGACGGCTTCATACTCAAGAGCAAGATCGTTCTTGAACATTTCAGGAAGGGTGTCTCCGATCTTGACGTTCAACGGTTTCGTCATGTTCGGTTTCGCATCGAGAAACAGCATACGTTCGATAACCTTCTCTGCATGTTTCATTTCTTCGATCGAATCCATCTTGATCTTCTTCCCGAGTCGTTCGTATCCCCAA
>CAYPBB010000073.1:0-269 GCA_964408855.1 uncultured Ectothiorhodospiraceae bacterium
GGGAATCGAATTTTCTATGCGAGTGCAGCTTGAATATCTTCAGCCGGTGTGGAGATCGGCGCGATGCCGAATGTTTCGACGAGAAGATTCAGAACATTCGGCGATACGAATGCCGGAAGCGACGGTCCGAGTTTGATGTTCTTGATTCCGAGGTGGAGCAGGGTCAGCAGAATGGCGACCGCCTTCTGTTCGTACCACGAAAGAATCATCGTTAGCGGCAGCCCGTTCACATCGGTGCCGAATGCATCGGCGAGTGCCGAGGCAATGAC
>CAYPBB010000073.1:279-10985 GCA_964408855.1 uncultured Ectothiorhodospiraceae bacterium
GGCAATCTGAATTGCGGAATACGCGTCGTTGCACTGACCGATATCGAGCAGGCGCGGGATACCGCCGATGTCGCCGAAATCAAGCGAGTTGAAGCGGTACTTGCCGCAGGCAAGCGTCAGGATGACGGAATCCTGCGGGACGGCCTGCGCCGCTTCGGTGTAGTAGTTTCTTCCGATCTTCGCGCCGTCGCAACCGCCGATGAGGAAGAAGTGCTTGATGGCGCCCGATTTGACCGCATCGATAACCTTATCGGCGACTCCGAGCACGGCATCGCGTCCGAAGCCGATAGTGATGTTCTTCGCCGGGAGATCGGCCGGATAACCGGGGGCTGCCAACGCTGCTTCGATGACGGGCGTGAAGTCGCCGTCGGCAATGTGCGCCACGCCTTCATAAGCAACCATACCAGAAGTGAAGATGCGGTTGATATAGCCGTTCGGGCGCTGAATGCAATTGGTCGTCATGAGGATGGCGCCGGGGAACGCGGAGAACTCGCTCAACTGGTTTTGCCATGCTGTTCCGTAATTACCGACGAGGTGCGTGTACTTTTTCAGACCGGGGTATGCAAGCGCGGGCAGCATTTCGCCGTGCGTATAAACGTTGATGCCTTTGCCTTCGGTTTGCTTGAGGAGAAGTTCAAGATCCTTCAGATCGTGCCCTGAGACGAGGATGCACTTCCCGGCAACCGGCGCGGTATTCACTGCCGTCGGTTCGGGGTGTCCGTACGTGGATGTATTGGCTTCGTCGAGCAGCGCCATGGTCTTGAGGTTCATTTCGCCGACCTTGAGCGACATGCCGAGCAGGGCGTTCATGTCGTGTTCCTCCGTCAGGAAATCGAGGCATTCATGAATAAAGCCTGTCAGCGCTTCGTCCGAATAGCCGAGAACAATGGCATGATCGAGGTACGCGGCAAGGCCTTTCAGACCGTAGGTCACCAGCTCGATCAAACCGCCGATATCCTGCCCCTTTTCCAGAAGCACATTCTGAATGGAGATACTTGCACCCTGTTCCACAAGCTCTGCGATGTTGTTCGCCGGTATAAATACCGCAGGTCCGCCGAGCTGTTCGGGCTGTGCGCCCTTTGCCGTTGCGGCTTCGATATACTTGTTTTTCATCGACTCGCGGATGGAGGCGGCCTGGAGAATCAACGCCTGAACGCGGGCGGCGTCGAAATTCACGTTGGTAACGGTGGTGAAAAGCGCTTCGACGACGAACCGGTCTACAGCCGGATCAACGACGCCCATAGCGCGGAGGCGGTGCGCATAATTTGAGATTCCCTTGGCAACGTGCAGCAGCACATCCTGAAGATTGGCGGTGATGGGGTCTTTTCCGCATGATGTGACGGTTGTGCAGCCTGTGCCTTTTGCAGTTTGTTCGCATTGAAAACAGAACATGTTCGATTTCCTTGTAGGTTCTTGTAGGTTATGTAAGATGATATTGAATAGGTGCTATGTCGTAATTCGGTGCGTACTAGTTGTTTTCCTGATTGCCGGTCATTCTGGTCGCGGCAGGCGAACCGGAATCCTCTTGCTGTGCAGCAGCGCGGGAACTAGTACGCCATCCGGTTGACCGCTTTCAGGGTGCCATCGAGCGAGAGGACATGCTCTTCGATGACCAGATCGTCCTTGCCCGAGAGCATCGCCGCCTGTTCGACGATTTGGGAGAGTCCGCGGCAGCAGGGCACTTCCATGATCACGACCTGGATTTTCGGGATGTCGTTGTTCGCGAAAATGGCCGCCAGTTTTGCCGCGTAGGGATCTGTGCGGTCGAGCTTGGGGCAGGCGACGACGACGCTTCTGTTGCGCAGGTAGCGTTGATGCACTTCCGCCGATGCGACGGGCCCGCAGGTGCTCATGACCACGAGTTCCTTGCCGTCGAAGTACGGCGCTCCCGGTTGCACCAGGTGAAGCTGTACCGGCCATTGCGTCAGTTCCGATGGGATGATAGCCGGACCGAAGGGCGATACTGCTGCCGCGGCTTGCGCGCCGTTGCGGCGGAGTTCGCGCTGCGCCGATCCGGGGCAACCGCCGCCAGCGTGATGGTGGTGCAACGGCTGTACCGGCATATCCACCTTATGGCTGCCTTCGTGACGCTTTTGCGCTTCCATGTAGCGGCGCACGGCTTCGGGACCCTCGGTGGCGAGGAGGTGTTTCTTGGTCTCCATATCGGAGAACTCAGGCGCTTCGCGCTTCGAGATTTTCAGCGCGCCGGTGGGGCAGTGTCCGATGCAGTCGCCGAAACCGTCGCAGTATTCTTCCTTCACCAGCCGGGCTTTCCCGTCGATGATCTGGATGGCGCCTTCGTGGCAGCCGCTGACGCAATCGCCGCAGCCGTTGCAGAGTTCTTCGTTGATTTCTATGATTTCGCGTACCATGTTCGTGCCTCGTAGTTTCAAGTTCTGATTCAAAACTACGCTCCCCGCATCCCCGCCGCCTTGACGTATGTCAAGACGAAGAAAAAGGCGGAAAATCAGCCTCGCCGTGGCTGCCGTCTTCACACCCTCTGATCTGCCTCAGGCTGAGCATACATCTGGAATGCCACGACACGCTGCGCGGACAAGGTCTCCGTCTGCCGACCCCCTGAAGTCGCTGCGGAAGTCATCGCATCGACTTCGTCCCCCTATTAGTGGGACGTGAAGAATTCATACGTATCCAGCGCTCTGGCACTTTCAAAAAGAGCCCATTGATATTACTTGGAGTCTCGCGCTCCCGCTTTTACGGAGTAGCTTGCGCTCTCTATCACCGGCGAACGCTTGCCTGCTTGGGATATATCGATAACAATGCTGGCAGTGGTACCGTCTTTCGCGATGAACTCATACCACATCGATTTTGTCGTGTCCGTTGATTTCTCTGTTTTTAGGATTTTCAGTTGATCGCGTTGCAGTACAAGACACTGTTGTGTACCAGCGGGCGTTTTGAGCGTTCCTGCGGCAACAACGCGCATCTTTAGTTGAAGTTGTTGTGTACCTCCCATGCCATATTCCCTCGGTAGGCTTTTATACTCCCATGCGCTGGTAAAGGAGAGTGGAAACTTTAATAGCGGACGCGGCGGATTTTCGACAAATAATGGTTCGTCTTTCTGAAATCCGGCGCCGAGAAGATAGAAGCCATCCTTTGCCAAGCGAAAATACACGTAATCGTAAAGTCCGCTCTGCCTTTTTACTCTCTGGCAATGAGTAGCAGAAGTAAATTTATTTGAATACGGCGTTCTTGCGGGATCAATGTACTTCACTACGTCGGGCTTGGCTTGATAATGGAACTGGGTAAAATCATATGTGTTGTATTTACCGCCCATTTTACCAAGATCGAATATTTTTCCGGAATCATTGAACGATTCATAAAACTTTATTCCCGATTGCAGTAAAGATTTTTTTACGCCCTGTTTAACGGTAATCTGGGCAAAAGAAGTATAGCAGAATGCTATAATACTTGCGCCCGTAACAAACAAGCGTAAATAACACTTCATATATTCTCCTCATAGTTCAAGGTATACGTGACCCGGTGATAAACGAAGAAGCCATTGAATATAGCGTTTTTCTTATCGCTATACCATTACTCGTTTCATTTATTCGTCAATTACGTACTCAATCGTATTCCCAGCATGTTATTTCTTCATTCTTCCACATGATCAACTACGATCTCATATGGGGGAATTGGTAAGTACAACTTTACTGCCAACCAAGATAGCAGTCGTAGGGTACATAACACTTATATCCAGATTGAAACGTCACTAATAAATGGTCTTCGTATTTATAACACCTTTCCGCAACATATGGATCTGTTGCAGGCACATAGAATTGCTGCGGTGGTGTGTATGGTGTTCCATTTGTATAACTATCATTAAAGTATCCTGGGAGAACTACCAGCGTTGCCGGAGTACCTCTGTAAACCATACACATTTTCGTCCAACACATGTGCCTACCTTGGGCTGCTCTCTCAAGAACGATGTTCCCCACGGCAAACCATACCATTCTGCATTTACCGGTAAGCTCGTAAACACATTTAAGCACGTATTTCACTCCTGTCTTAGCAATCTTCTTACCCAAGTCTTGAGAAATGAATTGTGTACGATATTCACATAGAGATTGGGCCATACTTGTATTAACTGTCAAACCGCAATGGCATAAACAGATAATTGCCGAAATGAAAATATAGCTCTTTATGCACTTAAACATCTGTCACCTCCTCAATGTACGATTACGAAAGATTCTTTCGCCAACACCCTTGTATCGCTTATAAAATACACGAAATAGTTCCCTGAGTTCCATTCGGAGAAATCCATCCTAAGAGTGCTTATACCTGAATTAATGTCGTCAAGATTTACCCTTCTCAGAAGCCGTCCAGTCATATCAACAATCCAACATTGCGCTAGATCAATATTTTCACGAGCTGGATTATAAATCGTAATCTCAGCCATTCCATTCACCGGCAACGGTGCAACATATATATTGTATGGATTTGGAATAGGAGTTTGGTCTGGACTTCCTTGTCCGCTTTTAAGAAAATCCTGGCAACCAAGTTCATGCGCATTTATTATTTCTTCAAGAATCCTTTCGCGTGAAAAAAGCATTTTTGTCGTATACTGGTACGGTTTGATCTCGCTTGTTCTGGTCATATTCCATCTATCTACACCATCGGTAGGACCTATATGCGGCCTAATTCTCAAGCGCACGGTTTTTGCATCTGGACCAATATTCAACATATATCTTTTCTGAAACAAGGTATCGTTTTCAGTAAAAGGTCCGTTTTCGATAAAAACAGGACTACTATCTTCACTAAGAATATTATCGAACGATACCACTCCAATTGTATCAAGAACCTGAAGTACCGTGTTTGAAGAGTCTAGAATATCGAGGTAAAACACTACGGTATCCCTCACCCCAAACTGTATTGCTTCCCCATCCATTGTTGCTGATTCACCAAACTTTTCAACAAGAAGGTCCTTATAGAGAAGTATTAGGTCGCCTGATCTCCCCATAAACTCTTCAGATACCGAACTATCTGCCATTTCCTGTTCATTGGACGGAGATATGATGGTATTAAATGGGTCTGCTGCATATTGATTAATACGAAAAAAGGCTGAATCCTCCCCCAGATGGATCAATTCGCCAATCATAAGACGTACTCTCGTACTATCGTAGTATTGGTCATAATAGTGGTAAAAGAAAACGGGTAACGTGTCATCGTCGGCGCCTGTAAAATAAGGCCTAGATGAACAACTGGAGTAATCCACCGCACTCGCTTGGTTCCAAACTGAAACCACACAAATGATCACCAGAAGTACTTTCTTCACTTTTTTTCCTCTTTAGTTATTTTACTTTTTAACGTAGATAATGGTTTTACAGGCATGGACGAAGCAAGTTAGCGAGAATGATTGAATACACGATTGCTGCTCTTCTTGCTCACTACGCATCATATCGCTTCAACGCTTCGCCCTTGAAGAAACTTCGCGGTATCATGTATGTTTCAGTTCACGGACAACGTACTTCGTGGTGTATTTTTTTGCAATACCCATTTATGGGTGGGGGCGGCTTTTTGCCCTGTTTTGCGGTGAAGCCGGGGTGGGGAGCGAGAAGGTAAAGGAACAAGGGCTTGCACGGACGGGCAAGGACGGACAGCTTTTTGGTTGAACATACGCAACCTTCGCGGTAAAGCGAGCTTAGCATGCAACTGTGGCTTGGGCGGGTTGGTTGCTTTCATACAAGAAAGCACGGAAACATCTTCTGGACAGCTATTCGGTATGAAGGAAAATGTACGAACCATTCTAATCCCCCGGCTCCGCCGCGTCCCGCGAGCGTAGCGTACGGGGTAATCATTCGTGCTGCGTCTCACGACTTGCACTCATGAACGGAGCTTGTCCCCTTGTCCGCTCCACGTCCTCCGGACTCGTCGCGAAAGGGGCTTGGCGTCAGTGGGCGATTCGTTATTCGCGCCAACAGATGAATGCAGGCTTCCTCCCATCTGTAACATTTCGTATCTTCAATGTGTTATTTCAAGTGCAGACGTTCCAGGTATCAGGCAGTGTAACAACCATAACAGCGGTATGGAAACAACCATTACTCTTTCAAATACGGGCAACGGCATGAATGCCGGCTCAGCCTCGCCTTCCACGGGCGGGATAATGCCCATGCTCTACGGCGCGAAACGGCGCACGGCTTCGGGGCTGGGCCCCTATGTCCCTTCGACGCAACAGCCGTGGGATAAGCGGGCGGTCGCTCATTTGTTGCGCCGGGCGACCTTTCTGCCCTCCTGGGCAAATCTTGTCACCGGACAGACATATCAGCCGGGCGCTCTGGTGGATCTGCTGCTGGAAGACGCCCCGCTCCCGCCCGACCCCGGCGCGTGGGTGAATGAAATCTACGATAAACCGGTGACGATGGAAGAACTCTCCGCATACAAGAATCTGAACGAAGGTCTTGTCGGCAACCTCCAGGCGTGGTGGGCGAAACAAATGGCGCTGACGGGTATGAACGCCTCCGAACGCATGACGCTGTTCTGGTCGGGACACATTACCAGCGAAGCGCGGGAAGTGAAGGTGCCGCAGTTCCTCTATTACCAGAATCTGCTGTTCCGCAACAATGTATTTGGCGATTTCCGCGCGCTGATGAAAGCCGTGAATCACGACGCCGCAATGCTGCGTTACCTGGGCGGCGATCTGAACGTGCAGGGCAATCCAAATGAAAACTACGCCCGCGAACTCATGGAGCTCTATACCATGGGTGAAGGGCACTACACCGAACAGGATATCAAGGAAGCGGCGCGCTGCCTGACCGGCTGGCGGCTGGATGAGTTCACGTCGTACGATCCGGTGTTCAGTCCGCTGATACACGATACGGCGAACAAGACCTTCATGGGTAGAACCATCCTCGGACGCAGTTCGCTCGACGGGCGTTTCGAAGCCGACGAGGTAGTGGATATCATTTTCGAACGGGAGGAGGTGGCGCGCTTCATCTGCCGTAAGCTGTACCTGAACTTCGTGTACAGCGATCCCGCCGCAGTGGACGGGGTGATAGTGGACGGCCTGGCGGATGTATTCCGAACCAATAACTACCAGATCAAACCGGTGTTGGCAACGCTGCTGAAAAGCCAGCATTTTTTCGACGAGGTAAACCGCAGCGCGATGATCAAGAGTCCGGCTGTGTACGTAGCGGGACTTGCCCGCCAGCTGGGCAACATGCCCGCACCATCAACGCTGGCAGGCGATATGAAAACGTTGGAACAGGAACTAATGAATCCCCCGACTGTGCGAGGTTGGGAAGACTACCGGACTTGGATCAGCACAGTAACGTACCCGAGCCGGAAAGCTATCGGCGATCGATTCATCACCGGTCAGATGCCCGGCGGAAGCTCCACTTCGCCGATGGATACGGTTGCATGGGCGCGTACCATCGACGATTACGCCGATGCAGAGAAGCTGCTGGATAACATCCTGCTCCTGCTCTTGCCGAAACCGGTATCCGCTTCGCGGAGAGCGGTATTCTTGAATACCCTGATGGGCGGCGCGCCGGTGTACGAATGGGATATCACAGCCCCGAATGCCGGAACGCGCCTTGCCGCGCTGCTGAAGGATATTGTCTCAGCACCCGATTTTCAACTGCATTAACCGAGCGAGGAGAGGAACAACGCTATGAAACGCAGAGACTTCATTAAAGCGACAGCCGCCGCAAGCGCGGGAATCGCAGCCGCTCCGATTGTTTTAAACGGGATGCAGGTGCATGCCGGCACGCATAAATTCGCCGAGCCGCTTGCCGCTGCCGCAAACGACCGCGTGATGGTGGTGGTGCAGTTGTTCGGGGGCAACGACGGAATGAACAGCTTCATTCCGTTTACCGACTCGCGGTATTATCAGAACCGCCCGACGCTCGGCATTCCCGAGAGCAATGTGCTGAAGATCAACAATCCGACGATGGGCTTCCATCCCTCGATGGCGGGATTCCGCGATTTGTTTACTCAAGGCAAGCTTTCGGTTGTACAGGGCGTAGGTTACGAAAACGCCAACCGCTCGCACTTCCGCTCCACAGATATCTGGCTGACCGGATCGGGCGCCGGCGCGGTGCTGAACACCGGCTGGGCAGGGCGCTACCTCGAATACGCGTACCCTACATTCCCGCTGCAACTCCCTAGCGATCCGATTGCCGTACAGATCGGCGGTACTCTCTCGATGATGCTGCAAAGCGAAAAAGGCAACATGGGCATTTCGCTGCTCGATCCGGAGGTGTTCTTCCAGCTTGGCGCGAGCGCCGGACTGGATGAAACCGTCCCGGAAACGACGCCCTACGGCGAAGAGTACATGTTCATCCGCTCCATCAAACAGCAGAGCGATTCGTACCGTCAACGAGTGATCGATTCATTCAATGCCGGGAAGAACATCGGATCGTACCCGAATTCGAACCTCGCACAACAATTCCGGCTCGTCGGCAGGCTGATATCCGGCGGACTGAAGTCGAAGATCTTCATGGTGTACCTCGGCGGATTCGATACGCATGTGAATCAGGCATCGACGCACGCCTATCTGATGGAGACGCTGACCCAGGCGGTATACGCATTCATCGACGACATGTCCAACCAGGGATACGCCGAGAAGATCATCGGACTGACGATCTCCGAGTTCGGGCGTCGTACGCGCGAAAACGGCAGCCAGGGCACCGATCACGGCACATCGTCGGCGCAGTTTGTGTTCGGCGTGCCGGTAAACAGCGGCGTATTGGGTCGCGATCCGGATTTCAATCTTTCGGATGACAGCGGCGATCTGGTGTACACGTTCGACTACCGGCAATTGTATTCGGAACTCCTCGAACACTGGTTCCAGGTTCCGGAAGCGGATGTCACACAGATACTCGGAGGGCGGTTCATTCCATTGCCTCTTGTTCGCACCGAAGTCGGTGTGGACATGCCGGAGCGGGGAGGCGTGTTCGAGTTGAAGCAAAACTACCCGAATCCATTCAGCGGCAGCGCCGGAACAACCGTGATTCCCTTCAAACTCGGTTCCGGGCAGTACGTCTCCCTCGGTGTGTACGACGTCCGCGGACGCGAGTTGGCGTCGCTGGCGTCGGGGATGTACGCCCCCGGATTGCACGAAATCGCCTTTTCACCGAACGGTCTGCCTCCCGGCACGTACTACTACCGCCTCACCGCCGGTTCGCACCAGGTGACAAGAAGGATGATCGTGGCGCGGTAAACGTAAACCTGCCGAAAGTTTCGGCGGCATGCCTTAATTAAGGTGCGTAGCGCCCTGTGCATGTATTTCATCCGCCTGCATTCCGGCTCGTTCTCCCAAACCCGCACGCTGATTATGCAGTAGGGGGAGGGTAGATGGGAGTAAACGTTAATCGAGCGATACCGCCTGGTTGTGTCAACGTACGCATCCGGGATTCCGTTCAGCGCGGTTGTTGTTGTAGAACTCATGCATAGAACGCGTTTTCGCGTATAGCGGATATCATGTATATTAGGGATTATTAACTATGCACCTCTCCTGCGATATTGTTATGAAGCACTTATTATGCATTCTTTTAACAGCCTTGTTTTTCTTGGGACAATTGACTGCACAAACAAATGAATCCACGCCGGAACAACACTCCGGCAATCCCGACAGTTTGCTGCGCAGAATGGAAAGCGGCGAAGTCTATGTGCGGGACGCAAATCCGTATTTGAAATTAGTCCATTCATACCCTATTTCCAGAGTAGAGTTTACCGCCGGAGAATTCCAATTGCACACTGCGCGGGAGGATGCGCTACGAAATCCAATAATGACGAAGTTCTTTGATGAATCTTGGCAGCCCGAGCACAAACCTGTGACGTCCAATCTCGATTCGTTGGCTAAGGAATCTCGCACGGAGTACTTCTCCGTATGTGCTGGCGATTCGCTTTCGTTTATGTTCGGATCGAACCTGCAATTGTTATCCGACACTGCTCGCTATTGGTGGAATATCAGCGATACGTTAAAGGTCTATTTCGATATCATCGATTCCGCAAGCGGGAAAACTGTTCAAATACTCGATAGTATCGTCGTTTACCCGTTCGACAGGAGTGGCACGATGGATGTCAGGAGTATGCGGCATAATATGGATCTTGCGTATGAGTATCCCGGCGCGTACCCATTGACCGGAACGTACGCGCTGAATGTTCCCGGCGCATGCGCAAACGTGTGTCTCCAGATGCGGCCGTATTTCGGGGCAACCACGCCGGGACATACTGCTGCCTTTGAACAATATATGTTTGATGATGGCTCGATACTCAGCGAGGAGCCATTTCGTTTCAAGAGGGACTCGGAAACATACAAGGAACAGTTAACAGCCAGGTCGTTTGCGATGCTGCAGAAATATGCCTCGGTATTCGATCCGGCATTATATAAGATAATTACCATCCAAACCGAGCGCCATACTGTCGATTCATTATACATAGTCATGTTTACGTCGAAAGCAGCGAAACAATGGAATATCACCGTCGAGGATGAGTCGGGCGCCGTTGTGCATACGTTCAGTCCGGTGTATACATTCCCAATCGTCGAACAGTCATTGGAATACGTTGCGTATAATCTACGAAAGGGCTGTATCTCATGCTGTTCCGGACGGATGACAAACTGGCAAACGCAGCAATGTTTATTAAACAAAGGTTCGGTGAGTCGTTGTTCGATTCCGCCACACCGACAAAGGAGCGGTACATTCAAGTTTCTAGCGCAACATTCGATAGGGATTGTATAATAAAATTGT
>CAYPBB010000074.1:0-10349 GCA_964408855.1 uncultured Ectothiorhodospiraceae bacterium
AATATCATTCAAATGGCTGCGAAACTCCCCGAGTTGAGCGCCATGCCTCTCTTCATGATCGGAGCCGGGATGCTGCTCATCGGTTTTGCTTTTAAGGTAGGAGCCGTTCCGTTCCACATGTGGGTTCCGGACGTCTACGAAGGCGCACCGACGTCGATCACCGCATTCATGTCTACCGGAGCAAAGGCGGCAGCATTTGCCGCCTTGCTCCTGGTGATGACGCATCATCTAAATTTGGCCGGGACGGGAATTACCGACGCGATAGCGTTCATCGCAACCGCGTCAATGATCACCGGCAATGTCATCGCGCTTGCACAGAAAAACATCAAGCGGATGCTCGCCTACTCGAGCATCGCGCATGCCGGCTACATGCTTATCGGCGTCGCGGCCGGCACGCCCGAAAGTATCTCCGCCGTACTCTTCTATCTTACGTCTTATACGCTGACGAATATCGGCGCATTCGGTATCGTCACGATGCTCGAAGACAGGCTCCAGTCGCCTGTGACAATCGCCGAATTCAAAGGCATCGGATTGAAGCACCCGTTCATCGGCATCCTGATGTCGCTGTTCATGTTTTCCCTGATCGGGATTCCCCCGCTATCGGGATTCTTCGGTAAGTACTACATTTTCGCCGAAGCGATTTCCCAGGGGTACACATGGCTTACAATCGCCGGCGTTGTCGCGAGCATGATATCGGTCTATTACTATCTCGGCGTCGTGGTTGCGATGTACTTTAACGAAGCCGAAAAGGAAACACCCATTTTCAACTCAACCGGCAACACCATCACGTTGCTTGTTGCCGCGGCAGGTGTTCTCTTTTTCGGATTCGGTCCCGCGACGCTTCTTGAATGGATGGGACAGTTATTCTAACAAAACAGGTATGGTATGAAGCCGGTATTCACTTCCGATGAAATGAAACGATGTGATACCCGCGCAATCGAAGAATTCCTCCTCCCCGGCATTGCGCTCATGGAAAATGCATCGATGGGCGCCGTGGAAATCCTCGAAAAAGAAAAAGGCGCTGTCGTCAACAAGCGCTTTTTTATCTTGTGCGGCCCCGGGAACAACGGAGGAGATGGATTCGCCATCGCCCGGCATCTGGTGAACCGGTTTGCCGAAGTAGTCGTTTTTTCTCTCAAAAAGGACGAAGAGATAAAGGGCGACGCTGCAACCAATCTTGCTATTCTCAGAAAAATGGAAGCCGCCAAGACGAAAGGGCTTTCCATCATTCATGTGAAAAACATCCGGACGCTGGAGGAAGCACTCGCGGACCCGCCCGATGTAATCCTCGACGCATTGCTTGGAACCGGGCTGAACGCGCCTGTCAGCGGCATAGTAGACGAAATTCTCGAGCTGCTGCACGGTATCGATGTTCCGGTTCTTGCGGTAGATATCCCGACCGGGATCAATGCCGATAACGGTCTGGCTATGGGCAATGCAGTGATGGCGGACATGACGGTCACCATGGGCGGTCTGAAACGCGGCCTTCTCTTTGCAGATGGGAAAGAGCTTTCCGGCGATATCCACGTCGCAGATATTGGCACACCCGGAATAATTTACCAGCACAAGGATTTCGATACACATCTCGTGGAATCGGAAGATATAGCCCTGCTCTTACCCTGGAGAAGTCAGACGGCACACAAGTACGAAGTCGGCAGTGTCTTCGTCATTGCCGGCAGCACCGGCCTGACAGGCGCCGCAGCCATGGCATCCGAAGCCACGCTACGCGCCGGAGCCGGTATCGTGAAGCTGGGAATCCCTGCCTCGCTGAACGCCATCGTCGAGACCAAGCTCACCGAAGTCATGACAGTTCCTCTTCCTGAAACCATTAACGGTACGCACGGAATTGCAGGTTACGAAGACATCATGAAAGGATTCAGCAAAGCGAATGCCGGCATCATCGGACCGGGATTGGGAAGAAACGGACAGACACTCGCACTCGTCCGGAAGGTCATCACATCGACTCCGGTACCGATGGTTATCGATGCCGATGCGCTGTACGCCCTTGGCGGACATCTGGATACGTTGAAGGAATCGTCGCACAGGCATATACTCACACCGCACTACGGTGAGTTCTGCCGCATGACAGGAATGACAGTTGAAGAACTGATGCAGAATCCGGTTGCGATTGCGCGTTCCTTCGCTAAAGAATATAAGGTAATCCTCGTGCTCAAAGGCGCTCCAACCATCACGGCTGTACCCGAAGGAAGCGTCTACATTAATTCTACCGGGAACGCCGGTATGGCAACCGCGGGTTCGGGCGATGTGTTGACCGGGTTGATTGCCGGATTCCTGGTGCAATGTCCCGACGATTGGGCTGCTGTAATAGCCGCGGTATGCATTCACGGCGCGGCAGGCGACGCGGCGGCGGATGCATTCGGCGAATTAAGCCTTCTCGCAACGGATATTCTTGCCAATATTCCCACTGCGCTTCGAAAGTACTTTACGTGAAAGCATCGGCTTCCGCTCTCCTGACTTTACCGAGGCGCTTGTATTTCATCGCCGCCGCCATCTGGGCATTGTTCATCCTTTATGCGCTTATGACTCCCGGATCGGATGTGCCTTCGATACAGTTGTGGATGGGCGATAAGATCGTTCACGCCATCCTTTTCTTTATTCAGATGGCGCTGGTATGGAAATGCATAGCCCAAGGCGCCGTATTGCCGCACCGCGCTTTGGGATATGCATTTCTCATTACCGTTTTATTTGGAATGACAACCGAATTGCTTCAGCTCTTGGCCGTTGAACGCTCCGCCGACGCGTTCGACGCCGTTGCCGACGCCGGAGGCGCGCTTCTTTTCTGGGCGCTGATTGAAATCAGAGACAGCCGGCGGAAAAAACAGGCGTAGCCTGTTACCCGTGCCTGATGGTGAGCATATCGCCGTCTTTTACGATATACTCCTTCCCCTCCAACCTCCATTCGCCGTTTTCCTTGCACGCCGCAATCGTTCCGCGTTCTACGAAATGATCGAAATGCACTACTTCGGCACGGATGAAACGGTTCATCAGGTCGGTGTGTATGGCGCCCGCAGCCTCCTGCGCATTCGTCCCCTTCCTGATCATCCAGGCGCGGCATTCGTCTTCGCCGAACGTTAAAAACGATATCAATCCCAACATCGTATATGCCGACCGGATGATTCGCTTGAGCGCCGACTCGGTGATGCCGTATTCTTCCATGAACATCTCCGCATCTTCATCCGCAAGCTGGGCAAGCTCCATTTCAATCTTGCCGCTGAACGCGTCGAACGCCATCCCTTTGCCGGAGTATTGGGCTTTCAGTTGTTCGATCAAGCCCGCTTCCTGAGAGCGTTCGGCTTCGCCAAGATTGAGTACCACGAGCAACGGCTTCTGCGTCAATAGCTGGAATCCGCGGACGGCGCGTTCCTCGTGCGGAAGGAGTTCCATCGTTCTTATGGGCTGTTCGTTTTCCAGCGCCGCATAGCACTTCTCAATTACCGCAAGCTCGAGTTTCGTTTGATCGTCGTGAATCTTCATCGCCTGTTTTCTGAGCTTCTCGAGCCTGTTTTCGACCATTCCCAAATCCGCGAGAATGAACTCGGTTTCGAGGATGTTCACGTCGCGCACAGGATCGATACTGCCCTCCGGGTGCGGATACAATGGGTCATCGAACGCGCGGACGACATGCACCAGAGCATCGTTCGTTTTCACTTTCCCCAGAAACGCGCTGGTAAACTGAGCCGAATTCCGGTCGTCTCGGTTTAACCCAACGACGTCGACGAATTCTATGGAAGTGTACACCAGCTTTTTTGGATTGAATATCCCACCGAGCTTGTCGACCCGCGCATCGGGTACTTTGACCATCGCGCTGTGCGATTGCTGTTTCATCAGCACGGCTTCGTCGATATGGGTGCGTGTAAGCGTTTGAAAGAGCGTGGATTTACCGCTAAACGGCAACCCGACAATACCTATTTGCATCGTTCAACCCTGTTACGTTCACAATGATGACTCGAATAAAAAGCTCCGCGCGCAGGCGGAGCTTGTACCTAACATCCTAATATACGCAAATCGGGTCTACGATACCTGCTTTTTGATCCACGCAGTGGTGACGGATTTGGGACGGGTAATCGGGAAGCCCATGGCGCGCGCGACAACGGATTGCGCCGCGATTCCCAACGCCCTTCCGACGCTGAACAGCACGGTGTAGTAGTTGAACTCGGTCAGTCCGAAATAGTAGATCAGCGAACCGGTCGACGCGTCGACGTTCGGCCAGGGATCTTTGATCTTCTGTACTTCCTTCAGAACGTCGGGCACGACATCGAATACCCGGGACACCGTTGCGAAGACGGGATCGTCCGGACAAACGCGCTTGCCGAATTCGAGGAATGCGGAAAACCGCGGGTCGGTGATGCGAAGCACCGCATGACCGTATCCCGGCACGACCTTGCCGGCGTTGAGGGTTTCCCATGCATAGTCGCGGAGCTGCTCCTCGGTGGGTACGCCGCCGAATTTCTCGTTCGTCTCGAGCACCCATTTCAGGCATTCCTGGTTTGCCAGGCCGTGAAGCGGACCCGCAAGACCGTTGAGTCCGGCGACGAGGGAGTAATAGAGATCGGAGAGCGCCGAGTTTACGGTTGCCGCAGAGAATGCGCTTACATTGCCGCCTTCATGATCGCTGTGCAGGACAAGGAACAGCCGCATGAACTTCGCGAGTTCGCCGTTCTTGTCCTCCAAACCGAGCATGCGCGCGTAATTCGCGCCCCAGTCTGCGTTGGGATCGGGTTCGATTCTTGGGCCTTTGTTGAAGCGTTTGCGGTACACGCCTGCCGCGATCACCGGGATTGCGGCAAGGATGTTCAGCGCATCCTCGAGCGTCGTTTGCCAGTAGGCGTCTTTGTGCAATGCGCCTTCGTCGTATTTGTGCGCGAAGACGGATTCGCGCTGCATCGCAAGCAAGGCTGTGTTCAGCATGGTCATCGGATGCGAGTCGGCAGGCATGGCGTCGAGGATGTCCCACACGTATTGGGGCACCTTCATCCTGTCGTTGAGTTCTTTCTGCAGGTCGGCAAGTTCTTCCTGGTTGGGCAGTTCGCCGGTAAGGAGGAGGAAGAATATTTCTTCGGGGAGTTTGCCGGTAAGTTCTTTGAGCTCGATTCCGCGAATGATAAGACCTTTGTCGGGCGGCACTTCGGACGTATCGCATACCAATCCTTTAACGCCGCGCATGCCGCCGTATACCTGTGCGATAGTGACTTCGGAGACAACCTTGTCCCCGTGTTCCTTGATTATGCGACGTATCTCCTCCCTTTTGTCGGGAATGAGTGCCGCAAGCTTCTCTTGAAGTTTGGACATAAGAAACCTTCGTGTTGTACGGTAACTGAGAGTATGTTCTTGGTATTTGCAAACAAAAGCTACAAAGAGAACCGTGAAAAATCAATTTTGGTTCAGACTGATTCTTCCGTTTTTTAATGCGATGCGATATCAAGCATTTTGTTTCAGGACTTTGTATTTTTATTGCAGTCGGATATCCGATATCAGTAGTTCATCCTGGCTTCGGCATGCTCCGGACTCATCGAGTCGAGGAGTACATCCCGAGCCGCCCATTATCCCAACAGATGGTTTGTTATGTTCGAACACGAAGAACCACAAGTTTCTGTCGCAGCCGGAATCATCGTCGAAAACGGCAAGATTCTCCTCTGCCAACGGTCGATCAACCACCGGTACGGGCTGAAATGGGAATTCCCCGGCGGGAAGCCCTACCCCGGCGAATCGCTCGGAGAATGCCTCAAGCGCGAGCTGAGCGAGGAACTGAACATCGAACCGGTGAAGTTCTCACCGCTCCGCACGCTCCAGGCGAACTACTCTGACGGCGGGCATTTTCTCATCAGCTTCTTCATCGTGAAAAGCTACGAGGGAGAATTGAAGAACAACGTGTTCGACAATATCGCATGGGTATCATTCGACGAAATCTCAAACTACGATCTGCTGGAAGGTTCGAAGCCGATACTTTCCCACCTAAAGGACAAACTCAAACCTGCGTGACGGACTGTTCCCGGAACGCTCCCCGATTTGATTAACCAGGAACATACGTATCCGATGCTGCATCGTTTGCTGCTGCAATGGTACCGGCGTTATAAACGCGATTTTCCGTGGAGGCGGACGCGCGACCCCTATGCGATTATGGTAAGCGAGTTCATGCTTCAGCAAACGCAAACCGCCCGCGTTGCAGAAAAGCTGCCGCTGTGGCTTGAACAGTTTCCCGATCTACAGACTCTCGCTCGTGCATCCAAACGACAGGTGCTGCTTGCATGGTCCGGAATGGGATACAATAGGCGCGCACTGAATCTCCACGCAAGCGCCGAGGCGATTGTTCAGGATCACAAGGGAATGGTCCCAGCGGATGAATCCGCGTTGTTGAAACTACCCGGTTTCGGGCGCTACACCGCCTCGGCTGTGGCATGCTTCGGGCACAGGAAGCGCGTGCCGGTGGTAGACGTCAATATCAGACGCATCTTTTCAAGATTAACAGAAGAAATGCGTACGGAAACGGACATGCTTCCGGAAAAACGCGCATGGGAGATTGCCGCCATAATGCTTCCCCAACGCTCGTATTACATCTGGAATCAGGCGCTGATGGATCTCGGCGCGCTGGTGTGTACCGCCGTCCGTCCCGCCTGCCCGCAGTGCCCGCTGTTGAACCACTGCCTCTCCGCGGGTAACATGCTTCCCGCCGAGCGGAAGAAGGATTCCGTGGCGAGGGAAATTCCGCGACGGATTTACCGGGGCAACATCGTTGAGTATCTCAGAAACGCCGCCGGACACAGCGCGGTTTTCGCCGAACTGGGCGCGTTCCTCGATCCCGGATTTGACAAGAGCCGTCACGAATGGTTACTCGATATTCTCCGCACGCTGGAACGCGACTCCCTGATCGATGCGTTTCATGGGCGGAAACGAATTTCGCTGGACGCCTACAAGGGCGGTCCGGCGTCGCTACGAATCAGACTGGTTGAATGATGAAGATATCCCGGAGTCACCATGACGAATTGCGCACTCTCTATGAAGCACGGAAGGATGAGATAGCCGAGCGGCTGAAGGAGTTTACGCGCGTCCCTCCCGAACGGTATTTCTACGAACTCGTGTTTTGCCTGATGACGCCGCAGTCCAGCGCGGCGCATTGTTTTGCCGCCGCCGAGGCGCTGGAACGCGCAGGCTTCCGCGAGCGCGAAATCGATCCGGAGCCATTCCTTGCGCCGGGCGAAACCGGCTACGTGCGGTTCCACAAAACCAAGGCGAAACGCCTGACGGAAATGAAACAGCGGTACGGAGAAATCCATACGCTGCTGACGTCGCGGATGCCGGATAAGGAAATGCGTGCCGGACTGGTGCGACTGGTGAAAGGTATCGGTTTGAAGGAGGCGAGCCATTTCCTGCGCAATACCGGACGGCTGGATGTCACGATCATCGACAGGCATATCATCCGCAATTTCCTTCGGCTTGGTGTGCTGACGGAACAGCCGCAGTCCATTTCGCCGAAACGCTACCTCGAACTTGAAGCGTTGTTCGAAGAACTCGCCTCCGCGGTGAGCATTCCCCCTCCCGATCTCGACATCCTCCTCTGGAGCCGCGAAACAGGCTTCATATTGAAATAGTGCCCAACCGGTAATTGTAAGACTGCTGAAGGTCGGGGTCTCACTTGATGCTCTTTATCAGAAGCATAAACTCTGCTTTGGAAATGCCCAGCGTTTCCAACGTTGTATGCATATGAAGGAGCGGTACATCCTTCTCCGAAGGAATAATGGTGACACACCGAATAAGAGGATTTTCCGGATTATCCCATATTTCATGATCGCCATGAGTTCGAATCTTTTTCAAGCCGCGACTCTTCAGAAACTTCTTCCATTTCCGTGTCGAAATAGGTTTCATGAAGCCGGGATCATCACATCGTGAAGCTGTGAGCCTTGCAGAGTATACGGGCGTAAATCTTCAAATTTATCTATCGGAATCCCTAACGGCGGCGGGGTGTATTTCTTTCTCCCTGCCGTCCACCCGCATGTACGAAGGTATTCGTCGAGAGTCCCTTTTGAGAGTACATCTTCCAGGAAGATTTGTATCGTTTCTTCGAAGCGGCTCTCGACCTGTTTTTTACTTCTGCCGTACGTGCTCAAATTCAACGAGGGGCAGTACGCAAGCCAGGTACCGTCTTCTTCGAAGAATGCCACTGGAACCTTCAATAGAATGTTTCCCTTTTTCTTTCCTTGAGTCGTCATCCAGATCACCTCTCGTTATCATTGCTTACAACAATAACCATCCCATATCCTCATAACAAAAGAATCCACTCGCAAGTGTCCCTCGTGCTTTTTCACACAGAGGGTTGTTCAAAATATACAATCGCAGTCGAGGAACCTTCCACAGTAAAACGAACTGCTTCAACAGCATGACGCAGCTTTAAACTTCGTGCTGTGATTCATTCGATGCGCTTGTTCCAATGTCGTGAATAGTCTCGTGAGGCACAAGAGGGATACTATTCCCGCAATAGCAGTGTCCTTCTCTTTCGGACAGCGAGCCACCTACCCACCCCGCCGATCGTTTTTGATCCGGAATCTCCGTATATTGAAGATTGTTTTGTGTACGGCAATTGCCGTATAAGTCCAATGAATGCTTGAGGATATGACATACCAGGAAGAAATCGCGCGGCGGCGCACGTTCGCCATTATTTCCCACCCCGATGCGGGTAAAACCACGCTCACGGAAAAATTCCTTCTCTACGGAGGGGCGCTGCACCTCGCGGGATCGGTGAAGGCCCGCAAACAGCAACGCTCTGCAACATCGGATTGGATGGAACTCGAGCGCAAGCGCGGTATCTCCATTACGTCGACGGTGCTGCAGCTCGATTACCGGGGCTACCGCATCAATCTGCTGGATACGCCCGGGCACGAGGATTTTTCGGAAGATACGTACCGCGTGCTCACCGCCGTCGACGCCGTTATCATGGTGATCGACGCGGCGAAGGGTATCGAAGCGCAGACCCGGAAACTCTTCGAGGTCTGCCGCCGCCGTCATATCCCGATCTTTACATTCATGAACAAAATGGACCGCCCCACACGCGAGCCGATCGATCTCGTCGACGAGCTGGAAAGCGTGCTCGGCATCGGCGCGTATCCGGTGAACTGGCCGCTCGGCACCGGTACGGCGTTTTCGGGCGTGTTCGACCGCCAGGAAAGCAAGGTGCATTTGTTCGAACGCACGGAACACGGCAAGTACAAAGCTCCGGTGACGATCACCGATCTCGGCGACTCCGTCGTGCGCGACCGCCTGTCCGACGATGCATACGCCGCCCTTACCGAAGAGATTGAAATGCTCGACGGCGCGGGACATTCATTCGACCGCGACGCTGTTCTGAACGGCAAACTGACGCCTGTGTTCTTCGGCAGCGCCAGCAATAATTTCGGCGTACAGCTTCTGCTCGACGCCTTCCTCGATCTTTCCACACCGCCGCTCCCTCGCATTGCTGGCGACGCACTCATCTCGCCCGACGACGAGCGCTTCAGCGGATTCATTTTCAAGATTCAAGCAAATATGGATCCCCGGCACCGCGACCGTATCGCCTTTATGCGTGTGTGTTCGGGCAAGTTCACGCGCGATATGCAGGTGATTCATGTGCCGTCGGGAAAGAAGGTGCGGTTGTCCAACTCCAACTCTCTCTTCGGTCAGCAGCGCGAAACGGTAGACGAAGCCTATCCCGGCGATATCGTCGGTATGGTGGGACATACCGATTTCGGAATCGGCGATACGCTGGCAGACGACCCGGCAATCGAATACAAGGAGATTCCGCATTTCATGCCGGAGTGCTTCGCGTATCTGCACAATCCGAATCCCTCCAAATACAAGCGTTTCCGCGACGGGCTGGATCAACTGATGCAGGAGGGCGTGGTGCAGGCGTATTACGATCTGAAATCGCATCAACGCACGCCGATACTCGGCGCTGTGGGACCGCTGCAGTTCGATGTGGTGGTGTACCGCATGGAAAGCGAATACGGCGCCGAATCGCGCCTCGAGCACCGCGACTGGAATATCCAGCGCTGGGTCGATCCTTCGGTTTCCGAGGATACGCTGAAATCAATGATGCTGCCTTCCGGCTCCGTTGCGGCGGAAGACGGCGACGGCAACAAGGTCATCATCTTCAATGGCGACTGGGCGGTGCGCTACTTCCAGGAGAAGTACCCCGATATTCAGCTTTCAGAACTGCCCTTCACTTCCGCGCTTCTGGTGGCATAGAGAAATAGGTTTGGCATCCTTCGTTGTGGCGCTCTATCGAGCGCCATTTTTTTTCCCCGGCTGAACGACCTCTGAACGTCACAGCCGGGGAAAAGGGGCAGAGAGTATTATGTGTC
>CAYPBB010000075.1:0-9892 GCA_964408855.1 uncultured Ectothiorhodospiraceae bacterium
TCGAGATCGATTGCCGCGACGAACGGGAAGTTGGTCCCCTCGCGGGTCCACGTTGTTCCAAGATCGGTTGTATGGTACACGCCGAAATCGTTGCCGCAATAGTATTCGTTCGGATATGCCGGATCGACGACCATATCATTGTGCGGGATGTTCGGCAGGTTTCCTGTGACGCTTGTCCACGTCGTTCCGAAGTCGGTCGAACGCAGGATTTTATTTCCGGCGTTGAATCCGGAACGCACCGCGAAGATGGTGTTCTGGACGGTCGGATGGCAGACGACTCTCGCGATGTACGTCGGTCCCCCGGGTACGTTCGCCGTCACATTCGTCCAGGCGGCGCCGCCGTTCGTGGAGACGAAGACCTGTCCCGACGTGCCAAATGCGTCGTTCGCCGAAAGGACCATGTAATTTGAATTCACAGGACTGATGGCGATGCAATTGATATAATCGCTGACGCCGGGTGTACTGAGAAGAGAGAACGTTTGTCCGGAGTCGACGGAGCGGTAGACGCTCGTATTCGCCACAAAGATGTTATGCGGGTTATTTGGATCGAGCGTCAACGGGGAGAGCCAGCCGCCGTTTGTCGTGTACATGTTCGAGAACGATGCGCCGCCGTTGCGCGAACGGTAGTGATTGCCTTGCTGCGTCGACATGTAGACGTTGTTCGGATTGTTGGGATCGACCGCGCATTCCATACCGTCGCCGGTCGTGACGTTGTCCCAGGCAGTGGCGCCGCCGTTGGTGGTGCGGAAGTTTCCGTTATCCTGCGCACCGCCGAAGATGATGTTCTGATTTGTCGGGTTGGACGCGGCGCGGTAGAACTGAATCGTACGCAAGCCGGTGTTGGCGCTGTTCCATGTCGCGCCCGAATCGAGCGATTTATACACGCCGCCGTCGCATCCGAGATAGACGACGCTGGGATTGGACGGACTGTAGCGGATGATGTGGTAGTCCACATGGCATGGACTGTACCATGCGCCGGCGGGGTTGGTACGGATGACGCTCATCGTTTGACCGTCCGATGCGCCGTGCAATTCGACGTTGCCGGTCAGCAGCCGGTTCGGATTGGTGGGATGAACGGCAACACAAAGGTCGTACCAGCCCTGGTCGGCCCAGCCGCTGCCGTAGTTTCCGCCGAGTTGAGTGCCCGATGAAATCTGGAACCAGCCCGAGCCGCCGTCGGTCGTTTTATACAGCACGGTTGCGCTGCTCGAGTTGAAGATGATGCTGTACATCGTTGACGGATGGGACGGAGAAAGGGCGGTCTGGATGCGCCGGATAGAGGTGCTGGTGGGCAGACCCGCGCTGATTTTCGTCCAGTTGGTTCCGTAGTCGGTCGATCGCCAGACGCCGGCGTTTGTATTCGCGCCGCCGCATGCTGCGTAGAGGTATCCGGCGGAATCCGGGCGCGTCCAGACGTCGAACGCATCGACGACGTTAAGAACGCGCGTCCATGTGGAACCAGCGTCCGTCGATCTCCAGACGCCTTCGTTCGAGAGATTACCGAGGTGGTAGTACCCGCTGCCGAGCGTTGCGTAGACGTAATTCGAATTCGTGGGTTCAACGACAATGGCGCCGAAATGGGTTTGCGTACCGAAGCCATTAGTGATGTTGGTCCACGAGGATCCTCCGTTAGTGGATTTATACATCCCGTGTCCGTCATAGATCCACGGGTTGAAGCTCCACATAATTTCACCGCCGCCGGCATACACCGTATTCGTATTGTTCGGATCGATTCCGATTGCGCCGTAAGTCACCGATGCCAGGCTGGGACCGACATCGGACCAGGACGAGCCCCCGTCGGTGGTTTTCCATAAACCGCCGGATGCCGCGCCAATATAGACTGTATTCGAATTCGTCGGATGGATGGCAAGAGCGCGGACGCGTCCGCTGGTTGTGCCCCAGCGCGATGGCGCTGCGTTCAACCCCGCCGGCCCGACGTTGCTCCAATTCAGCGAACCGGGCGTCGTGTTGACCTGGTATCCGCCGAATGATTCGCTTCCTTTCGTGTATCCCTGCTTTTCCATCTCTTCCTGGAGAAGCCGGAAATATTCGTTGGGATCGACTTTCGATTCACTTTTTGCTAATCCGCGCTGTCCGTAGAACCAGAGCGCGCGTTGATATGCCTTTGTTTCCTGCATCTTCTTGTTGACAATATCGCTGCCCTCTTTCGATCCGTCCTGCGCTGCAAGACGGTCTGGGACAACAATCGTGAAGGTAAGAAGCAGAAGTAAGGACAGAAGAGTAGATTTCGTGGCAAGTGCCATTCGTCCTCCGCTGTGTTGGTGTATGAATGTAAATGGATGTATTTCAGGTGATGGAGAGAGACCGTATGTAGGATGTACGTCGTTCATTTCAACCAGTGATATGGTGAATGCAGGAGGAATGCACCGGATGGGGCGAGGCGTTCCTTTCTCTTTACCTTATTGTGCGTTTGTATGCTGCCTGACGTTTTGAATAAACTGCACGTATCTGGAATATATGAAAAAACTTGCATTGGAGCAGTAGAAGAGCCGAATATCTATTACAAAATCAACAAAAATTCGAATCTGACCTATGTCGTCCTCTCAGAAATCAATTACTGATAAACGAAATACTTATGGGTTTGATGGAAATGTTTGCCTAAGTGCAATAAAAAAGGCGCCTTACGGCGCCTTTCGATCTTTTCTTCAGTATTACTTGATCAGGTTCATTTTCTTTGAATCGACAAACGATCCAGACTGCAACCGGTAGAAGTATGTGCCGCTCGGCAGGCCTGCCGCATTGAACCGTACCTCATGCGTACCGGCTGGTTTCTCTGCGTCCACAAGCGTCGAGATTTCCCGCCAGAATGAATCGTATATCTTCAGCGTGACATTCCCAGGAACAGGAATAGTATACGCTATCACTGTTTCAGGATTGAATGGATTCGGATAGTTCTGCGAAAGGTTGTATGTGCCCGGTTGCGATACCGTGTTGATGGTGATGACCTGCGACTCATACACGTTGCCGGAATAATCCCATGTTACGATCCGGAAGTGATAGGTCCCCGGCTCTTCGACGGGTTCGGTATAGACATACTCTCCGCGTTCATTGAATCCGGTAAAACCGGCTTCCTGCCAAACACTGTTGTCTGGATCTTGTCCATAACAGCGTTCGATACTGAAGCCTTCCATGTCCGTCCGTATCCGGGAATTCCATTCGAGGCTGATGCTGCTGGATGCAGGCTGATACGATGCCGACGTTACATTGATACCCGCAGATTTCGGATACCAGATCGTCCAGTTATGTGCCATCATCCAGTTACCCGAGAGGTTGGTCTGGTTGGCATACTCCACGTAATGACCCGACGGATTCGATGTCCCGCCACGACTGTACCACATTCCGCGGGGCGTAGGCTGCTGCCAGAAGAAAAGATTCTGCGGAAGCACAACGCGCGGTTTGGTCTCCGTATCGGTGTAGTAGCCGCGGATATCGACGTTGATTCCCGTCGACGGTTCGAACTGGAAGTACCTGCGGATCCAGTTTTCGCGCGGGTAGACGGGAGGACTGACGCACGGATACATCTTCACCGTCATTGCAGGGATGTTCGCGCCGTTGCTCTTGACTTCGGCGTATACCTGCCCGATCGAATTCGTGAACTGTACCCACGACGACCCGACGGGTTTTGTCTGTGTCAGGAACGTTGCGCACACCGGTTCGACCAGGACGTTCACCGGAAGCGTGAACGGAGAGTTCGCCGCAGGCGTGTTGGTGACGTTATTCCAGGCTGTAATGGTAATGTTGAACGTATGGCTGCCCTGCGTCAGACCGTTCGGCTTTACCGTATACGCGAGCGTGCCGCCTTCGAGACCGCTCGATGTAGTCAGGATCACCGACGGCGAACCGGATACCGCCGTCCATTGCAACTGACCGCCGTTGAAATGTCCTCCGCTGTTTCCGATCGTCACCGATCTGGAGAACGTCAGCGAGAGGTTGCACCCAAAACGGATATCGTTCGGAGTGGTTGACGGGGACACAACGACTCGCTGGATGACATTGAAATAGACGATGCACGAACTTGTGTTTTCGGCTTCATCCATTGCGGATATGGTAATCGGGTTGTTGCCAACACCGATGAGCGAACCGGCAGCAGGCGATTGCGAAAAGCGGATATTCCCGCCGAGCGTGCAATTATCGATTGCCGAAGCGCCGGGGATGTAATTCGGCACAACCGCCTGATTGTTTGCATTTGCCTCGACGGTAGTACCCGGTGGACAGGTTACAATCGGCGGAGTGATATCGTCGACAATGACTGTCTGTGTTTGTGTCGAAACGTTGCCGTTCCCATCGTTGTATATCCACGTAACGGTGTACGTGCCTTGCGATGTGTAATCCAATGGGTCGGTGGTTGTGCCGGTCACCGTGCCCGCGCAGTTATCGGTGGCGGTGGGCGCAGAAGCGATGGTTGCCGCACACTCGCCGGTTACAATGGGCAATGTGGCGGCGTTTGGAACAGGCGCAGTAACGTCGTCGACAACGACGGTTTGTGTCTGCGTCGAAGTGTTGCCGTTCCCGTCGTTGTATGTCCAGGTTACCGAATACGTGCCCTGTGCCGTATATGTCAGCGGATCTGAAGTAATGCCTGCGACCGTGCCAGCACAGTTATCGGTGGCGATGGGCGCAGAAGCGATGGTTGCCGCACACTCGCCGGTTACAATGGGCAGAGTGGCGGTGTTTGGAACCGGCGCAGTAACGTCGTCGACAATGACGGTTTGCGTCTGCGTCGAAGTGTTGCCGTTTCCGTCGTCGTATGTCCATGTAACGGTGTATGTCCCCTGAGCGGAGTACGTCAGCGGATCTGCGGTTGTGCCGGTAACTGACCCGGCGCAGTTATCGGTTGCCGTTGGCGCGGCGGCAATCGTGACGGAGCATTCGCCGGACGCCGAAGCAAGCGATGCCGCATCTGCTCGCGGAGCCGTGTTATCGGTAACGGTGATATTCTGAGTTCGTACCTCAGTGCTGCCGTGAGTATCGGTAACGGTGTAAGTGAGAGTAGTAGTACCGGCAGGGAATACATTTCCCGCAGGGACGTCTGCGATCGAGACCGTTTCGCCCGGGCAATTATCGGACGTCGTATACGATCCGAGATCATTTACGACGGCGTTGCACACCGTCGATGTATCTCCGGTGTATACGGTTAAATCTGAGGGGAACAGCACGAACGCCGGCGGAGTATTGTACGCGGTGATAAATACGCTCGCGGTATTGTTTGCCGGTATGCAGTCGCCCGATCCGGTTGTCATAGAGACCGTGTTCGCGATAACCGCACTATCGGCAGTGCTGCAATTGATCGTCGTATTGAATGTATAGACGGATGTACCGGCAACCGGGAACGAACCAAAATGCAGCGTCCGGGTAGTGCCTGATCCTGAAACCGAGTCTGCCACAGGTCCGCTTACCCAATCAACGCTTACCCAGTCGAGACCGGCGGGGAGGTTGTCCTCAACCGCAACACCGGTTGCGATGGACGAACCGAGGTTTTGAATTGTTACAGTGTATGCAACCGTTGTTGCGGCGCCAATTGCGTACGTTGTGCCGGCGGCGGCGATACTGATACCGATATCGGAATTGGCTCCGACATGCAGCGTCGCGATATCGGTCGAATCGACGCCGCACATCCCCCAATATTCAGCAAAGAACTGATACCCATCCAATGTGGAATCGACGGATACTGTCAACAGGCTATCGTTACCTCCCGACCATTCGTACCATGTGCCTGTGGGGCTGTCGCGGTAATACCATTGGATGTAGGGGTATTCTTCGGTGGGGTAGCATCCGGAATTAAACGAGGCCGTCCCCGCTCCGCAGAGAAAGACGTCGACCGGCTGGGTGGTTACTTTGATTTCTTCAATCACATCGAGAACCACGACATCGGATGAATCGACCGAGCATTCGGTATACGCAACCCACATGTACGAATCGCCGAACATAGACTGAGTGAGCCTATCGATCGAATACGGAATAACTGGAACGGGCGGCACAGGATTGAAAACCACGACGGTATCCCATTGAGTAGCGCCTGCCGGCAGACGGAATAATATCGCCTGGTCTGCCGGAGCCGACAAATCGCCATAGAGGTAGATCGATTCGCCTTCGCAATACACTTCCGGATTGTACAAATTGATTTCGACGGCAGGTCTGACGGTCAGCACTGCGGCATCGGTATAAGCGTCTCCGCAACCGTTTGTGTACTTCGCGCGGAATTCGTAACCATTATACCAGGAATAGCCAGAGACAATGAGTGTGTCCTGATCGCTTGGATTGCCGTACCAGTCCTGCCAGGGGTTGCCTGGGGTAACGCGGTACTCCCACTGCACGGAGCTTGCACGCGCAGCGGCGGCGGTAAACAGCGCGTCCGAGGCGGTGATGGACATCGGCGTCGGCGAAGCGTAGGGTCCCCCCGCTTGCCCGCTACATACTGTTTGATCCGAAGGATGTACGGTGATGACGGGTAAAGGAATAACAACGATTGTCACTGCATCCGACGTATCCGCAGCGCAACCGTCAGTGCAAATCATTCGAACCTGCGTTCCGGAATCTGCGAATGCAACAGCGCTCATCACGAATGTAAACGAATCCCCTCCCGGATTGACGGCGACCGTGTCGCGGTCTTCCCATATCACCGATCCCGGAGACATTGCCTGCAGGATAGCGGTTGCCGGGCTGTTGTTCTGGAAGTAGAAATAAACCTCAGCGTATGTGCCTTCGCAAAACGGCGTGATGAGATCGTAGGTCACTACCGGAGGGGTCGAAAAATGAATAGCGGCGATGTTGGTCGTGTCCGCCGCGCACATATTGTACATCACCAAACAGAACTGATACCCATTCATCGTCGTATCTGCATAGAATACGAGTACGCTGTCGGTGCCGCTTGTCAGCGTCCAGTCTTGCCATGCGGCGAGCGAATCGGTCCGGTAGAGCCAGGACACCCACTGATACGCGTTGCCGGTTGAAGAGAGTGTAACCGTTTGGGGAGCGCAGAGATATTGATTTGCAGGATGGGTCGCCACAAGGTGGCTGGGATTCATATCCGTCAGCGTGAAAATCACCGAAGTATCGGTCATGCAGCCGTTCGAACCGATCCAGCGGTATTGCGTGCCTGTCAACGATTGATCGATGGGATCCGTATCGAACGAGAGGTAGCTGGTTGCTCCGGTTATCGTGAATAATGTCTCCCAGACGGTTTCTCCCGGATCGAGTTTTTCGAGATAGGCGTTTGCCGCTGTGGGGTATGTCCATGCCATCAGCTGCATGCTCTGGTTCTCGCAGATAACCTCCGGAGGATAGAAATCTACTGTAAAGATATTTCCCGCCACAAGCGTGGCAGTAGCGGATGTATCGCTTCCGGATGAGTTTGAATACAGCACCCGGAACTGGTAGCCGTCGTATGTGGAATCTGCATTGAATGTCAGCAAGGAATCGGCGCCGTACGTGGCGACCCAGTCTTGCCAGACGGAGTAGTCGTTTTCTCGGTATTGCCATTGGATAGTAAGGACGGTATCGCCGCCGCCGTTCGATCTGAACGTCACCGTACCCGGTCCGCAGATAACCTGATCGACCGGTTCGAGCGTTATCGTGGCGGGGAAGCTGGTCGCGGGCATGCGTCGCAGCGCCTGCGAATCCGGATGGTCCCTGCCGGCTCCGGTTGGATTGGTTGCCGTCGCGGAAACGGCGATCGTCTGTACGGTTGCGCACAGAATGATTGTCAATCCGATGTTGCGAAGTGCGTTCTTCATTGTGAGGTTCCGTATAGATAAATGTATGTTTTTATATGCTTGACGATGAATTCATCTTGTTGATCCATGCGCGAATACGGGAAATGTGCGTACCTGCCGGTGCAAAACTTGTACCGAACTTCTGTGTGATATGTTGGTATTATAAACGTGGTATCGCCACATAATGGAAAAATGTGAATAGTAGATCCCTGTACTATCGACTATGTTGCCGGATTCCGATGGACTGATGCATACTTCCGCATCTTTGTTATCATCAAATATCGGATATAAATATCGAAAATTCAAAGTTTTTTCGATTGATTCGATTCTCGCACTGTGTCGAGGTCAGGTTCGCGAATCTGTCCCTGCGGATGTTGCAGCGATGGCCCCCCCCCACCCCCCCCCCCCCTAAAACTCAAAGGAAGACGCCGGCCGGCGTCTTCCTTTGAGTGAAACGTTGAACAGGATTACTTGATCAGATTCATCTTTCTGGTTTGTACAAAGCTGCCGGCTTCCATGCGATAGAAATATGTGCCCGAAGGAAGGGCGGAAGCATCGAAGCGGACCTCGTGCGTACCGGCAGGCAGTTCGGAATCGACGAGCGTCGAGAGCTCTCTCATCAGCGCGTCGTAGATCTTGATCGTCACTTTCTGCGGAGAAGGAATGGAATAGCTGATCGCTGTTTCGGGGTTGAACGGATTCGGGAAGTTCTGCGACAACGTATAGCCGTCGGGCGTTGCGACGGTTTCGATCGTCACAAGTTTCGATTCGTAGAAGTTGCCTGCATTATCCCATGTCGAGACGCGGTAGTGATAGACGCCGGACTCGGAAACGCGGTCGGCGAACGTATACTTGCCTTTTGCATTGAAATCGACGATTCCGACTTCTGTCCACATATTGACCGATGCATCGGGACCGAAGCACCGCTCGATACTGAAGCCTGCGGTTTCCGTCCGAATCAACGACGACCAGTCGATGTTGATCGTTCTGGTTCCGTGGTGGTAGGAGGCCGAGGTGATATTGATAGCGTTTTGCTTCGGATACCATTGAATCCACGGATGCGCCGCCATCCAGTTACCGGCAAGGTTCGTCACGTTCGTGTATTCCACGTAGTTCATGGTCGGATTGGACGTGCCGCCCATGTTGTTCCAGGTTCCCGGCACAACAGGTTGCTGCCACATGGTCAGCGAGTTTGGCTGCACGACGCGCGGCTTTGTTTCGGTGTCGGTGTAGTACGCGCGGAAATCGATATTCACATTTCCGGTGACCACGAACTGCCAGTATCTGCGCACGAAATTCACGCGCGGATAGGTCGGCGGGTTGACGCATGGATACGCGTTGACCGTCATCGAGGGAATCGTTCCGCTGTTGCTCTTCACTTCCGCGAACTTGTGTCCGTATGCATTCGTGAATGCAGTCCAGGTCGACGTGACCGTATTCGTCTGGGTGTAGCTGGTTACCGGCGGCTCGACCACGACATACACCGGGAGTTGATACACTGAATTTTTCGCCGGGACGTTGGTGATGCTGTTCCAACCGGTAATGTTAATGTAGTAGGTGTACGATCCGGGAGTCAAACCGGTCGGATCGACGGTGAACGCCAATGTGCCGCCTTCGACGCCGCTTGCAGTGGTAATCGAGATTGCCGCTGCCGTCGTTGAGGCGGTCCATTGAAGAACGCCGCCGTTGAAATGTCCGCCCGTATTGTTGATCGTGACGCTGCGGCTGAACGTATTCGTCAGGTTGCAGCCGAAGGCGACGCTGAGTGAATTCGAGCTCGGCGAAATGATGACCCGCTGTACGACGGTGAAATCGGTAGCGCAGGTTCCAGGATTATTGGCGATATCGAGTACCGTTACAGTAATCGGGGTAACGCCGAGTCCGACTGTTGTCCCGGAAACAGGCGATTGCGAGAACCGCAGATTCGCAACGGGGGTGCAGTTGTCGGTCGCTGTAACATTCGGCAGGACATTGGGTATCAACGCCTGATCGTTTGCATCGGCTTCCACACTCGAGCCGCGGGGACATGTGACGACGGGCGGCGTAATATCCTGAACGATAACGGTTTGCGTTTGCGTCGAAATATTTCCATTACCGTCGTTATAGGTCCATGTGATGGTGTACGTACCCTGCGTCGCGTACGTCAACGGATTTGTCGT
>CAYPBB010000076.1:0-9553 GCA_964408855.1 uncultured Ectothiorhodospiraceae bacterium
AACCCCCCCCGACATCATACCGTCAGTATACCGATGTGTTCTTTACCGATTCGAACAACGGCACGATAACAGGTATTCATCGCGACTTTGGCGATGGTGGACGCGAGATATCGGGATGTATACTGCATACAACCGATGGAGGAGCTACCTGGACAGTGCAACAATATACAAGCGGCGGTATGCATGAGGTTTGTTTTGCCGACTATAACATAGGACTCATCGTCGGAAGCGAACCCAATATTCTCAGAACAACCGACGGAGGAACAACCTGGACTGCATCGTCAATCGGGACCACACTACAACTCCATGATGTCGCATTATTCGATGCACTTAACGGTATTTTGGTCACAGGGGCGCGCTATGAAGTCAGAGGCGCCAAGGCACGAGTATTCAGTACAACTGACGGCGGATTGACATGGACGAATCAACAGAGCGATTCAACGATGATATTCAGAAGGGTTGTGTTTTGCAGTCCGACGAACGGAATCGGCGTGGGATATGGCGGAATTCTCTATCGTACAACCGACATCGGTAAGACATGGCACGAGTGTACGACCGGAACACGTGAGGTGTTTAACGATATACGATTCATAGATCAATACAGAGGGATTACTATTTGTGGTAGTACCATCGTTCGTACGACCAATGGCGGCGCGGATTGGATCGAGGCAGTAAGCGACTCATCGGCACCGCTAAGAAGAATTGCATATTCCGATGCGAACAACTGGACAATCGTAGGCAATTCCGGTACGATCCTGCATTCCACCAACGGCGGATCAAATTGGACGAGTCAGGCAAGCGGTACTGTCAATGATTTATATGCGGTTACTTTCGCAGACGCTGAAACGGGAATAGCCGTCGGCTCAAACGGAACAATTCTTCGCACCACCAACCGAGGTGCGAATTGGAGCGCCATCTCAAGTGGTACAACGGTTTTGCTCAAAAGTGTTTCTTTTGCTGACGCGGAGTTTGGGCTTGCAGTAGGATACAGCAATACGAAACCTGATACTATTCTCCGTACAACCGATGGCGGACAAACCTGGATTGCTCAGGAGAACGATCTTCCAGTTTTTGTCTACGATATACACCTCTTCGACCGACTTAATGGAGTGGCAATTGCAGCATATGGGATTTTTCTTCGCACAACCGATGGTGGGATGAGTTGGGCTAGGACTTCGTCAAATATTGCCTATCAATCCAAGCTTTCCTTCATTAACCGGGATACTGGCGTTGTAATCGGTGAAAGTCAGCTATCTAGAACAACGGATGGTGGCAAAAGTTGGGTTGAAATATTTCCACTTAACGTCCAATTACGTGGTGTCCATTTAATTGATAACACGACATGTACCGTCGTCGGATGGATCAGAGATAAGGATCTTGGATTTAGGGGCGCCATTCTTCGTTCGACTAACGACGTAACCGTAGGTACGGAGACCCCGCCATCTTTCCCATCGCACATTCATCTCGTCCAAAACTACCCGAATCCATTCTCGGCAAGCACTACAATTCCCATCGCGCTCGAAAAACCGGAATTCGTATCCCTGCGTGTATATAACATGCTCGGCGAAGAGGTGGCGGTATTGAAGGAAGAACGCATGGAAGCGGGTGACCATACCGCAACGTGGAATCCTGCGGGTATACCGGCAGGGATGTACTTCTACACTTTGAGGGCAGGCGCTGCGTCGGTTACAAAGAGGATGATTCATCTGAACAAGTAATTCTCCTCCCAGGATCTCCACAAAGGGCTGCCATCGAGCAGCCCTGTGCTTTCTGAAGCGGTCCACACTTACACTGTTATTACCACTGCGCCGCGCTTGCCCCCTGCTTCGACGAAGCGGTGC
The DNA here is from genome assembly GCA_964408855.1 of uncultured Ectothiorhodospiraceae bacterium. Classification (GTDB taxonomy): domain Bacteria; phylum Bacteroidota; class Ignavibacteria; order SZUA-365; genus CAYPBB01. The sequence goes on from CAYPBB010000076.1 coordinate 1,842, forward strand.
GCTTCGGCGCATTGATCCAGTGGAAAGGTTCTGTCAATCACCGCGCGAATATCTCCTCGTTCGATAAGCTCGCTCAGGAGGAGAATATCGTTCCGTTTCTTCTCGGGCGAGCGCAAACCCGTCGCGGCGGTGTACGCTCGTTTCCCGGTTTTACCTTGAAACAGTGCGCGAAGCAGAACGCCTGGCGAAGGAATCGTCGTCAGGTACACTCCGTTATCGGTGAGTGACGGATGACACAGACCGAATGACCGTTTTCCGGCAGCATCGAAAACAATATCATACCGCTCGCCGCTTTTCGTGAAGTCATCCTTCATGTAATCGAATACCCGGTCTGCGCCAAGCGAGGACACCAGTACCAGATTCGCCGTGCTGCACACACCGTCGACCGTAGCGCCGAGAGCGCATGCAATTTGCACCGCCGCCGAACCCACCGAACCCGATGCGCCGTTGACAAGCACCCGCTGACCGCGCTGAATATTGCCCTTCTCGCGAAGGAACGGTATCGCCGTTATTGCGCCGTTGAGAAGCGCCGCCGCATCCTCGAAAGGGAGGAATGAGGGTTTCAGCGCGACGGCGCTGTCTTCCCGGACGCAGAGGTATTCGGCGCAGGCGCCGAAACTCAGTCCGGTCGAGCCGTACACCGCATCGCCTTTGGCGAACCGCGTCACGCCGCCGCCGGTTTCCGCGACTACGCCGGAATACAGCATCCCCAACACGGGATGCTTCGGTTTCAGCAATCCATTAATGCCCGGTTTGCGGCGCATTCCCGGATCTTCCTTTTCCACCGTCGTTGCGTGAATCCGGATCAGCACTTCCCCCGCCTTCGGCGCCGGCGTCGGGATGTCTTCGATATGAAGCACCTCGGGCGGACCGAACTTCCGATAAACGCTCGCTTTCATGCTGCGCCTCCGCACGTGATCACCACTTTACCCTGAGTGTGCTGGTCTTCGAAATAGCGCATCGCTTCGGGTAGCTCTTCGAGCGGATAGGATCTGTCGATGACCGGAACAATGCCGCTTGCTTCGAAATGGGCTTTCAGATCGAATAGTATCTGTTGATTCTGCGTAAACGAAACGGCGGTGAGTTTCTTTTTCCCAAACATCGAGAGTACGGGACCCACCGCCGCAGCCGCGAAGATTTGGCGCATCGCGCCGCCAGTGTTCGCATAGACGCCATCCTGCTTGAGCGTATGTTTATAATCGCAGAGACTGCGGTACCCGTTCGCGCCGATAATCAGGTCGTACTGTACTCCGCGTGCGGTAAAATCCTCGGCTTTGTAATCGATAACACGATCCGCACCCGCAGTACGCACCAGATCGAGATTCCGCGTGCTGCAAACGGCGGTTACCTCTGCGCCAAGCGATTTCGCCAACTGCACCGCAAACAAGCCTACTCCGCCCGACGCGCCGTAGATCAACACGGACTGACCCGCCCGTACCCGTCCCGCGTCGCGGAGCGCAGTGAAGGCAGTCGCCGCCGCCGTCGGGATTGCCGCCGCCTGCTCGAATGTCAGTCCGGCAGGTTTGGGCGCAAGGGCGTATTCGCGCGCGCAGACGTATTCGGCAAAACCGCCCCACCCGGACTTGGAAAGATCGCCGTACACTTCATCGCCAACCTTGAATTGAGTAACACTCTTCCCTACCGCCTCGACTGTCCCGGCGATATCGATTCCAAGAATATTGTATGATGGTTTTGCAAGACCTGAATAGAACCGTATCGGGAATGGATCCGCGTGAAGCATGCGGTTATCCGCCGAATTGAGCGATACCGCATGCACCTCTACCAGAACTTCATCGTCCTTCGGTTCCGGCGTGGGTACTTCCTCCAACATCAGATTCTCCGGCGGACCGTAATTGCGATACACAATCGCTTTCATGTACTCTCTCCTATTCGTAAAAGAAGCCTGGTAACCGGAAGCGAACATCGATACAGGTATTCATTGTTCTTTGGGCGATGACGGATATCCGCGGCTCGCGTGTCCTTACGCTGAATGGAAAGGAAAAGTTACACGATCGTGTAAATACCTTGAAACTCCTGAAGAACAACACAACCGAAACGGGAAACAAGATTGCCGTATACCGGAGTTGATTTTACGAACCGCCCTTCGTATTTACGCATCATGAATATATCGGAACAAATATGGCGCGAGCATCACGGGAAACTCCGGAATTTTATCCGGAGCAAGGTGACCGATGATGACGACACGAACGATATACTTCAGGACGTATTCCTGAAAATGCATACCGCCCTGCCTTCGTTGAACGACAGGACAAAACTGACAAGCTGGCTCTACCAGATTACGCGCAATACAATCACCGACTTCTACCGCTCCCGCAGATCGATGGATGCGGTTCCGGACGATCTGCCCGAACCGGAATCCGATCCCGGCGCCGAGGTGCTGCAGGAAATGGCAAGCTGCATGCTGCCGATGATGCACGTATTACCGCAGCCCTACCGCGACGCAGTGTATCTGTCGGAAATCGAGGGTCTCAGTCAGGCGGAAATCGCCGAGAACCTGAACATTACGCTGACTGCGGCAAAATCGAGAGTGCGCAGAGGGAGAGTGAAAGTAAAGGAAATGCTCGATCTCTGCTGCGAATTCGAGTTCGACCAGGCAGGCAGGCTGAGCGAATACACACCCCGTCGAAAAAAATGCGATTCAAACTGCTGACACGGCGTTTTATCCTGCGTCTTTTTTCCGGCATCTCCGTCTATATGGTGTAGATAGAAACACGCACCACTTCAATGGAGTACACAATGGACAACTTTTCAAATAACGATATCAGAAACGCGGTCCGCGAACGGTATGCAAAAGCTGCGACCGGGGAATCTTCATCCTGCGGAACCTCCTGCTGCGGTTCCACCGTCGATGTTTCCGTCGATGCGATATCGATGGCGGTGGGCTATTCGAAGGACGACGTTTCATCCGTTCCGGATGGAGCGAACCTCGGACTTGGCTGCGGAAATCCTCAGGCAATCGCCTCGTTGAAAGCCGGGGAAACCGTTCTCGATCTGGGCAGCGGCGGCGGTTTCGACTGCTTCCTTGCCGCGCGCGCCGTGGGCGAAACCGGTTCCGTTATCGGTGTGGATATGACGCCTGAGATGATCACGAAATCGCGCGCCAATGCGGAAAAAGGCGGTTTCGGGAATGTCTCCTTCCGTCTCGGCGAAATGGAGCATCTGCCCGTCGCCGACGGTATTGTCGATGTCATCATCTCGAACTGCGTCGTCAACCTTTCCCCCGAGAAGGAGAAGGTGTTTTCGGAGGCGTTCCGCGCGCTGAAACCAGGCGGCAGACTGGCGATTTCCGATGTCGTGACGACAGCCGAACTGCCTCAGGAAATCAAGGGAAATCTGGAACTGTATTCCGCCTGCGCCGCGGGCGCTTCCTCGATCGATGCACTGGAGGCGATGCTGACCGCTGCGGGCTTTGCCGGTATCAGCATAAAACCGAAGGCGGAAAGCGCGGAATTCATCCGCGAATGGGCGCCCGGAACGCGCCTGGAAGACTACATCGTCTCCGCGACGATTGAAGCGGTAAAACCGTAAAGAATCGTTATCACTCAATATCGGGCAGCCGGATACAAAGCAGTAGTTCATTTCCGGTTGCCCGTTTTATTATCCACCCTTCCTCAGCAGCAGCCTGTCCTTTGCGTCGAAGCACTTCGTGCGTACCCAGGAAACGACGAACACGCTTCCCACGGCGGTGGAACCCACCAGCATCAGCATGACGACGATCTGGTATTCCACCGCATGCATCGGATCGGCGCCGGCGAGAATCTGTCCCGTCATCATGCCCGGTATCCACACCACACCCACGCCCATGAGCGAGGTAATGCTTGGTATCATTCCCGCTTTAACGGCATCGCGGAACATCTCCGCCGACGCCTGCCGGTAGTTCGCGCCCATGGATACGTATAGCTCTATGAGGTCTTTGTGCTTCCGAAGGTCGCTGAACAGACGCTCGATGGAAAGCGCGATCGCGGTAATGCTGTTGCCGATCACCATGCCGCCCAGCGGAATGAAGTACCGCGGATCGTACCAGGGCTTCGCGCCGACGATGACACCGACAACGATGTAGCTGATGACCATATACGACAACAGCATGGAGACGAAGGTCGGCACGAGGATCTTCACCTTCGGTTCTTTCACCCTCCCCTTTGCGATGAACGCCGCGAACAAAATCATCAGCGCGTAGACGGCGAGAACCACATACCATGAACCGATATTAAAAATGAACCGCAGCACGAATCCCATCAGATAAAGTTGCGATACGGCGCGCACAGAACCCCAGAGCAAGTCTTTTTCCAGCCGGAGCTTCAGCGCCAGCGACGCCGCTCCGGCGGCAATGATGAAAACAGCGGTAACGAGCAGTCCCATCAGCGAAATATCGACGGCGCCGTTCATGATTCCATCCATGCAGTGTTGCATTCGACGCGGAGTATACCCGATCCGGCAAACGAGGGCGCATGTGCCCCGTGCGCGGAAAGAAGCACGGTTGTGCCATCTGCGGAATTGAGTTCGTTCAGCCATTGCATGACGCATGCTGCCGACCGGTCGTCGAGCGACGCAAGCGGCTCGTCGAGAAGCATGACACGGGGATGCAGCAAGACGAGGCGCAGGAACGCCACGCGCTGTTGCTGCCCGACCGAAAGCTCCGACGCCGGTTGCGACAGCGGTACATCGCGCAGTTCGAGGCGGTCGAGCATGGCGCGTAGTTCGTCGTCGCCAGGCGGGGCGGGTGCGTCTTGCCTGAACCGGAACGCCAGCATCAGATTGTCGAACACCGAACCGGGCGCAATGACAGGCTTCTGATGAAGATACCCGGCGAGGGTTCGGTAGCGCTCGACCGGAATGGATTCGATATCTCTGCCGTCGAACAGGAATTCCCCTTCCTGATGCTGCTCGAACTGCGACAGCAGGCGCAACAGCGTCGACTTCCCTCCTCCGGACGGACCCTTCAGCAGAATCATTCCGCCGTGCGGTACATCGAAGGTCACGCCCTCGAGCACCTGAGCCGCTCCATACGAGAACGACAGCCCGCGAATGCTGATGATGGGACGATTGACGGATTCAGGATTCATTGAATGACGACGTGCAGTTTGAGATGGATGTACATTCGTGTCTGATTCCGAAAAATAATACATTTACACGGCGTTCCGGCACCGCCGGTTTGCGTGCATCAACGAGGAGCATCACGTGAAATCAAAGCGAATCCTGTTCTATCTTACCGGCATCATTTCCGTCATCTTTCTGGGGTGGGTTATCGTCGTCCGGAAACCGCCGCAGTTGCCTCCCGATGAACCGATAAAGCTGGAACCGGATTCCGCCTTCGCCTTCTACCTGGAAGACGAAATGGATTACGGCGTGGAATTCTCCAAACACGTCGTGGAAAAGCGTATCGACGATCTGGAACAGATAGCCCTCGTGCATCCGGACAAGAAATTCGAAGCACAGCGCGTGATCGATTCCCTCCGCGCGCGGCTCGACCGAGGCGCGGTGATCAAGAAAAAGAAAGACGAGTATCAGCAACCATCCGACAGCCTGTGATACAAACAGCCCTGAACATCCTCGTCGTCGACGACGAAACGAATATCCGCAAGACGCTGGCAATGTGTCTTGAAGGCGAAGGCTATACCATCGCGTCGGTAAGCAACGCCGCGGACGCGCAGGCGGAAGCCGCGAGCCGCGTCTACGATGCCGTGTTTCTGGATCTCAGGCTCGGCAACGACGACGGGATGAAGCTGATACCGGTGTTCATCGCGACGGCGCCCTGGATGAAGATCATCGTCATTACCGCTTATGGAACCATAGAATCGGCCGTCGAAGCGATGAAGCTGGGCGCATACGACTATATCGCGAAGCCGTTTTCGGCGGCGCAGGTGCGCCATCTCGCGGCAAGAGTGCTGGAACTGCGTTCGCTCGAGCGCCGGATTCATTCGCTCGAACAACGCGGGAGCAGCGACATACAGATTCCGGACTTCGAGAGCGCGAATGCCCGTATGCAACACGCCATCGCTATTGCGCAGGAAGCGGCAATGTCGGAAGCGACGATGCTGTTTCTCGGCGAAAGCGGCACGGGCAAAACGCAACTGGCGCGCTCGGTTCATATGTGGAGCGAACGGCGCAACAAGCCGTTCACGGTTGTATCCTGTCCCGCGCTTTCTTCGGAGCTGCTCGAAAGCGAACTCTTCGGTCATGTTCGCGGGGCGTTCACCGGCGCTATCAAGGATTATCCCGGCAAGATAGCCGCGTCGGAAGGGGGTACCCTGTTGCTCGACGAAATCGGCGATCTGGCTCCGGGCATTCAATCTAAACTGCTGCGATTTCTACAGGACCGCCAATACGAGCGCGTCGGCGACGCGAAAACGCAGACAGCGAATGTGCGGATTCTTGCCGCAACCAACCGGCGACTTGAAGAGGCGGTCGAAGCGCACACCTTCCGCGAGGATTTGTACTACCGCCTGAACGTCATCGGGATAACCCTCCCGCCGCTTCGCGAGCGCCGCGAGGATATCGAACCGCTGGCAGTACTGTTTCTGCGCGAATTCGCAGTACAGAACCGCAGGCAATGCACAGGCTTCACCGCAGAAGCCCTGGATACTCTTCAGCACTATACCTGGAAAGGAAATATCAGGGAATTGCGCAACGCCGTCGAAAGGGCGGTAGTGCTGTGCCGCAGCGAATTTGTCGGACTCGAACATCTCCCGCCGCATATCGCCGGAACCGGGCATGAGCCTCGACTGGGTGATAGGCTCACCGTTGAACAGATCGAAGAACTTCATATCCGCAAAGTACTTTCTTCAACTACCTCCCTTCTCGAAGCCTCTGAAATCCTCGGTATCGACCAGGCGACGCTCTGGCGCCGCCGCAAAGCCTACGGCATCTAAGTCCACACTTCATCTATCCCGCATTGCAAATTGAAAGCCGCAAACGGCGGCGCATTGCATTCTGCAATGCGCGTTTGCCGTCATGCTTATTCGCTTCGCTCTTTAAGGGAGGAAATCGGTACGTTTGGGGTATCCTCAACTCATGGCATATGTTTTGTATCAATCAATAGGCGAGATATTGAATGACACTGCGAAAGAAAATACTCATCGGCTACGGCCTGGCATTTGCGACTCTCAGCCTTGTGCTTGTATGGGCGGTATTGAAAATAGTATCGCTAGGCGATGCCAGTTCAGCAATTCTCAAGGATAATTATAAAAGCATCGTTGCAGCGGACGCAATGCGTCGGATTTTAACCGAGGAGGTTGTGAGAACCATCGGTCCCGGTCAGTACTCGCACAAACAACGGTTACTCGACGAAGGAGAATTTAACGAATGGCTCGGCAGGGCACGCGACAATATCACTATCGAAGCGGAAGAATCGGCGATCGATTCAATCCGCCGCGAATTTACGCGTTTCCAGCTCGCTGTCGCCGAGTATCTTCGCACCGGTTCGACCGTGGCGGAGTCCGGTCGCCGGTCGTCCGAGGTTCTCGCCGCCGCCGAGGCACTGGAATTGCGGCTGAAACGGCTGCGGCTACTGAACGAGGAAGCCATGTACCGCGCCAGCGCAAACACGGAACGCGTCTCAGACGGCGCTCAGTTCTCGACAATCGCCATCGGGTTGACCAGTCTCCTCCTCGGCATTGTGTTTAGTTTCTATCTGTCGAATAAACTCGTTCAACCGTTGCGAGTGCTGGCGCGGGGAGCGAAGGCGCTTTCCG
>CAYPBB010000077.1:0-8929 GCA_964408855.1 uncultured Ectothiorhodospiraceae bacterium
GACAGGCCCTTCTCCGTCCGCCAGAGGCGGACCGGATCAGGACAGGCCCTTCTCCTTCCGCCAAAGGCGGACCGGATCAGGACAGGCCCTTCTCCGTCCGCCAGAGGCGGACCGGATCAGGACAGGCCCTATTAGGGGTAGAAGAAACGTAAATGCAGCGGCAGCGTATCCGTGTGCGTCCCTGCACGTCCGTGCCGGTCCGTGCCGGGCGATTGCTTGCTGCAATTCCGGCGGCTCCGCCGCCGTTGGAAGACATTCCCCCAATAAAATCATCTTGCGCTGATTTTATTGACCCCCTTGTTCAAGGGGGTATGAAGAGGATCGTGGGTCGCTGACGGTTTTTGCGCGTATGACTCGCCGCACAACGTGGTTTTTCTTCTCCTCACCCCGGATGCGTCAAAGCCGCATTAAGAAACTCGATCCGGGGTCTACACCTGGAGCCGAAGGCGAATGGGTTGCAGCCATTCCGATGGCTGCCGGACGAAGACGCCTTGCTCTCTGCGCTCCGCCTTCGGCTGATCGTCGTGAAAGGGGCGTGAGTTCTGCGCGGCGTATAAACGCAAACGCCCCGGATACCGGGGCGTTATGCCGGGGAGTATGCCGTTACTACGGCAGCAGGTTCTCGCTTTCGAGCATGCGGTACACGGTGGTACGGCTGATATTCAAACGCTGCGCTACTTCGCTGATGTTGCCCTGGCAAATCTCATACGCCTTCTTGATGATGCTCTTCTTGAAGACTTCGAACGGCATCAGATCGTTCGGCGACGCGATGTTGAAAAGCTCGTTATTCGAAATCTCATCCGGAATCTGCGGGCGGTTGGCGATATCGGGCGGCAGTTGATCGAGCGAAATGACCGGATCTTCCGCAAGAATGATGGCGCGTTCGATGACGCTTTGCAATTCGCGGACGTTGCCTGGCCAGTTGTACTGCGTCAGCGCAATCATTGCTTCCTTGCTAAGACCGTGAATATCCTTCTGCCTGCGGTCGAGGGATTTCTCCAGGAAGTATTCTGCGAGCAGCACGATATCGTCCTTGCGTTCGCGCAGAGGCGGAATCTTGATCGGGAACGTCGCGAGCCGGTAATACAGGTCCTCGCGGAATCTGTTTTCCCTCACCAGCTGCTGAAGGTCCTTGTTCGTTGCTGAGATAATACGCGTATTGACGGTGACGGACTTCAGGCCGCCGACGCGCGTAAATTCCTTCTGTTGAATAGCGCGCAATACTTTCGCCTGCAGCAGGAATTCCATCTCGCCGATTTCGTCGAGGAAGAGCGTTCCGCCGTCGGCGGCTTCAAACTTCCCGAGTTTCTGCGAATCAGCGCCGGTAAAGGAGCCTTTTTCGTGACCGAACAATTCGCTCTCGAGAAGCTCGCCGGGAATTGCCGCGCAATTCACGACGATGAACGGCTTGTCCTTTCTATCGCTCAGGTTGTGCAGCGCATTCGCCACCAGTTCCTTTCCGGTTCCGCTTTCGCCCTGAATGAGAACAGCGATCTGCGAATTCGCCGATTTGCGGATAAGATCGAACACCTGCCGCATTTTCTCGTCGATAGAGACCATCTTCGAGAAGACGATCCCATCTTCGAGTTTCTTCTGCGTGGCGTGCAATTCCATCGCAAGTTTGAACTCGTGAATCGCGTTACGCGTCACGACCTCGAGACGCTCGCGGTCCACCGGTTTTGTGAGGTAATCGTATGCGCCGAGATGGATGGAATCGATCGCAACCTGCACGCTGCCTTGCGCGGACAGCATGACCACAGGGACATGCGGATAGTCCTGTTTTATCCGTTTGAGCACTTCCATGCCGTCGATTTCGGGCATCATGATGTCGAGAATCACCAGGCACGGTTGCATGCTGATGGCTTCCAGACATTCGCGGGGGTCGACAAATTCGCGCACGGGTAGTTTCCAGATCTTCTCAATCCACATTTTGAGAAGAACCAGGTTTTGCCGTTCGTCGTCGACGATAAATACGGGGTGGTCCTGTAGATCTACCAAGGGCAACTACGAAAGATTATTGAAGAGCACGAACAGACTCGGTATTGTTGCGCGGTAAGGTAATTGTGAAGACGGAGCCTTCCCCTTCCTTGCTTTCAACAGTAATGAATCCATGATGCAAATCTACAATTTCTTTCGCGATACTCAAACCCAGACCGACGCCTGAGTCGTTTCCCTGCCTTGTCGGGGCGCTGAAGAAGGGTTCAAAAATTCTTGTCATCTGATCCTTCGGAATACCTGCGCCGGTATCCGCGATGAGGATAATGATGTCGTGTTGCTCGGCAAATACTTTCATGCTTACCCAGCCGGGTTCGGCGGTGTTGATGAATGCATTTTCGAGGATGTTCTGAAGCATGCGTTCCACTTTACCCGGATCGCATGTGATGATGACCGGAATCGTCGGGAATTCCGAGTAGAACTCGATATTCATTGCCGATGCCTTTTCCATGCCCCACGTCCGAACCGCATTCAGCACGGAGCGCAGGTCGATACGCTGTTTTTCGAGGTACAACGTTTTGGCATGAAGCCTGGAGGCGAACATCAGGTTGTTGACCAGTTTTTCCAGCCTGCGCGATTGTTCGTAGATATGCTGCAGGCAGGTCATGCGGATCTCTTTATCGTTATCGAGTTCTTCGTTCTCGAGCAACGTTTTTGAGAACCCGAGAAGCGTGTACAACGGGGTCTGGAATTCATGCGAGAACGCCGAGAGCATCTGGTTTTTCCATCGGTTGATTTCTTCCAATTCGGCGGAAAGCAGTTCCTCGCGAAGTCGCAGTTCGATCATGTCAGTATTCGTCATGCTCTTGCTTGCGTTCACTTCGTCGTTATAGATGGTAGAGCTGATATGCTCAGCAATCGCGTAGAGAAAATCCTTCGTTTCCTGCGGCCACTTTCTTTCTTCACGGCTGTCGGTGATTTCTATGAATCCCCACCAATCCGCCTGCTTCAAGGTCAGGGGAATGACGATAAAGGATTTACCGCCGTCTCGTTGCAGAAATTCCTGTTCCTTCCCGTCGCACTCGCTTGTATTTCCGGCAATAATGGTGTTGTTTGAAAGCGTTTCTTCCCAACGGGACAAACCGAGTGAATTCAACGAGCTTGTGCGTTCGAGTTTGAACGTATTCAGTGCAGTGTCCGCTTCGGTAGGCCATTGAAACCTCCTGGGCAGAACGTGTCCTTCATGGACCTGGTAAATCGCGGCTTGCGTCGATCCGGTTCGTTCAACGAGCATTTTGAGGACATTTGTCAGTTTTACCTGCAGAGAAACGCTTTTCTCCAGTTCGGCGACGATATCATCGAACGAATACTCAACCTGGCTATGGTAGAGATGCGATTTGATATACGTATGTCTATCCGTTTGTTTCATAAACGTTCTTATTGCACCACAGGTATGTTTATCCTCACCAGGTAAAGTTCTGCAAAATTCATACCTCTTTCGATTTTTGCCCGTTTTCCCGCTGAAACCATGTTAATACCATGTTTTCAAACGACATACCGCGTTTTTAGCAATGTTTGGTTTTGCAACAGAGTAGAATGAATGTTCAGTATTAGGACACAGGAGGGGGCATGATGCGGATTTGATGGAATACAAAGATATCGGAGCGGCGAATCCTTTATTTTTCGCCCGCATCTAACTGAACTAAGTAGAAAATGATGGTATATGTACCTGAAAACAATGAACATCCGAACATTCCTCATACACGCCGCCTTCGTTCTTGGAACTGTATCGCTTTTGGCTGCTAGTCTGGCAGCCGGGGTGAAGACTCAGGGTGTAGAGAATAAACAATGCCTGCGTTGCCATGCACTGCCGTCGCTCGCTGTCCGTGATAGCGTACTTGGCGGTATCAGAAAATTGAGCGTCAATACGGAAGCATTCGAGCATTCGATTCACGGCAAGCTGAAGTGCGTGGAATGTCACAAGGAAGGGTTTTCATCGTGGCCGCACGCCGCCAATTACACCGCAACCGGATCTCTCCAGTGCATGGGATGCCACAAGGACCCGAAGCTGCAACTGACCACATTGTTTGCCGATATTCATTCGGAATTCGAGAAAAGCGTACACGTTACGCGGTTAGGCAGCCGGTTTACATGCTCGTCCTGCCACGATCCGCATTCGTTTCAACGGCAAAAGCAGGTAAGCGGCCGGAAGATTGAATCCGCCAACGCAATGTGCCTCAATTGTCACTCTTCGGAAGAGCAGTTTTCTTCGCTGACCAAACGGCGATTTCCCGTACTCGAAGCGGCCCATGCCTGGCTGCCGAATCAACGGATTCACTGGCAGCATGTCCGGTGCGTCGATTGCCACAGCAGCTATACAACTCCCAATGCTTCGCATTTCATTCTGCCGAAATCCCAGGCGGTGACTAACTGCGAAAGCTGTCATTCAAAAAACTCCATCCTACTTGCGAAACTCTATAAATATGAGCACAAAGAGAATAGACAGCGCGGTGGATTCATCAATGGAACGCTCATGAACGATGCCTATGTCATTGGATCGACGAGAAATTCAGCACTCGATGTGCTTAGTATTGCTGTTTTTGGGCTGACGATTGCCGGGATTGCCGGACATGGGTTCCTGAGATATCGCTCAAGAAAGAAACGCCGCACTCAGTCCGGCCCGGAGGTGCACTGATATGCGTCTCTATTTATATCCTGTTTGGCTCCGTCTCTGGCACTGGTTAAACGCAGTGTTGTTTCTCCTGCTTATTGCTTCTGGCGTCAGTCTGCACTATTCCGCAACCGGCTCGCTGTTACTTCCGTTCAAAACCGCGATGGCGGTTCATAACGGCGCTGGGATCCTTCTTTCGTTTTCATATATCGGTTTTCTGGCGGGCAACATGTTTTCCGGCAATTACCGCCAGTATCTGCCGGGACTGAGAGGATTTTTCGGCCGCATCGCATTGCAGGCGGGATACTACATGTCCGGAATTTTCAAAGGGAAACCCCATCCATTCGAAACGACAAAGGAACGCAAGTTCAATCCCTTGCAGCAAATCTCCTACCTCGGCATCATGTACGCACTGATGCCGGCCATCATCGTGACCGGATGGTTTTTGCTCTTTCCCGAATACGCTCCCGCGGAAGTACTCGGTTTGGGCGGCATCTGGCCGATGGCGACGGTGCATGCCATCGCAGGCTTTTTGCTGAGCATGTTCATGTTCGGGCATATCTACCTTGCAACCACCGGCGCGACGGTGGCAAGCAATTTCAAATCCATGCTGACAGGGTGGCACGAGCATGAAGCGCATCCGCATTCTGCGGAGCCGACGCGCGCGGCTGTGTCTCATCCATCGCCCAACATCTATACACAACACTCTGCCGCGTCGCACGACGATACATCGGTCGATGAGTCGAAAGAACATGCAGCGGAAACATTTACACGGCAATCAGAAACGAACAGATAGAAAGACATCCATGAAGATCAAATCCATTCTCTGGCCAAAGCGTGTTATCGGCAAACTGACTGCCGTTGCGGTGTACCTTGTCGTATTCGCCGTATTGTTCATGGCGTTCGGTTATAACGCCGTATTCGAATCGTACACAGGCGTCGTCAACGCCGAGCTGACGTACGATTCCAGCAAGCCGCTTTCGGACAGCGAGTTCGAAGCGCTGGCAGGCGCCCTCACGAAGGAACGGCAGATGCGGGAGGCATCCCTCATCGTCGGCGAAGGGCACGGCGAATTCACGACCAAAGTCCGCGAAGAAATGCTGATGAACACGCGCTCGTTCAGAAACAGAAATACCTACAACCACATCGAGTATTTCCGCAAAGCAGGCATCCGTCAATACGAAGGTCCGCAAACGTGTCTCGAATGCCACGAGACAATGAAAGTCCGTAAAAACGACGGAACGTACCAGGAGGTGCACACAATGCAGGATGTCCTGACGTCGGTACACTTTACGTTCCAGTCCATGGCTGCGGGATTCACGACCTACGGGTACGACGGACGCAAGGTGAACGAGGGCATGCACAAAATCCCGGTCGGGAAAATCGACAGGGCATGCGGTATCCCGGGAAGCTTCTCGTGGACCGGATGGGCGGCGCTGGTCAAGGCGAAACCGCATAGTTCAAATGGTAAGGAGGTCACGCGCAGCGAAGGTTGCGGTCAATGTCATATCGGTGGGAATTACCATCCCGCGACCGAAAAAATGATGCCCATCGGGGACATCCCGACGGCAGCGGAAGAAGGCGTCGATTGCCTTATCTGCCATTCGGCATCGTACGATATGAACCAACGCTACGCGATGCAGGACAAGCACGGAATCCGCTGGAATCAGGACCGCTCCATGCGCGCGGCAATGACGGTCGGGAAACCGGGCAACGATAACTGTCTGAATTGCCATCAGCATAATATGGGCGGCGACGCCTATGCGCACAATATCGCCGCGAAGAACCTCGGCTATAAAAACCAGCGGTTGTTACACGCAGGAGCGAAGCGCGGCAATCCGTTCAGCTATGAAAGCGATGTGCATTACCGCGCAGGGCTCGTCTGCACCGATTGCCATGTACCGGAAGGTCATAAAATTCCTCGCGGCACCAAAGGTACCGATCTTGTCGCGAACGATTTGCCGGGGAAGACTGTCGCATGCGAAAACTGTCATACATCTGCGCCGCACACCGAGAATCCCGTCACCCGCGTCATCCTGAACGGACATACGTCCCGGCTCGCCTGCGAAAGCTGCCATATCACGCATCTTGAAAAGAACAATGTCGTTCTCCGCGACTGGGTACACCCGACATGGAATGAAGAAGAAGGCATCTGGACTCCGACGGATATTTTGTGGTCGGGTAAGGCTGGGACGGGTTTCACCTACCTCTGGTTCAACGGGAACGGCACCTTCCTGGCGAACGCGCTCGGCGCAAATCCGAATAAAAACACAGAGTACAATCCGTTGATGAATCAGTTAGCGCGCATCACCGATCCGATTGCTGTGCAGCAGATACGCGAAGCCGCAATTGAGTTGAAAAAACGCTACACCGATATCGATGTCGATGCATACGTTGCGGCGGTTACCAATTCCACTTCGCAGCTTTCCCCAAAATTGCTCGCGAAACGCAAACGGCTCATCGAAGCGAAAATCCGTCCGCTGATGAACATGGCGGAAAGTAAGATTTACCCGTTCAAACTGTTCAATGCGCTCATGTACGAAGACATGGGTAACCAGGGTCCCTACGGAGCCATGATCCTGCCGTTCGACTACAAAACGTATTACGAAACCGGCAATGCGAAGAAGGCTGTGGAAGTGGCGATCCAGAATCCCATCGTACAGCGCATGTACCAATATCCGTTCAAGCAGTATATGATGGACGAATTCATGGCGTATTTCGGAGTGGATACGTGGAACACGACCTTCCCGCTTCAGAACGGTAAACTGCAAAACGTGGAGCCGCACTGGATGCGCCAGATGGGTTCGCTGATGGTGAATCACGGCATTTCGCGCGAAGCGCATGAATGCACGGCATGCCATGCACAGAACGGTATAATGGATTTCGAAGGTCTCGGATATCAGCCCGAACGCGTGAAGGATCTTCGCAATCTGCCCGAGCTGAAGACCTTGAAAATGACCCAGTCCAAACCCGCTGCGGCAAAAACATCGAAGAAAACGCCAATAGCCGCCGTGCGGTAAGAGCGGAAGAGCCCGTTGCCATTCGAATCGCTTCAGGATTCCGTATTCGCAACGAACGGCAACGGTGTCCTGAAGCGCTGCAAGCGCTGAAGGGCCGTGAGGTAAAACATTTGATATAATCGGCATGTATCTGCCCAATCATTGCCTGTTCGCGCAGGCGGTGATTGGGCAGATTTGTTATGCGTATTGCTATTCCCTCCTGTATGGCAGCGCATGCCATGCGCGGCAACCGGCGGAATGATTTCGGCGATGGTTTATGGACTGATTAAGAAATGAATCTGCGGGGGATCGTTATCGCGAGGATTGATGGAATCCGTTACCAGCTTACACTCACTCCCGCTTGCCCGGTAGGGCTCACATGAAAGGCTACATCCACGCCGCTGACATCGAAATCGTAGAGGTGGGCATCCACGAACGCGTCGGCGATCTGCACCAGGTAGAACACGCCGAACCACCACGCATACGTATCGCGGCGGTCGCGGTAAAACTCGCGGTACAGTTTGGTACGGACAAGATTCACTTCGGGGAATTCCAGGTCCTTGTTCGCCTCGTAAAGGTCGCGGTAATAGGCATAGTCGTTGTTTTCGGCGATGTAGCCGTAGATCAGGAATCCGGATACACCGAGGACGATGGGGATTTTCCAGTAGCTCTCATTATAAAGTTGCCCCAGGCCGGGAATGAGCGCACTACGTAGCACTGCACCCAGAGGCGATTTCGTCATTTGAAATTCCCCGGCCGCGACCGTATCGGCGCCGGTTATCGTTGCCGTATCGCCAACCGAGGGCGGAGCGTCGCGTTCGAGCGTTTGCGCCGCAAGAAACATTGGAGCGCTGAGAACAAGGATTATGGCGAAAACAAAACGCATCATGATGAAACTTAGTACCGGTACAGCCTAAAAACAATACGACGCATGAAGCGCGAATGTTTCTTCCTGTGAATTGCGTGTCGCTACAAGCGGGCAATTTTCTGCGTTTTAGTGCGAGCAGTGTCTTCATACCCACATGGCATGGGGGTCGGCGATGACGGTGAGCCGAAGGCGAACCGGCGCCGCCGGGGGGCCACTTACCGGATTATCGCGGACCGGCACGGACACGCAGGGACAAATGGAACGCAGCAATGCATTTCGCCCCCCCCCGATACACAGACCAGGTTTCGCGGAATTTGTGCAGCGCCCTTTTGCGGTATAATCGTAGCTGGTACACACAGGCGTTCGCGCTCCCCTGATAAAATGCAATTTTCAATCACATTGCCTGTCCTGATCCGGTTCGCCTCTGGCGGAAGGAGAAGGGCCTGTCCTGATCCG
>CAYPBB010000078.1:0-8801 GCA_964408855.1 uncultured Ectothiorhodospiraceae bacterium
TCCCCGATGCAAACAGTACGCTTCGCCTCACCTACGGTTATGTCAGGGGATATTCGCCCGCCGATGCGACGTACGCCGCGCCAATGACATCGCTCCGCGGGATCATCGAGAAGAACACGGGCGAAGACCCGTACGACGCTCCGCAAAAGCTGGTCGAGTTGTACAAAAGCAAGAAATACGACAAGAGATTCGAAGCCAAGAGCATCGGCGACGTGCCGGTGGCATTCCTGTACAATATGGATACGACGGGCGGCAACAGCGGCAGCCCGATTCTGGACGCATACGGACGGCTTGTCGGGGTGAATTTCGACAGGACGTACGAAGCAACGATCAACGACTATCAGTGGAGCGAATCGTACAGCCGCTCGATCGGCGCGGATATTCGGTACGTGCTCTTTGTCGCCAAGTATGTCGGAGGAGCCGACTTCCTTCTCCGCGAACTGGGCGTGAATATGTAACCCGAAACCGGAGGGCCCCATGCTGACAGGAAAACGGATTCTCGCGCTCGTCGACGATTTGTACGAAGACCTCGAACTCTGGTATCCGAAAATCAGACTCGAGGAAGAGAACGCCGTCGTCGTTGTTGCGGCGCCGGGACCTGGCACGGTTCGCGGCAAACACGGCTATCCGCTACCCATCGATGTAACGATCGATAGCATTTCGGACGAGGGCTTCGATGGTCTACTGCTGCCAGGCGGCTTCGCCCCCGACAAACTGCGGCGGCTCGAAAAGGTGAAGGAGATAACGCGCATGTTTTCGTATAACAGCCGCCTCGTCGCTTTCATCTGCCACGGTGGATGGATTCCCATTTCCGCGAAAATCCTCAACGGCAGGCGTGCAACCGGCAGCCTCGGCATCAAGGACGACCTCGAACATGCGGGCGCGATCTGGGTCGATGCGCCTCTCGTGGCGGACGAAAACTTTGTCAGTTCGCGCAATCCCGAAGATCTCCGCTATTTCGCCAAAGCGATGATCGATTATCTGACTCGGCATCACTAATTCTGGAGCTTCATGCCGGCACTGCACATCATTGTTCTCAATTCCGGCAGCAACGGCAACGCCGTCTATGTGGAATCGAACAAATCCGGGAGGGGCTTGCTCCTCGACTGCGGGATATCCCTCAAACAAATCGAGCAACGTCTGAAAATTCACGGCAGGTCGCTCTACATGGGGATTCCCGTGTTCATCACACACGAGCACGCCGATCACGTCCGGGGGCTGGGCTCGCTCTCTCGATCCTATCATCCAAAGATTTATTTGACAGAACCGACTTACCGGAATTTATGGGATAAAAATTCGGTTAAAGGGCACTGCTACATCAACAACGAAGAAACCCTGACCTTCGACGGGTTTACGGTGCGCGCATTTCCAAAATCGCACGACGCCGCCGATCCGGTAGGCTTTATCGTCGAAGCGGAAGGAGTGCGTTTTCTGTACGCCACCGACCTCGGCATTCCCGGCGATGCGCTGCCGGAACTCCTTCAGCAGGTGGACGCAGCCATGTTGGAATCGAATTATGATCTCGATATGCTGATTAACGGTTCGTATCCCGACTGGCTGAAGGAACGCGTGCAATCGGACGTCGGGCACCTATCGAACAAACAAACATCCGAACTGGTAGCATCGCTTACGGACGGCAGACTGAAAACCCTGATCTATGGACATCTCAGCGAAAACAACAATTCACCCGAAGCCGTAATGAAGGAATGGAACGCCCTGAAAGCACAAAAGCCCGGGTTCAACCCGGACTTTCATCTCGCTTCGCGGTACAATGTGGGAGATGTAATAAGCGTGTAAAGCGCGGGTCGCAGAAACAGTCGACCGGTTGCGCCGCGTCTATCGTTCAATTCTTCAGGGAACTATGATTGATTTCATTCCGGCGGCGCCTGCCCCTAATGCGCGTACTATGTACGTACCGCTCGTCAGTCCATCCACATTTACAGGAAAGACCGCGTTGCCGCGCGGGATTCCGCCTTCGTACACTGTCCGTACCGTCCGCCCCAGATTGTCGGATAGAGTAATGGAGTAATACCCATCCTTCGGTGCTGTGAGGGACAGCGATGCCTCAGCCGCTACCGGATTTGGGTATATTCGAAGCGCGATACCTGCAGGCGCTGAGCTGGGATAAACGCTTGCTACCGGACTGTATTCAACGCTTCCGTCGTAATCCTGCTGACTGAGACGGTAACGTATTGCGGGACTTGCGATAAGTTCCCGGGGCAGCGCATCGGAAAAATTATACGATTGAGGCTCCGTTGTTGTCCCTCTGCCCAGCACAAAACCAATGTCCTGCCAGGTGGATCCATTCAACGAACGCTGAACGGTAAACCCTTGATTATCCGTCTCCGATTCGGTTTGCCAGCGAAGGCACACCTCCGATACCGCGAGCGTTGCGGTGAAGGATAAGAGTTCTATCGGCAAGGGAATTCCGTTTGCATCGAAACGGGCCGCGAAAATATCAAAATCTTCATATGGACCCTGGTAGCTGTACCGGGTATCGCACCAGACGGCGATAACGCCGCCGCTGCCGGCTGCAACCAGCCCGCGGTCGGCAATATCTCCCGTGCTGAATACATTGGATGAAATCATGACATGCTTGCCCGGCGCCGAGCAAATGAGCCTTTCGTTGAAATTCCAACGTAACGCTCCATCGCGCGATACGCATTGTAAGTACAAATTCTGAGACATCATGCCAGCCCATGAATAATACGCGAGGAACGCCCCTCCCTGTCCGTCGGGAAGAAGCGCCTGCGTATGGGTATCGTTTCCGAGAAGCACCGGAATTCCGCCATTCCACACCATCGTTCCCCATGCATTCACCTTTTGTATCATTCCAATTCCGGCAGCAACATCGGTAAACATAACGGCGAGGTGGCTGCCGTCGAGGCGCTGAACCGATTCTCCCGATATCCCGCCCTCCAGCAACGAAATACCGCCTTCGCCCCACATCCGCGATCCGGCAGGGGATATCAGCTGCATTATCAGCGTGTCCGGTGCATGGTTCAACGGAGGGTAGGACTGGTTGCGGAAGAGAATGCATACGCCGGCCGGACCGAAGCCCGCAAGCGACATCGTATTCTGCGGTCCTGTTTTCCGTTTTACCGAGACACCTTCCGCCGGCCAGAGGAGGTTGCCGTCACCATCGATCCGCTGGACGTAGATGTCCGTATCATGAACGCCGACGCCATATTCCCGCAAATCTCTCCACGCAATGTACGCGCCGCCGCTGTCGTCGCTTACCAGGTTATAATCGATTTTGTGTGACCAGGATGCGACTTTCACGCCGTCGTTTTTCCATAATGGCGTACCGGCAGCGCTGATCCGTTGTACATAGATATGATGGTAATCGCCCGATTGAAGCGTACTTGCGACAAAAACTCCGCCCTTCCCATCGGTACCAAGCTTGGGTAGATTATTGAACCGCAGCGTTTTATTCCAGATTCTTGTTTCCCACTTTCGCGTTCCATCCGGATGCAACCTGATGAGTTGTGTGTACAAGCCATTTTCGATGCCGTACCTTGCGACCGAACAACAGATGATGCAGCCTCCCGAGTCATCGCTGAGCATACTGGGGATACCCGCGTTGTTGAGCGTATCGTTCAGTAGTTTACCGTCGGGTTCCCACCGGGCGATCCCCGCCGAATCCAGATGCTGCGCATACACGCGCGTTTTCTCTACCGTACCGAACGACCGGGCATCGAGCCACACGATGTACGCCCCGTGCGCGCCATCCGTAACGGCGCGGACAAAGTCACGTGGAAAGGGTTTATCGACGCATACGGGCGTATTGACCGAAGGGTCCAGGCTCCATTGGCCGAAGACGGAAGTGTGAAGTGTGAAGGGTGAAGTGAGAAGAAGAAAAACTACCAATCGTTTCATGATGTTTTTCCGGTTCGTGCTTGCATCATGTCTGGGAATAGTGGTTCAATCATTATTCGACACCTACGGTACGATCCTGCAGCCATCTACAAGAGAAACCGGAGGTCCTGAGTTGCAGAGCGCACTTCCACCTTCTCTCACTGTCGGCATCGTCCGCATTAGAGTATCGATATACTGATATAATCATTATGCAAGCCAGAATCAAGGCAGGAATCCCGGCCTCTTAACGATCAGGATAAAAAAATCCGGCTGCCAACCGAGGCTGACAGCCGGATTTCTTATAACAACAACAGGGAAATTACAAATACGCTTTTTTCAGTTCAATTTCCGACGCAAGCTGCTCGAGGATCGGCTTGTCGGAACATACGGAGGTCAGCGTTACGATACCAGACTGCGGAATAGCGACTTTCACTTCGCAGCTTCTGAGCGATGCATGCAGCGGGCGCTTGTTCGGATCGCGCATCATGTCGTTATCGTCGATATTCTGGCGGGTTTCGGTAATCTCGGTTCTCAAACGGAGAATCGCCGATTCTTTCTTCTCAGCCATAACCCGGTAGAGTTTCTTGGCAGTGCTGACCCTGGTTTCGAGAGTTTCGCGTGTTTTCTGCATCTGTTCCTTCGATACCGGCGTTTTCTGCGCCAGGTAGCCCTGGAAGGTCGTCATCAGCTTATCGTATTCCGCCTGAATGCGGGCAAGCTCGAGACGCGTGTGCCAGTACTGTTCCGGATCGGCGGCGAGAAGGAAATAATACGGTACGGAAATCCTGAAATCAGTCGCCTCGCCGTTCAGTGTCGCATAGCCCGCGGGGAATTTCGACTGCATGGCGCTGTTCAGCGCGGCTGCATCGAACATCGGGTCGCCCGAGCTGATTTCCAATTCACAGTACACGACTTTACCAGCGGCGGTTACGAACACCGCTACCTCCACAACGCCTTCAAGACCCTTCGCCAAATGACGGGCAGGGTACTCGGGAGCCGCGAATTCCGGCTTCTGGTGCGAGGTAAACCTGACGACTGCATCGTCGCCCGGGAGATTGAATTGCTGTGGCAGCTTGCCTAACGACAATACCTCGGAATTCTGTGCAAAAGCTGATGCGCAGAGCATAATTCCAAGTAAAACGGCGCCATACAATCTCTTCATAAACGGTTCCTTCTCAGAGGTTTGAGGAACGAGGAGGGTCGGCGATCCTCCTTAGTGTGAATGGGTAACAGTAATTCTACAACACCGGAGACAAAAAAACAAGTCGAAAAATCGGCGTAACTCCTTATAAATCAAGGAGTTGTGTGAATATTGTTCACACCGGTGTTCAGATATGGTGCAATAGGAATTCGAGGTACGATTGAGGGAAATACCAGAAGTGCTTGTTTGCGCGTAAGTTACATTCACGCGCCGCAGGTGTTTTTTTGTTCACGAAAACCGGAGTTCTCCTGTGAATAAAAGCGACACCCGCCTTTATTTTTTTTCAATGCGTATGAAAAAAAATGCAATTGTGGGCTGGATGAATTAACAGCGGAATCATTTCTTTAAGTTCCCCGGTTTATGTACAACCGCGGAAAACGGCGAAGGCATCGGCGGCTGCACGGGGGAATGCTCTTCCCAGAAGAACCCGTCGAGGTTGAATGTCGTCTCGATGCCGGTGACGAATTTCTCAGGAAAATACGTTCCTTCAACTCCTTTCAACGTGCGGATGAACGCCGCCTTGCCGTCCTTGAAGTCGATAATAATCTTGTCGCCGCTTTCCTTCCTTACTCCGTTCAACTTTCCCTTATCGAACAGGAAATACAGGCTGATCGCGTTGCCGTCTACAACGATCTGGTGCAGTTGTTCATCCTCGAAACGGAATGTGATGTTTTTCCCCGTCGTCTGGTTATACCGGTTCGGTGGCGCAAGAGTGTCGGTTTCGTTTTCCTTGCTCTGCGAAACCGAAAACGCCGCCCCGAACACCTGCAGCCAGTCTATCGTGCTATTAGCCAGCCCCACGACGATTGAATCGCCGCGGATCTGGTTGCTTTCGTACCAGAGCGTCGGGCGCTCGCGCAGGTACACGAGGCTGTCGGAGCGGAGATACTCTACCTGTTGGGATGCCGCCGAAAATTTACCGCGAACGATTTCCACGTTCCCCGTCGCAGTGAATTTGTTCGCCGAATCCCTCTCCGCCCGCATGTAATCGGCAACGATGCTGAGCGTATCCAACCTGAGGGAATCGGCTGCGGTCTGCAACGAGTCGCGTTTCACCCAGGATGAATCCACCTGCCACATCACCGGATTCGCCGGAAAAATGGACCGTTTTTCATCGATATAATGAATTACCGTATCTCCGGCAATGAGTACGTTTTCGCTCTTGAACCGGATCGCCACGCTGTCGGATGCCAACGCTTTGCTGCTGTCGCGGAAATACACGAGCTGCTGCGACTTGATCTCCGCCGAAGGTTCATCGACAAAAACGTTTTGTTCGAATGTGGCTATCTTGTTTTGTGTGTGGTACGAACCGCCCCGGGCGGTCAGCGTCACATGCCCGTCGTTGAGGAAAATACCGTCCCTGGTAGTCGCGTAATGTTCTTCATTATAATAAAGACCCCTGTCGGTTTTCAACGTCAGGGTATCCTGCCTGATGACGACATTTCCCATCAGTTCGACGAAATTCTCGGTGATATGTTGAATCGCCCTGTCGCAATCGATATAGACATTGCCCTGCCGCATGCGGACATTGCCCTGGAATTCCTTCTGCTCGATATTCGAGCTTACGGAACTCACCAGGCTGTCGGCATGAAACACTTCCAGAAGGTTGCGTTGCTGTGCATAACCGGCGGCGCTCCCCGACAGCAGACACAAATACCAAATAAAAAGGCGTTTCACGGCAGAACTCTCAATATTCATAGCATGCGGTCTGTAAAATAGGCGTTCCGGCGAACTCTTCGAAATCGCCTGTTGCGAAGAAGGCAACTTGAACGGCGTTACCAAAGAGTTTCATATATTTGTATATACTAGGAAGAAATGCTACGAGGTTCCATTGCGCATAGCAATTATTTCCGACATTCATGGGAATTTGGAAGCGCTTGAAACGGCGCTGGACCATATCCACCGGCAGCGGGTCGACAGAATATACTGTCTCGGCGACATTGTCGGCTACGGCGCCAATCCCTCTGAATGCCTTGAACTGGTGAAACACGAAGCGAACGGCATCGTGCTGGGGAATCACGACGAAGCCGCCTTCAAGCTCGGCGCTGAGGACGAGTTCTCGCACTTCGCCGCGAACGCCATTCACTGGACGCGAAGCCAGCTCTCGATGGGGCAATTGGCATTTTTAAAAAGTCTGCCTTATCAGATCTCGTTGCAAGACATTCTGTTTGTTCATTCGGCGCCGTCGGAACCCCGGACGTGGAAGTACATATTCGGTGCGATGGATGCGTTCACGCATCGTTCCTCGTTTATGGAACGGTTGTGTTTTGTCGGTCATTCTCATCTTCCGGGTATTTATAGCCTCACCAGCCCCGATGCGGCATACAACACCACAGACAGATTCATTATTAATGTGGGATCCGTCGGGCAGCCCCGCGACGGCGACCCCCGGCTGAGTTTCGGAATGCTGGACACCTTTTCCGGGATGTACGAAAACGTGCGCCTGGAATACCCCGTTCTCACCGCCGCCACAAAAATCCGCGAGGCGAAACTGCCTTCGTATCTTGCCGAACGGCTTCTGCATGGAAAATAATCACTTCCGAACAGCGGCTTTCTCCGGCGCCTGAATACCGGAACAAGAAGGACCCCGCACTTTTCAGCCCGATATTCGCCCGTCTACATCCGATTTGCGGCAATCGCTTCCTGCCGGGTTGACTCGCATTGAATCGAACCTTATATTTACTGTTCTCATACATTTTTCCGGTGTATGAGTCTCTTGGGGCGTAGCCAAGTGGTAAGGCATCGGCCTTTGGAGCCGACATTCGAAGGTTCGAGTCCTTCCGCCCCAGCAGAGAACAGGACAGAAGATCATCCAGGAATAGGTCACGATAATGATGATTGTCTTCAGCGGGCGTTCCAACCGGGACCTTGCAGAACGTATAGCAAACCACATCGGCGCGCCGCTGGGCAATTGCGACATCAAGACATTCTCTGACGGCGAGATCTGGGTAAAGTACCGTGAAAATATTCGCGGGAAGGACGTGTTCATCGTCCAGAGCACCAATCCGCCTTCGGATAATCTTCTCGAACTGCTGATTTTGATCGACGCCGCAAAGCGGTCGTCGGCAAAACGGGTCACGGCGGTGATTCCGTATTTCGGGTACGCCCGGCAGGACAGGAAAGACCAACCGCGCGTTGCGATTTCCGCGAAACTGGTGGCAAACCTGATAACCAGCGCCGGCGCCGACCGCGTCATTTCGATGGATCTGCACGCGGCACAGATTCAGGGCTTTTTCGATATACCGTTCGACCACTTGTACGCGTCGTCGGTTTTTATCAAGGCAATCAAACGGCGGGCAATCGATAATCTTGCCGTTGTTTCGCCTGATGTCGGCGGAATCAAAATTGCCCGTGCTTACGCGAAACGGCTCGACGCCGACCTCGTGGTTCTCGATAAACGCCGCCCCGAGCAGAACGTGGCTCAGGTGATGAACATTATCGGCAATGTGACCGGAAAAAATGTGTTGCTCGTCGACGATATCATCGATACCGCAGGCACGTTTACCGGTGCAATAACAGCGCTCAAGAATGCCGGCGCATTGAACGTGTACGGCGTCTGTACGCACCCGCTCTTCTCAGGACCGGCTCCGGTGCGAATAAAGGAAGCGCAGATTGAACGAGTCCTCGTGACTGACACCATCCCGTTGAGCGCACCGATGCGCGAGCTGGGAAACATCGAAGTGCTCTCCGTTTCGAAGCTTTTTGCTGAAGCCATCAAGCGGACGCACCTGCATCAGTCTAT
>CAYPBB010000079.1:0-6391 GCA_964408855.1 uncultured Ectothiorhodospiraceae bacterium
CATTTTGCGCCCGAACATGTATGCTCGTTTGCGCATCGCGTGCCGCTTCATCTCGTCGTCAAGCAGATCGAGTACGCCTTCCGCTATTGCCTGCGGAGTATGAAACGGAACCAATACGCCGCGGCCGTCGGCGAGCATTTCTTCTGCGTACCAGTAGGGCGTTGAGATCATTGCTTTTCCGGCGCCGAGCGTATACGCCAGCGTTCCGGAGACAATTTGCTGTTCGTTTAAATAGGGCGTGATGTATATATCGGCCGAGCCGATGAACTTGTTCAGTTCTTCGAGACTGACAAAGCGATTGTAGAAGATAACGTTCGCTTCCACGTTTTTCTCCTGCGCCAGCCATTGTAACGAGAGGCGGTATGTTTCGCCCTCATGTTGAACCACATGAGGGTGCGTTGCGCCCAGAATGAGATAGACAACATTCGGATATCGTTCAACGATAGCGGGGAGCGAGGCGATAACATCTTCGATTCCTTTGTTCGCCGAAAGCAATCCAAAGCTGAGCAAAACAACCTTCCCCTCGATACCGAACACGTCTTTGTAAAAACTGGGGTCGACGAACGGAACGTCTGGGATGCCGTGGTGAATGATATCGATTTTTTCAGGCTTCACCCGATAGATCGTCTCCAGGTACTCTTTCGCACGTTGACTCATGACAACAAGCCGGTCCGACAGCGCGGCCACGGCTTCCAGTACCAGCCGCTGATCGGGATCGGGCTCGCGCAAAATCGTGTGCAGCGTTGTGACTATCGGCATACGGAGTTCGCGCAATAGCGTGACGACATGACTTCCCGCCCGTCCCCCGAAAATGCCGTATTCAAACTGCAGACTCACAATATCGACGCTGTTGATATTCAGGAAATCTGCAGCCCTGCGGTACGATTCAATTTCCTGCTCGTTGAGTTCGAAGCGTACTCTGGGAGGATACGCATACCCGTCATCGGTGTCATTGATGGGCAAAGCGATGCATGTGGTGTCGCTGTACTCGGTCGCGATTGCCTCGCAAAGGTCGGTGGTAAATGTTGCGATGCCGCATTGTCGAGGGCTGTAGTTACCGATAAAAGCAATGCGGTTGACGATGGGTTGAAATTCCAACTGATTCATGGCATGCGCTCCTTGCAGGAATCCTTCAATGTGACCTGTCGGGTCAATGATTACATCGAGACAGTTGCTCTATTGACCATCTCTGCTGCTTTCCGAAATGAATAGGGAGATGAGCAGTTCTATATCTCCGGATCCTGTATCCTCCCGGTATACGCGTGCATACTTGCAGATTCCCTAAGATCTGTTTCCTGTCCAGAAATACGTAGTCGAACAAATCCTGATGCGGTTTGAACGGCACGGATTCAGCTATATCGCACTTGGAAGCGTTGTTTGAATATACAGATAGTTCAAATGGGATACAACGTTATAGGAATGGAGCGCGGCTCCTGTTACTTGCGCCGGATCTTTCATTGTTGAGGAACGGTTCGTTGAACTAACCGCGAAGCATCGAAAACCATTCGGTGAGGCTGGATTGGTCGAAACAAGCTTAATACGTGAAAAATATCACGGAATAAAGCGTAGAATAATTCAACGTTTTATCCTTGACCGTGAACATCATTCACGGTGAAGCGGCGTCGAAAGCCTGTATTGCACCAAAAGTCGGGATTATATCGAGAATAAATTCACGAATAAATGAAATCATGTTGCCATTTTGCACATATACATGCATTGGCAGGGGTATTTTTACGATCGAAAAAATAATTTCGTGAAAATCTTCTCTCATGACTTGACAATGGATTCGACGAATGTTATATTTGGTTCGTGAATTAAGTAACGATTGAATTTTTATCAATCGCATCCTCTCAGAACTCAAATACAGCACCTGGTAGTCCGGTTCGGACAAAGAAGGAGCACATGATGAAGACCGAAATTATCGCAACACAAAAAGCACAACGAGTCGACCGCATTACATCGATTCTGAATCATCATCATCATCACCCTTCCAAGCTCATCCCCATTCTTCAGGATGTGCAGGAAGAATACAAGTATCTCCCGGAAGACGTTTTGACCTACATCGCGTCTTCGCTCGGAATACCGCCGGCAAATGTGTACGGCGTCGCCACGTTCTACTCCCACTTCGCACTTGAACCCAAGGGCAAGTATCTGGTAAAGCTGTGCAACGGCACGGCATGCCATGTCAAGGAATCCATGCCGATTCTTGAAGCGATCCGCTCAAAGCTAAGCCTCAGCGAAAAGAAGAAGACCACCGACGACATGATGTTCACGGTTGAAACGGTTGCCTGCCTCGGCGCATGCAGCATTGCCCCGGTGGTTGTCGTCAATGAACAAGTCTTCGGGCAAATGACCCCGAAACGCGCGGAACAGATAATCGACGATATCTTGAAAGAAGAGGAGAGCAAGTAATCATGGCAGCGATCGATTTAGCGGCACTTGCCGCGGATTACAACGAAGCGATGAAGGACGTTTCTCGCAGAGTGATTCTCTGCGGTGGCACCGGTTGCGTCGCAAGCGGTGCGCTGAACGTGTACAACGCGCTCGATAAAGCGATGAAGGAAGCCGATCTCGATGTGACGCTTTCCATTAAATATGAAAACCATGCACCCGGCCAGGCGCTGCTCACGAAAAGCGGCTGCCAGGGCTTCTGCCAGATCGGTCCCCTTGTGTACATCGAGCCCGACGGCATTCTCTACAAGCATGTGAAACCGGAAGACGCGGAAGAGATCGTCGAAAAGACCCTCATCAACCGCGAACTCATCGACCGGCTTCTGTATCACGATCCGGCGACGAACGCCCCGTGCAAAGACTATAACGATATCCCCTTCTACCAGCGGCAATCGCGCGTGGTATTGAAAGAGGTCGGCTCTATCGATCCCGAGGATATCCGCGAATACATCGGACGCGGCGGCTATACGGCTGCCCAGAAAGCCTATCTGAAGATGCAACCGCAGGAAATCTGCGACACAGTCGTGGAAGCGGGCATCCGCGGACGCGGCGGCGGCGGCTTCCCCACCGGCAAGAAGTGGTACATGACGCGCGTCCAGCCCAGCGAAAAGAAATACGTGATCTGCAACGGCGACGAAGGCGATCCCGGCGCGTTCATGGATCAGGGCCTGATGGAAGGCAATCCCCACGCCGTTCTCGAAGGAATGATGATCGGCGCGCGCGCAATCGGTGCGGATGAAGCCTACGTGTACGTCCGTACGGAATACCCCAGAGCGGTGGCCCGCATGTCGAAAGCTGTGGAAGACGCAAAAGCGCTCGGCATTCTCGGCGACGACGTGTTCGGTTCGGGCAAATCGCTGAATATCATTGTCATGCAGGGTGCAGGCGCGTTTGTCTGCGGCGAAGAAACAGCCCTCATGGCGTCCATCGAAGGCAAGCGCGGCATGCCGCGGCCGAAACCGCCCTTCCCGGCGCAAAGCGGCTTATGGGGCAAACCGACGGTAATCAATAATGTCGAAACGTTTGCAACGATTCCGAACATCATCAACAACGGCGTAAAGGAATACCGCAAATACGGCACCGAAAAAAGCCCCGGTACAAAGACCTTCGCGCTCACCGGTCATGTCGCCAATACCGGTCTTATCGAAGTGCCATTCGGCACCACCCTCCGCGAGATCATCTTCAACATCGGCGGCGGAGTGACGGACCAGGACAACAACATTATGCCGAACGGTTTTAAATCCGTTCAAATCGGCGGTCCTTCGGGCGGATGCCTCACCGAAGCACATCTCGACCTCCCGCTCGATTACGATTCTCTCAGCAGTCTCGGCGCGATGATCGGTTCCGGCGGTCTGGTAATCATGAACAAGGAAACCTGCATCGTCCAGATTGCGCGGTTCTTCATGACCTTCACGCAGAACGAAAGCTGCGGTAAATGCATCCTCTGCCGCGAAGGAACCAAACAAATGCTGACCCTGCTGGACGATATCGTCGACGGCAACGCAACCGAGCACACGCTGGTAACTCTGAACCAGCTCGGACAGGCGGTAAAAACGGCGTCGCTGTGCGGACTCGGCAAATCCGCGCCGAATCCGGTGCTTTCGACCATGAGCCTGTTCCGCGACGAATACTACTCCCATGTCGTGACAAAACGCTGCCCGACAAACAAATGCAAAGGCTTGCTTGAACCCTTCATCGATCCGGAACTCTGCAAAGGCTGCATGATTTGCGCGCGCAAGTGCCCGGTCGGAGCCATCACGGGCGAAAAGAAGGAAGTGCACAAAATCGATCCGGAAAAATGTATCAAGTGCGGCGTCTGCGCCGAAGCATGCAAGTTTAACGCAATTACAGGAGTGGCGGCATGAGTACCCCATCTGAATATATGATTGTCGACGGGCGCCCCGTCCCGATAAACGGGGAACGCAACGTGCTCGAACTTGTCCGCAACGCGGGCATCAACATCCCGACGTTCTGCTACCATAGCGAACTCAGCGTGTACGGCGCATGCCGCCTCTGCATCGTCGATGTCGAAGGCGAAGGCATCAAAACCTCGTGCACCATGGAACCGCGTCCCGGTATGCGCGTCAAAACGTCGACGGAAGAGATCCGCGAAATCCGCAAAATCGCCGTCGAACTGCTGCTCGCCAACCACGATACCAATTGCCCGTCTTGCCCCCGCATCGCCGAGTGCAAGCTGAAAGATATTGCCAAACGCCTCGGCATCAAGGACAATCGCTTTAAGGTGATGAAGAGAGATTTACCGATCGACAAGAGTTCTCCTTCGATTGTCCGCGATCCGAATAAATGCATCCTCTGCGGCGATTGCGTCCGTGTCTGCCACGAGATTCAGAACATCGGCGCAATTGATTTTGTCGGCAGAGGTGCAGGCGTCATGGTGTTGCCGGCGTTCGGCAACCAGCTCGCCTCCGGCGAATGCGTCAACTGCGGTCAGTGCGCCGCTGTCTGCCCTACGGGCGCCCTCACCCCGCACATGCAGGTAGACGAAGTGTGGAGCGCGATTTACGACGAAAAGAAAACCGTCGTCGCGCAGATCGCTCCCGCGGTGCGCGTCGCGCTCGGCGAAATGTTCGGCATGAAAATCGGAAGCGTGGTCACCGGACAGATTGTCGCGGCGCTCAAACGCCTGGGCTTCGATAAAGTGTACGATACGTCGTTTGCCGCCGATATGACGGTGCTGGAAGAAGCGGAAGAATTCATCGCCCGCAAAACGAAGGGCGAAAACCTGCCGCTGTTCACCTCCTGCTGCCCCGCATGGGTAAAGTTTGCAGAGCAGTACTATCCCGAACTGCTCCCGAATCTTTCCACCTGCAAATCGCCGCAACAGATGTTCGGCGCAGTGGCGAAGGACATGCTTCCGAAGACGCTCAAGAAGAACCGCGAAGATATCGTCGTCGTTTCCATCATGCCGTGCACGGCGAAGAAGTTCGAAGCGCTGCGTCCCGAATTCACCCACGACGGCATCGCCGATGTGGATATCGTGATCACCACGCAGGAACTGGGTCTGATGATTCAGGAAGCGGGTTTGAAGTTCGACAACCTGAGTCCCGAATCCCTCGATCTCCCGATGGGCTTCAAGACGGGTGCGGGCGTGATCTTCGGCGCGTCGGGCGGCGTGAGCGAAGCGGTGCTGCGTTATGCCTCGGAACGTCTGACGGGCGAATCGGTCGATAATTACGATTTCGAAGAAGTGCGCGGCGAAGAAGGAATCCGCACGGCGCACGTGAAGTTCGGCGATGTGGAATTGAAGCTTGCCATAGTGCACGGTCTGGCGAACGCCAAGATTATTGCCGAAGAAGTGAAGAACGGCACGGCGGACTACGACCTCATCGAGGTGATGGCGTGCCCCGGCGGCTGCATCGACGGCGCGGGACAGCCGGTGACCGACGAGCTGAGCGCGAAAATCCGCCGCGACCGCACGCACGGTATCTTCGAAACAGATAAGACGCTGCAGGTGCACAAGAGCCAGGAGAATCCGTACATCGTGCAGTGCTACGCAAACGTGCTGGGCGAAGTGGGCGGCGAAAAGGCGCACGAGCTTCTGCACACGCATTACAAAAACAGAAAAGTGTTAAAAGTCGGCGATCTCGCGTTGGTTGATAACTGAGAGGAACATCATGCTGCTCATCCTGCGATAGATTGAGTTCACGCGAGTTCGCAGACTTTTACATTATCCCTCCCTTACATACTCCGCAACACAATGAATCCCTCTTCCGGCGCCCGCCGGAGGAGGTTTTCACTTTTGGGAAAGGGTGAAGTTTGAAGTGTGAAGGGCAAGATCCCGCGACGTAAGTTTTTGTAGGGGCAGACCACCGTGTCTGCCCGTATCCGCCAACGGCGGATAAAGAAGCAACAGCGAAACACGACTTTTTGTAGGGGCAGACCACCGTGTCTGCCCGTATCCGCCAACGGCGGATAAAGA
>CAYPBB010000079.1:6491-8752 GCA_964408855.1 uncultured Ectothiorhodospiraceae bacterium
AGCTATGGCGCGACCTCAAATCCTGTAGGGGCAGACCTCGCCTGTCCTGAGCTTGTCGAAGGGCTTGTCCTGAGCTTGTCGAAGGGTATCTGCCCGTATCCGCCAACAGCGGATAATCCTTTACCGGCACGACACGAATTCCTGTAGGGGCAGGTCTTGACCTGCCCGTATCCGCCAACAGCGGATAAACTATCTGGCGCTTTACGTCCTCCTGTTGGGGCAGACCTGTCTTCGTCCGGTGTTATTACCCGGCTTTTGACGGGCGTGGACGCAGGGTCGACACGACGCTTTCAATCTTCGCGTCGTGCCGGGGGGATCTCTTCATGGCAAGGCCGCTCTATCTGTCGACAAAAAGAACCGCCAATGCCGGCGCACCCTGTTCTTTTGTTTTGCCAGTCGCTATATTCCGCTTATCCATTTCTTCAGGAAACGTGATGCGGCAGGGAACGTGCGTGGGCATTCATTGAATCGACGGCTGATGTCGAAGGTAATCGGCATTGATACAGCTGTTGTATATCACTATCTAGTACAACTATTATGAAGTATTACACGAATCTTTTTTCACCGGGCACCTATCTCAGTTTCACCAACTCAGACAGAACGGTATCAGGATTTTCCAGGGCGCAGGCAAAACGCGCGGAGCATCTAAAACCGGGGGACAGGCTTGTCTGTTATATGACCCGGTTCAGCCGTTGGATTGGAGTGCTTGAAGTGGTAGGTACGGTATTCGAAGATACGACGCCGTTATTTCACGCTCAAAACGATCCGTTTGTAATCCGGTTTCGGGTTAAACCAATAGTCTGGCTGGAACGGGAAACGACAATTCCAATTCATGAACCTCGCATTTGGAAGGCGTTATCATTTACTAAGAACTTTAAAAGAGAAGATGCAGGATGGACGGGGAAGGTGCGCGGAAGCTTGACGGAACTCTCTGATGAAGACGGGCAATTCCTTGAAACAGCGCTCTTGAACCAAGCAAAAAAGCCGAAACAATACGAACTCAGCGAGCAGGATTTCAAGCGGCATCTACCAAAGCTCATGAAAGGTCCGAGGGGACAGGTAGAAGTGAATATCCCCGTAGAAGAAGAGGAAAAGGAATCCGATACGGCGCGCGAGTCGATCAGGGTGCAGGCAAAACTGGCGAGTATTGGTCATACCATGGGTTTCAAGATATGGATACCCGTTTCGGATCGATCGCGGGTTGAGAAGGTTCTTGGGCAGAATTCGGTGCATGTACTCGAAACCCTGCCGTTGAATTATGAGGACAAAACGCTTGAGACGATAGAAAACATCGATGTTCTGTGGATTCAGGGACGGCAGATTATCCGCGCATTCGAGGTCGAGCACACAACATCGATCTACTCAGGGATATTGCGTATGGCAGATTTGCGTGCATTGCAGCCGAACATGGATATCAAGTTCCATATCGTTGCGCCGGAGGAACGAAAACGCAAGGTGTTCGATGAAATCCGCCGTCCGGTGTTTGCCTTTCTCGACGGAGGCGCGCTTGCAGACTACTGCACGTTTATCGGATACGGCAACGTCGAGAAACTTGCCGGCGAAAAGAATCTCAAGTTTATGAAAGAGGATGTGCTTTCAGTGTATGAAGAACGCGCGGTGGATGAGGAGTAAGGGAAGGATGTGTAGAATTGTCCGGTAAACTTTATTCCTTTTTAGATTAATCATTTCATTTGAGGCAATGTACAATATATATGGGTTACTCCTGTCTGTGTTTGAACGGTATAGACAAAACAAGTTGCTGCGCGAGGAATCGGTATGAATAGTATTTTGGATGTGACTTCTGCACGAATTTGGTTCGGCATTTTTCGTACTGCATTTTTCCGCGGTCGCACTGTTGTAGGAAATCTCGTATTTATAGGGATCACTTCGGATGATGAGGAACTGCTATGGAGAAGAGAATTCAACATAGATGTACCGCTTCACATTTTAGATTTTTACAAAATGCCTAGACCTGAAGATGAAAACAATCCAAAGTATCGCTTGGACAGACAAGTATCCTATGTAGTATTCAAGAGGATAGATGGCGAACAAATTAAGGATGAAGACATTGAAAAATCAATCGCTATAATAACTACTACGATAAACTTCGAGTATCATCTCTTCCTAACTAAGCGTCAAGCATACGTGAATTTGAGTGGACTGCTTTCGGTTTCGTGTATTGATTCCTATAAATACCATCTTTATTTTTTTGGTAATACCCCGTCAAACCGGACCAACGAGATGCGTATATTGGAGCAAAA
>CAYPBB010000080.1:0-8409 GCA_964408855.1 uncultured Ectothiorhodospiraceae bacterium
TGCCCGGTATCAGCCCCGCATTGGGCGGACGCGGCGAGCGCGTCATCACGTTGCCGTGTTCTTTCTCGTACGCCAGCGGGAACGTGGAAATGCCGTCGGTGACGAGATTGATCCACAACAACTGTGCGGGCAGCAACGGCAGCGGCATGCCGAGGAAGATCGACATTGCCAGCGTGAGCACGCCGCCGAAACTCGTGCTGAGAATGAATAAAATGATGTGACGCAGATTATCGAAGATCACGCGTCCGTATCTGACGGCAGTGACGATGCTTGCGAAGTTATCGTCCATCACCACCATCGACGAAGCTTCCTTCGCGACGTCGGTGCCCGACCCCATCGCGATACCGATGTTTGCTGCTTTAAGCGCAGGCGCATCGTTGACGCCGTCGCCCGTCATGGCAACGATATGGTTGCGCGCCTGCAATTGCTTGACGATGCGCAGCTTGTGCGTCGGCGAAACGCGCGCGTAGACTTCCGTTTCATCGCAGATACCGCGAAGCCGCTTGTCGTCGATCTGATCGAGTTCGGCGCCCGAAATCATTTCTATTTTGTCGTCCGAAAGCGCAAGCTTCTGCGCAATGGCGCCGGCGGTTTCCTTATGGTCGCCGGTGATCATGATCACCTTGATTCCGGCGGTTTTGCAATCTTCGATCGCGAGCTTCGCCTCCTGTCTCGGCGGATCGTACATGCCCTGCATACCGGCATACACACAATCGTGATAGATGGAATCGTCGAACACCATTTCCTCTTCGCGGATTTCCTTGTATGCGAACGATATCACGCGCAGCGCTTCCAGCGAGAGCCTCCGCTGCCACTCCTGTACGACCGGGACATCGAGCGGTCTCTGGCCTTCCGTCGTCCACATGGAAGTAGACATGGCAAGCAGTTTGTCGGTTGATCCTTTGACGAGAAGGTACTTCTTTCCATCCGAATGTACCGTCACCGCCATATACTGGTTTTCCGATTCGAACGGACGGATGTTTACGATCGGATACCGGGCCTGCTCGTCATCGGGGGTGAGTCCCGCTTTCCAGGCTGAGGCAATCAACGCGCCTTCGGTGGGATCGCCGACGATCTTCGCGTTTTCGCCCTTTTTATAGATCACCTTCGATTCGGTGCAGAGAAGTCCGATGCGCAATACATATGCAAGCGGCGACTCGCGGTTTTC
Organism: uncultured Ectothiorhodospiraceae bacterium; assembly: GCA_964408855.1. Classification (GTDB taxonomy): domain Bacteria; phylum Bacteroidota; class Ignavibacteria; order SZUA-365; genus CAYPBB01. The sequence goes on from CAYPBB010000080.1 coordinate 1,169, forward strand.
CAGAACGTTCACGGTTTTCCCGTCCGCATCGACAATGGTCCCTTCAGGCTCGTAGCCCTGACCGGTTACTTTGAAATGACCTTCGGGAACGATGATATCTGTAACGGTCATTGCATTTTCGGTAAGTGTGCCGGTTTTATCCGTACAAATCACTGTTGTGGAACCGAGGGTTTCGACCGCCGCAAGCTTGCGGATAATGGCATTCTTTTTCGCCATCGTATACACGCCGATGGAAAGCGCGACGGTCACCGAAACGGGCAATCCTTCCGGAATCGCCGATACCGCCATACCGACAGACGTCAGGAACATCTGAAGGATGCTGTTCCCCTGAAAATACCCGGCTATGAAAATGACAAGGATCGCAGCGCCGATTGCCATGCTGAGCTTTTTCCCGAAATCTTCAAGCCGTAGTTGAAGCGGACTCTGCTTTTCCTCCGCTTCGACGATATTCTTTGTGATGATTCCGAGTTCAGATTTCGCGCCGACCGCAACCACGATGCCTTTCCCGCGTCCGCGCTGCACAACCGTCCCGGCATACAGCATATTGAAGCGGTCGCCGAGCGCCGATTGTTCCTCCACGTCGGCTGCGGTGTTTTTCGTGACCGCCAGGCTCTCGCCCGTCAGCATCGATTCGTCGACGACCAGCTCCTGACTATTCATCAGCCGGATATCGGCGGGAATTTTCGAGCCCGATTCCACGAACACGATATCGCCGCATACCAGTTCGGTCGCGGGCATGGTTGTCTGCATGCCGCCGCGGACGGCGCGGGCTGCTGGCGCGGTCAGGTTTTTCAGTGCGTTCAGCGCCGCCTCGGCCTTGCTTTCCTGATAATACCCGATGAGGGTATTGACTATCACGACGGCAAATATCACGATGGAATCAAGCGGATCGGCAAGCAGGGCGGTCAATACGCCCGCAACCAGCAGGATATAGATAATCGGGTTGTTGAATTGTTCGAGAAAAAGAACGAACGCAGGCTTTTTCCTTTCCTTGGGAAGTTCGTTCGACCCGTATTCATGCCTCGATTTCTCGACTTGAGCGGCGGATAATCCATCGTCGGGATTCGACCCGAATTGTGCGATGATTTCGCTGGCTGGCTGTACATGCCATAGACTCATTGAAGATTCCTTACAGTCGTGATCCACAATTGACGCAAGATAACCGGATTTGCGCACCTATCAAACGTTTTACCCGCCGCCGCCGGGAACGCGGCACACCGATTCCGCATATCAACAAGCGCCGTGTGTCCGGGGTTCCGGCTGCTTGCGCACCCGGCGTTTAACGAGAACGTTGGACCGGAATACTCGACGGCGGTATCAGCGATTTTTCAGGATATTCGTATTTTATATCCGCTCATGGAACTACCTCTGCATAGACCGCACATAAACCGATGACACTCACGGAACTGCTTTCGCTTCAACAAATTGTATTGATCGACGGCGCAATGGGCACCGAACTCGCGAATATGGGACTCGATATCGGTTTACCCTTGTGGTCAGCGAATGCCCTGCTAAAAGCACCGCATGTGGTTCGCAGTATTCATGCCGAGTATCTGCGCGCAGGCGCCGATATCATTACGACGAATACCTTCCGGACCAACCAGCGCGCCATGCGGAAAGCCGGTCGCGAAGAGAAGTGGGATCTTCTCAACCGCGTCGCCGTGGAGCTTGCATTCGAAGCTCGCGAGCGCTACCCGATCTTCCGCCCTATCCTTATCGCCGGATCGATGGCGCCGGTCGAGGATTGCTATTCTCCCGGACTTGTTCCCTCCGAACACGAGCTGGCCGAGGAGCACGGCGAGCAGGCAGCATTGCTCGCTTCGCTCGGCGTCGATGTTCTTCTCGGCGAAACGCTCATTACCGTGCGCGAAAGCGCCGCCGTAGCCCGGGCATGCGCTGCAACCGGCAAGGAGTTCGCTGTGAGCTTCTTTTGCAAAGACGATACGTATCTTCTCTCCGGCGAACCGCTCAAGGAAGCGGTCGAGGCTGTCGCACCCTTCCATCCCACCGCCGTAATGATCAATTGCGTATCGTACCGGAGCATCCACGAGCCGCTTTCAACGCTGGCATCGGCATGGAACGGCGTGTTCGGATGCTATGCCAATACCGGCGATCCGCTGCACGACGTCGAAGATTCGCTCTACGAGCAAAAGCTCTTCGAATTCGCCGATTATGCCAAGACGTGGACCGCCGCGGGCGCGCGCATCGTTGGCGGATGCTGCGGCACGACACCCGATCATATCTTCGCCATCGCAAAAACGCTCAATTTGCGTCCGCAGAAAAAAAGTTGAACTTTACTGACGATGCTACGTCTTATAATAGAACCGTTCGTTCCACCTATCCGAATCGCTCAATGAAACTTTTTTCCATAACAGCCGCCCTCCTCATTCTCCCGTATACGCTCCTCGTTGCGCAGCAACGCGATACGCCCCGCGAATGGATTCTAACGCTGCACGGAACCGTCTCGAAATATTACGGCGATTTCACGGATAACCGGTTCGCCAGCGGCGGCGAACTTTCTCTGAAAAAACACTATCAGACACTTTCTTCCGGCGACGCGATCTACTTCCAGGCTGGAATCGGCTTCTTCGACCTGAACTGGCGCGTAAACACCAGCGAACTGCCTGCGTACGACACATCGCAGGTGCATGCCGGCGATATCCTCCGGACATTCGTGATGCCGGTTTCGGTGAAGGCGTTGTGGCGCAGAGCCATCGGTCCGGCAGGCGAGCTGTTTCTGGGAACCGGCGTTGAATGCGCGTACTATTCGCCGCAGGATATCAACGGCGCGGGACTCGCGAAAAAGCAGGAAGTGTACGGAAAATGGGCTGTCGGCATTCCGCTCCATGCCGAGTTCGACTACCTCCTCAACGATGAACTGGCATTGAACTTTCATGCCACGTACCATGTGATCTCCACCGATTACCTCGACGGCTACAGCGGCGGCGCCGCCAACGACTCGTACCTGACCGCAGGTATCGGGATTGGGTATTCGTTCCCGCCGCCCGATACGGATTCGGATTACGACGGATTGACGAATAAAGACGAGCGCGTGAAGCACAATACCAATCCCTACAACGCCGATACCGACGGCGATGGATTGAACGACCTCGAAGAGATCATCGCAAAAACCGATCCGCTGAATCCGGATACCGATTTCGACGGGATGCGCGACGGCGACGAGGTGCACACATGGGCAACGAATCCGCTTGCGCAGGACACCGACGGCGACGGGCTGACCGATCTTCAGGAAACGGTCTCGAAAACGAATCCCCTGAATACCGATACCGACAGCGATGGACTGAACGATAAAATCGAAATTAACCGGGGGACGAATCCCCTCCTCGCCGATTCCGACGGCGATCAATTGCCCGACGGTCTGGAAACGACGACCAGTCCGCTGCTGGCGGATTCCGACGGCGACGGGTTGAACGACCGCGAGGAAACCGCCTACCAACTCCGCAACCACGACGAGGATTTCGATAACGACGGGTTGTACGACGGGCAGGAAATCAAAATCGGCACCGATCCGAAAAAAGCGGATACCGACAACGACGAGGCGTCGGATTATGTCGAATACTACTGCCTCATGACCGACCCGCGCAATCCGGATACCGACGGCGACGGAACGCTCGACGGGTACGATCCCACGCCGCTGGATAAAACGCCGCTCAATCCGGCAAAAGATGTGACGTGGTCGTTCTCGAGTTTGTTCAACCAGGTGGAACCCAAGGCGGACGAGACCTCGCGCGCGTTTTTAACGCTGATTCATCTCATCCGCAGCGCGCCGAAAGGCCTGCTCTCGAGCGTTCGGCTTACGGTGTACGGGCGGACGTCGCTCGAAGCGAAAGAGCGCGAACGGAATCTGAACGAGTTCATTCAGCGGATGAGCCGGGCGTGGGTCATTCCGCCGGTATCCATTTCATCCGAACTCACCAGCGACGCCGGGCTGCATGCCGAGCTTACGTACATGTGGAAAGCGGTACAAATCCGCGAGACGCAGGAAGAGAAAGCCCCGCCCTCGCGCCCGTCGAGAAGAAAACGGCGGTAAGGGAGGATAGTCGCGAACCGGATTCAAATGCTGAGCGCATATCTATTCGCTACCGCGATAGAGTCATACAATCCTGTTGGGGCATCAAACTGAGGCGAGCGTCCCTATAGATTAACTATATTGTTTTATCTTACCTCTTATTTCGCGGCGCGGTAACGCAGGCGGTTGCGGTGAGGCGGTAAATTGCTTCCTGTTTTTAAGTGAAGTATGTTGTCGTGATAAGGGAAACGGAGAATTCCTCGACTTGGGACTCTTTATTACCATATTGTTTGCCCTTTATATTGTCAAGGTATGATTATACAAGAATGTAAAACGAGAGATATGCAACACAGTCCATTAAAATTCAGAATAACACGACATCATGTTATACTGCTCTTCTTTCTTTGCGCACACAACCTGGCATTTTCGCAGTCATTTTGGGTTCCCACGAATGGGCCTTACAATTCTGCTGTAATTGACTTAGTAAAGTACAACTCAGGTCCGCTCCTCGCGGCAACCGGAGTACAGCCGAGCCTCTCGACAGACGATGGAGCTACGTGGCAAGTAATGAAAGATCTTGAGAACGAGTACAATCCGACTTCCTTCGCAAGTTCAGACGGAATTACCGTCATCTCGCTAGCAGCCGGTTTCCCTATGCTCTATATTTCTCAAGATAGTGGACATAGATGGAAGGTACGGATGCTTGATAGCTTTTTGTATTCGTCGCGAGCGCCATCGATGGATTCTTCAGGAACAATATATCTACCAGGAGACTTCGCCCTTGGTGTATCGAGCGATACCGGCAAATCATGGCAAATCCACGACTCGCTACGATATAGTAGCCTTGTTAGAGTATCGCCACGCGGGAACGTCATCGCATTAAGAAACGGTACAATCAATGGCGTCGATGCTGTTGTTTTTATTAGCATTAATCGAGGCCGCACCTGGACTAAGACTTCATTTCCAGAGCCAATTGTCTCTGATTTGCTGCCAGTACACGATTCACTTGTACTCGCAGCATCAAATACAGGTTTGTACAAATCAACAGACGGCGCGTTTCATTGGACCAGATTCGTAACCCATCCCTTTGTATCAGCCCGCATTGATAGGTTATCCTATCTTTCCAACAGATATCTGATTGCGTCGCGAGATGACAGTATTGCCATTTCTACCGATAACGGTGAGTCATGGGTGCTCTCGCAGATCGGCGCATACGCTTGGGCACAGACGCATGTCGTCGAGGTGGACAATGGTGATTGGCTTGTCGGATCGGGCTATCGTGGATTGTTCAAATCCAGCGATTCGGGTAGACATTGGGAACGTAAAAACGTAAGAATGCCCGGCGATTACGTCCGAATGGTAATCAATCATCAAGACGGCTCACTAATAGCAAATACTTCAATGATACCGTATTATAGTACGAATAAGGGCGAAATCTGGAATATCGCCGGTTCAAATTTTCAATTCTCAAATATCTATGTCACCACGTCCACCGTCGATAGTGAACTTCTCTTGTCCACTAAATTCACGGGATATTTCAAATCCAATGATAACGGAAGAAATTGGCAACAGATTGAACCTGCTGCCACTCATTACGTGAGAAGCTGTCTTGAAAAAACATCTCAAAAAGACGAAATGTACAGCGTTCTTGCAACCCATGGTGGATTAACGGTTTCAACGGACAGAGGAATTTATTGGAACCATGTACCGTTTTTTCTGCTTTATTACACGTCGACCTTCAAGGAAGGGCGCGATGGGAATTACTATACCGGCATGTACAGCAACAGTATTTTCCGCTCTACGGATCATGGAGGAACCTGGGAGGCTATTTCGCCGCAGTTTTCTCGAACGCGCGCCATCCATGCCGACAGCCGTTCGAACATTTATGCCGGGACAGACAGCGGATTATACCGTTCGACAGATAACGGAGCAACCTGGATTCACGACACGACGGTCATCCCGCCGCGGTTTGTACAATTCATTTACATCGATAGATTCGATAATGTATATGTGAACACCGAAATCAAGCAGCTTTTCCGCACGACCGACCGGGGTGCTACCTGGGAAAACATTACTTCCGGGTTGCCTGGTGTTGCTATTGGAACTACGACGATGGACGAGGAAGGGTATTTATACACGAACGACTTCGACGCTGTCTACCGCAGCAGGACTCCAGTGACTTCGTTGCATCCCGTATCCTCGCCCTCCTCCCTATCCCTCTCTCCCGCCTACCCCAATCCTGTAACCTCAACGGCAACAATCGAGTACGCCCTCCCGGCACGGCAATACGTGACGCTGGAGCTTTACAACGCACTCGGGCAAAAGGTGCAAAGCTTGTATTCAGGGGTACAGGAACCCGGCGCTCATACTGCACAGATGGATGCGGCGGGCTTGCCTACTGGATTGTATCGTTGCGTCCTGCGAAGTGGAGACGGCGCGGTAACGCGGGCGGTGGCGGTGAGGCGGTAAATTGTAACTGGCAATACAATACGTATAGACTAGCTGTTTAAAGAGAAGTTTTCCGTCGCGCGAATTTTCTTCCCTCCCCGCAGAGAAGTTTTCCGTCGCACGAATTTTCTTCCCTCCCCGTAGAGAAGTTTTCCATCGCGCGAATTTTCTTCCCTCCCCGTAGTGAAGTTTTCCGTCGCGCGAATTTTCTCCCTCCCCGTAGAGAAGTTTTCCGTCGCGCGAATTTTCTTCCCTCCCCGTAGTGAAGTTTTCCGTCGCGCGAATTTTCTTCCCTCCCCTCTTGGAGCGATACGCCGCAGGCGTTAAGCGGCAAGGGGGGACCGAGGGGGAATTCTTTAACATCTGAACCAGGCAACGAATTGCCAGGCTTGAATTCGCGAAGTTATTTCTCTTTTACCGGGGTTATCAGCGCGGGTTTGTTGCGCGAGTTCACGACGTCGATGAGTTCCTTGTAGTCCTTCCGCATCTCGGCGGGATAGGTCCACGCCGCGCCGCCGATGTCGATCTTCACATCGTCGCTGTTGGCAAGACTCTCCATAATGATGGATGGGGCGTAAAACTCGAACGTCTCCAGAACGCCGTCTTTCAGCGGGAATATCTCGTACTTGGTGCTGGTCGATTTGAAGATATCGCCGTCGTAATTGATGATAGGAGTCGTTTTATCGTCGCCGTACGGAGTGGAGCCTTTAATCTCGAAGATGAGGCGAAACACCATCATCGAGCTATCGTTCGAGCGGCAATA
>CAYPBB010000081.1:0-7102 GCA_964408855.1 uncultured Ectothiorhodospiraceae bacterium
TGCCACTCGATACTCTCGCCCAACGCGATACTAACCGCTTCCGGATCGTTGCTCGCCGTTTCGCAGATAACGATACCGCCGCGTTCGCGTACCGCTTCGAGATTTCCGGGCAGCTCGATCCGCGTTCCGGATTGCTTGTTCAGCAGCGACAGCGCCTGCTCGACATGAATATCCGAAACCCGCGTACACCCAGCTCGTTCAAGGGAGTGCTTCACTACCAGCATCGCCTCGGCTTCAAAATATCCCTTCAATTTTTCATCTGCAAGGTAGAAACGCCCGCCTGCTTCGCGAACTGCCTCTTTATACAATCGTTGGGTATGACTGTTGAGAAATTCATCGATTTTACGGAAAAGATCCGCCGTTCTGAGCAGGGTTTTTTCGAGAGAGGGGTTGACCGCTTCCTTCACGACTGGTATGACGTCTATCCGCAGGCGGTTCCTTGTATAGTAGCGCTCGCTGTTCGACGCGTCCTCTTTCCATGCAAGACCATTTTCGGCTGCATACTCTTCGATCGACGCTTTGCCGGCGAAAAGCAACGGACGGATTACCGCGCCGAGCACCGGCCGGATACCCGCAAGCCCCGACGGTCCGCTACCGGACAGAAAATGCCCGAGCAATGTTTCCGCCTGATCGCCTGCGTGATGAGCGGTAGCCGTAAAATCGAGGCGCATTTCGAGGCGCAGCCGTTCGAGCACATCGTACCGAAGCGTTCGCGCGATCTCCTGAATGGAACCGCCCTGGCTTTCGCGGGCTGCGCGTACATCCACCTCGATAACATGAGAAGAGACACGCATCGAATCTCCAAGCGCGCGTACAAACCCGGCTTCCTCGCCCGCAGCGTCGCGAAGCTGATGGTTCACATAGACCAGATGGAGCGATATCCCCCAGGAATGCCTCAACTCGCCGAGAGCATGGGCAAGAACGACCGAATCGATCCCGCCGCTGACGGCCGCCAGGTATGAGGCGCCGCGGGACAGCATCCTGTTCCGAATCATATACTCGACCATGCGGGAGGCGAGACTCACCTGAAATTCTCTTGCTCCCGGTTCATTTCGAGTTCCCAGTTCTTCATCCAGTGAAAATCGTGCGCGAGGGCAATGATGTTGCCGGCGGCTTCTTCGGAGAATTGCAGATAGGAGGACCGGAAACTGAGAAGCAATTCCGGAGCGCCGTCCTGCACCAATTCTGCAATTTTTTCATGAAACGTGTTGAACGCCTCAAGTAGCTCTTTTTCGAGCGTTTCAAAGGATTCTCCCGTCGACGATTCCTTACGGAGGGCGGCTTGCAATTTCCAAAGATACTTCCCTTGAAACGCAAGTTCTCCGATTATTCCTGTTTTTTTCGTATCATAGGCGTGTTGCAGCAAACAGGCAAGGTCGTCCTGTTTCCGCAAACCATCCGGAGCATACGCATTCAGGATGGAAAGAAACTCGAGCACTGTCTCAGATGCGTTCGTCAACGATAACATTCCTGTCGTTCGGGATATTCCGGCAGACCAACCGGGGATCGATAGACGTCTGACGGGAAACGTTCTTCAACTCTACATGGAATATACGGAATAAGTTCATGCAGAGTGTCGGAACAGCCGGTAGTGCGGCTCTACAATACCGGCATATGCCATTTCATTCGCCCTGGCGGAAACAAATCCGCATAAAACGGGGTACCAGAAATGGGAACGTGACGAAGGCGCCCGGGACAAAAATAAATAACCTGCTACCAGAGAGCTTCCGGAAGCCTGAGCCGAGGGATGCCGCAAATGCGGTGAAAATACCCAGTTCAGTTGCTTTTCAAGCGGAGATAAAGTAGTTTGAAAGCCTTATGGCTTCAAGCCTCTAGTAGTTCTAACCATTCATGTATATGTATCCTCAGGAGTGACATGAAGCGCAACCTCCTTTTCCTCGCAGCGTTGCTGGTGGGATGTGTACATCTTGCACTCGCACAGCCTTCTGTGGTCCCAGGCGGGGTCCGGTTTGTGTATACCGGCGCCGACGCGAAGAGCGTTTCCTTGGTAGGCGATTTCAACGGTTGGTCCAAGACCTCCGCACCAATGAGACAACTCGAATCAGGCCAGTGGGCAGTTACCATTCAAATTACCCCCGGAACGTATCAATACGCATTCCTCATCGATGGGGAAAAAATTGTTACCGATCCGGATAACAGCCTGACCTTCCACACCGCCGACGGAGCGCGCGTAAACTCCCTCGTTTCTCTTTCCAAGGAAAACACGATCCTCATGCAGGGCTACCCTGTCCGCCGCGATCTCGACGATTCGTACGAGAAAAAGGGCGGGACGGTATACCTGAATCTCGTTTTCAAGCATCACCTGCCGTTGTATTACGACCCGGCAAAAGATATGATCGCCTCGCCGTTTGTCCGTATGCATGCAACGCGCGATTACTTCGATATGACGGATATGATTCTCCGCTACCCGAATGTTCACGCAACGGCGGCTATCTCGCCCACTCTTCTCTGGCAGATCGACGAGATCTATGTAAAGAGGATGGAACCCTTCATTAAAAGCGAGAAGCGCAACAAACCGCGCGAATGGGATATCGACGCAAACGGATTCCTGGCGCGGATGAAAGGCAAAACCGATCCATGGATCGATGCATGCCTTACGCCTGCCGAGCGCCTCACCGAAGAGGACAAGGCATGGTTGTACAAAAATGAATGGAATACGTTCACGATGAGCCCGGTGCGCCGCCAGCGGTTCCCCGAGCTGATGGTATTATATGAAAAATGGAAAGACGCCAAGGGCAATCCGCAATACACGACCGACGAACTCCGTCTGTTGAAATTCTTCGCCATCTTCGCGCATTTCGATACCGAATTCTACGAGCGCGATGTGCCTCTGATGCAAACCGGCACGCGCATTAAAAAATCGCTCGACCTCCGCGATCTCGTGGCGTTCCGCAGCGACGGTAAGTATTACCTGAAACGCGCCATCACGGAAGATGACTGCCGCCGCATTGTGGCATCGGCATACCATGTCATGGTCAGCATTCTTCCGGCATTCAGGAAAGCCAAATACGATCCGCGCGGAAAGGTTGGTCAGCTCGAACTCGTCGCTACATCGTACAGCGACGCCGTGCTTCCGCTGCTCATCAATTCTGATGTCGCGAAGGAAGCCAATCCGAATATCAACCTGCCTTCGACCTATAAACATCCCGAAGATGTCGATGCGCAGCTCCAGATGTCCGTCACGGCGTACCGCAATTACCTCGACGCCAGCCCAATGGGCTACGTGCCGCCGTTTGGCGCCATTTCGAAGGATGTGATTCCGTATCTGAAAAAGAACGGATTCACATGGTTCACCTCGGCGGAAGAAGTGCTGCAGAACAGCCGCCCGATGGGATTATCGGTCGCCGAACCGTACGACGTCACGGTCGACAACCACACCGTGTACGGCGTGTTCTCGAACCAATTCCTGAGCAACCGCCTCAATTATCTATACCGGAACTACTACGCCGAGAACTCCGCCGACGATTTCATTCAGCATGTGCTAAGCATGGCTCCCGCGGATCCGAAAGCCAGTTCGCTCGTCACCGTGGTTGTCGATGCCGATGAGCATTGGATGTACTACGAGCGCGACATCGACGGAAAAGGTCTGATGAACTCCATCTACCGCAAGCTCCATAAGATGTTCGACGGCAGCCGCGCAATCGTCTCGGTCACCATGTCCGAATACCTCGAAGGAAACCGCAGCCGGGGCATATCGAAACACAAGACCGAAGACTTTAAAAAGATCAGCCAGCTCGCCGCCGGCTCGCGCCTCGACGGCAATTTCAATACATGGATCGGCAACCCCGAAGACAACAAGGCGTGGGAATATCTGAAACTAACCCGCGAAGCAATCGGCAAGGTCTCCGCCCCCGATTCCAGCACGGCGTATCTGACGAACATGCGGACCCAGCCGTTCACCATGTTCTATTCCGCCACGACGCAGGACTGGATGCAGCGCTTCAGCGCGAACGAAGTGCTGAAACTCAATCCGAAACCCTTCGAAACGCATTTCATCGGACTTCTGAAGAGCGCCTGCTCTGCGGCAAACGTCGCCGCGCCGGCATTCGCGCCGTTCATCGCGCCTTCCGACTACAGCGTTGAATGGGCAGCCCCGCAGAAGAAAACCCGCGTCACCTTCATCTGTAAACTCGCCGACCGCGAAGCGATTACGGCAGTCTACGTTGTGGGCAACCGGAAAGATCTCGGCAATCTTGAACCGAACACCGTCCGTATGTGGGACAACGGCGAATACGGCGACGAGAAATTCGGCGATAACTATTGGACGCTCGTCATCGATATCGAACCGGGCGAACTGATTTACAAATACTCGAACAGCGGCGGCCAGGGTACATGGGACGGCTCCGAAGCCTTCCCCGATATCTGGCGCAAAGTGATGATTTCAGGCGACAAGATGACCATCAACGATGTATTCGCCCGTTTCAAATAAACGGCGTATCTTACAGCAATCCAGGGATGCCTCCGGGCATCCCTGTTCGCTTTGTTGCAGTATCGGATAACAGCTTTGTATACCATTCCTTTATATAACCAGACCTACTACACTCGCGAAGAACTCATCGAGGATATCCGCATGGAGGTCGACCCGGTAGGATTGACCACAGTACTCGGCGCATACGAAATGGCGCAACACGTCCACGAGTATCAGATGCGGAACGACGCGACACCTTATTTCTGGCATATCTCGCGGGTCGCGCAAATCATTGTCAAGGAATTGAACTATTTCAACTCCGATGTGATCGCCGCAGCATATCTTCACGACGTCCTCGAAGATTCCGATATCATCACGGCGGATGTCATCAAGTACAATTTCGGCGCGTATGTCGCGCATATCGTCGAAGTGCTGACCAAGAACATCAAGCTGATGGGTATCCTCAGGGAACAGGAAGATCACCAGTACATCGAGCGGCTGAGTTTCAGCAGTCTGGACTGCAAGATCATCAAGCTTGTCGAACGGCTCGATAATTACCGGTGCATGGAATTCGGCGTCAAGCGCAATCCATTCAAGTATATCGAAGAGACCGAAAAGTACTACATCCCGATGGCGCAGAAGGAAAACAATCCCATGCTGAACTATATCATCGAAGCGATGAAGCCCATTAAAGGCAAACTGTTCGGATAGGGGGAGAAGACTCATGCGCGCATTGATTCAACGCGTCGAACGCGCCTCCGTGACTGTGGAAGGCGGGATTGCCGGCAGCATCGGCGCAGGGTTTCTGATCCTCCTCGGCGTCAAGGAAGACGACGAACAGTACGACGCCGAATACCTCGCACAGCGCACCGCCTCGCTCAGGGTGTTCCTCGACAGCGAGGGGAAAATGAACCTCGCGCTCGACGATGTCGGCGGCAGCGTGCTCGTGGTATCGCAATTCACGCTTCATGCCGATACGAAAAAAGGCAACCGTCCCAGCTATGTCCGCGCCGCGCCTCCCGAAAAGGCCGAAGAACTCTACCGCGTTTATACCGACCGTCTGCGCGTCCTCCTCGGCGAGGATAGAGTCGCAACAGGCGTGTTCCGGACGATGATGAAGGTGGAGCTCGTCAACGACGGCCCCGTCACCGTTATGCTGTACAGCAAGTCGGAGTATGACGGAGAAAGCCCGCTCGTGCCGTGAACCGACAGCAGCGTATCCTTCTCATTTTTCTCGACGGCGTGGGACTTGGCCCCGCCGACCCGGCATTCAATCCATTCTTCGCGCAATCCTATCCATTCCTCGATCAGTTTTTTCATGATGCCCCAATTGAAGCTGGCTCCTGCCGCTCCGGTACGGAATATTCCATCGCCGCGCTCGATGCAACCCTCGGCGTTAGGGGGCTGCCCCAAAGCGGCACCGGGCAAACCGCGCTCTACACGGGGATGAACGCCGCCCGGCGAGCCGGCAGACATTTCGGGCCGCATTTGTATTCAACGCTCAAACCCATGATCGAGCAGTACGGACTCTTTGCACGCCTGGAGCGAATGGGATTGCTTGCTGAGACGGCGCTTGCCAACGCATTCCCGCAGCGGTTTTTCGATTATCTCAACGGCGACCGCAGACGAATGGTGGCGGGCATGTATATGGCGCAATCCGCAGGCGTGGAATTTCGAGATATCGATTCGTTGAAACTCGGCGAAGCCGTTTCCACCGATCTTACCGCCGAACGATGGAAGGAGATCGGACACCCCGATGCTCCCGTACTATCGCCTTACGACGCAGGCAAGCAACTCGCGTCTATTGCTCGAGGTTACCGCTTTACGTTGTTTGAATACTTCGGCACCGATAAGCCGGGACACGAAATGGACATGAACCATGCCATCGCGGTGCTCGAAAAAACAGACGCTTTTTTGCAGGGAGTCTTCGATTGGCTCGCATCGTCGGACATACTCACAATCGTCACCAGCGATCACGGAAATCTCGAAGATCTGCAGACCAAGTCGCATACCAGGAATCCCGTTCCATGCATCGCGTTCGGAAACGGCCATGCGGATTTCACGCATGGAACTTCATCCCTCCTCGACATCACTCCTGCGTTGATTGGATTTCTGACGAAGCATTTTTCCGAATAATAACAGGCACGATCCATAGCCGAATTGTGACCGACCTTGGCCGGTAGCGATCCACTTTCCCCATTGGGAACGTTACGCATTCTACATACGTCCAAGAGTCATACCTATTGCCAAAGACGACGGCCTGAGTTTCCATCGCTTCTCTAACAATCCTGGATACTGAAATGAAGTCAATACGGTGGACGGTATCTGCAATTTTACTACTGAGCTATCTGCAAGCTCATAGTCAACAAACCACGCTCACGGCAAACGATGCGTATCAGCGCATTCTACCTATGGCGAAGGCTTACGCTGATGACGTCACATTGACCAATTTGGGATTTACCCACGACCGAATCGGCCAGATTACGGATGGGAAGATGGATTTGACTACCGGAAAAACGAATTTCTGGTTGGGGATATTCACCTCTTCGCTGATGGATTCCAGTATCGCTTTCATCTGCCACAATGATAATGGGAACACAACTGTTGCAGAATTATGGAGGGGTACATTCAAGTTTCTAGCGCAACATTCGATAGGGATTGTATAATAAAATT
>CAYPBB010000082.1:0-7033 GCA_964408855.1 uncultured Ectothiorhodospiraceae bacterium
GTGCAGTACGGACTGATCTCGATATTTTCTGGATTCAGACCCGAAGCGATAAGATCGATGGTATTCGCCTTCTTTAAATCGAGCCGGGGTTTTGTATCTGCGCTCCGTACAATGGCATCCTCGATAAATTGCGCGGCGACCTCTTCATCGACCTCGTATCTCTCGACGCTTGCGGAAGGACCTATATAGGCAAGTATTTCTTCAGGTTCAATGCCGAACCGCTCGGTAAGAAACTCGACCGTCTGCGCGACGATATGTTCCGCCGTACCGCGCCAGCCCGCATGCACCGCCGCGATAACCAAATCGCCCGGAGCGAACAGCATCACCGGCACACAGTCGGCCGTGCGGACGGCAAGCCCGAGCGATGGTTCTCGGGTGACGATAGCGTCCGTTTCCGGGTAGATACCGGGTTCGTTTACTTCCCTGATGGTTGTGCCGTGCACCTGATTCATCGATGCCATGCGGTCGGCCGAGAGCCTGAAGCGTGCGAGGAACCTTCCGATATTGCGTTCCACGAGCGCATCGTCGTCGCCGATACCGAATCCCAGATTAAAGCCAAGGGGCGCGGTGCGGTGCGCCCCCTGAACGGTACTCATTCCAAAATCGACATTCGGGTATTGCGTAAACAGAAGACTACGAACGAGCGGTACTGTAGTGGTCAATTCCGGCAAATGCTTCCTCCAAATCCATGATGATGTCTTCCGGACGCTCGATACCGATAGAGATGCGGATTCCACCGGGGTCCATGCCCCGCTTCAACTGCTCGTCCGGCGGTATCGACGAATGCGTCATCGAACCCGGGTGCTCGATCAGCGTGCGGGTATGTCCGAGGCTCACCGCAAGCGTAATCGTATATGCGCGTTCCGCAATATAATTAATCAAACGTTCACCAAGCGAACGGCTTTCTCCGGGAGAGCCCGATTTCAGAGTGAAATAGAGAAGCGTGCCGGGCGCGAACTCGCCATTGAAATCGCGCATCTGCTTTTTCGCAAGCTCATACTGAGGAAACGATTCAAGACCGGGATAGTTCACCGCTTGCACTTTCGGATGCGTTTCGAGGAATGTTGCGACGCGCATCGCCGTATCGATTTCCCTCCGGACGCGGAGAGAGAGGGTCGGAAGTCCGTACACGAGAATCGGCCAGGCGCTCTTTGTCGAGAGTACGGCGCCGAAATCTTTCCTGTAGAGGAGTATCATATCGCGGAACCGATCGGGACAGACAACAACGCCGCCCATATCCGTACCGAAGCCGGCGATGCCTTTTGTCATTGAATGCACAACAAAATCGGCTCCATGCTCCAGGGGCCGCTGGCAGAACGGGGTGGAGAATGTATTGTCGACCACCATGTAAATGCGATCGTCTTCATCGCGGTTCGAATTGGCCTGCCTGATTATCTCGGCTACCGCGGCGATGTCGACAAGATGCATATTCGGATTCACCGGCGTTTCGAAGTACACCGCTCTTGTTTTTGGCGTGATCGTATCGGCCAATTGCTGCAAATCGCGCATATTCACAAGGTTGACGCCGATATTGAGGCGTGGATACCAGTTGGTGAATAGGGAATACGTACAACCATACATCGTCCGGTGTGCGATAACCTCATTTCCCGATTTTAGCAGCACGCCGAGGGCGGCGGAAATAGCGCCCATGCCGCTGCTGAACGTAATGGCTGTTTCTCCCCCTTCGGCAAATGCAAGGTTTTCCTCGAGAATATCCTTGTTCGGTTCGCCGAGTCTGTCGTAGATCCAGATCGGAGCTTTCCCTTTTGTTTCTTCGGTATGGGCAAAGTCCATGAAACCCTGCGCGCCGCGTTCCGCGGAACTCAGGCGGTAGGTAGTCGATGAGGAGAGCGGCGGGATGACGTGATGATTATAGTCCCATTTTTCAGTGTGATCCTTGCCGTAGATAAGCCGTGTTTCTTTTGAATACTTATCGTTCTCGAAATGGTCGGGCATGATGTTCTCCGGTCGGTTCCAGGTAAGGTGAATCGCTTGCTACATGTCCGCCCGGGAAAATGAAACAACCACGATCCCGAGGCGAAACAGAAAAATAGGAACCGGAGGTGCGAAATACAAGGTATATATTTCCGAAGTTACCGGAATGCCAGCAGATCTTGTAACGCCGGTCCAAGTTCTGGATATTTAAAGGCATAACCGCTTTCGATTGTGCGGTGCGGCAGCACTTTCTGACCGGTCAGCAGCGCGGATGCAAACTCGCCGGCAAGCATCCGCAATGCCCAGCCTGGAACGGATGCCAGAACCGGGCGGCGGAGGACGTTCCCGAGCGTTTTGCTGAATTCCTTATTCGTAACGATTCCCGGCGCGGCAAGATTATACGCCCCGGAAGCGGATGGCGAATGAAGCAGATAAACGATCGATCCTGCGACGTCGTCCAAATGAATCCATGGGAACCATTGCTTTCCGTTGCCAAACCAGCCGCCCAATCCTGCCCGGAAAACCGGCAACATGGATGGAAGCGCTCCGCCATTCCGGGCAAGCACCAGCCCGGTGCGGACCGTCGCGACCCGCGTTCCCGGTTCGGCTGCCTTCGCTTCCTCTTCCCAATCGCGGCAAAGTTCGGCAAGGAAGCCAGCCCCGGCGGACGCGGATTCGTCCACGGGTGTATCTGCGCAATCGCCGTAGTACCCCACCGCCGAGGAGGAGATAAACACAGCCGGCGGCTCCGAAGCATCGCGGACTGCCTCAGCGATACTGCGCGTCCCGCGAATTCTGCTCTCGCGAAGGCGTTGTTTGAACGCTGGAGTCCACCGCGCGCCGTTCAGCGGTTCGCCTGCGAGGTGAAGAACGCCGTACGACCCGTCGATAGCCCTCCGCCAGCCGTGGCCGGAGGATGTGTTCCAGGAAAGATAGTCCGCCGCGCCTGGAAGCGTTTTCGCGGCGGAATCCGGATTGCGCGAGAACACCAGCACCGATGCGTTTTGAGCGAGAAGCGCGTGAAATACCGCATTCCCGATCAATCCTGTGGCGCCGGTGATGACAATGCGTTTTCCTGAGAGCGGAGGGGCGGTTGAGTTCATTTTTTACCCGTCGAAAGTGTGCCGGTTCTGGTTTGAGAAAGGCCGTTCCAATGAATCAACAGTAATCTTTGGGAAAGAGTTTGGAATGGATTCATCCAACCGTTACTTTTCGCATAGATATTCATCCTTAACAACCAATGGTGGCACTATGTATTCAGATATCCAAATGCTTCTCGGCGAAGAGGCGGAATACTTACTAGGCTATCAGGCAACGGGGATTCCAAAGGAAATGCTGCATCTTCCCGGTCCCGATTTCGTCGACCGGATTTGGAAAGATTCCGACCGCACAACGCGCACGCTGGTAAACATGCAGCGCATTTATAACAGCGGACGGCTCGCAGGCAGCGGGTACATGTCCATTCTTCCTGTCGATCAGGGGATTGAGCACACCGCGGGAGCATCCTTTGCGCCGAATCCGATCTATTTCGATCCCGAAAACATCGTGAAACTAGCGATAGAAGGCGGATGCAATGCCGTCGCTTCCACACTCGGCGTACTTGGTTCCGTTGCCCGCAGATATGCGCACAAGATTCCGTTCATCGTGAAGATCAACCATAACGAGCTGATGACCTACCCGAACAAGTACGATCAGATTCTGTTCGGTTCCGTCGATCAGGCATACGATATGGGCGCGGCGGCAATCGGCGCCACCATTTATTTCGGATCGGAAGAATCGAACCGTCAGATCGTCGAGATCTCCGAAGCGTTTGAGTACGCCCATGAACTGGGACTGGTGACGATTCTTTGGTGCTACACCCGCAACGATGCGTTCAAAGCGGATAAGGACTATCACGTCGCCGCCGATCTGACCGGTCAGGCGAACCACCTCGGCGTGACCATCGAAGCGGACATCATCAAGCAAAAGCTCCCGGAAAACAACGGCGGATTCACCGCGTTGAAATTCGGTAAATCGCATATGTTCATGTACAATAAGCTGTGCAGCGATCATCCGATCGATATGACGCGCTACCAGGTAGCAAACTGCTACATGGGCAGAGCGGGTCTTATCAACAGCGGCGGCGCCTCGTCGGGCGAAAGCGACATGAAGGAAGCGGTAAAAACAGCCGTCATCAACAAACGCGCCGGCGGACAGGGTCTGATTTCCGGACGCAAGGCATTCCAGCGTCCGATGGCGGAAGGCGCGAAGCTCTTAAACGCGATTCAGGATGTGTACCTGACGCAGGAAATTTCCATCGCCTGAAAATGGCAGGGAAAGAGGAAAACATCCCCCGGAAGACTTAGCGGTTTCCGGGGGATGTTTTTTATTGGCTATTCAATGCATTTTTCAGCGCGTTCAGTCGTTCCAGCGCCATCGGACGTTCGGGAGCGAGAAGGCAGCTATCGGCGCAACGTTGCAACGTGGATACCGCTTTCGGCACATCGCCTAATTTTTGCACATAGATATCCGAAAGGATGATATACAGCCCCGGGTAATCGTGGGCTTCCACTGCTAGCGCGCGCTCATAATACTCTGCGCTCTTTTGGAAATCGCCCGCGAACCGCAGGTAATCGGCCATACGCGCAAGCAGCGGGGCGCTGGAGACGTCGAGCGGAACCGCCCGTTCGAGCCGGGAAGCTTTCAGCGGCGGGGGAATGGCGGGATCGAATGTGACCCGCAGAAATTGCGTATACGAAAAACCGGGCGCCTGACTCAGGATCATATCCATGTACCGGTTCGTTAGTTCGGGCTTCCCGAGGTTGACGTCGAGAAGGGATGCGGCGATAAATTCTTCGATTTGTCTTCGCGGAATGAACATATAGTGGTTTTTGGGAAGGCGCATTTCCAAGCGTTTCAATAGATAACCGAAATACCAGTCAAGTTCCTTTTCGCATTGCGTCTGCGACGGAAGATAAAATGCCAGAGTGATGCCTTCGCGGCACAGCAGAAACGTATGCCATCCGGTAGTCACCATTTTCGGGAGAATCCGGGCGCGGTCGGCGTCGCGTTTATGTGAAGCGTAGTATTTACGGAGGTTTTCGTAGCCGGAATAGGTAATGACCGGTTGAAGGTGCTGCGCATCCCGGTCAATCTGATGTTCAAGCCTGAGCGCCGATGCTTCGCTGTGGTTTAATGCAATCCATGAGTATGCTGAACCGATCGAGAAGAGAAGAATAACCGGCGCGAGAGCGGCAAGATTGATTTTTTTCCTTTCGTCGAGAACGAGCAGCAGCGAGAGACAGAAAGCAGCTATTCCTGCGATGGCTATGGCAGCAATATCCCAGTCGCGTGCAAGACCGAATGAAGAATAGCCGCCCAGCAGCAAAAAGGACCCGGATAGAGCGGAGACAGCGGAGAACTGAAGCAGAGGTTCCTTCCAGATTGAACGTTCGAATAAATGCTTCAGCGATGCGATAGCCATGACGACGATAAGTCCATTGGTCAGGGCAATCGCGTTGACGATGTCGATCAAATGGGGAAGGGAAAGCATGGAGTATCCGTACCATCCGGTCATGACGCCGTCTTCGCGGGTAATATTTCCGGAAACGAACGGTATCAGGTACTGGCTCCGCATGTCGTCCCATTGCAATAGAAATAGCGCAATAAATGCGGCTATTTCCAGCGCAATCAATCCAACCACTATGTTTGGCAGCCGGGGCGATGCATTCCACGTTGTAACGAGCCACAGTACAATCGCCGCGGGGAGATACGCTATCGATGACCCGCCAAATCCGATCGAGATCAGTAGCAAGACGAACGGCAGCGCCGCGGAACGATTTTCGGCGATTGACCGGTATCCGGCCGCGAAGAAGAGAACGAGGAACGTATACTGGAGGGTATAGAGTTCGATGTATCCGAAGTAGAATAGCGAGACGACGCCGCCTGTAAGTACGGAAAGAAAGAGAAGCAGGACGCTGCGTTTCGAGCGGTAGAGAAGGGCAAATAAGCCGGGAATGAGAATTACCGCGCCGATGCCGCTGAGCAACTGAAAGGGGTATCTGTTGTCGGCAAAGTCGAATGCCGTAGCAATATACCGAAGCGCCTGCCCGGTCAGATAGGCGGTCGGTTTATCGAATAGTCCGGCGGGATAGCCCGGATCGGATTTGACGCGGAACACTTCCGCGTGACAATAGGAGCCGTCGCCGAGAAAAGAGTACAGCACAGGATAGAAATGCGAGAGGAGCAATACGGCTGCCGTCAACGTAAACGCGGCGGCGCCCCACATAAACGGAGACCGTTTTTTCGGTTTGTCTTCGAACCAGCGGGACAGTCTGCTTGCGACCGGCGGGAAACATGCGATCAACGGAGCGGCGATTGCCAGCCAAATATCCCAGGAATCCAGATAGCGGTGGTAGTCGAATCCCCACACACGGCTTCCCGGCTCCAAGATCCATGGCGTAATAATACGGAAGACGATGAATACTGCCGAGGACAAGAGCAGAACCGCCGGAAAGGCGCGAGCGATACCCGCCTGCGAGCGAGGAGGAGATTGTTCAGGTTTTACGGCTGCGGGTTTGTTTTTAATACGCTTGGCAGACATGGAGATAGATGTACGATTGTGAGATGGACGAATATACGAAAGCCGAAACTGGTTTTTTCTTGAAGGAATTGCAATTCCTGTAATAATCGTGCCATTTATTGTTGCGGTAAAAGGCGCAAAAGTCTATTTTCACGGCAGACTTGTACTGACTCTTCCATGCAGGAAGGTAACACTTATGAATCACAAAGTACTCGTCGTCGACGACGATATCGCACTGATACGCGCAGTGCAGTATATCGCCGAACTTGACGGACACCAGGTTATTACCTCGGAAACAGGCGCCAGCGCAATGGAATTATTCCATTCAGAACGCCCGCGTCTCGTATTCCTGGATATTAATCTTCCGGACATGAACGGCTTCGATGTTCTGCAGATGATGAGAGCGATGGATAAGGAGTCCACCATCATCATTATCACCGCATCCGACAGTCTGGAAAACGAGGAACTGGCGCTTCGTTTAGGCGCGATAAAATACCTCGCAAAACCGTTGGACCTGGACGACGTACGAGCCATTCT
>CAYPBB010000083.1:0-6152 GCA_964408855.1 uncultured Ectothiorhodospiraceae bacterium
CGCTGAACATCGACGATGACAAGCGGGAGTTCGAGCATGACGCCGAGTCCGAGCGCTTCGGTTTTCAGGGCCATACCGGGGCCGCTGGTCGTGGTGAAGGCAAGCGACCCGCCGTAGGCTGCGCCGATGGCGGTGCAGATACCGGCGATTTCGTCTTCTGCCTGGAACGTCCGGAAATTGAATTCCTTGTAGTGCGAAAGCTCGTGGAGAATTTCGCTGGCGGGAGTGATAGGATAGCTGCCGAGGAAACCGGGCACGCCTGCAAGGACGGATGCGGTCACCATTCCGAGGGCGGTTGCTTCGTTGCCGGTAACGTTTCTGTATGTCCCGGCGGGAAGATTGGCGGCGCGGACCGCATACCGGGTGGTAAAGCGTTCGGTGATTTCGCCGAAATTATACCCCGCTTTCAATGCGCGCGTGTTGCCTTCGACGAACAGCGGGTTTTTCGCGAATTTTTCTTTGATCCAATCGAGCGTCGGTTCCATCGGGCGGTTGTAGAGCCAATAGCAAAGCCCGAGCGCGAAGAAATTCTTGGATCGCGTCACTTCTTTCATCGACAATCCGACGCCTTCAAGCGCGTTGATCGTCAACTTGGTTATCGGCACTTCGAACACCTTGTAGCCTTTGAGCGAACCGTCGTGCAAAGGATTTTCGGTGTAGCCTGCCAGTTTCAGGTTCTTTTCATCGAATGCGTCTTCATTGACGATGACCATCCCGCCGGGACGGACTTCGCCGATATTCACTTTCAATGCCGCGGGATTCATTGCGACGAGGGTGTCGGGTTTATCGCCCGGGGTGTGGATATCCTTGCTGCTGAAATGGAGTTGAAATCCGGAGACGCCATACAGCGTGCCGGCAGGGGCGCGGATTTCTGCGGGATAATCGGGAAGCGTGCTCAGATCGTTGCCCATGAGGGCGGTGGTGTTCGTAAACTGCGAGCCGGTAAGCTGCATTCCGTCGCCGGAGTCGCCGGCAAAACGAACGGTCACATCCGAAAGTTCGACAAGTTCGGTCGCGCTTGGTTTCCGTTTGGTAACTTCGTCGACCGATTCAGCTGGTGTGTCCATAATACTTCTCTATCCTATACATGCGACAGTTGGAAATATAAAAATAATGTATTGAGGCACTAACCTCAATACATTATCAGGGCTTGCTCTACGTGCGAGTATGAATGTCGGCTGGGTGCGGCAACTTATTGCCGGACAACCCACACCTTGATTTTGCCGGTAACATCGGCATGAAGCTTTGCATTGACAGTGAAGATTCCGAGAGTTTTAATCGGTTCGTCGATTTCGATCTTGCGGCGGTCGATGCTGAATCCCTTCTCGGCAAGCTTCTCGGCAATCATTTCCTTGGTAACGGAACCAAAAAGCCTGTCTTCCTCGCCCACCTGCATCGGGATCGTAATCGAGCTCTCGTTTTTCTCGAGCTCGGCTGCAATTTTCTCAGCTTCGATGCGTTCGCGGTTCTTGCGGAGGGTCAGCCGTTTCTTTTCCTCGACGAGGACTTTTTCGTTTCCCTTGGTGGCGACATATGCTATGCCGTTCGGGAGCAGATAGTTTCTTGCGTACCCGTCGCGCACGGTTACGATATCGCCGACTTCACCGAGCGTTTCTATGCTCTGTCTTAAAATGACTTTCATTCCTGACGTTCCATCTTCAATGATTAAACTGTATACACTCTATAATCTTGTTTGCGCATTCGACACATATGAATGCTCTTCGTCGTACCTCGACACGAAGTCCTCTTCCTTGTCGCCAAAGAAGTCGAACATGTCGTCGTCGTCGGTCGCGATATATTCATCGGTGTCTTCCATCGTGCCGTTCGCGTAGGGAAACTTGTTGAGGAACTGTATGCGCCGGGCTTTTACTTCAAGCACGCTGCGCTGACTACCGTCCTCGCTTTTCCAGTTCCGGGTTTGCAATTCTCCTTCCACCAAAACGGCGCTGCCTTTTTTCAGGCGCTGGTGGCAGCTTTCGGCAAGTTTGTTCCAGGCAACGATACCCACATAACAGACGTCTTCCTGCCACATATTCGACCTGTCGCGGTACCGCCTGTTCGAGGCGATGGAAAAATTCACGACAGGAGTGCTGTTGGAGGTTGTTCTGAACACAGGGTCTTTCGTCAGGTTACCCACAATCATGACATAATTCAGCTCAGGCATTTTCAATTCAGCCATGTGGACTCCTCAGCATTTCACGATCTACAAAAAACCGGGTATCGAAATCAATGATCGAACGGATGCGAACGCCGCGTTATGCGGCCTGTTCGCCGTTGTTTTCCTTCACAACGCCTTCAGCTTTTTCCATGGCTGCAAGTTCGCGTTCCCTTTCGGCTTCCTTGAGCAGCGCAAGACGAGTTCGTTTCGCTTCAAGCTCTTTCGGGTCGAGCTGAAGCGTGAGATACCGCATAACGTTTTCGTCGAGTTTCAGAAAGCGTTCCACCTTGTCGATGATGTGTCCTTCCGCCTCGAATTCAATGCAGGTGTAATAACCGTTATGTTTCTTTGCGATGGGGTAGGCGAGTCTTCTTCTCCCAATGAGGTCTTTTCCGACAACTTCTCCACCGTTCTTCACGATGGAATCTTCAACCGCTTTGACGACGCCCTCAATCTGCGGATCGTCTAAGCCGGGATTCACGATAAACGTGCATTCGTAATGGCGTTTCATTCAGTAATGCCCTGTGGACTTGTGATACAATGGCCCGGCGGCTCGTTTGCTGCCGAGCAGGGTTGTTTCTTAAACCAAAACATATAAACATGCAATTATTTTGCCAGAAATGCAATGAGGGGAGCGATAATCAATGCGATAATAGACATCAACTTGATGACAATATTCATCGCAGGTCCCGATGTGTCCTTGAACGGGTCGCCTACGGTATCTCCGACAACCGATGCCTTGTGGACGTCCGAGCCTTTTCCGCCCAATTTCCCTGTTTCAACGTATTTTTTTGCGTTATCCCACGCCCCACCGGCGTTCGCCATGAATAAGCCAAGCAGCATCCCCGTTACCGTTGCTCCGACAAGCAGCCCGCCGAGCGATTCGGGACCGAGCAGAAATCCAACAGCGAAGGGCGCGGCGATCACAACGAAGCCGGGAAGCATCATTTCCTTCAGCGCCGATTTGGTGCTGATATCCACGCAGCGCGCCGTATCAGGCGTGCCGGTTCCGTCCATCAATCCGGGGATTTCGCGGAATTGACGGCGCACTTCCTCGACGATGGCGAATGCAGCCTTGCCGACCGATGTCATGGTCATCGCTGCAACGCCGAACGGTAGAATCCCGCCAAGGAACAGTCCGATGATAACGCGCGGATCGATGATATCGAGTAAAAAAGTGGAATCGGCGCCGTTTGCGATTCGGATCGATGAAGCGTAGGCGGCGAACAGTGCCAACGCGGTGAGCGCCGCCGATCCAATGGCAAAGCCCTTGCCGACCGCGGCCGTGGTATTGCCGAGGGTATCCAACGTATCGGTGATACGGCGGACGTTCGAGCCAAGCTCCGACATTTCGGCGATTCCGCCCGCGTTATCGGCTATCGGTCCGTATGCATCGATAGATACTGTGATACCGATTGTCGCCAGCATTCCGATCGATGCCAGGGCGATTCCGTACATCCCGCCCGCTTCGAACGCTGCAAAAACAACAGCGGCGAGAATGAAGACGGAAACGATTACCGATTCCATCCCAACCGCCAATCCTGCGATGATATTCGTCGCAACGCCGGTACGGCTCGAATTCGCGATCCTCCGCACAGGTTTTCCGCCTGTATAGTATTCCGTGATGTATCCGATTAACGTCCCCCCGATGGATCCGCCGGCGATTGCCCAAAAGTAATGCCCTGGAATTTCGAACATCGCGATGACGATCCATGCGCCGCCCAGCATCAATACCAGGGCGATGGTGGTCATACTGCGAAGCGCGACGCCGGGATTCGCTCCGGCAAATATCTTGACCAGCATGATACCGATAAAGGACGCAATAAAACCGGCGACGGGAATCAGTAACGGGAAGCCCATATACAAAGCCGGAGAGCCGGCGAACGGCGCCAATCCGAGCGTCGCCGACGAAGCGGCAATAGCGATTGCCGCTATAACCGAACCGGCGTAACTGCTAAAAATATCGGCGCCCATGCCTGCCACGTCGCCCACATTGTCTCCCACGTTATCCGCAATAACAGCCGGATTGCGGGGGTCGTCTTCGGGTATCCCTGCTTCAACTTTACCGACGAGATCGGCGCCGACGTCCGCCGCTTTTGTGTAAATACCGCCGCCGATCCGGGCAAAGAGCGCGATGGCGCTCGCGCCGAGGACGAATCCGTTCAGTGCTTCGACATGATCGAGGTTGCCGTAAGCAATAAAGAGAACCCCCATCCCAACCAAACCCAGGCTGGCGGCTGATAGTCCCATCACGGAACCTCCGAAAAACGAAACGATGAGGGCTTTCGGCTGCCCGCTGATGCGAGCCGCTTCGGCAGTACGGACATTTGCCCTTGTTGCAGCAGTCATTCCGAAATACCCTGCAAGAATCGAGGACACCGACCCGGCGATGAATGCATAGGTAATATCCATTCCCCTGCCGAACGCCAGCAGCGCCGAGGCGGCGACGGTGAACACGGCAAGCACCTTGTATTCGCTCGAGAGAAACGCCAATGCTCCGATGTGGATTTGATCAGATATGTCGCGCATCCGCTCATTGCCGGAGGGCTGTTTGCGGACATAGACGTAGATGAGGAGAGAAATAAGAAGCCCGGCGACTCCTGTTACGGCTGGGACAATGCCGAAAGAACCGGTGTCCATTACTATTATTCCTGACTGGTTGGTATCTGACCGTTAAACACATTCATTGTGCGTTCCATTCCGTTCAGAAAATAATGCGATATGGCATCGCAGGCATACTCAATTCCGGCATCCAGAAGCGGTTGCTGTTCGCCGGTGAAATCGCTCAGGACAAAATCTGCGAGATCCTTCTCGGGATCGACGGGACCCACTCCGAACCGTAGCCGAGGAATGTTGGAATGCCCTACGGCATCGATGATGGATTGCAATCCGTTATGTCCCCCGCTCGTGCCTTTCCCGCGCAATCGGATAGTTCCAAACGGAATGGAAACATCATCATAAACAATAAGGAACTGATCTGGTTCCCACCCATACCTTGAAAGAAGAGATAGTACCGCGTCGCCGCTACGGTTCATATAGAGCATTGGTTTACAGAGCGCAACGAAGTTCCCTTCGACGCTCGCAGCCGTGTAGTCGTATTGCGTATACTGTTGGAAGGGAGGGGCGCCGATTCGGAGGGCATAGCTATCGGCAACCATGAATCCGGCATTGTGGAGATTCCTTTCGTACGTACCGCCCGGATTCCCGAGACCGAGAATGCAGTACCTACGGTCGGAAGGATATTCTTCGTTACCGGTAAGCAATGGGGAATACGTTCCGGCGGACGGTGGCCGTCCGCCGGTTGAACGCTACTCTTATTCTTCTTCGCCGACGCGCTTGGGCTCGCCTGACTGATCGCCCGACGATGCTTCTTCGCCGCGGGCGGCGGAAATATGGACGATGCTGGTCGCCGGATCGAGGTGGATGGTGATGCCCGGCATCGAGATATCGCTGATACGGACGGTGTCGCCGATAGCGAGATTCTCGATATTGATTTCGATATGCTGCGGGATATCTACCGGGAGGCATTCGATTTCAACATGATGCAGCATGTGCTGCAGAATACCGCCGCCGCGAACGCCGATGGACGTTCCATGAAGAACGATCGGCACTTCCACCTTCAGTTTCTCGCCGGCGACGAGACCGATCAAATCGAAATGAACGACCTGGTCGGTAACCGGGTCGAACTGTACGTCCTTGAGGATGCAGCGGTTTTCGCTGCCGTCATCAAGCTTGAGATTGATAACGCGCATTTCGGACGTGTAAATGACGGGGCGCAGATCCAGTCGTTTTACCTGGATTGCCACATTTTTTGTGTTTCCGGTGTAAAACACGCCGGGGACCTGCTCCATTCTCCGCGCTGCCTTCGCATACTTGCGGCCGGTTTCTTTCCGGATTGTTGCTTGCAGTGTTAATTCAGCCACTGATATTCTCCTGAGACATGCATATTTACATTGTTTTGTCTTTATCCACATCAAATAACGAGCTAATAGAC
>CAYPBB010000084.1:0-5578 GCA_964408855.1 uncultured Ectothiorhodospiraceae bacterium
GCAACACGAGCAAGCAGATAGCGGCAATTCAATATATCGAAGTGTACTACTCGCCCGGTGATGGAATCGATCTGGAAGCGACCTCGCCGAAGCGAGCGGTGATCAACAAGACGCTCTATCCGGGAAAGGATACGTCGGTCTCGTGGATTTTCAAAGCGAGGAACCGGGTAACGCGCCGGATAGCGCAGTTACAGGCGGTGGCAGTCGACGACGAAGGCAACCCGTATACATGTTCGGATCAACTTCCGATTGCAGGTATCAACGGTTTGCTTGCCTGCGAACTCACATCCTCGGAAAATCCGATTCGCTTTGACCGGGATAAGCAGCAGTATATCAATCCGTACTGGATGCTTCAAGCGTCGCTGGAGAATGTTGGCGGTTATGTTTTATCGAATATTTCCGCCGAGGTGTTAATTGCGAGCGATCCTTACGGCATCGTGGAATTCGATCCTGCGTACTCAGGGATCGATGCCAATCCATATGCATTTCCGGTCATGTTTATCAGCGAAATACTGAATCCAGGTTGGCATTTCCGCATCGCGAAACCCAATACAACAGGCGTATCTCAGTATGTCGAGTTTTCGGTGACGTATAGTTCAAACGAAACGCCGCAGGTAGTCAACGCATGCAATGTTATCCTGGAAATTCAACCCGCACTGCCCCCGCTTCCTCCGGTCAAACGGCGCGAAGTTCCTGAATCTGACTCGACATATAGCGGGATTTTCGACCGACCGACGCGCGGTACGGCGCCGAAGCTCGTCGATCCGGCTGGGGAGGCGGCTCCGCTGGCGTTTTCGCTCGGTCAGAACACGCCGAATCCGTTCAACCCATCGACGACCATCGAATACTCGCTTGCCGAGGATACGCGAGCTGTGCTATCGGTCTATACCCTGCTCGGGAAACAGGTGAGGGTGCTGGTAAGCGAAGAACAAAAAGCGGGGAATTACCGGGCTGTATTCAACGCGGACGGATTGCCCAGCGGTGTGTACCTCTATAAGCTCGAAACGCCGCTGTACACGAACATCAAGCGCATGGTGTTGGCCAAATAGCCGAATGGTTCAACCGTATCATTGAAAACGGCGTCATTGACGCCGTTTTCGACATATTAGGCCGTACTGGATGTAACTTTTCTGATCATGATGTGTTGTACCATCGTAATCATCATTGGATTCCGTTATTCATGCACCACCGGGAGGTCGCGATGAAAACATCTGTACGATTTCATCATATTTCGCTTGCGGGAGCAGTTCTGCTCTTCGCATGCGTCATACTTTTTCAACAGCAGGCGAATGCCCAGCCGACGCTGAACTTTAAACGGATTGTCAACAACTGGCCAACAATTGAGCTCTATTTTTCCGTCGGATGTAACGGGCAGCCAGCCTACACATTCAATAAAAATCAACATTTTAAGGTATTTGAAAACGGGATCGAAGTACCCGATTTTACACTTTATTGTCCCGACCCGAACCAACGTTGCGCTATGTCTGTTGCATTGGTCTTCGATGCCAGCGGGAGTATGATGGGCGCCGGAAACGCGGGTGCGATTGCCGCCGGGAACGCATTTGTCGATACGATGGATGGACTCGACGAAGCCGCGGTAATCTGGTTCTCCGATACTGTAACCGTCGCTCAAGCCATGACATCGGATAAACTTGCTCTTCGAAATGCGATTAACAGTCTGCCTGTAACAGGCTCGACGGCTTGTTGGGACGGTATGTATACAGGGCTTCAGGAACTCATCGCACATGGGAACAATCCCTGCCGAGCGGTCATCACTGTCACCGACGGCGGCGATAACGCAAGTTTTCACACTCCGCAGGACGTGATAGCGCTGGCAAACCAGAACCAAATCCGGATGTTCAATGTCGGATTAGGGGGTGTTAACCCTACAAATCTCGAACTTATTTCTCTTCTCACCGGTGGCACCTATTACTCGGCCCAATCGGCTGATCAGCTTGTAGACATCTATAAGGAAATTGCCGCGCTCGTTTTTACCAGGTATGGCGAATGCACGATTACCTATCAGGCGCAATGCAAGGATGGCGGGTTGCGTTCGGTCGACCTCGCATTGCAAAACTTCTGTAGCGGCGCCGATACAAAGACGAAGACATACCGGGCGCCAAAGGATACAGCGTCGTTCACGCCTCTTGCCCTCGGAATCGGCAGTATTACCGCACGGAGTATGGAAGAAGTGCGCATCCCTGTCAGTCTTGTTACCCCCATCGATCCGCTGGCGAATTTCGAGAAATCGACGTTCTCGATTCAATTTGATCCTGGTTTGATACAATTCAAACAGATTGAGGCGCGTCCCGGCACGTTACTCGAAGGACTTACCATTACCGCGCTTGACGCCACAAACGGGACGGTCACGTTTGAAACCAACGTCCGCAAACCTGTATTCGGAAGCGGGACGCTTGCCGAATTGGTCTTTCAGCTCGCAGATCCCGATGACACGACATGCTGCACTATCATGTTGAATAGTTGGGTGTTCCAGGCCGGATGTTTCCGTCCGGTGCTTCAGGACGGAGAGATATGCATCATTCCCCGCTCCCCGGTAATCACATGCAACATGCAGGCGCCGGCGGAGCTGGTGTGGGTACGCTCGGCGAAAGATTACTCCCCGAATCCGTTCCAGGTGATGTGCCGGGTGTATAACATGGGAGAAAAAGAAGCGAAAAACGTGCGTTTCAAAATTGACTACAATCCGGCGGATATCCAGTTGCTTTCCCCGTTCAGCGACCTGCAGCCGGGGACGCCTGTTGATGTTCCCGCCACGGGCCTCTCGGAAGTGGCCTGGATGGTGAAGGCGTTGACCAGAACGGCGGGCGACTCAGTGGATATCTGCTTCACGGCGATGTTCGATAATCACAAAAACGTAACGTGCTGTCAGAGAATCTGGATTCCAGCAACAGGACCGGTGTTGCATTGCTCCATTCAAGCGCCGCAGATTATTGCCGACAATCAAAATCAGAAATACACTCCAATGCCGTTCGATCTTACAGTCTCGGTTACCAATCCAGGCGGTATGAAAACCGACACGGTGTGGGCCACGATTATTGTTCCACCGAAGTTGACGCTTGCAGGAGCCGACGCCCCAAACAACAATACAAAGAAGGTATCGCCGCGGCTCCTCATCCCGAATCAAAGCGGTTCGGTTACCTGGACTCTCGCGCATCCAATTTCTGTAACAGAACTCGAGTACGTGGTGCAGGTGTGGGTGAAGACCTCGAACGCCGATTCGACGCTGTGCGAGACGAAGGTGACGATACCGCCGCTCATGGCGCCCATGCTGCAGGCGACATGTATGACGCCGTATCAATTGACGTTCGATGATAATCTTGGCGAATACACGCCGAATCCGTTCAACGTGCAATTACAGGTAATCAACGCAAGCCCGGCGCTTGCCAATAACGTAACGGCGTTTATGTGGATGCCTGCGAACGTCGAACTTATACCGGCGACGCAGTCGCGAACGCATAGTTTTGGAACGCTGACACAATACAATCCCGGCAATCCGGTCCCAACCGCGATATGGACGTTGCGGTACACGAAGAAACTGCGGCTGGATTCGAAGCTCGATTTCAAGTGGTCGGTGGGCGGCGTCGGTCCGACGGGGATTCCGACGGATTCCGCGAACGTATATTGCACTATCGATGTACCGGGCTTGAAGCCGTCGTACGAATGTACGGCGGTGGCGCCGGATTCGCTCGGTTTGAATGGAGCGGGCACGAAGGTTGAGCCGAATCCCTTCACGTTTACCTATACGATCCGCAACACGAGCAAACAGGTTGGGTCGATTCAATACATAGAAGTGTACTACTCGCCGGGCGATGGAATCGATCTGGATGTATCCTCACCGAATCCGAAGCGCGCGACAATCAACAAAACACTGGAGCCTGGGAAGGACACGTCGATCTCGTGGATCTTCAAGGCGACGAACCGGATTACGCGCCGCACGGTGCAGTTACAGGCAGTTGCGATCGACGATGAAGGTAACCCGATTACCTGTACCACACAGTTTCCCATTGCTGCTGTGAAGACTGCGCTTACATGCGAACTCACAACCACCGAAAACGTTATTCGATTTGACCGGGATAAGCAGCAATATATTAATCCAAACTGGGTACTCAATGCGACACTGGAAAATGTCGGCGGAAGCGCTTTATCGAATATTTCCGCCGAGCTGCTGTTCGTCAGCGATCCGTCTCAGTTCGTGGAATTTGATCCTTCCTACTCAGGGGTCGACGTTAATCCTTCCACATCCCCGGTCTTGTTTGTTGGCAGCACATTCAATTCGAGTTGGCATCTACGGCTTACGAAGCCCAACACGACAGGCATATCGCAGTACGTTGAGTTTACGATCAGACACTCTTCGAGTGAAACTCCCATCGTAACAGATGCGTGCAATGTGATCCTCGAAATACAGCCGGCACTGCCGCCGTTACCTCCCGTGAAGCGCCGCGAAGTTCCTCTCGCCGATTCGACGTATAGCGGCGTCATCGACCGTCCAACGCGCGGAACCGCTCCCAAAATGACGGAACCCGGAAGAGGGAGCGCGCCTGCAATGTTCTCTCTGAGTCAAAACAAGCCGAATCCGTTCAATCCAAGCACGACCATCGAGTATACGCTTGCGGCGGATACGAGGGCGGTTGTTTCCGTGTATAACATACTCGGCAAACAGGTGCGGACGCTGGTAAACGAAGACCAGAAGGCGGGCACGTACCGCGTGGTATTCAATGCCGACGGATTGCCAAGCGGACTGTATTTCTATAAGCTCGAAACCCCGCAATACTCAAACATGAAACGCATGGTGCTGGCGAAATAGCCGGTAACAGGAAACGTTATGCATTCGGCAATGAGGCGGAATGGAGTGTACATCCATCCCGCCTCAGTATTTGGTGAAATGCCTCAATTTTCGCCGGTATTGATGTTTATACAGTGAAAGCGTAGCTTATCGGTAGTTTATCATCGTTGCACAGCCTGGGGTTATGGTCGTGGGTGAATCGCTCTCTTTACGGTATTTGTATCGTCAGATTCTGTTCGGTTTTTTATCGATTTGTTTCGGTGGAATTGTCCATACACAGCCGTCCCTGCAAATCAATCGTCTCGTCAATAACTGGCCGGACATCGAGTTATACTTCACGGTTGAATGCAACGGTCAACCGGCGTATACGTTTGATCGCCACCAGAATTTTATCCTGCGGGAAAACGGGAAGGTGATCGATTCGCTCTCGTTATGGTGCGCCGATCCGAATGTCCGCTGCCCGGTTTCGATCGCAATGATCTTCGACGCGAGCGGGAGCATGGTCGGATCGAGGAATGTAGAAGCAATAGCCGCCGGAAATGCGTTCGTCGATTTATTGGACGGCTTCGTCGACGAGGCGACGGTAATCTGGTTTAACAGCGCAGTCACAATCCGGAGTTCGATGACGATCAATAAAAACGATCTTCACGATGCAGTGAATGCGCTTCCCTCAAACGGTTCCACCGCGGTATGGGATGGCATCTATGTCGGACTTTCCGAACTGATTAACAGTGGGAACAACAAGTGCCGTGCAATGATTGTGCTTTCGGATGG
>CAYPBB010000085.1:0-5175 GCA_964408855.1 uncultured Ectothiorhodospiraceae bacterium
TGTTCCGAACACGCTCATGCCGAAGTTCTACGCGATGTCCACCATTGCCACGCTGCCTTCGCTGATGGAGGCGACGAGCATTTCCGGACTCGAAGCGATGGCATGCGGACTGCCGCTCGTTGGTACGAAGATCGGCGGTATTCCCGAAATCATCGCCGACGGAGAAACAGGCATTCTGGTCGACGCCCGGAGCCCGGAACAATTGGCAAAGGCGTTCCTCGATCTCTTGCGGAATCCTTCGGGACGGGATCGCCTTGGAAAGAATGCGCGCAAACGCGTCGAAGAGGAGTTCTCCTGGATCGTTATTTCCAGCAAAACCGTCGACGTCTACGAGAAAGTATTATCAAAGTACCGGAAGGCATAGTTCAATGAACGTCCTCGTCATCAGTCACACGTACATCACGAAAATCGGACGAGAAAAATGGCGCGAACTGGTGCGTCTCTACGGAGTGAACCTGCGCATCGTCGTGCCGACAGTCTGGAAAGATTATCTCTTCACGATCAGGTACGACGAACAGCGCGACGATGAACTGACGATGAACGGGCTGCCGGTGTGGTTCAGCGGGAAGGAAGCGGCACATTTATACAAATCGACGACGTTAGGCATGAACGAATTCACGCCCGATATCCTGCATGTGGAAGAAGGAACCGACTCCTTCTCGTATTATCAGGCACTCCATCTGAAGCGATTTTATGCGCCTAAAGCGAAAACGCTGTTTTTTACATGGATGAATTTCGAAAAGACGCTGAAATTCCCGTTCACCTATTTCGAACGATACAACCTCCGGCATTCCGATGCTGCAATTTGCGGCAATGCCGATGCGCGTGATATCCTCCAGCGGAAAGGCTTCGAAAAACCGGTTCATGTTATGCCGCTGCTGGGACTCGATCCGGAGTTATTCCAGAAACGCGACGGATCGGAAATGAGGAACGAGCTTTCTTGCGAAGGTCTCGTCATCGGGTTTATCGGGAGGTTTGTTCCCGAAAAGGGCGTTCTCGATCTCGTCGATGCATGCGCCACCTTACAAATGCCGTTCACGCTACTGATGATCGGCGGCGGGGCGCTGGAAGCGGACATCCGGACGCGGGCTGCGGAACGCGGTATCGCCGATAAACTCAGAATCGTGCTTTCCGTCCCGCACAAAGAAATACCTCGCTATATCAACGCGATGGATATGCTGGTATTGCCGTCGTACACCGTCGCGCATTGGAAGGAGCAGTTCGGACAGGTGCTAGTCCAGGCAATGGCAAGCGAAGTGCCTGTGCTTGGATCGACACATGCCGAAATCCCCAATGTCATCGGCGATGCGGGATTGACGTTCGAGGAACGGAACCTCGGCGACCTTACGAAAAAGCTGCACGTGCTTGCCGAGTCCCGGGAGCTTCGGGAAGAATATGGTCCGAAGGGGCGGGAGCGGGTTCTCGCGAACTACACAAATACCAGGATTGCAGAACGCACATACTCGGTGTATCAACATCTCCTCATGTAAACTACCCAATTCTTGGGATTAGGAAGGCTCCATTTATATCCTAGCAAATGGCTGGTATTTGGGGTTTTTGTATCCGTTGTTGCAGTGAATGAACTCATTCCTGTCGCGAATGGCGATTTTTGCTTGCTGATTTTGCATCTTGTTGAAAATTCTACAAAGAAAAGTTATCCACAATTTTCGTTGGTCTGCACAAATCGGTATGAAATCGCGTGCGAAAATCGTGTAGGTGTTTGAAAAATAAAGGGGTCGTATCGGGAACACCTTGCGTTTTGGCTATTCATACCGCATTAGTATGACGGAATCCTTACAGAATATTCTTGGCATACGCCTTGTATCAAATTGATTGGAAGCGAAAGTGGACGGATCCAAGGCAGGATCCAAACGAAGAGGTTCCATTCCGGAACCGTCTTACGTGAAGAAAAACAAATTCAACCATCAATAAACTTCGAGATCGCACATGCAACTGTACAATGCTCCATGGCAAATGCTGAAAATGGTGGAGGGGCAAAAATCGGCCGATCAAAGAGAGCTGGTGCATGTTCTTCAGGAAATTGAGCAGAAAAACGAGAAATCGGCAATCAACCTCGTGAATGCACTGTTTCTTTCGAGCAGCTCACAGTCTCTTGACAAGGTATGCCTCAACATCTTTGTCAAGATCGGCGACAGAAGGTCACTCAGCCTTTTGTACAAGAAATACCCCACTCCGCAAGCGATCAGCATGTCGTTACTGCCCAGCTACATCAACGTGCTGGCTCATCTCGGAGAGAAGGATGAATTGGACATTCTGGCGCGCGTAGCCAGCGTTTTCGGCGGGTTATACCGCGGAGAACTCCTTACAGCGCTGGAAAATGTGGTGGCGAAAGTCGGTACTACCGACGTCTCTTTCGAGGTTGTAACCGGAATGCAGAAGCTGTACGAAGTCGCCGACTCGCGCGAGCGGGTGCGGTTGATTCAGCTTGCGCAGTCGTTACGGAACGATCTCATGATTTCGATATTTCTGAGCGGAATGGAAGCCGAGGACCTCATCGTCCGGAAGGCTGCGATTGCCGCTCTTGGGGAACTTGGAACTGAAACAGCCCGCCGCGAACTGGTTCGCGCGTTCAAGAAGGAAGAGGACGAGGAGGTGTTGCAGGAATTCGAACAATGGATTTTTCCCGCCGGACAGATCGCATGATCCCTCCGGCGCGCAACCGCCTGTAGACTCGATATCCCCTCTCACAATCTCCTTTCTGTGGGCACAATGATCAAGCGTTGACGAATCCCCATCGTCGACGCTTGACGCTTTTTTATCCGGTCCTGGTCCCGTACTCTGCAATACAGTCGTGAATTCGTTCTTCCAACAGTCAAGGTAAAATCGTACATTTGTATGCTGTACCGCATTGTTGCGGTCCCCGGTTCTCACTATACCGGCGCCGCCGGTCAACGAATCAGATATATCCCCGAATCAAACACCTCAAGTTTTATGTCCATCATCAGCAAAATCATCGTCGCAACCCTCCCGCTCGTGCCAAAGAGCCTCGTCGGGTATTTCGCCAAGCCGTATATCGCCGGACCAAGCCTCGAAGACGGCGTCCGCGTTGTGAAGGATCTCAACGCAAAAGGCATTACCGCTACAATGGACGTGCTCGGAGAAAGCGTCTCCAACCGCGAGGAAAGCATTGAAATGCGCAACGAATGCGAAGAAGTGCTCCACGCAATCAACAAAAA
This sequence comes from uncultured Ectothiorhodospiraceae bacterium, assembly GCA_964408855.1. Taxonomy (GTDB): domain Bacteria; phylum Bacteroidota; class Ignavibacteria; order SZUA-365; genus CAYPBB01. Next base: position 3,198 of record CAYPBB010000085.1, read on the forward strand.
CAACCTCAAGGCAACCCTCTCCATCAAACCGACGCAGATGGGCCTTTCCTTCGACGAAACCTTCTGCGAGGAGAACATCCGCCACCTCTGCACCGTCGCCAAGGGCTACAACAATTCCGTCTGCATCGACATGGAAGACCATCCCTACACCGATGCGACGTGGCGCATCTACGATCACCTGCGCCGCGAATTTCCCGGCTCCATTACCTGCGTGATGCAAGCGTATCTCAAACGCAGCGCCGACGATATGCGCAAACTGACCGAAGGCCCGGAAACCAATCTTCGTCTCTGCAAGGGTATTTATATCGAGCCGGAGGAAATCGCCTACCGCGACCGCGAGCGCGTCCGCGAAAGCTACAAGGAACTCCTTCGTCTCGGCCTGAAGGGAGGCGCGTATATCTCCATCGCCACACACGACGATCCGCTGATCGACGACGCGATGAACGTGGTGAAGGAGTTGAATCTGAACGGCAATTCGTACGAGTTCCAGATGCTGCTCGGCGTCCGTCCGCGGCGTCGCGACGACCTCGTATCGAAAGGCTACCCCATGCGCGTGTATGTGCCGTTCGGCGAACGCTGGTACGCATATTCGACCCGCCGTTTGAAAGAGAATCCGAACATGGCGATGCATATCGTCAAGGCGATTCTCGGCATCAACAAATAGCCGTCGTGCCTTTTGCGCCTGAATACGGAATGAGATGGGCGGCGCTGTTTCTGGCGTCCGCCCTTTTTCTTTGCGCATCGTGCGAACACCGCCATCCCGGTGCGCGCGAGCGTATCCGGTTAAAGGACCACGCCGGGAATACCGTCCTCCTTCCGGCGCTGCCGCGGCGCATTGTATCGCTCGCACCGAGTATTACGGAAATTGTCTACGCCCTGGACGCCGATTCGCTGCTTTGCGGCGTTTCGTCGTACTGCAACCACCCTCCCGAATGCGCATCGAAACCGAAGGTCGGCAATCTGCTGACCCCGAGCGTGGAAGCCATCACCGCCCTCGCGCCGGACCTCGTCCTGATTACAGCGGAAGGGAATTCCAAGGCGACGCACCGGCAGCTCGAAGAGCTCGGCATACCCGTATTCGTACTCAATCCCGGATCGTTCGCGGGCGTTCTGCGCAGCATCGAGTCCATCGGCGCAGTCACCGGTTCGCGGCAGCGCGCGGCAAGACTGACCGATTCGCTCGCCGCAAGTTTCACGCGCGACACGGCGTTGAAGGCTCTGCCTCCACCGACGATACTATTCGTGCTTTCGACACAACCGTTGATTGCAGCAGGTAAACTGACATTTCTCGGCGAAATGATTGACAAGGCGGGAGGGAAGAATGCCGTCAATTCCACATCCGAGCTGTATCCGGTACTCAACCGCGAAAGCGTGATAGAGAATGCGCCGGATATCATTCTTGTGCCCAGCGATATGCAGATGAGCGTCGATGCGCTGCTGGCCACATTCCCCGAATGGAAGAATCTCCCCGCATTCCGTACCGGCGATGTACATATTGTCGAGGCGGACGTATTCCAGCGTCCCGGTCCCCGCCTTTGGACAGGTCTCAACCGCCTGCAGGGTCTGATTGTTCGCTGGAAGGCGAAGCAGAATTGACAATTGATAATTTTCAATTGCCTATTGTCAATTATCAATTTTCCTTCTGATTAGCGTTTGCTTGCCGGTTTGTTGCCTCGGCGCTCGAAGACGCGTATCAGCACCATTCCGCACGAAAACCACGGACAGACATGGAATTGCGCGGACGGATGACTCAGCCGCACCGCATTTCAGAACCCCCGATTCTCAGTGCGGATTTCGGAAATAACTGCTGCCCCCTTTTGTCCTTCACCTGTCCGTCAATCCGTTTCAGGCGGATTGTCGGACGGTTCAGGACAGGCCCTTCGTCCGGCAACCGCCGGACTCAGGACAGGCCCTTCGTCCGGTAACCGCCGGACTCAGGACAGGCCCTTCGTCCGGCAACCGCCGGACTCAGGACAGG
>CAYPBB010000086.1:0-5069 GCA_964408855.1 uncultured Ectothiorhodospiraceae bacterium
ACAATTTTATTATACAATCCCTATCGAATGTTGCGCTAGAAACTTGAATGTACCGTGCCTAATAAGTATTATTCTCTTCTAACTCACTACTCACCTTTCTTCTCTTTCAGCGGCGATTTGTCGATGAGCTTGGACACGGGACGCAACGCGAAGGTGGCAAAGATCACGACGGCCGAGCCGTACAGCGCCCACGAAATCATTCCTATTCCTGCCAGACAGCCGATGGCTGCCGCGCACCAGATGGTCGCAGCGGTCGTTAACCCGTGGACGCTCACACCGTCCTTGAAAATCACTCCCGCACCAAGAAAGCCGATTCCCGTTACGACGGCCGCGGCAATCCTGCTTGCGGAGGCTTCCCCCATACCGATGAATTGATACGAGGTAAGCACGAACAGTGAGGCGCCGGTCGCGACGAGCGCCGTCGTGCGCAGACCCGCGCCGGCATTGCGGAATTCGCGCTCCAATCCGATCAGGCATCCGAGACTGAATGCTACAAGCGTGCGGACGATGAAATCATAATCGGAAAGCGCCTGTTTCACGTTCTTCTCCGTTAATAGATATCCGGCACAACGATATAGTGATCGCCATGGGCGTTGGCGTACTGGTGGCCGCCCTGCGCTTTCGGGATCTTCAATTTATCCGGTAGCACGTTCTTGTAGTCGAACCGGCTGAGGATATGGGATATGCAGTTCAGCCGGGCGCGCCGTTTGTCGTCGCCGGGCACGTAGTACCAGGGCGCTTTGCCGGTACTGGTTTCCTCGAACATCACGTCGATCTTATCCGTGAACTCGTCCCACCGTTTGATCGCTTCGAGATCGTTCGGACTGAGTTTCCAGCGCTTCCGGGGATCGTCGTTGCGGTCTTCGAACCGTTCTTCCTGTTCCTTCGCGCTCACCGCGAGCCAGTATTTAAGGAGAATCAATCCCGAATCGATGAGCAACTCCTCGAACCGGGGTACGTCCTTCATGAACTGCCGGTACTGCTCCTTCGTACAATATCCCATCACCGGCTCCACGACCGCGCGGTTGTACCAGCTTCGGTCGTAGATCGTGATTTCGCCGGCAGCTGGAAGGTGAGTGACGTACCTCTGGAAATACCATTCGCTTTGCTCGCGCTCCGATGGCACGCCCAGGGCGACGTGGTTCACCCAGCGGGGATTGAGGGCGGAAAGGATGCGTTTAATGATACCGCCTTTCCCGGCGGCATCGCGCCCTTCGAAGATGATTGCTACACGCAGACCTTCGTCCTTGATCCACGACTGAAGCTTGATAAGTTCGTACTGAAGATCGCCGAGGATGTCTTCGGCGTCCGATTTCGAGAGTTTTCCGTTTTGACTCATGGGGATAGCTGTTTGATGTCGCGGATGAGTAGCGCCGAAAATCTACATAAATGATGAAGCAGAATCAACGCGGTGGGGATAGCTTCCGCCGCTTCGGGAGGCGCTTGAGCGGATGAATACCCGGAATGCAGGGCAGCAGCGCCGATGCGAGAATAATCCGGGAAACGCGTCGGACGGAGGATTCCGCTCCCCGGGGATGGCAAAACCAGTTCTGCAACCCGGATGGTTCGCCCGGCATGGCAGGCCGCAGTCCCAGCCGGGTAATCTCATACATCATATAGCCCAACGTGCATAGTTCTGTATGTAAATCCTGAAGCGAAAAGCCCGACCGCTGTAAATTCCTGTCCGACGCTTCGATAATAATGTATGGCAGATGTGTGGAGATGTACTTCCGCCCGCCCCGCAGCACCCGCACTTCTTCGCCTTCGGTATCGATGAACAATGCCGCAGCGTGTCCGATATCGTCAGAGAGCATATCGAGCGTATGGCAGTCGACAAGGGAATACGAAATCCCCTCCTGCTCGGAATCGCGGACAAGCCTGCCCGTGCCGGACATATACGCACGAGGTGGCTCGAAGCGTATCTGCGCTTCTTCGTCGCTGACGGCAAAGGGAAAGATGCGGATATTCCTGTGGGTTACCGTCTCGCGTACGCGTTCGAGTGATTCGATGTTCGACGGCAGAGGTTCGAATGCGATAACGGTTCCATCGGCGCCGACAATATCGGATAATCCGACGGTTTCGGTACCAATATTGGCGCCGATTTCGATAACTGTATCTCCGGGCAAGAGGATGGCGCGCGCGATTACCGTATTCCTCCAATCGTAATACCCGTGTACTGCAAACGGGTATCCATGATAATCCGAAATGGGTACCGGCATACTGGAGCCTGTAATAGCATGGACGGTGCATATGGCATCATCTTCAATGGTCCTTCCGGAAGGGTGAAGAACAATGCGGACTCTCTGCGCAATCAAGGGAGGCAACGGCGTGCATATCATTCGCGCAAGAGCGAGGCGGAATGGAAGATTCATGGCGTTCTCCCGGCAAGTTGAATGAATCCGTACGTATCGCACAGTCAGAGTACTGCTGCGGAAGGTGGATTGGTTCCGCAGGCAAGATCATGACTACACAGAATGATTCAGAAATCTACGCAACCGGACAGGGAGAGTCAATGCACGGCGATCTGCCGTCGGTACATTTACTGCGGAAACAATGTTTTTTTTGATTGTACGAATGGAAGCCGGATGTGCCTCCGGCTTGCTGGATCAGGCAGACACAGATACTCCGGCGGATTCAACATCCGTTTGAATGATCCATCGGCATGATCGTCCAAAAATGCCGTTGTCAGCGGCTCTTCCGGCTTTTCGTGAAATGTACTACCACGATGACAACGGCGCTAATGATGAGAATGTGGATAAAGCCGTGCACCGTGTATGAGAATGTCATGCCCAGCAGCCACAGAACGATTAATACAATTGCGATACGAAACAGCATATATGTATTTCTTGATTATCTGTCCTTGATGTACGATTGACGGTCTGCTTGTAAGGTATACGAAGCCGGGGAACGCCGCGCAGAAAAACATATGTCTGCGTCTTCGTCGTTATGAACAGTCGGGTTGATTGTCCAGCCATTCAAGGCAGGCCCGAATGCTGCCGGTCGCTAATGCAATGCACGAATCGGCGCCGCCGTAATACAGATGAATCGTATCGCCGTCCTGCCCGATCGTGTACCCGCATGGGAAGACGACATCGTCGACGTCGCCGTGCTTTTCGTAGAGTTCTTCAGGTCCGAAGATCCATTCGCTCCCGCGTTTGATGCAATGCTCCGGAGTGTGTACATCGAACAGCGCCAGGCCCAGTCGGTAGATACATCCAGCGGCGGTCTGACGAACGCCGTGGTAAATCATAAGCCATCCCCGAGGGGTTTCGATGGGCGGCGGAGACAGCCCGATTTTATTTGCGTCCCACCATCCACCCTGACGCGCTTCAAGCATCAGTTTATGACTGCCCCAGTGTCGCAAATCGGCCGAATACGAAATCCAGATATGCGCCTTTGGTGCGCTGACCGGTCTGTGAATCAATGCCCAGTTGCCACCTATCCGGTGCGGAAGCAATGCGGCATCCTTGTCGTCTGGAGACATGATGAGTCCGTACCGTTCGTACTCGCGAAAATTCTCAGTGAGCGCCAGAGCGACACCGGGACCATCGCGCGTGTATGCGGTGTAGACTACGGCAAACTTGTGGAGCTCGGACACGTAGGTGATGCGAGGGTCTTCTATCCCCCATAATTCTTCCGGATAGTTATCGGGATCGGCCTGGAATGTGGGAGTTCGGTCGATTTGCCAATTATCGATACCGTTTTGCGAACGCGCGGCGCACAGATGGGAAAGCCCTCTCCGGTCTTCGACGCGGCAGAGAAGCAAAGTTTGTCCGTCGGGCAACAGCGTCGCGGCAGGATTAAACACGCTATTGGCAGGGTAATGCCAATCCGCCACCGTGAGTATAGGGTTGTTTTCGTGCCTGTGAAACAATTCATGATGACGCTGGTTCATACTGCCACCGCTTCATTTAATAACGAGGCGCTCTCGATGAACCGAAGTTCGAGCAATGACTGAAGAAACGCCAGCGTTGATTCGGCCCCTTGATTCTCGTTTGCTCTGTCCGGATGTAAGCCGTCCCTGCAACCGCCCGTTGTCGGATCATAAATTGGTAGATTCAGATCGTTACGGCCAAGAAACCATTCAAATGCGCGGCGCGCGTCCTTGTGCCATTGCCTGTTGCCTGTGAGTTTGTACGCCTCCAGGCTGGCAGAAACCATTGCCTGCGATTCGATAGGTTGCTGGTCGAATCGCGATCGGTCTCCGTTTCGCGGATAAAAACCGTTCGATCCAATCGGAACGAAGTGACTCACGGCGCCTTCCGAACGTTGAATCTGGTCAAGCCATTGTAACGACTCCATTCCAGCTTCTATGGCCGCGGTACTATTGATGGATCGCCCGCAGGTAAGCATCGCATGCGGCAACGCTGCATTACAGTATGTAAGCGTTGGTTCAAACCATCGCCACTCGTCAGTCCTGTTCTGTTGGTAGAGCACCGTGAGCCGTCCGGCTAATTCTTCCTGAACCAGTCCGGCGCGTCTGTCGCCAAAAAAACGCTGTTGATATTCGTGGATACCGAGTAACGCGAACGCCCATGCGCGAGGGCTGGTTGTTTGAAGAATCGCAGGCAACGCCATTTCGAAGATTTGTCCCGCCATACTCTGCAATGTTGCGGAATTCGATCGTCCGAGGACCGTGCCGAGTGCCCATAATGCGCGCCCATGACTATCGTCAGAGCCGTTGCTATCGAGCCAATTGCGTTGATAGTCCATGAAGTTCCGGAATCTTCCGGTTTCGGAATTGAATGCATACCAGAGAAATGCCATATAGCGTAGAGATAGCACGTGCGCATCGCCAATTTTTAGCGACTCAAGTAGTACGCTTACAATCAGAGCGCGGGCGTTATCGTCGGTCGTATAGCCTTCGCTGTAATTCGGAATGGTAAAAATGGCATGCTGAAAGATTCCCGTATGGTCGGTCATATGACGGAGATGGTCGAGTTTGAGCGGAGGCAGTTCGCCGGGCAATTTATCCAGCACTCTTGCCGTGAAGCCCTGAGGGATAAAATGGCGGCGTTCCGCGCGTGCGCGGTCGAAGGACTCCATGTAGCGTTGCGCCACTTGTGGCC
>CAYPBB010000087.1:0-4595 GCA_964408855.1 uncultured Ectothiorhodospiraceae bacterium
AGTGTCTTCAATCTTTCGCCTTACCTTGGCAGGGAAGTTGCCGGTATTGATGGAATAGATTCTTCCTTTATCGTATTTCTTGGGTATGATCCCGGTGTGAGCAAATTTACAGGTATAATGGCATACGAGGACGGGGTGCTTCATACTATACCGCTACCAAATGGTAATCGTCCGAGAACATGCCTCGAGGTGGTATCGCGCAACGAAATCTATATCGGTGGGGTTGAGGGTATTCAACGATTTGATGGAACTGAATGGACATGGATGCTTGACAGCACTGATAGCAATGGAAATGAGTTTTATCCTCAATACATAAAGAAATTTGATGACGGTGAACTCGAGATGGTATCATTGCAGCAACAAAGCAACCAAACATCGAGGTTAGTGCAGTGGAAATATACTAATAGTAGCTTCTTTTTTGTTGATTCATATAGCTTGGACGAAACCAATCAGAATAATGCGAGATTTGGTCATGCAATAAGTAGTGGTGCGACAGACGTATATTCTATTGGTCTTGGCGGTGTGTTCAGATATCAAGGCTACAAATGGAATAGGTTTCGCACCGAGATAGGGGGATTTATTACGGGGTATGACAACGATCTCTTTTGGGGACAGGGCATGTATTATGTATGGCATTACAATGGGAGCACAACCTCTAATCTTTGGAATGATGTTATTTCTAGCGCTCCTGGGTTTCGAATTGTTTACGCCATGGCGTATAGCGGCAGATCCTTGTATATATGCGGGATGAATGAAACAACAAAGGTGGCTCTCATAATCAGAGCGCGGCAGATTGCACGTTGATTGTGATCGGTGCGAAACTGGAGCCGAGACCAGGCAATCGTCTGTTTCCTACACCTTCAATTCCAGGCGCACGGGGGCGTGGTCGGAGCCGTTCTGCTCCATCTGGATATCCGCCATGGCGATTGCGTCCCTGAGTTCGGGAGTGACGAAGAAATAGTCGATGCGCCAGCCGACATTCTTGGCGCGCGCATTTGCGCGAAAGGTCCACCACGAGTACATATCCTTCGTATCGGGGTGCAGATGGCGGAAGGTATCGATATAGCCTTTCCCCACGAGTTTGTCCATCCAGTCGCGCTCGATCCGCAGGAAGCCTGAATTCTTCTCGTTCTCCTTCGGACGCGCGATATCGATTTCGTTATGCGCGGTGTTCACGTCGCCGCAGATTACGAGCGGCTTCTTTTTGCGCGCCTTCTCGAAGTGCGCCAGAATTTCGTCGTAGAACTTCATCTTATACGCCAGGCGTTCGTCGCCGCTGGTTCCGTTCGGGAAGTAGATATTGTACAGGTAGAACTTCTCGAACTCGGTCCGCAATATCCTCCCTTCGTTATCCATTTCAAGAATATCCTTCCCCATCGCGACGGAAAGAGGGCGCGTTTTGCTGAAGGTTGCCGTTCCGGAATACCCCTTCCTGTCGCCCGCATGCCAGTAGGTGTAATACCCCGGCGGCGTGAGCAGTTCTTCGTCGAGCTGTTCGGGATGGGCTTTGGTTTCCTGAATACAGAAAACGTCGGCGTCTTCCTGTTCGAAGTAGTCGAAAAACGATTTATTCACAGCGGCGCGTATGCCGTTTACATTCCACGAAATCAGTTTCATAGCGTTCGCGTATTGTTGATGGTAACAAGGCGGTTGTTCACGGACATAAGCTACGGTGAAATGCCCATAAAATCCAAAGGCACGGCGAACCGTGCCTTTGAATAACGAACTATCGATACACTGTCAGGAGTTGCCTTTCGGTTTGCTCCCGCGGCGTTTCGGGGTAGTTCCCGTTTCACCGTCCGCGGGTTTACTCGAACGCCGGGTGGTTTTCCTTGGCGCTTTCGCTTTCGGTGCTTTCGCTTCTTCGACGGCGCCGGCTTCAGCGGGACTGCCGGATTGGTTCCGTTCCGCGGGTTGAGGCGGCGGCGCCGGGGTTTCCACAGGTTTTGGCGCTGCTACTCGTTCGGTTTCGCGGACGATGTCGCGGGGCGGATCGTTCCGTTGTTGTGCCGGACGCTGCGATTCGAGCGGCATTTCCGTTTGCGGTTCGGCGCTGCGTTGCCGCTGATCGCCGTGCTGGTCGCCGCCTTTGTTTCTGCCCTTGCCTCCGCGCTTGCGACGCGAATTCCGGGTTTCCCTGCGCTCCTGACCCTGAGGCTGACGGTCTGCCGCCTGCTGGTCTGTTTGCGCTGCATCTGCCGCAGGCTGAATTTCAAGGACCGGATCGGCGGTTGTCAGCGGGGCTTCGCGGTACGCCTGTTCGCTGCGTTCCTGATGCTGTTGCGGCTGCTGGTCTCTGCGGTCATGCTCGCGACGGTCGTGATCTCTTCGATCCGGTTGTCTCCGGTCCTGATCGCGCCGGTCGCGCTGCCTGCGGTCCTGCTGCTGGCGATCCTGCTGCTGGCGATCTTGCTGCTGGCGATCTTGCTGCTGGCGATCTTGCTGCTGCCGGTCCTGTTGTTGACGATCCTGTGGCTGCCTGTCCTGATCGCGGTGATCCTGCTGTCTGCGGTCATGCTGCTGGCGGTCGTGATCGCGAGGCTCGTTATCCCGCGGTTCGTGATCCCGTCGCTCCTGATCGCGCCGGTCCTGATCGCGCCGGTCCTGATCTCTGCGGTCGTGCTGCCTGCGGTCCTGATCCCGCCTGTCCTGGTCACGGCGGTCCGGCTCTCTTCTATCCTGTTCCCGTCGCTCCGGATGTTGTCTTCGGTCTTGTTCGCGGCGTTCCGCCTGTTCGCTCTGTTTACGTTCGCGTTCTTCGGCGTCTTTCTGTTTCCGTTCATCTTCCTGCCGGCGCTGTTCTTCGAACTTCCGCTGCCGCTCGTCGTCCTGCGCCTGCAATTCCTTGCGGCGGCGCTCCTGTTCAACGATGACTGCATCGAGGAAGTCGTACAGTACGCCGATATTCTTTTTCGTACAGACCGGCAGCGGTACGCGGCGGTGGTAGGGTGAATCGGCACTGGCGTAGAGGAAGCATCCGTCTTCGAACATCGCTGCGGGACGTACCAATTCGTCGGAGACGTTCATGAGTTCGGCAGCTTTTTCGGGGTCTTCCCGGAAACGAAGCGAACCGATGAAGTACGACTGAATACGGCGGGCGAGCGTTCCTTCGAGCGCTCCCGCCTGTTCGAGCGTCAGGCAGAATCCCAGTCCATGGCGCCTGCCGTTTGTCAGCAGGAGCTGGATGATTTCCTGGAAACGGTCGCCGCCCGGTTCCCGGTTGACCGAGGACGTACGCGGGATAAAGTCGTCGGCATTGTTGAAGATGAACAGGACCGGAACGCGGATTTTCAGGCGTTTGAGGCGCTCGTCGATGAGCGTCGACACCAGCGACCCTGCAAACCGGAGGATATCGGTCGGTTTCTGTCCCTGCACAATGGTGAAGGACGATTTCGATTCGTCGTTGATGCGGTTGACGATATCGGCGAGGGTTTTACGCGACGTCCCGGGAATATCCTTGCTGTACGTTTCGAAGACCGATTGCACTTCGGCTCGGACATCGTAGAGCGTCCGCCGCGCTCCGTGGTTCTTGGCGTCCTGGCTGAATTCGTCGATCATTTCGAGAATGTCTTTCGTGTTCTTCTCGTTGAACCGTTCGCCGGAATAGGTGTTGATAATACCGTCGAGCACGCCGCTTACATAATCTTCGATGTCGGGTTCGAGACCTTCGAGGATGTCGATGCGGATTTCCTTGATGAACTCTTCGATGGTTTGTTCGTGGGCGCGGTATATGGCGAGCTTGTTCGAACGGAGCATGTTCGACACCGGGTACACGAAGTCGTGCCGGCGGTTTTCCAGCGCCGAGGGGAGAATCATCATATCCAGGAAGTCGAGTACGGCGCGCTTGTGTGTTTGGCGGTCGTTCGGCTGTTTCATGGATTGATAGACGCTCTGCGGAATGAACTTGTCGTTGAGCGCCAGGATGCTGGCATGTTCGAACTCATGCAACGCATGCATCAGAGAGAGCGTCCCGAGATTGTTGACGTCGAAGTAGATGATATGGAGCGGATGTTGCGCGCCGCGCATCAGCGCGGTCACCAGGTTGTTCGTGATAGTGGTTCTGGCGCGGGGGCGCGAACTGATGATTGCCGCGTTTCCGCGGATGAGCGTGGTATAGTCAAGCCCGACCATCACGGCGGGATTCGGTCCGTAATTGCCGATATCGATCCGCGATCCGTTTTCGGCGGTATGGCTTTCTGGGGCGATTTGGTGAAGCACACTCGCTGTGGCTTCATCGTTCAGCACCAACACCTCCAATCCGTAACCAGGGAAGGTATCGTTCGTTACGATTTCCATTGATTTTTTTGCTTTGGAAACCAATTCAATGCCCATCGGCGTGGCAGTGCATGCAAACCGCATGGCTTTCGCCGTTTTGGGTTTTACCGGAAGCTCTTCGGGGAAGGCGTTGGTGATTTGTAAGACGGTGTACCGTTTATCCTTCCCTTTGGCGGGAGGGTTTTCGGCCGCGATGAGCGTTCCAATGCGGATTTGCGCTTCGCTTTCGAGCGGTATTTCAATGGAAACCGAACATTGGAACCGGGTATGTTCGTTCGGCGTAAGGCCTGTCACCAGACCTGAGAGGGTATCAAGGAACA
>CAYPBB010000088.1:0-4507 GCA_964408855.1 uncultured Ectothiorhodospiraceae bacterium
ACTTGTTCCCGCTAGGTTTACTCCCAGCGAATCGGGCGCCGAAGTCGAGCATTCGAACGACGGCTTCAAACCCGGGACTTCCACCGTACAGAATGCGTTCACCGTGTCCGTTGGAATCCCCGTCGGACCGACGCCGCCCACCGACCACTTGAAGTCGAGCTTTGTATCCAGGCGCGGTTTCTTCGTGTACTGTACCGTCCATGTTTTCTCAGGAACTGGATCGCCGGTTTTGTATTGCGTCAACGTTCCGAAATCATGCGTCAATGACTGGGTTGGCGGGTTGGTAAGTACCACATTGTTCGGCAGCCACATAAACGCCGTCACGTTGTTGGCAAGCATCGGACTCGCGTTGATCACCTGCAACCGCACGTTGAACGGGTTCGGCGTGTATTCGCCGAGGTTCTCATCGAACACCAACTGGTACGGTGTCACGCAGGTCGCCTGCAGCGACGGCGCCATCAGTGGCGGAATCGTTACCTTCGTCTCGCATAGCGACGAGTCTGCATTTGAGGTCTTCACCCATATTCGAACGACGTATTCCTTTTCCGTCACGGTAATGGGATGTTTGAGCATCCAGACCGACGCGCCATGTTGATTCGGCGCCAGGACTGCCGGAGAAATCCGTTGCGTTTGTAATGATGGATTCACGAGAGTAAGTTCTGGCGGAAGTTCGATCGACGCGAAGACCGTGTCTGTGCTCAAGCCTCCCGCGTTGTTTGCAGTTACCGAAACCTGGAACGGCATCGGGACATACCGCTGACCCTGATTGTCTGCTTCTACTTTTTGAGCAGACGCAGTACACTGAAGAATCGGTCCAGTCGGGGGAATCCAGATTTTCTTATAACATGTTACGTTCTTATGGTTATCGAACATTGCAGTGATGGCGACATTGGTCGAATCGCCCGTCAGACGCGGTTTCGCTTTCACCAGCCACGCCGCTTCGGAGACGTCCGCTATCGGGACATCGATCGGAGTCCCCGGCTGCAAATCGCTGAACGGCGAGATCAACTGAATATCCGCCGGATCGTAGTCGATCTTGAACATGACCTTCTTCGCATCTTTATCTCCCTGATTGAACATCACACAGCGAATCTCGAATGGGTTTGGAACGTAATCCTTTACCGAGCGCTGCCATTCCAGTTTGCCGGTTGATTCTATTCCACATACGATAATCGGCGCGCGCGGATCGATACAAATCTCTCCATTCTTGAGCACAGGCCGGAAACATCCCGATTCAAATATCCAACTCGCCAATCTCAGATCGCAGCACGTCGTGTCGTCCGGGTCGCTGAGTTGGAATATCACTTCGGCTAATGTACCCATGCCCTCGACAAGAGCTGACTGAGCCGTTTTCAGAAGAACCCCTTTGGCGGTATAGTCTACGGTAATCGGTATGCCCGAAAGCAATGTTCCCGGCGGCGTCTCGATAGCCTTGAATTGTACGCATGCCGGATCGAATTGAATTTCGAACGCCGATTTCGCGAGCCCGGACTGTGGAGGGATACCTGTTAACAGATCGATGGGGACACGGACCTCGCTGTTTCCCCGCCCTTTCCTTTTTCCCAGCGCTATATCGAGCGGCATGAATGTAGAAGTATCTTTGGGCGCCCGGAAATATTTTACCTTCGAATCGGCGCCGTTACAATAGTCATGGATCGTCAATTCCACTTCGCGCATTGCCCCATCCATGCAACGCGACTGGTACACGATCACGTTCTCGTTGAATCCCGAGAAGATCATCGTGTTGATGCTTTGCATGATTACGCCGAGCTGCGCCGGAGTCGGTGACGAATAGTAGTTTCCGCCGGTCAGAAGTGCGATGTTTTCGAATCCGGGATTGGGATTAGCCCCAAGGGTGATGGTGAATACCCGGACTCGGTTATAAATCGCCAACTGGATCACATCCTGCTGCGTATGCGCACTCGCCGCATCATCGGCGCCGGACGCAATGACGATGATGGCGCGGCAGGGATTCGTCCCTGCATTGATAATATGTTGAAGCCCGGTATACATTCCATCCCAGGGAGCCGCCAAACCTGATGCCGGGAGCGTATTGATCGATGAATGCAGAAGCGCGGTATCTTTCGTTACAGGCTGCTTGAGTTGCGCCGTCGAATTATACCACAAAACCTAGCCTTCATCGTGACGGGGATCGAACTGATTAACTATATAGTTGGCCGCAAATTTTGCGTCTGATGTATTGCCCGCGCTCATAGCCGAACTCGCATCGAGTACAAGACCGATCGATACATTACACCTCACAGTGGGATCGTATTTGTACAGGACAAAATTGGTTATTTCGATACCGTTTTCCTTCAATGTGAGGTTTTGGGTCTGGTCGAAAGAATACGATGGTTGCCCATTGCATCCTACTTCGAAGAAAAGCTCGATGTTTGGCCATAGATTGTTTAATCGTTTCAGATTCAACACCGGCTGCGCCTCGAGGGCAAATTGGGCTATGAATAGCCCCACTACAATGACGAATACGGACTGAGATATCGTCCTGCGGAAAGGCGCCAAATTTTTCATCTCGACCTCCCGGCCTAATACAACGTTATCGTGAATAGAAGTACTTCCTCGGTATAAACACGCCTGTCATTCAATAGTTACAGCGTGGAAACAAAGAAAGCGGCACATTCCCGCGCCGCTTTCAGAACTCAATAGGCAGTTGTTATTTCGTGAGTACCATCCGCTTGATGTCGGAATAATCCGGCGTTTCAAGCTTGTAGAAATACATACCGCTCGATAACGAAGCGGCATTGAATGTCACGCGGTATGAACCTGCATTCTGTTCCTCATTCACGAGGGTGGCTACATGTTTGCCCTGGAGATCGACCACGCTAAGTTTCACGGCAGTCCTATGGGGCACAGAGTACTCGATTGTCGTGCTCGGGTTGAACGGATTCGGCGTATTTTGTCCCAGCCAGAATACCGAAGGCAGAGCGCCGCCGGGTCCTTCGATACCGGTCATGATATATATCTCGCCGTCTTTCAGAACCGGTTTGAAGCATCCCGACTCGAAATTCCAAGATACGAACGAAACGCTGCTATTAACTGAATCTGCCGGATTTTCGAGATCAAACACCAATTCTGCAAGAATACCGCTGCCCAGAACCGGCTTTCTATTCATTATATGAAGATCGACGATTCCATTCACCGGAGTGCTTGCATCAATCTGTACACCCTCCAGCAACGTTCCCGGCGGTGTTTCGACGCGTTTGAAATGAAGGAGATTTGGATCGAATCGGATTGAGAACGACGCGCGTTCGAAATTTGCCAGCGGATTGATCGGGGTCGCCAATGTGATCGGAAGACGTGTTTCACTCCCTCCATTTCCGGAGCGCTTATCGATTGCAATTTCAATCGATGTAAACGTACTGGTATCCTTCGGAGCGCGGTACGTTTTCGTTTTTGTGTCATTTCCGCCGCAGAAATTCAAGAGTGAGAGATCCACAGTCCGCAAACCACCGTCCATACATTGCGCCTGATACGTAATCAAACACTCCAGAAATCCGCCGAAGATAATTGTACCGATTTCCTGGAATATCATTGTAAGGTTCGATGCGTCGTTCGTCTGGTAGAACTTGCCGCCCGTCAGGAGTGCGATGAGTTCAAGATTTGTCGGTTCGACTCCGCCCAGTCCAACGGTGAAGATGCGAATACGATTCCTGTTCGCCAGAGCGATAATGTCTTGCGGCGTGTGATTACTGCTGTTGTCGCCGCCATCAGTCAGGGCAATTACCGAACGGCATGGATTGCTTCCTGAAGCAATAAGTTCCTGCACTCCTGTGTATATACCATCCCAACAAGCGGTAGCGCCGTTTGCAGGCAATTCGTTTACTGCCGTGCGAAGCTCCGCTTTATTGCTCGTCACTGTTTGCCGAATCGTTACAGTGGATTCAAACCATACCACACTTGCCTGGTCGATCGTACCATCCATCAAATCGATAAACGCATTCCCGGCAGCAATGGTCCCTGTATTGCCTGCGCCAGTCATACTACCGCTCGCATCCAGCACAAGAGCTACGGACACAGCGCAACGAGTTGACGGATCCGGACACCAGAGTGTAAAATCCGGTATTTCGAGACCGTTCTCGAATACTTTGAAATTTTGTTCAGGGCTGAATACGTACGACGGAGTCCCGCTACAGGCGACAGTAAAATAAAGCTCTACTGTCGGCCAGTTATTAATAACCCTTTTGAAATTTAGCGAAGGTTGAGCCGAAGCAGTGTACTGACAAAAAACCGTCAGTACAAACGCTATTGATGCCATGCGAAATAACGCACGGTTGAATTGTCGAAATCTAGTCATGCAGCCTCCCGGAGTGATGAGGATTGATGGAGCTTTGTTATTACCGTGTTCGACACATCACGACACAAAAAGTTACAGTTAAGCTCTGATTACGAATTGAAACCATGGATATAGGATAATTTGACTCCTTGATTATCGGTTATAAACAAAAACAGCGCGCGGTACGGGAGTGCCGTACCGCGCGCGTTTGGTTTT
>CAYPBB010000089.1:0-4155 GCA_964408855.1 uncultured Ectothiorhodospiraceae bacterium
GAATTTCGATGCCAGCGGCTTGCCCTCCGGCGTGTACATGTACACATTGAAGACCGGGGATACCGTTGCGTCGCAGAGTATGATTCTGGCGAAATAAACGTCGTTTGTCTACCACATCCCGAGCCGGTCTTCCGAGACCGGCTCTTTGTTTTTCCATCGTTTCGCGGCACGCAGCGCGAATTTCATGAAAAACAGGGTAAAAAGAAATCCTATTACCTAAGATAAGTCTCGTATATAATGCATTTAATGAATCATATTTTCTCGCGTTTGTTGACGAAGGTGCAACACAGCTAAGTAACTATTTCAATTCGCAGAGTTTTGGGTGCGTATCGAAAGCATTCGTTTGTAATCGGTCTCAAACAAATCGACGCCATTCGAAATAAATCGTGAAATTATCTCACGAATTTAGGAAGACGGATGCATTTTGTGTTTGCTGACGATGATATGACGTGCGCCGGGTGAACGGGAAGCCAAAAACATGGTATTGATTAGAAACGCAACTAAATATTACATAACCATTTATCTGCCGATAGTTAAACATCAGAGTTGAATAGAAATGGAGGTAACATTTTGATTATGTAATGAGCCAATGTACTATTGTGCTTAATAAACAGAGATGCATGCTGTATTTCTGTTTCGAGATACAACGGTGGCGGTCGTCCGTATGAAGACTAATTGCTCGTACTATAGAAGTGAACCCACATACACCACATTCATTCACAGTTAGGAGTGCAGCGATGAGGAGATTTATACATCGCACTTCGATGCGGTTGTTGCTTGCCGCGATGCTATGCATCACGGCATTGACAACCCCACCCGCAACCGCACAGCTGAGCGGTACGTATACCATTAATCCGGTAGGAGGAAATTATACGTCCATCGGCGCGGCGGTAACCGCGTTGACGTCAAGCGGCGTGAGCGGCGCCGTAACGTTCAACATTGCGCCTTCAACCTACAATGAGAGCATTACAATCCCCGCAATCGCGGGCGCATCGTCGACGAATACCATAACATTCAACGGCACCGACGTTGCGAATTGTATTGTCACCTACAGCACGGCGCAATACGGATTTATTTTCAAGCTCGACGGAGCGGATTATATCCGTATCCAGAATCTGACGATTAACGCCACCGGCGCAAGCTATGGTTACGGCATCCTGTTGACAAACGCAGCCGATTATAATCAGATCACAAGCTGCCGTATCAACGTGAATACAACATCGACCAACACCGAAAACATCGGTATCCTTGCCGCCGGCACTACTGGCGCATCCACGACGGGCAATACCGCCAACAACACCGTTATTCAGAACAATATCATCACGGGCGGTTATTACGGCGTCCGTTTTAACGGAACAAGTTCAACGACGACATGCGCCAACAACCAATTGTTGAATAACCAGATTCTGCAATGGTACTCTTACGGCGTGTATATGTATTATCAGTCTGCGCCGAAAGCAAACGGCAATACTGTAACCGACCGCGGCGGATACTCTTCGTCGTATGGCATCTATATGTACTACGGAAGGTCGGGCCCTGAAGCGGTAAAGAACTACGTCCGCGCCGGATCTGAAGGGATCTACTTCTACTATTGCAACCAGGATTCCACTACCCGCGGGAAAATCATCAACAACATGGTGATAATGGCGGGCACCAGTACGAATTACGGCATCGATGTCGCGAGTTCGTTCATGATGGATATCTGGCACAATAGCGTTCTCCTCACAACAACCACCGGTACCGGATATGCAATGTATCTTACCGGCGGTCCGAATCTGCGATTCGACGTACGGAACAATGCGGCGATGTATACCGGCACGGGAACGTTCTACGGCGTCTATACTTCCGGCGCCACTCCGTTGCACTACATTGCGATGGACTACAATGCAAACTACCGGGCGACCGGCGCATGCTCCTACTATTTTGGGGGGACGACGTATACAACGCTTGCCTCGGCGCAGAGTGCATACCCGTCGCTGATTCAGCATAACATTCAAGCCGATCCGATGTTTCTCAGCGCGACCGATCTGCATTCGATTTCCATCGATCTGAACGGAGCGGCAACGCCGATCGCAGCGGTTACTACCGATTTCGACGGCGATACGCGTAACGCGACCACTCCGGATATCGGTGCGGATGAATTCGCGCCTCTCACGTTGGACGTGGCATTCGATGCGCTGGTGTCGCCGGCGCCGAAATGCGAATTGTCATCGAGCGAAACCGTTCGCGTACGCATTAAAAACAAAACGCTGACCCCGTTCGATGCTTCGTTGAATCCAATTGCAGTGAATATTTCCACTTCCGGTGCGGCTACCCAGAGTATCTCCGGAACCATCAATACAGGTACGATCGCGGCGAACTCGTCTGCAGAGTTTACGCTCGCTTCGACGCTCAATATGAGTACGTTCGGTTTGTACACGATTAACGGTACAATTACAGTAACCGGCGACCAGTACACGGCAAACAATACATTGGCGCCGGTCTCGATGCGGACGGAAGCAGGAATTTCCGTTTTCCCGTACAATCAGAATTTCGAAGCGTCGAACGGCGGCTGGACGCCCGCGCTCGTCAGCGGAACAAGCATGACATGGGCATGGGGCGTGCCGAACCATCCGAATACGGGCTACCAGGCAATGACGACCGCTCACAGCGGCACAAACGTCTGGATGACGGGGTTGACCTCGGGGTACCTGGCCAGCGAAAACAATGCGCTGACTTCGCCTTGCCTCGACTTTTCGTCGCTGATCTCTCCGATGCTGAGTTTCTGGATGTTCTATTGCCTCGAAAACAATTACGATGCGGTTGTCGTTGAAGCATCCTCGGATTTGGGGTCGACATGGACGAAGCTCACTCCCGTTAATCCCGCATATAACAACACTAGCACAAGCGGACCGATTGTTCCACCGAAGTATTCGGGCACAACGACAATCGGTTGGAATAAATACACGTTCAATCTTGCCGCGTATGGAAGCATGTCTGGCGTCAAACTCCGGTTCCACTTCGGCTCCGACGCAAGCGGCCAATATGGCGGCGTTGCTATCGACGATATTGCGATCGCCAACGTCCCGTCCAAGGATCTTGAATTCGTCTCCATCGTCGAACCGGTTCAGAAGTGCGGTCTGACCACAGCCGAGCCCATCACGGTGAGACTGAAAAATACTTCCTTCAATGCGTTCAACGCAGCTACCGATCCGGTGACCGTGACGATCAACGTTGCCGGTCCCGTCGCTCAGACGATTACCGGTACAATAACAACTGGCACGCTTGCTCCCGATGCGTCCGGTAATTTCACGCTCAGCCAGACGATGAATCTAGCCACCCCGGGTAATTATACCTTTAACGGTTCCATTGCCATGACGGGAGATCAGGATCCGCTGAACAATCAGCTCCCGGCTCCTGTGCAATTTTTCTCCGACAAGACAGTGACGGCATTCCCGTATACCGAAGATTTCGAGACCTCGGACGGCATGTGGAAATCCGTCCTTGTGACCGGTTCGGCCATGACCTGGGCATGGGGCACGCCGAATAATCCGAATTCCGGCTATCAGGCAATGCAAACCGCGCATAGCGGTACAAAGGCATGGATGACCGGTTTGACGACGGGCTATGTCGCGTACGAAGATAACGCGCTTACTTCGCCCTGTCTCGACTTCACAACGCTTACTTCACCGGTGCTGAGTTTCTGGATGTTCTATTGCATCGAGGACGGTTGGGATGGCGTTGTCGTCGATGGCTCAACCGACGGCGGAGCGACATGGACAAAACTTACTCCGGTCAGTCCGGCATACAACAGCACCAGTACCAGCGGTCCGATAGTCCCTCCGAAATACTCCGGCACTACGACAATGGGATGGAATAAATACATCTTTGCCTTGCCGTACGCAGGCCTGTCGGGTGTGAAAGTGCGTATCCATTTCGGTTCCGACGGAAGCGGACAGTACGGCGGCGTTGCCGTCGACGATATCGCGATTGGCGATTTCCTTGAAAAGGATATCAACGTTACCAGCGTTCGGTTCAATAACGCCCCCGACACCTGGGCACGAATCGAAACCAAACCGCACACAATCGAAGCCACAATCAAGAACCTCGGATACGAAGCGAATCCGGCTTCGGTGACCCTGGTGTACAAAGCGAACGCCAATCCCATCGATCCAA
>CAYPBB010000090.1:0-3943 GCA_964408855.1 uncultured Ectothiorhodospiraceae bacterium
GGTTATGAACGCGCGGCGGCAATGCAAAAAGCGTTGAATCAGACGGCGCAGGACCGCCGCGAGGGCGCGATGAATGTCTACAAGATGCTCGCCGGGAGCAAGGATCTGGAGTTCAATCCCGAAGCACTGCCGTATATGGATGAATTATATATCGGAATGCAACAAGGTGTGTATAATCCCGAAGTGCAAGGGAAACCGGTATTTATTCCGCGTCCTGATGATCCTGAGTACAAGTATATGTGGGGTTCGACGGGACGCACTGGAACGCGACCGTTGCTGGCCGTCGATAAACAGGGAAATGTGAAAACGATTTTCGAGCAATCCGGAATCCGTGTGCCGGGAAGCGGCGGTGCTGACTATATAAACAGATGGAATGCTTATGAGAAGGACCCGGACTGGAAACGGCTGCACCGGACGCGTACGCGGCTGGGACCATACCTGACGGAACTAGCGAATGCCCGCGAAAGATTGGCAAGCGCTGCAACACCGTCGAATGCCCCCTCCTACGGTCGTTCGCAGCAGGACGAACGCGCCGGGATCACAGTCCTTGCGCCTTCGCCGTATACAAATCAGGCAGTCAAGCGGTCGTTTACCTCCATGGACCAAATTGACAAGGAAATCAAACGCATCCGTTCAGACTATGATACTGCCACGCAGCGTTTGCGAGCGCAGTATGGTTGGAGTCCCGAAGCGGACGCGGCGGCACGGTATATGTCGGAACAGATGCAGACGCACGATGATGAGACTCGAGCGATGCAAAACGAGTACGGACCGGGCGTCGAATAATGAAGAGTCTGTATCCATCGTCTGTACCACCTTCTCAGGGAAATCCGGAAGAACATCCGCTTGCGGGATTCGCGTCAACATCCACGTGGCGTGGCTGGAATCCTGCAGATATCGAAGCGAATATCGGGAGGATACTCACCGGCGGCAATCCGCAGCAATGGCAGCGGCTGTTCAGTGCCATACGCGAGCATCCGGATTATACAAGCGCCAGCGATAGCGAACTGGAATCGATGTTCGCGCCTAGTAAGAGTGTTCCTGATTTCCAATTGAATAACACGGACCTGCAAGGACCAGCACGGGTGGCGATGGAATATGCTGCAGTTCCTTCCTCGCCGGATATTATTGTGCCGAATGAGGGAGAAGATATACAACTCGGAAGTCTTCCGACGATCCACAGAGAGGATGAAATCCTGCTGGATATTCCAATTCAGGTTGAGAACACTGCGCCTGATATTGTCCTGGGAAATGTGCCGGTCGTGCAACCAAGGAGAGCACCTGTTCCACCTCCGTTTCGCGGTTCAACATTTCCGATGGCGCAAGGCACTGCGCGGGCAGTAGGCGGAATTGCCACTCCTGCCTTGGCTGCGCAACGTGTGTTTTCGCGGATCGGCGATGCTACAACAAATGCAGGCGCTCGACGAATGCGTCTTGAACAAGAACCGGATTTCGAAAAGCGGGAGTTCGGCGATGCGGTGAACAAGGCATTACAACAGCAGACCGCGCGATCGCCGTTCGGGATTCCTGCGTTCGGTCCCGCTCCCTCTGTAACAGCGCCTTCCGAATCTACAGCGTTCGTCGAGCCACCACTGTGTGCAAATGAAACCGCTGGTACTCCCGCATCGCAAAGAATTGTTGCACCGCCGCGATCGTATGTATCTGAACGATTTACTCCATTGAAGGATATTGCCGCGATGGGCGCGAACGAAGCGAGCTTGATCGCGAAGCAAGGCATACAGGATTATGCGACGCAGGCGCGGAATTCGTTCGTGCAGGGACTCACGGGCGTGGTCGCAAGCATACCTGAATCAGTATCCGTTTTCGGAGCCCAACTCGATAAGGCGCTGCCGCAATGGATGCAATGGAACAAGAAGATCGGCAAGGTCGAACCGCAGGACCGCGATATCTACAAGGCTGGCCAATGGCTGCGCGAAAAAGCGGAAGAATATTTCCCGTCGAATCCAAAGCTGCAGGAGAGCTTCATCGCAACCACGCTCGCACAAGGCGCGGGAAGCATGGCGGGATTCATGTTGTCGTCAATCGGTACGGGCGGCGAAGCGGCAGCGGGACCGCTTCTGACCCGAATTGCCTCAAGTGTTGCGCGAGGCGCACCTGTTGCGCTAAGCGGGGGATTGACAGAAGCGGCGGAACTGTACCGCGATGCAAAAGCACACGGTGCGGATGATGATGCGGCGTTTACCGCTTCGCTTTGGGGACTGCCCATCGGAGCGAGCGAAGTGCTGCCTATCGGGAGCTTTTACTCGAAGCTCTCAAAGCCCGCGAAGAAATCGTTCGCGAATTTCGTTCGCGGCATGCTTGTGCAGGGCGGGGAGGAAGCAACCCAGGAAGGAGCGCAAACGTTCGCCGAGAATCTCACAGCGAAAGAATTGTACGACGTGAAACGAGAGCTCACAGAAGGTGTAGGCGAGGCCACACTCTCGGGAGGCATTCTTGGCGCGTTGATGGGCGGTATTGAGACAGCAATTCATCGAAATACCGAAGAGTCGGCGCAAACCACGCAATCGAATCCATGGCAGCCGGAACAGCCAGAGCATGAACCGACACGAACGGAACCGGTGCAGACGGAACCGACACGAACGGAACCGGTGCAAGACACAATTGAGAAACCGGTCCCTCAACAAGAGGAAGGGATTACTGAACCTGATGCGAACGAAGAGACCGTCACCGAATTCCAACCTCAGACACAACAAGAAGTTATTCCGGCAAATATCGAGGATGCAATTGAACAACCAACTCCGACAGCGGAAACTGCTTCACCGCGGACGGAAGCTCAGCCAACAATCGAAGCGGAAAATAATACAACAGAAGGAGGCACATCTGAAAGCAAAACGCAAGAAAGGCGGCAAGACCTGCCCGAGCAGGAGCCGCAAATAGGAGAACAACTGCCGACACCGGGGCAGACGACTACCCCTGCCCCGGTGGAGATTCCACAACAGCCAGTGGTTCCGAATCAACCTTCAACAACTACACAACCTATTACCAAGTCCATTGTCAGTGAACCAAAACCTTCGACGCTGCCGCAAAGACAGGATGTGGTATCGGAGTATATAACCACTATTAAAGGAAAATCGGCGCAACAGTACGCACAGCAATACCGCGATTATCTGGAGTATGGAGGAAAGGAACCGTCTGCAAAAAATATAACAGGCGGAACGGCGAAAACGATCAAACAGGAACTGCGCAGACAGATCAAAAACCTGGCCATCGATACGCTCAAAGTCAATGGGCGAAAATACGATGTAGTACCGGTCGGGAATGACGTGGTCGAATTACGCAGCGCGGCGCGCGATAAGAATGGAGCGCCGAAGGAAGTGCTTCGCTGGGACCGGCAACGATATCAGAAAGAAAAGAAAACGCGCAGCGCATTGTCGGCTGCGGCACGGACGCGCAAAGCCGATACAATCCTGATTCCATCCGATCAACTCGAACGCATGCCCGCATTGAAAGCGATTGCCGGTGCGAGGGTGTCGGACAAAATGACGTCGAGGTTATTCGAGGGAGTGCGTATCGGTCCCTCCATCGTCAACTCGCATCCCGCCGTCGTCTACGATACGGAGCATACGACATGGGACCGGCTGGTACACGAGCAATTGAAGGAATCCGATGATCCCAGGTTGCAGTCGTTCGTCGTGCGAGATTACACGTTCGAAGATCTCGTGAGTCAGGCACGGGATGAAATCGCGCAATACCGATCGGGAAAGAAGGGGTACGCAACGGAAGTGGATAGAGTCGCTGCCGAGGCGCTCGAATACGAACGCCAGCAATACATCGACCGCTATGGCCGCGAACCTGAGGAGGAGTTCGACGAGGAGGATATTCTGGATGCTGCGGATAATCTCGCACGTAATGGAGCGCGATTGGAAGATGCATTCGACGACTTAAGGGAAAAGTTCGGCGGTATGAGCGCCGTGGAATTTCG
>CAYPBB010000091.1:0-3871 GCA_964408855.1 uncultured Ectothiorhodospiraceae bacterium
CTCACGTTGACCTTTTAACCTAACTTTTGGTCCGGTTTCGCATGGTATTACCATTATTTAAGCTTTGTGGATATATTCCTAGTGCATCTGCGAAATCCTTTGCAGTAGAAAACCTGAGTTCTCCAAATAAGCGCAGGCGTTCGTTTATAGTCATGAATAGATACCTTGCTTGAAGTGCTTGAGCATTTTTTTTCTAATTCAGTTGAATTATTCGAAAGTCGTTCGTATTATTGTGTTTGATCATGCATCATTCTGTTTTCCGGACCGGTCAAGCTGCGATGTTCTCCTGATCTCCTGCTGAATACCGGCACCTTCGGGACGAAGCGAACGATTCGCTCAACAGATACAGAATTGCGGTTACGGTTGCATACTGCATGATATCGTTCTACATCCGGCGGTTATCCGCGTATAAGCGCACTGATCAAAATCCCCTTTGGACGTCCCTGAGTTACAGGGAAAATCAGATTCGCGATTGCCATTGCCAGTAGAACAATGATGTGACCGATGTTTTTCGTGTGTGCGGCTATACCGGCGTCAGGAAAAGGCGAGGTACTGGCTAATGATGAAGTTCCAGTTCAGATGGTTCACTATCCTGTCAGAGGTTTCAGGTGAATGCATGAGATTCGCGCGAAGATATGTTGACGATTCGTGTCAAAATTCGAATCTCAAAAATATCACATTCTTCCAAAAAATCATATAGTCTAAAAAATATTCAGCTTACTCCCGATAGCGGTTCGCTGCGCGGTATTTGCTTTCGGCTGGCGCACCGGGTAATGAATCCCGGTGTTTATAAGCTGCGACCATGGGGGTAGTTTCGGCGGCAGCGATTTGCAACCGCAACCTGCCAGAAACCATATCCCCGCGAGTGAGAACATTGACGCATGCGTTCGCACGCGTCCGCCCGGTCTGATCCGAAGAACATTGGAGCACCACGCAATTGTTGAAGCGACTTGTATTCGTCTGCATGAAGAACTTCCCCGATTGCGAGGCCTTACGCACAGCCGTTCGCACTGTGTATCCTGCTTCTGCGCGCATCTGCCCGGATTTCCATTCCGAATTTTATTGTTCAGATAGAGTATTTGCTACCCACACACCAACCTATCATGGAGGCTTTTATGAGAGATTGCAACAAAGGTAGATTCGGCAAAATGAGCAAGAGGATTGCCGTATTTTCAGCCGTACTCTGTGTTGCCGGCGTTCTCGCGGGACAGGCGTTCGCGCAGGCGCCGCAGTTTCACAATCAATCCGCTGGAGGATCGAACAACGTTTTCCCGTTCGGCAGTACTTCGACGATGAAGGTCGAACAACATTACCTGCCCAGTATGTTCACCGGAGCATACAACGGGATGATCACAAAAGTGTACTGGCGCATGAACACCGCCAGCTCCGCGACCAGCTACACCAACCTGAAAATCTGGCTTGCCCAGACCCCGAGCGCGACATTTGCCTCGACAACCAACCTGTGGACTCCGGTTACACAGGTTTATAACAGCAACGTAACCGTCCCTGCGGGCGCCGCGAACGACTGGTTCGGCTTCCAGCTCAGTACGCCGTTTCCGTACGATCCCAATCAATCCCTGATTGTGATTGTGTGCCATGAAGGATATTCAGGCGGAGGCATTCAACTTCGGACCGCAAGCCTTGCGGTGCCTCCCTACCGCCGTATCTGGGCGCCGGCGTGCGCCTCGACATCCGGAACGAATACCGACGGCAACTCGTACGATTTCGGCTTCGATCTTTCGTCGGCATATTTCAACGATGCAGGTATCTCCGCCCTGCTTTCGCCGGTGAATTTCTGTTCCGGCACGTACGATATCATCGTTAACTTGAAGAATTACGGCAAGAACAACCTCAACAGCGCCGTGGTGAAGTGGGAATATGACGGCGTACCGCAGACGGATATCAACTTCGTCGGACCGCTTACGCAGTTCGGCGACGCCAGTATCACGCTCGGCCAGCGGAATTTTGCCGCGGGCATCGGACACACGCTGAAAGTATGGACGCGGCTGCCGAACGGCGTCGCGGTCGATAGCGGCTATTTCAACGATACACTTTCCGCGACACTGAAACCGGCGCTGAGCGGCACGTTTACCGTCGGCGGCGCCTCGCCCGATTATGCGAATCTCGCCGCAGCAGCGGCCGACCTGATGAAGATAGGCGTCTGCGGACCGGTGACGTTCAAGGTGCGCGCCGGTACGTACAACTGGCAGATGGATCTGGGTACGGTTCCCGGCACCAGCATGTTCAATACCATCACCTTCGAGTCGGAAAGCGGCAACAATGATGTGTTCATTAACTACAACGCAACGACGACGGCGGATAACTTCGTGATCCGGTTCAACGGCTGCGACTGGGTGACCTTCCAGAACATGACGCTGACCGCTCAGGGAGCTACATATGGAACAGTATTCGGCATTCAGGGCGGTTCCGAACATTGCACGATCAACAACGTGACAATGAACGGCATCCCGACGACCACTTCGACATCGACCAACCTCGCGGTCATCTATTCGCCGTCCGGTTCGATGGATCATTACACCACCATCCGCAACTGCCGGATTCTCAACGGCAGCATGGGGATGTACTGGTACGGCAGCGGCACAGCGGCCCTCGAAATGGGAACGGTGTTCGAAAACAATACCTGCACCGGTTTCTCCTACTACGGCTTCCTCATGTACTATCAGGACGCGCCGATCGTCACGGGCAACACCCTCCGCACCGACGCGCATTATTCCACACTGTACGTCCTCAACCTGATGTACTGCCAGAATAGAATGCAGGCGGTCGGAAATACCATCATCGCCAACGGTACCGGTACTGTTTACGGTGTACGGTTGTACTACTGCACCGCCACCAACGGCGCCGAAGGTCTCTTCGCCAACAACTTCATCACCATCAATAATCTTGGGAGTACGGCCTACGGCTTGTACGATTATTACTCAAACTACCAGAAGGTGTACTTCAACTCGGTGTACATCAACACCACTTCGACCAGCTATGCGGTCTACACCTACTACGGCTCGGCTCGGTCGTATTCGAATAACATCTTCTACTTCAACGGTCCCGGCTATGCATGGTATTGCGCGCCCGGCACCAACGTGATTGCATCGGATTACAATGTGCTGTACACCAACGGAACCAATCTCGCCTACTGGAATACCACCTGCCCAACCATCGCGAATCTGCGCACGGCCAACGGCAAGGACGCGAACTCCATTTCCAAGGGCGTCAATTTCGCCAACACCAACGACGGCAATCTGCACCTGACCGGCGCGTCGGAAGACGACGACGATCTGATCGGCTTGCTCATGCCCGAAGTCTACGACGACATCGACCGCGAACCGCGCGTGGAACCGTTCCGCGGCGCCGACGAAGCCTGCTACATCACTAACGGCTCTGTCACCTACCAGATGGTCGACGCCGGAGGCATTCCGACCCCGTACGCCAACATGCCTGGAACGATAGGAATTCATTACAATGTATCGTTCCCCGACTTCGACGCCAACATCACGATGACGGTGAACTTCTACTCGATTCCGGGCAATGTGCTGATGCACACAGCGCAGATCACCGCGAGCAAAGCCTACGGCGCGCCGCTCGACGGAACGCAGTATATCACTATACCGACGATTCCAGCCGGTTATTACAGGGTGGAAGTGGTGTTCAACACGAAGAACAGCTGCGGCAGCTACCGCAATTACATGCCGTATCCTTCGGCATTCATGCTGCTTCCGCAGGGACAGACGCCGTGCCTGGTATGGCCGGGCGACGTGAACAACGACGGCGTCCTGAACTTCGGCGACCGCAAGAGTCTGAACAGCTACATCCACGATGCGAACATGAGTCCGGTGTGGTTGAGCGGACCGACGCG
>CAYPBB010000092.1:0-3032 GCA_964408855.1 uncultured Ectothiorhodospiraceae bacterium
CGGCAACGATATCAGAAAGAAAAGAAAACGCGCAGCGCATTGTCGGCTGCGGCACAGACGCGGAAAGCCGATACGATCCTGATTCCATCCGATCAACTCGAACGCATGCCCGCATTGAAGGCGATTGCCGGCGCGAGGGTATCGGACAAAATGACGTCGAGGTTATTCGAGGGAGTGCGAATCGGTCCCTCCATTGTCAATTCGCAGCCCGCCGTCGTGTACGATACCGAGCATACGACATGGGACCGGCTGGTGCACGAGCAACTGAAGGAATCTGATGATCCCAGGCTACAGTCATTCGCCGTGCGAGACTACACATTCGAAGATCTCGTGAGTCAGGCGCGGGATGAAATCGCCCAGTATCAATCGGGGAAACAGGGGTACGCAACGGAAGAGGACCGAGTCGCCGCCGAGGCGCTCGAATACGAACGCCAGCAATACATCGACCGTTATGGCCGCGAACCGGAAGAGGAGTTCGACGAGGACGATATACTGGATGAAGCGGATAATCTCGCGCGCAACGGAGCGCGACTGGAAGATGCATTCGACGATTTGCGGGACCGGTTCGGCGGCATGAGTGCCGAGGAATTCCGCCGTGCGGAAATCGACCGGCTGGGCTACGATCCCGAGGCGGGCTTCTCTCTCAAGGATCTTCCAAAGAACATACATAAACGATTACTCGAAGCGGGGACGGCACTGTATCAGACAGGCGTAAACATGCGAGACGAATTCGTCCGAACACTGTCCGAGAAGCTCGGACCGGCTGCAATGCCATACTCCTCGAAATTGTATAGCGATGTTATCCGCGTTGCAGAACGACGGGACAAGGAAAGGCAATCGCTTCCGGCGCTTAGGGATAAGGCACTTGCCGCGATGCATGCATCGGGATTTTACGAGGATGAAAGCGATGCGCTCAAGTATACGAAGCTCTATCCCTATATGTCCACACCGCGCGTGCCTGAGGACGATGCTCCGTTCTCGGCGCATGCAACGACATGGGAGCAACTTGAGGACGGATCGGTCGTCGAATATATCGACCTGGACGATGGATATTCCGTTATTCCGAAATACGATCCGAGAGAGAAAACGCGCGAAAAGGCATTGCGCGAACAAGGGTTCGAATTGTTGTATAGCACTCCCTGGGATGACTGGATGGAAACAACCGATCGTCACGGTAAAGCGGTGGAGCGCTATAAAGACGACATCATCCGTCTGCGGCGCATCATTCCTGCAAGCGAACTCGAATCGAAAAAAACGCCGCGCTACCCTTTAACAGAATCCCTTTTCGCCGAAATCGAACCGGGGCAAATCGATCTGTTCGGAAATCCGGTCGCGAATCAAGATGAGGATAAGAGGCAACCGATTCAACGCGAAGAACAGTCCGAACGAGAAGCACGGATTGAACGCGAAGAACAGTCCGAACGAGAAGCACGGATTGAAGGCGAAGAACGACCGGCACAAGAGAGCCGGCAAACGACCAAGACGAAAGCTATCGAAGACTTCGGTGAGAAAATCGGAGGAGCGCGGAAGGAACAGTTCCAGGGTTTCGGTGGGACAATCTCGCCGGACGATCTCGCAACGATGTCGCAGCGCGAGGCGATAGCGTATGTCACAAAGGAAAATGTCTGGAAGAAACCGGACTATGCCGATCTCGTTGAAAATAAAGGCGTTGAACCGGTGACGGCGTATCTTCTCAAACGTATCAGGGACAGCATTGCGGTGCGTCCGCTCGCTGGAAAGACAGACGCAGAGACACGACGGAATATCGACACATATTATACAACGCTCTCTCGTTTGCGGGACATATTCGACGGAGTAAAAACCGATCAGCAATTGCAGGATGCTTTCGACGGCTGGATCGAACAGTATACAACGAAAACCGGTTCATACCGGTTTCTAACGGATGAGGGAACATATGTCTGCACACTTCTCGGCAGGACGGCGCTGAAAACCATGCAGCCGGGATTCCGGGCGAGGCAGGACGCACGCGACGCGGTAAACGCAGGCTGGCCGTCCTCTGCATTGCAGGGATGGGAGAAGCAATTCCGGGTCGTAAAGCTCGGCAACGAGTGGATGATTGTCCGGAGGAAAGGCGGAAAGCTCGCATCATCGGGGCGCTATGCAACAGAGGAAGATGCCCGCGCCGCCGCTGCATCGCTCGCGGCGGAAAAGAGTGCAACGAAACCGAAGAAAGCGGAAACACTGGAACGGCCGCAACTCCGCGATATCCGGCGCGTTGGACTTGATTACCGCAACGGCGAGAACATCGACGAAGCGACATTCCAGCAGGTGTTCGGATTCCGGGGCGGGGAGTTCGGCAATTGGGAAAATCAGCTCGACCGGCAAGCGTCGCTCAATCACGCGTACGATGCGTTGATGGATCTGGCGAATGTGCTAAACGTTCCTCCCAATGCCATCAGCTTGAATGGGACGCTTGCGGTGGCGTTTGGCGCGCGGGGAAAGGGCAGCGCATACGCGCATTACGAATCGCAAAAAGCGGTCATCAATCTCACCAAACTTCGAGGCGCGGGAGCGCTTACACACGAATGGGCGCACGCCTTCGATGATTATTTAGGGAAACAACTCGCGGGAGCACAGGAAAAGGATTACTCGCTCGCCGATATTATACAACGATTGAAAAGCAGGGAAGGATTGCGTCCGGAAATCGCGGATGCGTACCTGGGGATTATTCGGGCGATGACGTCGCGAGTGAAAACCAGCGAAGAGATCGACGCAGAGTACCAGAGAGAACTTGCACAGCTTGGGCGGTACATCTTCTCGCATGCGAGGAATCTGCGCTACCATCTCGACCAGCGCAATCTCCTGACCGATCAAGCCGCCGCGTTGCTCGATGAAATCGCGGACGTCGAGCGTAAATACGACTGCTACCTGGCGCTGCAGACGGAGCTTCAACAGGCTCTGACGATTCGGCCTGTGATGGAATCGATGGCGGCGCTGCATCAGTTCACATCGACATACGACAGGGCGGTTGCGGAGCCGGATTGGTTCAAAGCGACTTTCACGAAAACGAG
>CAYPBB010000093.1:0-2556 GCA_964408855.1 uncultured Ectothiorhodospiraceae bacterium
ATCGAATATCATGCTTCACAGCGTGAAAACTCAATCATGAAGACGTATACCAATTTATACCGCAGCGCCTTTCTGGCGCTCGTTCTCTTATGGGCGATTCCGGGCGCGGCATCTGCGCAGGACCTTCCCCCGATCCGCCTGAACTACGCATCCATCCTGCTTTCAAACGACGGAAAAGTGCTGTATTTCTACGGCAAGGAAAAACGCTACGAAATCACCAGTCTCGGTCAGGTATCGCAGCATGTGATCGATGCGCTGATTGCGACGGAAGACCGCGACTTCTGGGAACACGACGGTGTCAGCATCAAGGGGCTCGGCAGGGCGATTCTCAATACGCTCACAGGCTCCACCCAGGGTGGCAGCACCATCACCATGCAGCTTGCGCGGAATCTCTTCCTGACCATGGACCAGACGATCAGCAGGAAACTGAACGAAATTCAGATTGCGCGCGAACTCGAACGCAAATACTCCAAGAAGGAAATCCTGAGGCTCTACCTGAATACGGTGCTGTTTGGGAATAATGCCTACGGCATTTACGCAGCGTCGCAGGAGTACTTCAGCAAAACCCCGGACAGACTGAGCGTGCCTGAAGCGGCGATGCTTGTCGGTCTCCTGAAATCGCCCAACGGCTACGAACCGCGCAAGCATCCGGAGAAAGCCCTGAGCCGCCGCAACGAGGTGATGTACAATCTTGTGGAAACCGGAAAGCTCAGCAATGCACAGTACAAGAAGTTACGCGCGCAGGGGCTCGGCCTCAACCTCCGCGAGCTGATTGCGCCGCATTTCGGAGAGTATATCCGCCGCGTTACCGCCGATACGTTGAAATCGATGGGATTGAATCTGAATACCGATCAGCTTGTGATTTATTCCACGCTCGATGTAACGGCGCAGACTGCAGCGATGGATGCGATGAAGCAGCAGTATAATGTGCTGCCCGCTTCGATGAAGGATGTACAGATGGGCATGGTGGCGATCGAGCCGGGGACGGGCTTTATCCGCGCCATGATCGGCGGCAACGAGGAGTCGGACCGCATGGGCTGGAATTACTCCACCCAGAACAAACGCCAGCCGGGATCGTCGTTCAAGCCGTTCGTGTACGGCAGCATTCTCGAACAGGGCTACACCCTCGCCACGCCGTTGATGGACAAGCCGATCGTGATCGATTCCGGCATGGCGTGGGAATGGCGGCCGATGAACGACGACGGCAAATTTTCGGGCGGACCGGTGCCGATGAAGTTTGCGATTCAGGAGTCGCTGAATCTGGCGGCGGCCTACGCCGTGACCCATTACACGAATCCCCAGCGGGTGATCGATATGGCGCGCCGGTGCGGCGTATGGTCCAACCTGCCTTCGTCGCCTTCCATTGCGCTGGGCACGGGCGCGGTATCGCCGATGGAGATGGCGGGCGCGATTGCGGTCTTTCCCGCGTACGGCTGGTACGCGCAACCGCGCGGCGTACTGAAGATCGAAGATCAGCGCAAGCGGACGCTTGTACGGTACGCTCCGGCACCCAGGCAGGTCATCGATTCCGCGACGTGTTTTCTTCTGACCGATGCGTTACAGGGCGTGGTTGCCAACGGAACAGCTTCCGTCGTGAAGCGCTTCTTCAAGGGCGCGGCAGCAGGTAAAACCGGAACCACGCAGAACAGCACCGACGCCTGGTTTGTCGGCTACACGCCGAAACTGGCGGCGGCGGTGTGGTTCGGTTACGGAACCAACAACAAGAAGCTCGAAGGCGTGTATAGCTATGGCGGGACGGTGGCTGCGCCGTTTTTCGGACGGATGATGGGCGAACTTGCGAGACGGCGTCCTTCGATGAACACCGATTTCTTCGTGCGTCCCCGCAACGTGATCGACGCGGAACTCTGCCTGACGAACGGCTTCATGGTGAAGCCCGGCTGCCCGCAATCCGCCGTCTATCCAATGGCGACTATCGCACTACCGTTCTACCTCGATCGCCCGCTGCCCAAGCTCTGGAGCGAGCTGTAGGGGGGGGGGTGACCGGTTTTCGAAACAGCCACGGACGCGCAAGGACCTGCAAGGACAGGGCTACCGCGCCGGGCTGCCAGAACCCCCGATTCTCAGATCTGGATTCGTATAGCAATTGCAGCCCCCTTTTGTCCTTCGCCCGGTCCGCCTGAGGCGGACGGACTTCGGACAGGGGACGATGAACAACATAAATGGTGCGGGCTGTGTCCTCAAGCTTTACGAAGATGGGTCGGTCTTTTCCTGCTGCCTCAACGGACAGATTAATGCAAAAGCGGCGGCAAGTGTTGTTTGTCATGCCGTCTGCTCTCGATGAGATTATATAATGATATGCACACGGATTGGAATGCTGTCTGCACTACTCGATTGGGAATCCGGTATATTTCAAGCCCATACCAACGCAGTATTTCTTCGCGGCGGTCGTCGTATTCCTTCCCTTCGGAAGTATAATGCTGCTCTCCGTCAATTTCTATAACTAGTCGGGCTTTAGGGATGTAAAAATCGACGATATACTTGGGTACATTCAAGTTTCTAGCGCAACATTCGATAGGGATTGTATAATAAAATTGT
>CAYPBB010000094.1:0-2107 GCA_964408855.1 uncultured Ectothiorhodospiraceae bacterium
CGAGCTATCGTTCGAGCGGCAATAGAGATGCACGTGGGGATATTTATCGTCCCCGATTTCGCCGAGCTTATGCTCCTTGATAAACGCATGTTCATACTGTGCCAGTCCCGGCATTTTCTTGGTGGAGATGTTCTGCCCGGTTGCGCACAGCAGCGGGAGGAAGAAAAGAACCGTAATCGCTGTTCTCATTTCTCTATCTGATCGTGGTGGTTGAATTCGTTCGCTGCCGCAATATATAATCCCAGCGGGTCAGCGCAAATAACAGGCTAGCGCATTTTCGCCGCGTCCGTTTTCTCGATGCCCTGTTGCAGGAACACGGAAAGGAGCATGTTGGACCAGCGTTCCCTGTACGTAGGTTTCGCGCGCGGGTTCTCGGCCTGTTTGCGCAGCGGCGGATCCTTCTTCAGGCTTTTCAACGGTTCCACTTCGTAGTACATGTTGATGAGATTCTTCTCGCAGGCAACGACATCGCCGTCGTAATCGCGGACAAGCCCGTTTTCGAACCACCCGATGTGCTTCCCGTTGAATCCGTAGATGTAATGTATATCGCCTTTAAGGAGCATGTAGGCCACCGGCGTGCCGTCGTAAAGATAGATTGTCAGGTCCTTGTCCGGAGCCAGGTATGCGATGGCTTTGCTGTACCGGTCGTACAACGCCACCTCACCCTTATCCTGGGCGGAGACGATCGCAGGAAGGATAGCCAGAATGAAAAGAATGACGGTTGCCGATACAGTTTTCATGGAGCCTCGCGCTATTGCTGATTCATCAATTCAAGATACGAACGCTCCATCGCAAGGCAGTCTTCCCTGGCGATTTTATAGCGTTGACTGTCTTTCAGTTGAAGCGCCTTGTCGAAGCACTCCAACGCGCTCCGGTAGTTCCCGGAATACTGATGCGCAATGCCGAGGTTATACAGCATTTTGTGTTCGCTCGTTCCGCCCTTTGCGCGCCCGGCTACGGTTTCGAACAGCGTCACCGCCGCGCTCCACTCGCCCTTGCGCGCATAGGTCACGGCTTTTGCGATTTCGGGATATTCGCCGTCGTCGAGGAAGGTAACGAGGACCGACTCAGTGACCTGCTTCGAAAGCTCCAACAATTCGCGCGCAGCCGAGCGAATTGCTTCGGCGGCGAGCGCCGCGGCGTCTATCGGGGGCGGCTCTTTATCGGCGGCGGATGTTTCGGCTCGCTGGAGAATGGCGAGCGTATCGTCCCAGAGCATTGTTTGCGACGCCGCGTCCACCACCCGGCAACGGATCTGTGCGTCGATGAGTCCCTTGCGTACCAACTGCTTCCCGTCGCTTTTGTAGTACCGGTTCACATCTGCGGAAAGAATGTCTTCCTCATACCTGAACCGTACCAGTTCGCAGACGATGAAGGCCTCCGCGTTCGTTTCCGAGGCGAGCTCGCGGATATGCTGAACGGTAAGAATGGATTCGTTGATGGAGGATCGCACCATGCCGTCGAACTCGTACAGCGAAAATGCATTGAACCGGTTCGCCGCGCTCAACGTAGCGGCGAATTCGCGGGTTAATTCGTGGGCTGTCAGAGGGGATGCATGTTCGTCGCTTCTGTAGGAAAAGTAGACGGCTGTACCGGCGCTGCGGACGTTTTCGAGATTGATTTCATACGGACGAACCACGGGCACATAGATGCTCGTCGACCCGCAGGCGGCGAGCATCGCCAGAACGCACAAACCCGTTAGGGCGCGAGCGCCGAGCATGGGGTTACCTGTCCGTCGCGATGAACGCAGCGTAGAGAATAATTGCCGCGAGACCGATTACGAGGATGACACCGAGAATGGTCAGCAGGAATTGCCTCGTCGTATTATCGCGGCGGGAGGCTTCAGCCTTGTCGATATTCCAATAGGAAATCGTGGTATCCGGAACCGACAGCGTGCCTTCGCCGGTGGAGATGTCGGCGCTGCCGCGCACGCCGCTCCATGTCAATCCCCATCCATCGTGAAAGGTCATGACGGCGTTATCCTTCGTCTGGATAACAATGGAGGCTTCGGTATGTCCGGCGGTACCTGGAATCGACGGGTCCCCGCCGGGCATTATTGCCCGGTCCCCGCCGGGCATCATTGCCCGGTCCCCGCCGGGCATCATTG
>CAYPBB010000095.1:0-1808 GCA_964408855.1 uncultured Ectothiorhodospiraceae bacterium
GAGACCTCCATCGTGAAGGTGAACGGGTTCGGCGAGTAGTCCTTCTGGAAATCGTCCCACTTCAACGTGCTCGGCGACGTCGCCGTGCAGTAGAGTTCGGGAACGCGGGGCAGGACGGTGAGATATCCGGGACGCGGAATCGGCTGGATGCAGAATCCTTCGAAATTCCATCCATAAATATTGATATCGGTCGATTGCTGCGCCGCGACATCGGCGGCCTCGAAGACAAGGTTGACCAGCGTGCATGGCCCCTTCAACAGGAAGCGCTTATGCGTGTAAATCGTGACGCTGCTTCCCTGCGGCGTGGCTGATACGATCGTATTCGCGAATGCCGTGCCGTCTGTTTCGACGCGCTTGAATGTGGCAAAGGGATTCGTGAACCAAACCTGGAAATCCGAATGGCCGTATACCGTTTCGATATTTTGATCAATGGTGATGGGAATCATGAATTCGCGCTTCGACATCGCCTGCGCTGTGCCGATCTGCGCGTACAGCTTCTCATACGAAGCAGGATTATATGGAGCCTGGTAGGTACCTACATCCATTGCCGTGCCGCCGCAGAAATTCTTCAGGAAAAGGGCCACATCCCTTCGTCTGCCGTCGGCGCAATCGGCGACGTATTTGATCTGGCATTCCTGATACGAATCGCGTATTGTTTGGCGGATGGTCTGAAACAACGCGACGAGCTGGTTACCGGACGGAGCGTGGAAATACATACCGCCGGTCATGTCGGCGAGGTACTCGAGATATTGTTCCTGAAGGCTGCCAACCGGGAGACCGTAACCGATGGTGAAGACCTTGAGGTTGTTTGCGACAGCGTAGCTAAGGGCGTTCTGGAAGCTGCGATTGCCGTCCGGGTGCGAGGAGTTATCTCCTCCGTCGGAGATTAGAATTACCGCCCGGCACCGGTTATGCGCGCTATGTTCGAGTTGCCATAGGCCCTCATATGTCGCATCCCAGACTGCAGTCATGCCCCAGGCATAAAGGGCGTTAATCGCTCTGTGCAAGGCGGCTTTATCCTTCGTCATGGATTGGTCCAGGGTGACCTGATCGTTGAAGCTTGTGATAGCCGCTTCATCGCAGGTATAACCGCCGGTATTGAGCTGGTCGATGAATATATTGGCTCCCGCTTGCAGATTTTCGATTTTATTCGCCGAATCCATGCTGCCGGAGCGGTCGAGCACCATCGATACGGAGATACAGCAGTCCTCTTCCGGGGGACATACGAGTTCGAACGATCCCTTGAAGATACTGTCTTCGTATACTTCAAATTGTTGCGGCTGGAGGAAGTTCTGGAATTTTCCGTTACACGACGCCTTGAACGAAATCGCAATTTCTGGATAATTGCTGATATCGATGCGCTTTATTTTCAGAAGCGGCTGAGCATTCGTAGCGGAAACACATAACAAGACCAGAGCGGAGGCAAACAGGAAACAACGCGCCATATGCATCACCTGCACAGTAACGGGAATATGGATTAGCCTAGTGGTGAATCTAGGAATTTTTCATGTCGATGTAAAGAAAAAAATGAACTCAGAGCGCCTAAACGGGCATAATTACGTGCTTTTCGCAGGGTAAAAATCCGGTACCATTGGTTTGAGAGCCGAAAACATTATTACAGGTACTCATAATAGACACGCGAGAAAATAAGACGTTTCATCGAAGATGGATATCGGTGCACTTTTTTCAACGAGTACCTATTTACGCGGTTTATCTCGCGAGGATCATTTTCTTCATTTCGCTGAAGCGTCCCGCTTCGAGTTTGTAAAAGTACACCCCCGAGGCCAGGTTCGTGGCGGAGAAGACCA